>NZ_CP009455.1:682914-1365829 GCF_000759535.1 Pseudomonas cremoricolorata | reverse complement strand
CATGGGCAGCGCCGCGCAGGGCGATGGCCAGGCGTTCGCGGGCCAGCTCCACAGCCATGTGCTTGAAGCCGGCGTTCTCTTCACCCAGCAGGCAGTCGGCAGGAATGCGCAAGTCGTCGAAGAACAGCTCGCACGTGTCTTGCGCATGCTGGCCGACTTTGGCCATGGCCGGGCCTTTGCTCAGGCCGGGCGTGCCGGCCTCGACACAGAACAACGAGATGCCCAGGGCGCCGAGGTCGGGGTCGGTGCTGGCCGCGACGATGATCAGGCCGGCGTTGACGCCATTGGTGATGAAGGTCTTCTGCCCGTTGAGCACGTAATGCTCGCCCTCACGGCGGGCGCGGCAGCGGATCGCCTTGAGGTCGCTGCCGGCGCCGGGTTCAGTCATGGCGATGGCGCCGATGAGCTCGCCAGCGGCCATGGCCGGCAGCCAGCGGTCTTTCTGCTCAGGCGTACCGAGGTGGAAAAGATACGGCGCGACCATGTCGGAATGGATGGAAAAGCCGATGCCCAGGCAGTTGGCTCGGGCCAGTTCTTCGATCACCACCACCGAGTGGGCGAAATCACCGCCCGCGCCATAGGGCTCGGGCAGCCCGGCGCAGAGCAGGCCTTGGGCGCCGGCGTCGGTCCACAGCGATTTCGGCGTGATGCCGTCGCGCTCCCACTCGGCGTAGTGGGGCAGGATGCGCTCGGTGATGAAGCGCTGTACCTGATCACGGAACTGCAGGTGGTCGTCGCGGAAGATCGAACGCATGGGGTTCACCGAGTGAAAGGTGCAGTGCGGCTGAGTTCACCGTGCAAGGTCGGCTGGCTGGCGCTGCCGGTGAGGAACAGGGCGTAGTGGTCGCCCGGTTGCAGCGGCGGCAGCTCCAGCGTCTGGCTGTTGGCCATGACGCAGCTGGCGCTCAGGCTGGCCTTGACCGGGTTGATGGCGCGGGCCTGGCTGGTATTGACGGCCACATCGGTGAACAGCGCCGGGCCATTCTCGACCGCCAGTGCGGCGGTTGGGCAGTCGCTGACCAGGTTGTAGAAACGTAGCTCGGCCTTGAGCGCATCGTCGCCGGCGCTTTGGTCGTTCAGCACCACCAGCTTGCCGTTGTCCAGCAACACGCTCTGGTAGCTGCCGGCTGGCGGGTTGAGGCTGCCGACCACGGCGTCGCCGATGCGCAGTTCCACCGACTTGCCGCTTTCCACCACGTTGTAGGCGCTGGCGCGGGTACCGGCTTCGAGCTTCTGCGGCGCGTTGCGCCCGACCTGCACGCTCAGCGACTTCTCGCCGGCTTGCAGCACGCGGATGAACGCCGAGCCTTCGGGGGCACGCGGCGCATACAGCTGGGCCAGGCGCCCCTCGGCGAAAACGGGGGCAGATACAGCAGCGACCAGCAGCGAGACGCCGGCCATCACAGCACGAATAGTCATTGGGCTTCCTTGGGCTTTTTCGAGCGGGCCTGTTGATACAGCGCTGCCAGGCGCTTGCGATCGACTTTATCTGACGCAGTCGTAGGAAAGCCGCCGCAGGCCAGCAGTTCCGAGGGAATCATATACGCCGGCACGTTGGCGGCGAGTCGTTGTTTCCAGTCATCCAGGCCGTCGGGCAGGGGGCCGAGGGTTTCCTTGGGCAGGTGGCCGTGGGTTTCGACGAAGCCGACCATACGCAGCGCCGTGCCGTCCGGACGCCGCAGAACGATCGCCGCCGCCTGGCCGACGCCGGGCAGGGCGCTCAGCTTGGCATCCACTTCGCCCAGTTCGATGCGGTAGCCGTGCAGTTTGATCTGGTCATCGCGCCGGCCATGGAAGAACACCCGGCCCTGTTCGTCGATCTCGGCCAGGTCGCCACTGCGGTAGGCGCGCTTGCCGTGATGGTCGAATAGCACGGCGGCGCTCAGGTCGGGGCGGTTGAGGTAGCCACGCATGACATGGTCGCCCGCGATGCACAGTTCGCCGTCATCGAGCAACAGCTCGGCATAAGGCTTGGCGCGACCAATCGACAGCGGCTGGGTCGAGCCTTCCAGCGGCGGGAGAATTTCGATCCAGGTGGTCGAGCAGGTCGCCTCGGTGGGGCCGTAGGAATTGATGATCCGCGCCGAGGGGAAGCGCTGCCACAGCTGGTTGGCCAACGCGCCCGTGAGCGATTCGGCGCCGAACACGAAGGTGTTCAGCGTCGGCAGGTGCTGGGCGTTGAAGTCGTCGTTGAGCAGTTGCTGGCGCACGAACGAGGGCGTCGAGGCCCAGACGTTGACCTGGCTGCTGGCAAGATAACCGACGAACTGTTCAGGGTCGGCGATCACCTCGCGCGGGCACAGCACGCACTGCCCGCCCAGCGCTAGCGCGCCACACAGGTCGAACAGCGAGAAATCGAAACTGAACAGCATCTGGTTCATGAAGCACGGCGCTTCGCCCAACGCCAGGCAGTCGCGAATCCAGCCGGCGAACAGCGCCACGCTGTCGCGGCCGATCTGCACGCCTTTTGGGTCACCGGTGCTGCCGGAGGTGAACATGATGTAGGCCAGGCCCGCCTCCTTGAGCGGCACGGCGGCGGCCTCGGTGGTGCGGAAGGCATCCTGCTCGGCGTCGTAGCAGTGCCCGGCGCCGACCAGTTCGATGATGCGTTGCAGGCGCGGCGGCGGGTTGATGCTGTCGACCGGTACGTAGGTCACGCCAAGGCGCAGGCAGCCGAGCATGGCGACGACGAACTCGATCTGCTTGTGCCCGCTGAGCACCAACGCCGTGCCCGGCGCGATGCCCTGCGCCATGGCTCGTGCACACCAGCCCTCGACCGCCTCGGCAAGGCCGGCCCAGTGCAGCGCGCGCTGGCTGTCACACAGGGCAGGGGCATCGGGGGCGCGATCGGTTTCGGCAAACTGGCAGCGGTCGAAATCGAAGTGCATCGTCCGTGCTCCTTAATACACCCGGTTGAGCATGTTGGCTTTCACGAACCGGGCCAACGCATTGACCGACTCCAGGTGTTCGTCGATTTCGGTCGGTGGCATCCTGCAGCCGAACTCGAGCCTTACCGCCATCACGATGTCTACTGCTGTCATCGAGTCAACCAGACCCGATTCGATGAGCTGGTCGTCGGCCTGGACCGGCGTGCCGATAACGTCTTCGATGATGCTGGCCAGGTGTTGCTTGAGGGTTGCGTCGCTCATCGGAATCACTCCAAACGTCAGAATTGGAAATACAGGAAGCGCGCTTCTTTGTGCAGGTTCATCAGGCACAGCGCGAGCAGCACCAGCATGATTACCAGCCACACCGCGTTGGGTTTCCAGCGCAGCAGGGCCGGGCCATCGAGGCGGGCCTTCGCCAGTGATGGCGAAAAGCCGCCCATTATCTGCTGAGAGTTGGGCAAGAACCAAGCCACCGCCAGCACCGCCAGAATATGCAGCCCTTCCAGGTGACGGCCGATCAGCAGGCGCCAGGCGTCCCCAAGGGTGATTCCGGCGGGGTACACGACGTCTGGCAACGCGTCGAAACCGCGCAGGCCGAACATGCCTTCGACCAGCAGCACGGCATCAGAGGTCGATTCAGCGCGGAAGAACGCTTGCGCGACGATCACCGCAGCGAAGGTCAGCAGCACGCAGCCGATCAGCTGCAGGCGCCCGGGCTGGATCTGCCCGACCTTGCGCCCGACCACGAAGATGCGCCAGGCATGGTTGATCGACAGGTAGCCTGCATGCAGCAGGCCGAAAATCAGAAACTGCAGGCCGGCGCCGTGCCAGATTCCGGCCAGGCCCATGGTGAAGGTGGTGGGCAGGATGATCGCTGCCGCAAAGCCGCCCAGCGTGGACGTGCCCTGGGTGCCGATGGGCAGGCCGCGCCTGGCGCGCCATTCCGACACCGCCATGGCCACCGGGTAATACAGGTAGGCGGTCAGGTAGCGGGTCAGGGTCATGTGCCAGCGACTCCAGAACTCGATGATGTTGCTGGCCTTGTACGGCGAATTGAAGTTGAGCGGGAAGCGCACGCCGAACATCTTCGCCAGGCCCAGGGCCATGTCCGAATAGCCGGAAAAGTCGAAGTACAGTTGCAGCGCATAGGCAGTGCCGGTGCCCCATGAGGCCCAGAAACCCAGGGTGCCGGGGGTGGCGAAACCGGCGTCGGCATACGGCGCGATGGGGTCGGCCAGCAGCACCTTCTTGGCCAGGCCGATGATGAACAGCATGGCGCCGACGCTGAGGTTTTCTGCGCGGAAGCGGTAGGTCTTGGGGTCGGCGAACTGCGGCATCATCTCTTTGTGATGCAGGATCGGCCCGGCAATGAGGTGCGGGAAGAAGGTCACGAACAGCACGTAGCTGAGCAGGCTGCGTTCCTTGACGATGCCAGCGCGGCAGTCGAGCAGAAAGCCGATCTGGGTGAAGGTGAAGAACGAGATACCCAGCGGCAGGATGATGTCGTCCAGGCGGGTGCCGGCCAGGCCCCAGTCGTGGGCGAAGTTCACCAGGGTGACGAAATACTTGTAGTGGAACAGCAGCGCCAGGTCGGCGATCACGCCCAGGCTGGTCACTAACAGTTGCAGGCGCGAGCGCCCGGCACAGGCGAGAATCGCCAGGCTCACCAGGTAGTTGAAGGCGATCGAGCCGAGCAGCAGCAGGACGAACTGCGGGTTCCACCAGCCGTAGAAGATGATCGACGTGGCGCACAGCCAGAACGCTGCCCCGCGTGGGCTGCGCGCGGCGACCAGGTAGTGCACCGCCAGGGTCAGCGGCAGGAACAGGCAGAGGAACAGGTAAGAGTTAAAGAGCATCGGGGGCCTGTCCTTCAGGTAACGCCGCCAGCGCGGCGCGTTCATCAGCGGTCAACGGGAGCGACAACGCGCTTTCGGAGAATTCCCAGATCACCAGTTTCAGGCTGCCGGGCCAGCGCGCACGCTCGCCCAGGGCGGCGAGAAAGGCGCCGCAGAACTGGCCGCCATCGCGGCTCTGGTTCCACACCTGCTGGCCGAGATCACGCCCCAGCCGTTCGGCGAAGCCGCTGCGCCGGCCATTGGAGCTGCCGGCGAGCAGCACCTGCACCGGCGGCGTGTCATCGAGCAGACCGCCCGAGGCTTCGGCGCGCAGTTGTTCTTCGCGTTCCTGGTCCAGCGCCGGGCGCCAGCTGGCGGGGGCATGTTCCAAGCCGGCGAGGACGATCATGTCGCCCATGCGCGGCTGCTCGGCATCGGCCAGCACGCTGCTGAAGCGTTGCTCGCCCTTGCCCGGCAGCAGCGCCAGGGCGCCACGGGCCACGGCATCGGCGGCACGCTGCGCGCCACGGGTATTCATGTGCACGTCGGTGCGGAAAAACGCCTGCTCGCCCAGGGCCGCGCTGAGGTCGACGTGGTTCACACCCTGTTGCGTCAGGATCGCTTGCCATTGCCCGAGCCGCGCCTGCATCTGGGCAGTTTGCTGCAGCCCGCACAGGGCCTGGGTTTCCACACGGGATTTGTCCGGCACGGTGACCACCAGCAACTGCACGCCCTGCTCGCGCAGTTGCGCTGACCAGTGCTTCATCAGCGCCACACGCGCCTCGAAGGCACCGTGCACGCCGGGTTGCGCGCGCAGGCCATCGCGGTAGAACAGCCAGCCAGGGCAACCCTGTACCACCTGCGCGCCAAGGTCACCGAGCAGCCGATAGCGCAGCGCGGCGCTGAGCGTGTCGGCGTCGTTCTGCACACTGGGCTGCAAGGCATCGCCCATGGCTTTGCCGGCTTCACCATCGAACCAGGCGGCTGGGCGCAACTGTGCGGTGTCGAGCTTGCTGGTGAACAGCATCCACAGCCCGCAGACCTGCGCGAACAGCAGTAACGCGATCACCGCGGTGGTATAGCCGCGGTGAGTGGACGACTCAGATGAGCCTTTTTCAGCCATGGTTCACTTTCCGACGGCAGCACGCAGGCGTTGGCGCCAGGTGTCAGGGCTCATGATCGAGGCGTTGTCCCACAGGCCGCTGGCTTGCGGGCCTTGTGCGTAAGTTGGCTCGAACATCTGCCAGACCAGCACTTGCGGCGGGTTGCGCTTGAAGTCGGCCGACTCCAGGTATTCGAGCAGCATGATCCACTGGCCGACGTTGCCCGGCTTCCAGTTCACCGACACCGGACGGTCGAGGCTGTTGGACAGCTTCTGCGGGAAGCCGAAGTACGGCTGCACCATGCTGTGGCCGGTCACGTGCAGCGGCGCCGGGGTGTCCCCGAGCAGGCTGTCAGCGGCGACCTGGCGGCGCACGGTGAAGGTCTCGCGACCGGTTTCCTTGCGCTGGTCGGGGGTCAGGAAGCGCTCGGCCAGGTCACCGAAACGGCGCTCCTTGAACTCGCTGCCCAGGGCCATGCCGCTGCCGGCGTTGCCTTTGAGGGTCGGCACGTCGCGGCGCACCTGTTCAGCGGTGGCGACGGCGGTGGCATCGGCTGCCGGCTGCGTCCAGTGCTGGTCGGTGCGGTAGAACACGTCGGTGCCCTTGTCCTTGAGCTGGCGCAGCACCTGTTCGTCGTCGATGGCGCTGATGCCGGCCTGGCGCAGGCTGCTGAGGATGGTCTTGTAGCGCTGCTGCACGGCCGGGCTCAGGCTTTTGCCGGCGGGCAGTTTGTCGGGGTAGAAGCGGGTCTTGTCGGGCAGCACCAGCACTTGCAGTTTGATGCCGCGGGCGGCCAGGGCTTGCTGGGCGTCCTTGATCAGTGCGGTGGAATCGTTGATGCCACGGCTGTCGACTTCGGTGAGGCTGCCCCAGCCTGGGAACAGCCAGCCATCGCTGCCGCGCAGGATGATCGAGGAATCGTCGGCCAGCGCAGCGCTGGCGCCCAGGCCCAGGGCAGCCGCCAGCAGGGCGGTGCTCAGGCGTTTGGCGACGGGGGCGAACAGAGGTGAGAACGTCATGGTGTACCTCGGCATGGCACTGGTCAGTAAGACAGCGTCAGGTTCATGAATAGGCCCTTGGCTCGTTCGGTTGCGCCACCGCCAATCGGCAGGCGGTACTGCATGGACCAATCGAGGTAGGAACGTGGCGTGTGGTAGTGGTCCTCGCGGAACCAGTAGCGCAGGTTGAGGCCGGGGCCAACGCCCATCGACCACGACCGGGCATCATTGGTCAGGGACAGGTTCTTGTCCGGCAGACCGGCCGCAAGCACTGGGAAGTTCTCTGCGCCGCTGCTGACCTTGAGGCCAGTGGCCTGGTCTTTCTGCCAGATCCAGTCGGCGGCGCCAACGATGTGCGGGAACGCCACCAGGTTCGGCGAGATGGCGTCGATTCGGTAACTGCGACCGACGCGAATCTCGTTGCTGAGGAACAACTGCTCGCGGCGCAGGCTGCCATTGGCCTGCATCAGCTCACGGCTGGCTTTGCCGTTGCTATCGACGTCGTACAGCGTGTACTTGGCCGAGTTGTCTTCCAGCGAGTAGCCCAGCTGCGAGTAGGCTTCGGTGGTGAACCAGCTCGGTACGTCCATGCGCCGTTCGGTGCCGTGGTAGAAGCCGTAGGTGGTGTAGGCCAGCCAGCCACCGGCACTGCCGCCGAGTTTGTAGCGGGTGAGCAGGCCGTTGATCTGATCGTCTTGTGCACGGCGTTGGTTTTCACGCTGAATCGCCTGCTGAATCGAGCACTGGTCGGTCCTCGACGCCGGAAACGCCGTGCCCTCCCGCGTCGCTGAACCTATGAAGAAGCGCCGCTCGAGGCCGAAGGTGAAGCCCGTGTCAGAGAGCATGTAGCGCACACCCAGCGAACCGATGGTGCTGGGAAAGCCGGTGACCGAACTGGACTCGGTGGTGCGCGCGTTGGCGGTGAAGGCTCGCGAGCACGGATCGATGAAGCCGTCCGACTCCAGCTTGCCGCCGCTGTCGTACAGCGTGTTGGTCAGCCGCCCATAGACTTCCAGCATGCCGTTCTGGTTGTTCAGCTGGGAGGGCCGCCAGTACGCCTCGGCGGTGCTGAACACGGCATCGCCCGCAGTACTCAGGCCAGCGCCGGACACCGAGGTGCTGGGCCGTGCGCCGCGGTAGCCGAGCGACAGCGTCGCGCCCCATTCGCGGTCCAGCCCGGTGATGGCGTTGCGCGTGTTGTAGCGCTGCTGCGGGTCGAGTTTCAGCTCGCCGGCGTCATCCTTGTCGATCACGCTCTTGAGCTGGCGCACGGCAGCGGGGTTTTCGCCCATGGCCGACAGCGCGTAGGCCTCGTCGAGGGCCACGGTTTTCGGCGCCTTGCCGGTGTCCTGGGCGGCGCGGAAGTCTTCCCGGGCGCGGGCCGGTTCACGCATGCGCATGCGCAAGTAGCCGCGCTGCATCAGCAGGTCGGCATCGCTTGGGGTGCGGGCGATGGCATCGCTCATGCGCTGCTCGGCCTCGGCCGCCTGGGCGTCGTTGCCGGAGGCCAGCGCGGTGGTCAGCAGGCGCTGGAAGTTGACGTTGTCTGGTTCCTGGTCGACGGCCAGGCGGGCCTTGTCGATGGCTTCCTGGAAGTCCTGTCGGCCATAGGCGGCGTAGGCTTCGCCGGCAGGGCCGGTGGCGCCGTTGGTGTCGGCGGGCAGCAGTTCGCACTGGGTGCCGTAGGGGGTGTCCTGGCACGACTGGCTTGGCGAAGGGTAGCTGGCCAGCGTCAGCGGGGCTGCCGGGGTGCGGCCATCGGCGAGGGTTTTCTGCCGGCGAATGACCGCGTCGTCGGTCTTGTCCATCGGCGCCAGCAGGGCCTCGGCACGGGCTTGGTCGCCGCTGGCCAGGGCGCCGTCGATGGCGATCAGGCGCACGTTGCGCAGTTGTTCTTCGTCGAGCCAGTCCTGGGCCAGGGCGGCGTCGAAGTCACTCTGCGCGGCCTGGGTCTTGCCCTGGAACTGGCGCAGGTAGCCGCGCATGACCAGCATCACGGTGCTTTCGTCGTCGTCCTGCAAGGCCTGGTCGGCGGCCTGTTCGGCGGCGGCAGGCTGGTTGTCCAGCAGCAGGGAAGTGACCAGCAACAGGCGGTGGCTGGCGATGTCCGGCGCCAGGCGCGCGGCTTCCCGGGCCAGCGGCACGGCATCGCCCGGTCGGTTGGCGATCAGCGCCTGGTAGGCCTGTTCTGCCGGGCGTATGGCCATGCGCCGGTTGAGGGTCTGACGCCGGGCTTGCAGGTCGTTGGCGTTGGGCGCGCCGAGCTTGATCGCGGTATCTACCGCCTGGGCAGCATCGGCCCAGCGCTGCTGGGCTTCCAGCGCGTCGAGCCAGAGCATCGCCCAGGCGCCTTGGCTGGGGTCGATGCGAAACGCCTGTTCGGCGCCGCGTTCGGCCTCCTGGAAGGCGTTGGCGTTGTAGCTGGCATAGGCCTTGGTGGCAATGGGGAAACCGCGGCGGTAGGCGGCCGAGGTGGTCGGTGCACTGGCGGCGCTGGCGGTCGCGCCGCTGGCGGTGCGGCGTACCGGTGCTACCGGTTGCAGGTTGACCACCGCCCTTTGCAGCGCCGGGTCGCGCAGGCCCTGCTTGATCGCCGCTTGTGCCGCCTGACGGGCCTGGGCGCGCTGGCCGAGCTTTTCGAGGGCGTAGATCTTGAGCAGGTGCAGACGTACCACGTCGGGACGAAACTTCAGCGCACCGTCGGCATGCTGCACCGCCTCACGGTAACGGCCCGCTTCATAGTTGCTGTAGGCACGGCTGGCCTCGCCCCAGGCCACACCTTCCAGCGGCACTTCTTCAGCGGCGAACGCAGACACCGCCGCACAGCTCAGCCAGGCCCCCAGCAACAGCGAGGTGGTACGGGTGAAGTTCATGGCTTGGCGGTGACCTGTTCCGGGTTGACGGTGACATCAGCGTGCTTGGCAGCCTCAGGCGAGCCGGGTGCTGGCTCGCTGACCTCCTGCTGGAACAGGATCGCCTCATTCAAGGTATCGGCATCCAGATAGCCGTTCTCCAGCAGAATTTGCCCAAGCGGCTTGTGTTCTTCGGCCTGGGCCTTGAGCGCCTGGGCCAGGGTGGTTTCGTCGATGGCGCGCCACGACACCAGCAGCTCGCCCAGACGCAGCCGTTGCTGGTGCAACTGATCGGCGGAAGGGAAGTCGTGCATGGTCTTGTCCCACACCAGCGGCTTGTTGAGGAACAGGTAGCCCAGGTACAGGCGCCAGGCGCGGGCGGCGGCCATGGCGTTGATGAAGTTGCCGATGATCATCCGCGGCCCGGACAGCAAGGCGTGTTCCCAGCCATACATGTTGCCGACGAAATAGGCGCGCTGAATGATGCGCAGGCTAAGGGCGAAGGTGTTCACCCACATCAGGTCGAGCAGCCAGCTGTTGGGGCGGAAGGTCGAAGGGAAGAAGGTCGACCAGTAACCGGAAATCCCGATGGCCAGGAAGAACAGATGCTGGGCCAGCAGCACATAGGCCAGGATGGCGATGAACGAGGTAATCAGGCCCTTGCGGTCGCGGAACAGCAGGTACTTGGTGGCCAGCGAGCCTTCCCAGCCCACCTGGCTCCAGCCCTGCAAGCCGATGCCCAGGGTCCAGCGGGCTTTCTGCCGGTAGGCGGTGCGGAAGGTGTCGGGGAAGTATTCGCGCACGCCCAGTGGCATGCGAATGGCGATCATTTTGTCGCGACCGTGGCCGAACCAGGTGCTTCGCTTGGCCACGTAGTCGACTGGGAACTTGCCGAAGATCTGCTTCATGCCGCGCCGCGCCAGGCGCGCACCGATGTCGTAGTCCTCGGTGAGGGTGTCGGTGTTGAACGGCTGGTTGTTGGTTTCGGCCGACAGCTCGAGCATGGCCCTGCGCGAGAAGCAGGTGCCGACACCGGCCGAAGGCACCATGCGCGACAGGCTTTCACGCACCACCAGGTCCTTGGTGTGCCATTCGGCGAACTCGTCCATGTAGGTGCCGGCAACCAATTCGTACCAGTCACGCTCCAGCGAGGTCACCGGCAGCTGGATGAAGTCGATGCGTGGCAGCAGGTAATTGAAGTAGTGCAGCTCCAGCCGGTGCAGCACGTCTTCGCTGTCATGCAGGATCATCCCGGCGAAGGGCTCGGGCATGCGCGCATCCTGGGCGAAGATCGCCTGGATGATCCAGTTCAGGCAGTCGGCCTTGCAGGTCGGCCCGCCGTGGGGCACTTCCACGCGAATCAGCTGCTTGTAGCGCCGGCGCATGCGTTCGACTTCATCGATGGTGCGCTGGTCGTTGCAGTAGGTGCCGACGAAGATGTAGTAGTTCTTGTAGTCCAGCGAGCCGACCATGTTTTCCAGCATCGGCGCGATCACGTCGTATTCCAGCCAGGCGGGAATCATGATCGCCAGCGGTTGCTCCGGCTTGGCCAGCAACTGCTCGACCGTCAGCGCCTGGTAGCGCTTACGGCGGATGAGCAGTTTACGGTAGGCCTGGCGGGTCCAGTACCAGAGGTCGATGAACAGGTCGTCGAGGCTGGATATCAGGATGAGAATCCCGACCACCGCCGTGAAGACCTCCAGGATCCGGTAATAGTCCGCCAGCAGGTACGGCCAATAGAGCGAGGACACGACTCAGTGGCCTTTGTTCTTGTTGCGCATGCGGCGCGCGAGGATGCCGAGCAGCAACAGCACCAGCACGATGCCGGCCAGTGTCGGCAGCGCCCACACCAGCTGCTTGCGCCACTGATGGAACGGTGTGCCGGTCAGGTCCAGCTCAGGATCGGTGGTGTCGACCCAGGTCAGCGGGCCTTGCTCGCCGATCACCACGGCATTGCCCTTGGTCAGCAGGAAGGGGTCGGCAGGCACCATCTGCGGGTTACCCAAGGTGCTCCAGAGAATGCCGTGCTGGGCACCGGAATCGACCACCGACAGCGTGCCCAGCGGTTGCGGGCCTTGCAGGTCGAGGGCCAGACGATCGTTACCCTGGGCTTGCAGACGCTCGACCTCGGCGACCCCGAGAATCGGCTTGGCGCCAGCCACCTTTACATCCATCGCCAGGAAGGCCTGGTTCGGCGAAACCTCGCCATCGCCTTCATGCAGCACCAGTTCGGCCTTGAGCGGCGACAGCGCGGCGGCATTGGCCAGGCGGATCAGCTTGCCCAGTGGCGCGACCGGGTTGTTCAGGGCATTGGCATCGACGATCACCTGCGGGCTACCGGCCAGCAGCGGCAGCAGGCCGAGGAAGGTGCCATCGGGTTCGGCCTTGGCCGAGGTCAGGTAGCTGCTGGGCAGCACGTTGACCGGATAGGCCTGCGGCACCTCGGCGCAGTTAGGCGACACCGGCTGGCGCTGGAAGCGCACCTGCACGGTGTTGGTCACGCCCAGGGCGTAGCCGGGAATGCGCGCACTGAGGCGCTCGCGGGTGCCATCGGCATCCAGCTGGGCGGCGTTGAGCAGTACGTTGTTCCAGATGATCGAAGCCACGGGCTTGGTGATCGACGCACCTGGGGCGGCAGCGACATCCAGGTTGAACTCACCGGGCATGCGGCCGTTGACCGACACCGCGCTGAGCGGGAAGGTGGCGGTCCATTCGCCGCGGCTGACCACGTCGAAGACACCGAAATCACCGCCCAGGGTGCTCAGGCGCAGGTGGTCGTGGGCGTTGCGCAGCGCGGTATCGGCCTCTTTGACTTCGGCGGTGGGCGACACCAGTACGTTGCGCCATTGCGGGTCGAACACGCCGGCTGCCTTGGCACCGGCATCGGCGGCGACGCCGATCAACGCCTGGCGACCGAGGCTGAGCAACTGCACCTGCTGGCTGCCCAGCGGGGCATTGGCCAGGCTGGCGCGCTGCTTGCGCCATTGCTGCAGCACGGCAGCGGCGGCAGGATCGTTGCTCAACTGTTGGCCGAGGGCGTCGAACGCGGTATTGAGCTGCTTGACCAGCTCACTGTCGGCAATCGCCAGGTCAGCGCGGGTGGCCGGGGTGTCGAGCATCAGCAGCGCACCGAGTTCGGCGGCGTTGGCCAGGGTGTGCTCGGAACCACTGCGCAGGGCGGCGAAAGCCGGCACGTTGCTCAGCGCTGCGGGGATGTCGAGGGTGGGCAGGCTGACCTTGTCACCCACTTGCGGCAAGGCCTGCACCTTGGAGCGACGGGCATTGCGCTCAAGCGCCACACCTACACGCCAGGCGCTGTCGAAGCTTTCCCGAGCCAGCGGGCCGGCGGCGACCAGGATCACCGGATCGGGCGGCAGGATGCTCCAGGCGTCTGACAAGGTTTTCAGCGAGGCCAGCGAGAAGCGATAGGTCAGACGCGTCTGCGGCGACAGCGTGAGGATGTTCGCGGTCGGCCGCGGCGGACTGCAGAACTCTTCGGAAACCGGCGAACTCCAGTCGACCGACAGGCGCACGAAACCGCTCATGTGCTGCCCGGTGTCGACTGGCAGTTTGCGATTCACATCCCCTTCGCCACGGGTTACGCGTTCGGCGATGCGCGGCTGACCGTCGAGACCGACGCGGAACGTGGCCGGCAGTTCTTCACCACGGATGAACTGACCGTTGAGCTCCAGTTGCGCATCGCTGATCGCCACCGTTCGCGGCACGGGCAGGAAGAACGACTGACGGTTGTCGGCCTGGTCGAGCACGATCGGGTTGGCAATGCCAAGGTCCTTGAGCGAAATGCTGCGCGACACCCAGTCTTCGCCCGCCAGTGTCAGCAGGGCGCTGCTGACCGGTGAGCTGGCAGGCGGGTTGGCCCATGCGATAGGCGAGGCGAGGAATACCGCACCAAGAATGGCTAACTGGAAACGACTGGGCGTGTGGCTCAACTTTCAGGTCCTTGGATGTCTGGTGGCAGAGGCAGCTGTCACAAGCATGAAACGCACGTGCTGACGGCGATTAGGGATTGTAACTTGTACTTAACTAACGGCATCAGCGTTGGCGAGCGCGTGTATTGAATACACGCCTCGCCTACACGCTTGGAACCCTATTGATTCGGCATTCTCCGGTATCAAAATGGAATCGTCAATTAATTGATGACCTTTTGACTAAGCGGTCGCTGTCAAAGTTTATGCGTCATTATTATGACTTTTCGGGGCAATTACTTCTTGTTGAAATGGATTGAACTCTCGCCCTAATAAGACGTCGGCAATTCGCTCACTGGCTTTGCCATCGCCATACGGATTGACACTTCGCGCCATGTGGTTATAGAGCGCGTCGTCGTCGAGCATCATCCGTACAGCCTCGACGATGGTCGCGCTGTCGGTACCGACCAGCTTCACCGTGCCGGAGGTGACCGCCTCGGGACGCTCGGTGGTGTTGCGCATCACCAGCACCGGCTTGCCCAGATGCGGGGCCTCTTCCTGGACGCCGCCCGAATCCGTCAGCACCAGGTAGGCGCGCTGCATGAACCAGACGAATTCCAGGTAGTCGAGGGGGTCGATCAGGTGCACGTTGTGCCGGTCGCTGAGCATGCTCATCACCACGTCGCGCACGCTCGGATTGAGGTGTACCGGGTAGACGATCTGCACGTCGTCGCGCTGGCCAAGCTCTGCCAGGGCCTGGCAGATCTGTCTGAAGCCGTCGCCGAAGTTCTCGCGGCGGTGGCCGGTGACCAGGATCAGACGTCGGCTGTCGTCCAGCCAGGGATAGCGCGCGGCGAACGACTGCCCCAGCGCCGGCTCGCGCTCCAGCTTCTGCACGATCAGGTCAAGGGCGTCGATTACCGTATTGCCGGTGACGTAGATTTCGCCCTGAAGGTTCTCGCGCAGCAGGTTGGTGCGCGAAGTGATGGTCGGGGCGAACAGCCATCGGCCCATGACATCGACCACACGGCGGCTCATTTCTTCAGGGAATGGCTGGGTCAGGTCACCAGTGCGCAGGCCCGCTTCCACGTGACCGATCGGGATGCGTCGGTGGAAGGCGGCCAGGGCACAGGCGGCGGCGGTGGTGGTGTCACCGTGTACCAGCACGCAGTCCGGGCGGACTTCTTCGAGCAGGGTGTCGAGACGCCCCATCAGACGACTGAACAGCCCATTGAGGGTCTGCCCGGCGACCATCACGTCCAGATCGTGATCGACCTGGATGTCGAACAGTTGCAGAACCTGATCGAGCATCTGTCGGTGCTGGCCGGTGCTGCAGACAATGCTTTCGACACCTTCGGTGTTCTCGAGCACCTTCACCAGCGGCGCCATCTTGATGGCTTCCGGGCGGGTGCCGAACAAAATCAGAATCTTCATTGCGCGCTATTCCACAATCTTCGAGTGCTCAGGGAGGTCGGATGATACCGGACTGCCATTATCCTGTAAGGGTTCCGTCACCGACTAAATAAACCTTTAAAATGAATGTCTTGGCCGTTCTTCGATGGCCCCTCCCTGGTGTATTAACAGACCGCAGCGTTCGTTATAAGTCGCGTGGCTGTAACGATTATTTACTCTCATGTTCAGGAGACTTCGATCATCAATTAGTGTATCGGCAAAGACCCGAATGACTTGAAATTGTCCTGTTGGACAAGTTTCAAATACGTGTTTGATTGAATACTCGCCTCACTATCAATTCATGTGAATAGTGGTTTGATAGTCCCCTGCAGTGAGTGGCTCGAAGGTGTGTTAGCCGCCGTGGGTTGAGGCCTTTCTCCAGACAATCAACTACCCTCAAGGCGGGGCGTACTTTTGTGCCGTCAGTCAAGGACCATGTAGGAGCGGACTCCCCGCCCGCGATGGCCAGCGAAACAGTCCGACTGCAGACACTGTGGAACCCTGCAGGGCTGGGTCGGCGTTGCTGGCCATCGCGGGTAAACCCGCTCCTACACGCCTTTTCAATCATCGGAGGGGTCTTCCATGCTCGGGCAACTTCCACCTGCGCTACAGCGTCTGCACCTGCCGCTTCGGGTCAAGCTTTGGGATGGCAATCAGTTCG
Source organism: Pseudomonas cremoricolorata (assembly GCF_000759535.1). NCBI lineage: Bacteria > Pseudomonadati > Pseudomonadota > Gammaproteobacteria > Pseudomonadales > Pseudomonadaceae > Pseudomonas > Pseudomonas cremoricolorata. The sequence continues at coordinate 1,350,114 of NZ_CP009455.1, read as the reverse complement.
ATCTTGGGCCTGACCCACAGGTCACTATTCTGATCAAGGAACCTCAGGTGGTTACCCAGCTGGCTCATCCCAGCCTCGACCAGCTCGGCTCGGCCTTCGTCGATGGCAAGCTCGAACTTGAAGGCGATATCGGCGAGGCCGTGCGGGTGTGTGATCAGCTCAGCGAGGCCTTGCTGCAACCTGGGCACGACACCGCGCCGCAGCGGGTCGCCCACGATAAACAGACCGACGCGCAGTCCATCGCCTATCACTACGACGTGTCCAACGCCTTCTATCAGCTGTGGCTGGACCGTGACATGGCGTACTCCTGCGCCTACTTCCGCGAGCCGGACGACACGCTCGACGAGGCGCAGTCGAACAAGTTCGATCACCTGTGCCGCAAGCTGCGTTTGCAGGCCGGTGACTACCTGCTCGATGTCGGCTGCGGCTGGGGCGGCCTGGCACGCTTCGCCGCACGTGAATACGGTGCCAAAGTGTTCGGTATCACCCTGAGCAAAGAGCAGCTTGCATTAGCGCGTCAGCGGGTTGACGAGCAGGGGCTGGGCGACCAGGTGGAGTTGCAGATTCTCGACTACCGCGACCTGCCGCAGGATGGCCGCTTCGACAAGGTGGTCAGCGTCGGCATGTTCGAGCATGTCGGACATGCCAACCTGCCACTGTATTGTCAGACGCTGTTCGCTGCCGTGCGTGAGGGCGGGCTGGTGATGAACCATGGCATCACGGCCAAGGCCGTCGATGGGCGACCGGTCGGCAAAGGCGCAGGAGCGTTCATCGACCGCTATGTCTTCCCTAATGGCGAGTTGCCACATCTGTCGATGATCACCGCTGCGGTGTGTGAAAGCGGGTTGGAGGTGGTCGACGTCGAGAGCCTGCGCCTGCACTACGCGCGAACCCTGAGCCTGTGGAGCCAGAACCTGGAGAACCAGCTACACCGTGCTGCCGCGCTGGTGCCGGAACAGACGTTGCGCATCTGGCGTCTGTACCTGGCCGGATGCGCCTATGCATTCACCCGCGGCTGGATCAACCTGCATCAGGTACTGGCTGTGAAACCCTACGCCGATGGCCGACACGATCTGCCGTGGACTCGCGACGACCTGTACCGTTAGCCCTCTACAGAATTGGCGAGATCAACCGCGCGATGCGCATCCCCAGCTTCTGCAGGTGGTGCGTGTCGTGGCTTTCCTCGGGGCTGATTTCCCGCGCATGAATGAAGTCATCCAGCAGCATGTGCTCGACTTCGTCGGCGAAGGCGCGGTCGATGGTCAACAGCATCACCTCGAAATTGAGGCGGAACGAGCGATTATCCAGGTTGGCACTGCCGATAGCGCTGACCTCGTCGTCCACCAGTACCACTTTCTGATGCACGAACCCTGGCTGATAGCGGAACATCCGCACCCCAGCGCGCACGGCTTCGAAGGCGAACAGTGTGGTTGCTGCGTAGACCACGCGGTGGTCGGGGCGGGCTGGAATCAGTACCCGCACGTCGACGCCGCGCAGTACTGCCAGACGCAAGGCGGCGAACACAGCTTCGTCTGGAATGAAGTACGGGCTGGTGATCCAGATGCGTTGGGTCGCCGAATGAATCGCTTCAAGGAAGAACAGCGCGCAGGTTTCCTGGGAGTCTGCCGGGCCGCTGGCAAGTACCTGGCACAGCACGCCATCGTCCGGATAGCTGTCTTGCAGGATCAACGGCGGCAGGGTCCGGGTAGCCCAGTACCAGTCCTCGGCGAACGATTCCTGCAGGCAGGCCAAGACCGGTCCGCTGACTTGAAGGTGGGTATCGCGCCACGGCGACAGGCGCGGATTGCCGCCCAGGTATTCGTCGCCGACGTTGAGCCCGCCGAGAAAACCGACCAGGCCGTCGCTCACGACGATCTTGCGGTGATTGCGGAAATTGACCTGGAAACGGTTGAACCAGCCGCGGCGGGTGGTGAAAGCATGAATCGCCACGCCACCCTCACGCAGCACCTGGCTGTAGCGAGCGGGCAGGGCATGGCTGCCGACCTGATCGTACAAAACGAAAATGCGCACGCCCTCGGCGGCTTTGCGCAGCAGCAGCTGCTGCATTTCCTGGCCGATGATGTCGTCGTGGATGATGAAGAACTGGATCAGCACCGTGTCCTGGGCGGCCTCGATGGCCTGGAAGATCGCCTCGAAGGTCGCTTTGCCATTGATCAGCAACTGGACTTGGTTGTTCGCCAGGCACGGCGTTCTGCCCAGCTTGGGCATGGCGCGCAGGGCCTTGTAGCTATTGGATTCCCGGGCGGCCAACGCTTCTTCCACCCACGGCCGCCAGTTGAGATCGGCCATTGCCACGTGCATTTCTCGATTCGCCTGGCGACGTGCCTTGATGTAGGCCGAGAACGAGCGCGCACCAAAGATCAGGTACGGGATCAAGGTCAGGTAGGGAATGAACAGCAGCGACATGGCCCAGGCGATTGCGCCTTGGGCAGTGCGCACGGTAAACAGCGCATGCAGCGCAGCGACGATGCCCAGCGTATGAATCACGCCAAGCAGATAACCGAAGAAATACGGGCTGTGGTAGTCCATGTGCATCCTGCATTCCGGGGGCAGATGGCTAACAGACCACGTTCACCGCACGCCGTGCAACCCGAACCGGGAAATGGCGTCTAAGCGAAGGTCCGGCTTGGGGCCGGTACCTTCAAGGAGCATTCATACATGAACATCCGTCTGCCACTGCTTGCCCTGGCCCTGGGCATTGCCTCCCCTGTGTTGCACGCGCAGATGCTGCAACCGGGTCTGTGGGAACTGACCACCAGCAACATGCAGGTCGACGGCAAGCCGCTGCCCGACATGGACTTCATGCTTGGCCAGTTGAAGAATCTGCCGCCCGAACAACGGGCGATGATGGAAGGCGCGCTGGCCAAGCAGGGCATCACTGTCGCGGGCAAAGGCGTGCGCTCGTGCCTGACCCAGCAGCAGGTCAACACCAATGACATTCCTCTGCAAGACCCGCAGTCCGGCTGCACGCAGAAGATCACCGCGCGCAATGGCAATGTCTGGGATTTCCAGTTCACCTGTCCTCGCGCGCAAGGCACTGGCCAGGCGACCTTCCTCAGCGACCGGGAGTTCGTCACTACGGTCAACGGCACTTTCAACGCGTCCGGTGTGCAGCAGAAGGGCAGCATGAATACGCGCGCGACGTGGTTAGGTGCCGACTGCGGCAACGTTCGCCCACGCAACTGATTACCAGCGCCACTGGCTGGCGGCCACCGCATCGTGGGCGTGCAGGCTTTCTGCATGTTCCACGCGTATGTGAAAGCCGCTCAGCTGTTCCTCTTGGCGCAGTGCCTGGTGCAGGCGCCGCGCTGCATCCTCGCAGAACATCAGGTTCTGACCGTTGGCTAAAGCGAATGCCTGTTCGTCCGCGCGCTTCACCGCGGTTTGCACGGCAGTGCCTAACGCCTGCTCAGCCGCATCGATCAGTGCAGTGAACGGCAGTGCGTCAGCACCTTCCCCCAGCCTTACCTGGAGGCGCGCGCGGCTACGTTGGCTGTGCGGCGTAGCGACTACGCCCTCCGTCGTACCCAGCCAGCTCAGCACCGCTTTCGGATCAACCGCTGATTCATCCATGAAACGCTTGGCGAAGCTCTCCTGAATCAATTGACGCGCGAGTGCTGCCGAGCAGGGGCAGGTCGAGGAATAGGCGATATCCATAAATAGTTCCACGTGGAACATCTCGCCGCTCAGGTGTGCCTTTATCTCAACCGGATAGTGCTTCCAGCCTGCGAGTGGGCTGACCAGCGCGGAGCGTTTAAGCAGATGGTTGAAGGCGATGCGTACCGACGCTCTATTGGAAAGCCCTGTGTGGCTGGCGAGGAAGCTGTCGAGCAGCCGGCGCAGTGCGCTGCAATCCAAGGGCGCGGACTCGAGTTGCTTCAATGCCAGATACAGCCTGGACATATGAATACCGCGCGCTTGAGCATCGTCAAGGCTGACACCGGCATCGGCGACGGCGCTCACGCGCTGCTGCTCGAATACCACAGGCAGGGCGATACCGCACATGCCGACCCACTCCAGCGCGGTGGCGTGTGGAACAGTCTGCGCGGCGATATCGGGAAGAGAAAGGCTGGTCATCGAAGCACCTGATGGAGTGAAGAGGTCATTACCGGCAGCCGCCAATCAGCGCGCAGTGGAGGTTGAAGCGTTCGCCGCTGGAACTGGAAAAGCGGCTGATGGAGGTCCAGCCGACGCGACGGGTATAGCCGACCCATACTTCTCCGTCGCTTGCCAGACCACTGAAGAAAGTGAGCGAGCCGTAGCGGTCGTTGGTCTGAGCCCACCGGCGTGCGCCGGCAGCGTCGTAACCGCGTAGGAACAGCGTGCTGCCTTGTGTGCGCACACTGTAATGATTGCCGCGCTGGTCCTTGCATGCGACCAGTGTCGCTGAGCGCGTACACAGCGGCAGGTCGGCGCGAGGCATTGCGTGGATGGACGCGCCAAGCGTCAACGCGATCAGCGCGGCAAACGCACGAAGTAGGTTCATTACGGCTCCCGGGCGATACCGTTGGGCGAATACGGCTTGGCAGCATTGTATTGTTATAATATAACGTTAAGCAACGCATCGTTTCGAATGCGCCCGTCGATGAGGCCCGATCATGTCCACCCGTCTTCCCGTCACCGTGCTGTCCGGCTTTCTCGGCGCCGGCAAGAGCACCTTGCTCAACCATGTGCTGCGCAACCGCGAAAACCTGCGTGTCGCCGTGATCGTCAACGACATGAGTGAAATCAACATCGATGCCAGCGATGTGCAGCGCAATGTCAGCCTCAATCGTGCCGAGGAAAAACTGGTCGAAATGAGCAACGGCTGCATCTGCTGCACCCTGCGTGAAGACCTGCTGGAAGAGGTGGCACGGCTGGCCGAGGAAGGCCGTTTCGATTACCTGCTGATCGAGTCCACGGGTATCTCCGAGCCTCTGCCGGTGGCTGAGACCTTCACCTTCCGCGACGAACAAGGCCGCAGCCTGTCTGACCTGGCGCGCCTGGATACGATGGTCACGGTGGTCGATGCGCTGAATTTCATGCACGACTACCAGGCAGCCGACTCGCTCGCCAGCCGCGGCGAGACCTTGGGTGAAGACGATCAGCGATCGATCAGCGACTTGTTGATCGAGCAGGTGGAGTTCGCCGATGTGATTCTGCTGAGCAAGATCGACCTGGTCAGCCAGCATGAGCGCGAGGAACTGATGGCGATCGTGCAGCGACTCAACCCCCGCGCCGAAGTGCTGCCGATGGTGATGGGCCAGGTGCCCTTGACGCGTATTCTCGACACCGGCTTGTTCGACTTCGAGCAGGCGGCGCAGTCGCCCGGTTGGCTGCAGGAGCTGCGCGGCGAGCATCTGCCGGAAACCGAAGCCTACGGCATCGCTGCCACCACCTGGCAGGCGCGTCGGCCATTGCACCCGCAGCGCTTCCATGATTTTCTCCAGGCGCCGTGGAGCAATGGCCGCCTGCTGCGCTCCAAGGGGTTCTTCTGGCTGGCGAGCAAGTACCAGGACGCCGGCAGCTGGTCGCAGGCTGGGGGCATGGTGCGTCACGGCCTTGCTGGCCGCTGGTGGCGCTTCGTGCCGCAGGCGCAGTGGCCACAGGATCAGGACAGCGTGGCAGAAATCTTCAGGCATTGGACTGCCGACACCGGCGACTGTCGCCAAGAGCTGGTATTCATCGGCCAGAACATCGACTTCGCTCAATTGACCGCAGATCTCGACGCCTGCCTGCTCACCGATGCCGAAATGGCGTTGGGCTCGACGGCCTGGCTGCGCCTGGATGATCCCTTCGGACCATGGATCGAGGAGGACGCGGCATGATGTTGAAATTGCGCAACCGCGCCGTGCAGCAAGTGCTGGGCCATTCCCCGAAGTGCCTGGCCGATATCCTGCGCGACGACGTCAATTTGGCTGTCTGGCAGCGCCAGCTGCCGGCACACGTCGAAGATTTCGCCACGCTGGTGCTTGGGCTACAGCAGCCGCTTGGCGATGAGCGTGTGGTCGAAGTGGCCGAACATGAGGCGCCGAGCCTGCCAGGGCTGTTGAAGGGCGCAATCGACGTGCAGGGTTACGACAGTTTTGTCGCCGATGTGGAGTGGCTGGTGGCAGCCTACGCCTGCTTGTTGGGTGCACGTCGTGTAGGGCTGCGCGTGCGGGTGCTGGAAAGCGCCATGTGCCCCCGCTTTCATGTCGACCATGTGCCGCTGCGTCTGCTGAGCACCTACGCAGGGGCGGGCAGCGAGTGGCTGGCTGAAGGTGCTGTCGATCGCAGCGATCTACCACGGGCGATGACCTCTGTGGATAACATCAAGCGCCTGTGTACAGGCGATGTGGCGATCCTCAAAGGCGAACAATTCGAAGGCAATGAAGGGCACGGAATTATCCACAGGTCACCCCAAACGCCTGCGGGTGAGCGACGTCTGTTGCTCAGTCTTGACTGGTTGGCGTGAGCGCGCATAGTGGGGATAACGTTATCCACGGCCTGAATGATGCTGAAGAATATTCCCACCCATGTGATCGCCGGGCCCCTCGGAGCAGGCAAGACCAGTTTGTTACGCCGTCTGCTAGACCAGCGTCCCCACAGTGAACGCTGGGCTGTACTGATCAACGAGTTCGGGCAGATCGGTCTGGATGCCGCGTTGCTCAGCGGCGACCGCTCAGGGGTACAAATCGCCGAGGTCGCAGGTGGCTGCCTGTGCTGCGTCAACGGCGTACCGTTCCAGGTGGGCCTGGGCAAGTTGCTGCGTAGCGTCAGGCCCCATCGACTGTTCATCGAACCCTCGGGGCTCGGCCACCCAGTACAACTGCTGCAGCATTTGCAGCAAGCGCCCTGGGCGGGCGTATTGGCAGTGCAGCCGTTGCTGATGGTACTCGACGCTCAGTCACTTGCCCGCGGCGAACCGTTGGCCGAGGTGCAGCGACAGGCATTGGCGAACGCAGGTTCGGTGGTTATCAACAAGGCAGCCTCTGTGGATCAATCAGAGCGGCTGTTGATAACCTCGAAAATGCCTGAGATAGACAGCCTGTGGACAGATTTTGGGCGCGTGGATCTTGCTCGGTTGAAGCTTGCTCCCGTGACCTTGTTCGATGAACTGGACGAGCAAACTGAGGCTGTGGATATCTCGACTCCCCAAGGCACGCTCTGGACCGATCCAACGCGACCGCTGTGCCAGACAGCGGTCGGCGAAGGTGGCTGGAGCATCGGCTGGCGCTGGCATCCCGGCCAGTCGTTCGACGCTGAAAAGATCGCCGATGCCTTGGCGATGCTCCCTTGGCGCCGTGCCAAAGGAGTTATCCACAGCGCGCTGGGCTGGCGTTCGTTCAACGGGCTGGCGCCAGGGGGGGTCGAGTGGCGCGACAGCGAGTGGCGCAACGACTCACGGATCGAACTGATCTTCGACCAGCCACAGGACACAGAGCGTCTGGCCGGCGTATTCGCAACGTGTCAGGTAACAGGCTGATCAGCCGTTCCAGCGATTGTGTTCCTGACGCCACTGCTGCATTTCGATGACGTTATCGGCCTTGGGCGGCGTCTTCATTTCGAATGGGTAAGGCGCCAGCTCGATCTGCATCGTGTGCGGACCAAACTGAGTGACGACGCCTGGGTGGCGCTGCTCACCCGTGACAGTGAATTCGAAGGCATAGATGCGCGCCAGGCGCCGGGTGCCACTGGCGTCGCGCACGAAGCCGATGCGCTTGAGTGCCACCGCATCGTCGAGCAGTTCCAGGTCGAGCTTGGCGCAATGTTGCTTGACCCGCTCCAGGGCTTTCTCGCGCAGCCCATGGTTATGCCAGACCCACGCGCCGGCACTCACCAGCAGCATCAGAACGAAAAGGTTTTCCAGGGTCAACATGGGCTCGGGCTCCAGACAGGTGGCGGCAGCTTAACTGCGTCGTTGGCCTGTCGTACAGGTGGCAATCGGGTTCATACTGCGCGGCGCAAATTCTTCGACCGCTTTGGAAATCACCTGCATGAAACGTACGCCGCATTTGCTCGCCATCCAGTCCCACGTCGTGTTTGGCCATGCTGGCAACAGTGCCGCCGTGTTTCCCATGCAACGGCTGGGGGTGAATGTGTGGCCGCTCAATACCGTGCAGTTCTCCAACCACACCCAGTATGGTCAGTGGAGCGGGCAAGTGCTGCCCCCCGAGCAAATTCCTGCGTTGGTGGAAGGCATTTGCAACATCGGTGAACTGGGCGAGTGCGATGCCGTGCTCTCGGGGTATCTGGGCAGTGCCGAGCAGGGCCAGGCGATCCTGGCGGGTGTCGAGCGCATCAAGGCGGTCAACCCCAAGGCGCTGTACCTCTGTGACCCCGTGATGGGGCATCCCGAGAAAGGCTGCAATGTGCCGCCAGCGGTAAGCGACTTCCTCGTCGGCCAGGCGCTGGCCAAGGCCGATATCCTCTGCCCCAATCAGCTCGAGCTCGATACCTTCTGCGGTCGTCGCGCCGAGTCCCTGGCCGACTGTGCGGCGATGGCCCGCAGCCTGCTGGCGCGCGGTCCGCAGGTGGTGCTGGTCAAGCACCTGGCTTATCCCGAGCGGCCAGCGGACGCCTTCGAAATGCTGCTGGTGACGGCTGAGCAGACCTGGCACCTGCGCCGTCCACTGCTGGCCTTTCCGCGCCAGCCGGTGGGGGTAGGCGACTTGACCTCCGGGCTGTTCCTGGCCCGCGCCCTGCTGGGTGACAGCTGGCGCGAGGCGTTCGAATTCGCCGCCGCCGCTGTGCACGAGGTGCTGCTGGAAACCCAGGCCTGCGCCAGTTACGAGCTGCAGCTGGTGCGCGCGCAAGATCGCATCGCCCACCCGCGGGTACGCTTCCAGGCGCAGTTGCTGGCGGTTTAGACGCCGTCGCTTTTCAGTTCCTGATAGCGCTTTTCCAGCTCCTGGCGGATTTCCCGGCGTTGCTGGCCTTGCAGGAAGCGGCGCTTTTCTTCGCTGGTCTGCGGCTGGCGTGGTGGGACCGGCACCGGGCGGCGCTGGTCATCCACCGCGACCATGGTGAAGAAGCAGCTGTTCGAATGGCGCACCGAGCGTTGACGAATGTTCTCGGTGACCACCTTGATGCCGACCTCCATGGACGTGTTGCCGGTGTAGTTGACCGAGGCCAGGAAGGTCACCAGTTCGCCCACATGCACCGGTTCGCGGAAGATCACCTGATCCACCGACAGGGTCACCACATAGGTGCCGGCGTAACGGCTGGCGCAGGCGTAGGCCACTTCGTCGAGGTACTTGAGCAAGGCGCCGCCGTGAACGTTGCCAGAAAAGTTGGCCATGTCCGGGGTCATCAGGACGGTCATCGTCAACTGGGCGTTTCCAGGTTCCATAGAGAGCTCACGGTGTGATTGCGTTGAAACGGGGTGGGTATCTTTGGACACATTCTTTCCCCTGTTGATGTGCTTCGTGTGACCGGACGCTTCGCAACATAGAAGCGCACAGGCGCGAATAGTTGGGTGTTTGGGCGTCGATCTGTTTCGGCATATTGCATCGGCGCTGCGCGGCAGACCGCAATGTTACCCTGACTGCGCCCATGCAACATGGGCTTACCATTCTTAGAACAATCTGTACTCGCGGTGCGGGGCCTTGGCCTGGCGCTGCGGGTTGTGCCTGTGGCTCGAACAAGGAGTATCACGCCATGCATGCCATAAGCTTCATCCAGGACCTGGCCGTGATCATGCTGGTCGCCGGTGTGGTGACCATTCTGTTCCATCGGCTCAAGCAGCCGGTCGTCCTGGGTTACATCGTCGCCGGGTTCATCATCGGCCCACACACTCCACCGTTCGGCCTGATTCACGACGAAGACACCATCAAGACCCTTGCCGAACTGGGGGTGATCTTCCTGATGTTCTGTCTGGGGCTGGAGTTCAGCCTGCGCAAACTGTTCAAGGTCGGTGCCACCGCGTTCATCGCGGCGTTTCTGGAAATCGTCCTGATGATCTGGATCGGTTTCGAGATCGGCCGCTGGTTCGGCTGGAGCACCATGGACTCGCTGTTCCTCGGCGCCATCCTGGCGATCTCCTCGACCACCATCATCGTCAAGGCGCTCAATGACCTGAAGATGAAGAACGAGCGCTTCGCCCAGCTGATTTTCGGTGTGCTGATCGTCGAAGACATTCTGGGCATCGGCATCATCGCCTTGCTCTCCGGCATCGCAGTAAGCGGCACGGTAAGCTCCGGGGAGGTGTTCTCCACGGTTGGCAAGCTGTCGCTGTTCATGATCGTCGCGCTGGTCATCGGCATTCTGCTGGTGCCGCGCCTGCTGGCCTACGTGGCGAAGTTCGAAAGCAACGAAATGCTGCTGATCACCGTGCTGGGCCTGTGCTTCGGCTTCTGCCTGCTGGTGGTCAAGCTTGAGTACAGCATGGTGCTGGGGGCGTTCCTGATCGGCGCGATCATGGCCGAGTCGCGTCAGTTGCTGAAGATCGAGCGCCTCGTCGAGCCGGTACGCGACATGTTCAGCGCCATCTTCTTCGTCGCCATCGGCCTGATGATCGACCCCCAGGTGCTGATCGACTACGCCTGGCCGATCGTGGTCATCACCTTTGCGGTGGTGCTGGGCAAGATGCTCTCGTGCGGCATGGGTGCGTTCATTGCCGGGAACGACGGGCGCACGTCGCTGCGGGTGGGCATGGGGCTGTCGCAGATTGGCGAATTTTCCTTCATCATCGCCGCGCTTGGCATGACGTTGCAGGTCACCAGCGACTTCCTCTACCCGGTGGCCGTAGCGGTATCGGCCATCACCACCTTACTGACCCCTTACCTGATCAAAGCTGCCGACCCGCTGTCGCTGAAGCTGGGCAAGGTCATGCCTGATCGGCTCGGCCGGGTGCTGTCGTTGTACGGTGAATGGCTGCGCAGTATCCAGCCGCAGGGCCAGGGGGCGATGGTGGCGGCGATGATCCGGCGTATTCTGTTGCAAGTTGGCGTCAACCTGGCGCTGGTCATCGCCATCTTCTTCAGCGGCGGCTACTTCGCCAGCCGTCTGGGTGCCTGGATGAGTGAGTGGGTGACGGATGTCAGCCAGCAGAAGGCGTTGATCTGGGGCGCGGCATTGTTGCTTTCGCTGCCGTTCCTGATCGCCGCCTACCGCAAGCTCAAGGCGCTGTCGATGCTGCTGGCAGAGATGGGTGTGAAGCCCGAGATGGCGGGTCGGCATACCCAGCGTGTACGCCGCGTGGTGGCTGAGGTCATTCCGTTGCTCTCGCTGCTGGTGATCTTCCTGCTGCTCTCGGCGCTGTCGGCGAGCATTCTGCCGACCAGCGAGCTGTTGCTGATCATCGCGGTGGTGGCGGCGGTGGTGGTGGCGGTGTTGTGGCGCTGGTTCATCCGTGTGCATACGCGGATGCAGATCGCCTTGCTGGAGACGCTGGAAAACAGCCGCGATCATTCCCACTAGGCTGAAACGAAGAACCCCGCCAGGCAGCCTGACTTGGCGGGGTTCTTTATCGATCGGGGTTAGAAGACCAGGCTCAGCTTTCCAGCCAGACATCCCGCGCCCAGTGCCATACCGACTCCCAGCTGTCTTCACCGACCAGCTCATCATCGCCACTCCACAGCACCACGGTGCCGTCTTCCTCGACACAGTAGTAATCGTCGCCGTCCTGGCAGAGTGGAATCAGCTCACGCGGCACGCCGGCGTCCCAGGCGTTGGCCGCGACTTCGGGCAGGTAGGTGTGTGACTGCGGATCGGTGACGGTGACCGGTTCAAGGCTGCCGTAGACCACGTCGCTGACGGTCAGCAGGAATTCCTTGAACACGAACGGGATGTTGATGAACAGCTGTTCTTCGACCTCCACCAACATGTCTTCGTCAGGCAGCTCCAACGGCACGGGCACCGGCTCGTTGGCTTCACGGAGCTGTTCGATCACTTCTTCCACGGTTCGCTTCCTCTGACCTTATCGGCAATTTTGCGGTTTATACCCTAGTAGCCCACTCCACTAAAAGCAAAAACCCCCGGGGCCAGCCCGAGGGTTTTCGTTAGAGCCGCTTCGGATCAGCCGTTCTGGCGAATACCGGCAAGCAGCCAAGGCTGGTTTTCACCTTGTGCGCGCTGCATGTGCCAGCTTTCGCTGAACGCCTCGCCCTGATCGAAGCGCGAGGTCTTGGCCACGCCACGGAAGGTGAGGGTGGCGATGGTGACATCGGCGCGATCGTCGACGCCTTCAAGTTGCACGTCGAGGTCATCGATGTAGGTGGACTGGTAGCCTTCGGCTTCGGCCGCACGTTCGCGCTTGAGCGACTCGAGCAACTGCGGGGTCACGAATTCGGCGATCTTGTCCATTTCGTTCGCGTCCCAGTGCTGCTGCAGGGTCTGGAAGTGCGAACGGGCAGCGGCCAGGAAGCTGGCTTCGTTGAACCAGGCTGGGGCGTTGATCACCGGTGCGGCGGTGGCGGCGGCCGCGCCGCGGCCGAACATCGGCTGCTGGGCTGGCTGGGCGTGCTGTTCACGCTGGAACGGAGCGTGACCGGCTGGCGCCATGTGCGCTTCCTGCTTGCGACGCCGTGCGGCGATGAAGCGGAAGACCAGGAAGGCGATGAGGCCGATCAGCAGGAAGTCGAAGATCTGCATCCCTTCGAAGCCATCACCCATGAACATGGATGCGAGCAGGCCACCGGCGGCGAGGCCAGCCAGTGGGCCGAGCCAGCGCGAAGCACCGCTTGCGGCAGCGGGCGCACGGCCCGGGGCAGTGGCAGCAGCGCCTGGGGCTGGAGTGGCAGGCGTGGCTTGGCGGGTCTGGTGGATGGGCGCGGAGCCCGAGCTCTTGCCGCCGCCGAAACGCTTGGCGTTGGCATCGAGGCTCAGCGTCAGGCCGACGCAAAGCGCCAGAGCGATGCTAAGAAAACGTTGCATAGAAGGGATTTCCCATTTTGTGGATTGCACGCGCGCATGGTGCACAGGTTAGACGAGCCGTGACCAGCGCCAGAGTGTTTCGAGCTTTTGCCTTGCTGGCCACAAGACCCTTCCGATTCGAGTGTGGGAAGGGTCTGAATGTTCGGTCAGATCAAATCGCTTCGAGCTTGGCATAGCCGAGCATCAACCACTTGCTGCCCTCGGCGAAGTTGACCTGCACCCGTGCCTGCGCGCCGGAGCCCTCGAAGTTGAGAATGGTGCCTTCGCCGAATACCGAGTGCTGCACGCGTTGACCCAGGGTGAAGGCAGTCTGGGGAATGCTTTCATTGGCGAACAGCTTGCTGTTCTGCGGCTGCGAGGCACCGAATGGCCGGCTCACCGAGTTGGACAGGCGGACCTCCTGGATCAGCCCACCTGGGATCTCGCGAACGAAACGCGACACCTTGTTGTAGGTTTCGCTGCCGTACAGGCGCCGAGTTTCAGCGTAGGTCATCACCAGTTGGCGCATGGCACGGGTAATGCCGACATAAGCCAGGCGACGTTCTTCTTCCAGGCGGCCCGGCTCTTCCAGGCTCATCTTGTGCGGAAACAGGCCTTCCTCCATGCCCACCAGGAAGACGTGGGGGAATTCCAGGCCTTTGGCGCTATGCAGGGTCATCAATTGCACGCTGTCTTCGTGCTCTTCGGCCTGGGTATCCCCGGCTTCGAGGGAGGCGTGGCCGAGGAAAGCCGCCAGTTCGGTCAACTCGGCATCCTCGGCGCCGGGCTCGAAGTTGCGCGCTGCGCTGACCAGTTCCTCAAGGTTTTCCACCCGTGCCTGACCTTTCTCACCTTTTTCTTCCTGGTGATAGGGAATCAGCCCGGATTGCTCGATGACGGTCTGGGTCATCAGGTGCAATGGCATCTCGGCGACCTTCGTCGCGAGGTTGTCGATCAGCTCGACGAAAGCGCCCAGCGCGCTCGCCGCACGGCCCTTGAGGCCCTTGCCGGCGAGCAACTGGCACAGGGCTTCCCACATCGACAATTGGCTATGACGGGCATGGGCGCGAATGGCCTCGACGGTCTTTTCGCCGATGCCCCGCGGCGGCACGTTGATCACCCGCTCCAGCGCCGCATCGTTGCCACGCCCTTCGATCAGCCGCAGGTAGGCCATGGCGTTCTTGATTTCGGCGCGCTCGAAGAAGCGTTGCCCACCGTAGATTCGATAGGGAATGCGCTCGCGCAGCAACGCCTCTTCGAGCACCCGGGACTGGGCGTTGGAGCGGTACAGAATGGCGATATCGTTGCGCGCGCTGCCTTGCTTGATCACGCTTTCGATGGTCTCGACCACATAGCGTGCTTCGTCGTGTTCGTTGTAGGCGGCGTAGAGCGTCAGCGGCTCGCCTTCACCCATGTCGGTCCACAGCTCTTTGCCCAGGCGCCCGCTGTTGTTGACGATCAGCGCGTTGGCCGCCTTGAGGATGCCGCCAGTGGAGCGGTAGTTCTGCTCGAGGCGGATCAGCTCGGCATCGGGGAAGTCGGCCGTGTACTGGTGGATGTTTTCGATCTTCGCGCCGCGCCAGCCGTAGATCGACTGGTCGTCATCGCCCACCGCCATGAGGCTGTCACCGCCGGCCGCCAGCATGCGCAGCCAGGCGTACTGCACGGCGTTGGTGTCCTGGAATTCGTCGACCAGCAAGTGACGGAAGCGGCGCTGGTAGTGCTCGAGCAGGCTGGGGTTGTCGCGCCACAGGTCGAGCGCGCGCAGCAGCAGCTCGGAAAAATCGATGACGCCAGCGCGTTCGCAGGCCAGCTCGTAGGCGCTGTAGACCTCGCGCATGGTAGTCAGGAACAGGTCGCCACCGGCCTGGATGTGCTGTGGACGCAGGCCCTCATCCTTTTGCCCGTTGATGAACCACTGAGCCTGGCGCGCCGGCCACTTCTGCTCATCCAGACCCAGCTCGCGCATGACCCGCTTGATCAATCGCTGCTGATCGTCGCTGTCGAGAATCTGGAAGTTCTGCACCAGGCGTGCTTCCTGCCAGTGCGCTCGCAACAGGCGATGGGCCAGGCCGTGGAAGGTACCGACCCACATGCCCGCCGGGTTGATGCCCAGCAGCTGCTCGATACGCTGACGCATCTCGGCCGCGGCCTTGTTGGTGAAGGTCACCGACAGGATCGAGTGCGGCGAGGCATGCTCGACCTGGATCAGCCAGGCGATACGATGCACCAGCACGCGGGTCTTGCCCGAGCCGGCACCGGCAAGCACCAGTTGACGCCCCACCTGGGCGGCTACGGCCTGGCGTTGAGCATCGTTGAGGGAGTTCAGCAGGAGGGAGAGGTCGTCATTGTGCATCCGGCCATTCTAGGGCCGGGCCGTGGCAGGGGGCAAACGTCGGTATGACAATTCTTTGGACAGATGCCAACCGTTTATCGGCGCTTCCCAGGCGCGAGTACTTCTGGCGTGGGTGACCGTGCAGCGAATGATAGCGGCGGGACCCGGTGCGTTGCGGCACCAGGCCCGCCATACCGTCAGTGGACCGGCGTGACCGGGATGACTGCGACCACCGCGTCACCCATGAGGATGGCCACGCTGTGGTAGTTAGGGGCGCCTGGGATGCTGAACTTGACTTCTTTGTCGGTCAACACTGCCAGGCCGATGGAGCCTTCGCTGGTCACGTTCAGTTGCAGGCGAAGAATCAGGTCCTGGAAGGCCGGGCCTTCATACGGGGTGAGCGTTGCGCTGTAGTTGGAGCCTGGTACGGTCACCGTGCCGCTGACACGCAGCGCCACGGCGCCGGGCATGTTGTCTTGTACGGCGAACCATTTGTCATTGCTCATGGGTAGTTCCTCAAGTGAGTTGACCCTGTGAATCAGGGCTTGAGGCACTTTGCGCAAGTCCGCTTCCAAGGTGCATCGTGAAGCGTTTCATGGCTGCCATTGCCGACCTTCCCGGGCCAGCAACTGGTTGCTGTGTTCCGGACCATCAGTGCCGGCCGGGTAGGGCCGCGGCGCCTGAAAATGCGTCTGCCAGCCTTGCAGGATCGGATCAATCCAGGCCCAGGCGGCCTCGACTTCATCGCGGCGCATGAACAACGTCGAGTCACCTTCCAGCACATCGAGCAAAAGCCGTTCGTAGGCGTCCCAGCGGCGAGTCTGGCCGAATACCTGGGCCAGGTTCAGGTCGAGCTCCACGGGTTCGAGACGCATGCCCTTACCCGGTGCCTTGGTCATCATGCGCAGGCTGACGCGTTCTTCAGGCTGCAACTGAATCGACAGCTGGTTGACCTGGCCGCCGCTGAACAGAGCATGGGGCACCGGTTTGAACTGGATGACGATCTGCGACGAGCGCCGCGCCATGCGCTTGCCGGTGCGCAGGTAGAACGGTACCCCGGCCCAGCGCCAGGTATCGACGTGCGCCTGGACGGCGACGAAGGTCTCGCTGTCACTGTCGTGGTCCACGCCTTTTTCGAAGTAATAGGCCGGCACTTCCTGGCCGCCGATGCTCCCCGCGGCGTACTGCCCGCGCACGGTCTTGTCCTGCACATCCAGATCGGTGATGGGCTTGAGTGCGCGCAGGACCTTGACCTTCTCGTCGCGTATCGCCTCTGCCTCGAACTGCGCAGGAGGCTCCATGGCAATCAGGCACAGCAGCTGCAACAGGTGATTCTGCAGCATGTCGCGGGCGGCCCCGGCACGGTCGTAGTAGGGGCCGCGATTCTCTACACCGAGGGTTTCGCACACGCTGATCTGCACGTGGTCGATCTGGTTGTTACGCCAGACCGGCTCCAGAAGTGCGTTGGCGAAACGCAGGGCCATGAGGTTCTGCACGGTTTCCTTGCCCAGGTAGTGATCGATGCGAAACACCTGAGTTTCGCGGAATACCGCGCCGATGGCCGCGTTGATTTCGGTGGCCGAAGCCAGTGAGTGGCCAATCGGCTTTTCCAGCACGATGCGTGCTTCGCTGTCGGCCAGCCCGGCCAGGCGCAAGTGACGGACGATGGGTACGAACAGGTCAGGCGCAGTGGCGAGGTAGTGGACGCGGGTCAAACCGAACGGCTCACCCAGATAACGCGCCAGACGCATGAAATCAGCGCTCTGCGAAGCGTCCATCGAGAAGTAGTCAAGGCGTGCGGCGAAGCGTTGCCACACCTCTTGTTCGAAATCCTGGCGAGTCACCTGTGCCCGACAATGACGCTCGGCGAGCTTGAGGTAGTCGTTGCGTGGCAAGGTCCGTCGGGCCAGGGCAATGATGCGCACGGCATTGTGCAGACGGCCATCCCGATACAGGTGATAGAGCGCCGGAAGCAGCTTGTGCAAGGCCAGGTCGCCGGTGCCGCCAAAGACCAGAATGTCGCAAGGGATCGTCAAGGAAACGGCTCTCCACATGGTTTAACTGGGCGGTTTGTCGGTCATGTAGTATAACTACAAGAATGCTACATTTTGGCCCGCCGATCATAACCGAGTCTCGCCCGTGAATCTGTTGCAACACATCACCCAATCGCGTCACTTGCTGCGCAAATCGGAGCTCAAGGTAGCCGACCATGTGCTGCTGGACCCGGCTGCCGTCATGCACAGTTCCATGGCCGATCTGGCCCATAGCGTCGGCATCAGCGAGCCGACCATCGTGCGCTTCTGTCGGGCGATTGGCTGTTCCGGATTCCAGGATCTCAAGCTCAAGCTGGCCCAGAGCCTGGCCGCTGGTGCCAGTTTCGGCCAGTTCGCGATTCACGAAGATGACTCGGTCGCCGACTACAGCCTGAAGATCTTCGACACTACCTTGCACACGCTGATGGAGGTGCGCGAACACCTCGATGCCCAGGCCCTGCAACAAGCGGTGACCGCCATGGCCCAGGCGCAACGGGTGGAGTTCTACGGCTTCGGTGCTTCAGGCGCGGTTGCCGCCGACGCCCAGCACAAGTTCTTTCGTCTGCTGCTGAGCGCAGCGGCCTATTCCGACCCGCACATGCAGGCGATGTCAGCGGTCACCCTCAAGCCCGGCGACGTCGCGGTGTGCATCTCGCAGTCGGGGCGCTCCAAGGATTTGCTGATCACCGCCAACCTGGTGCGTGAAAGCGGCGCTAGCCTGATCACCCTGTGCCCAAGCCAGACCCCACTGGCCGAACTGTCGACCGTCAACCTGGCCATCGACGTGCATGAAGACACGGAAATCTACACCCCGTTGACCTCGCGTATCGCTCACCTGGTGGTGATTGACGTGTTGGCGATGGGCGTGGCCATGGCCCGCGGGCCGAACCTGGTCAATCACCTCAAGAGCGTCAAGCGCAGCCTGCGCAGCCTGCGGCTGTCGCCCAAGTCGATCAAGGCGACCGACGACTGATCTGACAAACTTCGTCGAATATTCGCCGCAATGCGGCGAATTTCACCATCCTGTCATTTGCCGTGCATCAAACCGTAAACCCGCCCCCCCAGACTGGAGTGACCGCATCCAGTCTGGGAGACAGGCAATGGTTCGTGATCACGAAGGTTCCTACCAACCCAACGCCAAGGCGCGCAAGCAGCAGGAAAGGGATCAGCGCCGCATGGAATACCGCCGCGCGATCGAAAGCTACTGCGATCAACGCCAACTGCTGCGCGAGATTGCCTACTACCCAGACTCGCCCGACATCAGCCCATGGCAGATAGCGGCGGCATCTTCCCCGAGAAGCGCTCAACAATCTCGCTGATCAACGCCCGCTCGTTGCGAATGAAGCCAAGAAAGGCGACCGACACCGGCGACTGGCGCTTGGCCTTCGATTGCACCACGCACCAGCTGCGGTAGAGCGGCAGCTCTTCGACCGGCAGCTCCCTGAGCATGCCGGTCGCCAGTTCCATGCTCACCGCATGGCGAGTCAGCAGAGCGATGCCGAGCCCTGCCACCACGCATTCGCGCTGCGCCTCCCCGGAGGCGACCTCCAGGGTCTCGGTGAAGTGCACGCGTTTTTCCTTGAAGTACTCCTCACAGGCCTTGCGCGTGCCCGAACCCTGTTCGCGAACCAGCAGGGTGTGCGCTTCGAGGTCCTGCAGGCGCAACTGCGCGTGGCTGCACAGCGGATGGTCGGGCGGCGCGACGGCCACAATGGGATTGTTGAGGAACGGAAGGAACTCCAGGCCCATGTCCTGCGGCACCATCGACATGATGATCAGGTCGTCGCGGTTGTCGGACAGGCGCCGAATGGCCTGGGCGCGATTGACCACGGTGAGGGTCAGGTTCACTTCCGGGTGGCGCGCCTTGAACGCTGCGAACACATGCGGCACAAAATATTTGGCGCTGGATTCGATGGCCAGTTTGAGTTGCCCTTGCAGCGATCCCTGCATGTCCGACAACTGCATGTCGAAACTTTCCAGACGACCAAAGATGTCCCGGCTGGCCTTCTGTAGCGCTTCTGCCGCTTCCGTGAGGTACAACTTCTTGCCCACGTATTCGAACAAGGGCTGGCCCACCAGCTCTTCCAGCTGGCGAATTTGCAGACTGACTGCAGGTTGAGTCAGTGACATTTCTTCTGCAGCGCGGCTGTACGAACGTAAGTCGCACACCTCATTGAAGACTTGCAACTGACGTAATGTCATTCGCATCAACGACTTACGCATTTTATTAGGCTCTTGTCAGGCGCTTTGGCAATACATTGTCATCGAAGTATAAGGAGTGCCTAATACTTGACCTAATAAATATTGATTTTTGTTTATCGTCCTACAGCGCTAGGGTGGATTCACGACTGACCGCAGGTCTGTTCGCGGGTCGCGCACCATGCGTGGCCCGTCGTGTTCCACGGCTTTGGGAAGACTCCAAGTGATAAAAAAAATCCTGATCGCCAACCGGGGTGAAATTGCGGTTCGCATCGTTCGCGCCTGCGCCGAGATGGGCATCCGCTCTGTGGCGATCTATTCCGACGCCGACCGTCACGCTTTGCACGTCAAGCGCGCTGACGAGGCCTACAGCATCGGTGCCGAGCCGCTGGCCGGTTACCTGAACCCGCGCAAGCTGGTCAACCTGGCGGTGGAAACCGGCTGCGATGCCCTGCATCCGGGCTATGGTTTCCTCTCGGAAAACGCCGAACTGGCAGAAATTTGTGCCGAACGTGGAGTCAAGTTCATCGGTCCGGCCGCTGAAGTGATTCGCCGCATGGGCGACAAGACCGAAGCGCGCCGGGCAATGATCGCCGCAGGCGTGCCGGTGACGCCCGGCACGGAAGGCAACGTTGCCGACATCCATGAAGCGCTCAGCGAAGGTGAGCGTATCGGCTACCCGGTCATGCTCAAGGCCACCTCCGGTGGCGGTGGACGCGGTATCCGTCGTTGCAACAGTCGCGAAGAGCTGGAGCAGAACTTCCCGCGGGTGATTTCCGAGGCGACCAAGGCGTTTGGTTCGGCGGAAGTGTTCCTGGAAAAGTGCATCGTCAATCCCAAGCACATCGAAGCGCAGATTCTCGGTGATAGTTTCGGCAGCGTCGTGCACCTGTTCGAACGCGATTGCTCGATCCAGCGACGCAATCAGAAACTCATCGAAATCGCCCCCAGCCCACAGCTGACGCCCGAACAGCGCGCTTATATCGGCGATTTGGCAGTGCGCGCGGCCAAGGCGGTGAACTACGAGAACGCCGGTACCGTGGAGTTCCTGCTCGCCGATGGCGAGGTGTACTTCATGGAGATGAACACCCGGGTGCAGGTGGAACACACCATCACCGAAGAAATTACCGGTATCGACATCGTTCGTGAGCAGATCCGGATTGCCTCGGGCCTGCCGCTTTCAGTCAAACAGGAAGACATCATTCACCGTGGCTATGCGTTGCAGTTTCGTATCAACGCCGAAGACCCGAAGAACAACTTCCTGCCCAGTTTCGGCAAGATCACCCGCTACTACGCCCCTGGCGGTCCGGGTGTGCGCACCGATACCGCGATCTATACCGGCTACACCATTCCGCCGTTCTACGACTCGATGTGCCTGAAACTGGTGGTCTGGGCGCTGACCTGGGAAGAGGCGATGGATCGTGGTCTACGCGCCCTTGATGACATGCGCGTGCAAGGGGTGAAGACCACCGCCGCGTATTACCAGGAGATCCTGCGCAATGCCGAATTCCGTAGCGGTGAGTTCAACACCAGCTTCGTCGAATCGCATCCCGAGCTGACCAACTACTCGATCAAGCGCAAACCTGAAGAACTGGCCCTGGCCATCGCTGCCGCCATCGCTGCCCACGCAGGCATCTGAATGCAGCGGCAAGCTGCAAGCGGCAAATTGCAAGTAGAGGCGTGTCTGCTCTTGCTTGTCGCTTGCCGCTCGAAGCTTGCCGCTTAGAGGAGATAAGAATGTCCAAGAAAATCCATGTAACCGATACCATCCTGCGTGACGCCCACCAGTCGCTGCTGGCCACCCGCATGCGCACCGAAGACATGCTGCCGATCTGCGACAAGCTCGACAAAGTCGGCTACTGGTCGCTGGAAGTGTGGGGCGGCGCAACGTTCGACGCCTGTGTGCGCTTCCTCAAGGAGGACCCGTGGGAGCGCCTGCGCAAGCTGCGCGCAGCACTGCCCAACACCCGTCTGCAAATGCTCCTGCGCGGCCAGAACCTGCTGGGCTACCGCCACTACAGCGATGACGTGGTCAAGGCCTTCGTCGCTAAGGCGGCGGTCAATGGCATCGACGTGTTCCGTATCTTCGACGCCATGAACGATGTGCGTAACCTGCGAGTGGCCATCGAAGCGGTCAAGGCCGCGGGCAAGCATGCCCAGGGCACCATCGCCTACACCGTCAGTCCCGTGCACACCATCGACGCCTTCGTCAAACAGGCCAAGCAGATGGAAGCCATGGGTTGCGACTCGGTGGCGATCAAGGACATGGCCGGCCTGCTGACCCCGTACGCCACCGGCGAGTTGGTCAAGGCGTTGAAGGCCGAGCAGTCGCTGCCGGTGTTCATCCACTCCCACGACACCGCAGGTCTGGCCGCCATGTGCCAGCTCAAGGCGGTGGAAAACGGCGCTGACCATATCGATACGGCGATCTCCAGCTTCGCCTGGGGCACCAGCCACCCCGGCACCGAGTCGATGGTCGCAGCCCTCAAGGGCAGCGAGTTCGATACTGGCCTGGACCTGGAACTGTTGCAGGAAATCGGCATGTACTTCTACGCGGTGCGTAAGAAGTACCACCAGTATGAAAGCGAATTCACCGCGGTGGACACTCGCGTTCAGGTCAACCAGGTGCCCGGTGGGATGATTTCCAACCTGGCCAACCAGCTCAAGGAGCAGGGCGCGCTCAACCGCATGAGCGAAGTGCTGGCGGAAATCCCGCGTGTGCGTGAAGACCTCGGCTTCCCGCCGCTGGTGACGCCAACCTCGCAGATCGTCGGCACCCAGGCGTTCTTCAACGTTCTCGCCGGTGAGCGCTACAAGACCATCACCAATGAGGTGAAGCTGTACCTGCAAGGCGGCTACGGCAAGGCCCCGGGCGTGGTCAACGAGAGCTTGCGGCGTCAGGCCATCGGCAGCGAAGAGGTGATCGATGTGCGCCCGGCCGACCTGCTCAAGCCGGAGATGAGCAAGCTGCGCAGCGACATCGGCGCGCTGGCGCACAGTGAAGAAGACGTGCTGACCTTCGCCATGTTCCCGGACATCGGGCGCAAGTTCCTCGAAGAGCGCGAAGCCGGCACCTTGAGCCCTGAAGTGCTGTTGCCGATTCCAGAAGCCGGCGCAGTGGCGGCGCCTGGCGGCGAAGGCGTGCCGACCGAGTTCGTCATCGACGTACACGGCGAAACCTACCGCGTGGACATCACTGGCGTGGGCGTTAAGGCCGAAGGCAAGCGTCACTTCTACCTGTCCATCGACGGCATGCCCGAAGAAGTGGTGTTCGAACCGCTCAACGAGTTCGTCGGCGGCGGCAGCAGCAAGCGCAAGCAGGCCAGCGAGCCAGGCCATGTCAGCACCAGCATGCCGGGTAATATCGTCGACGTGCTGGTCAAGGAAGGCGATACGGTCAAGGCCGGCCAGGCCGTGCTGATCACCGAAGCGATGAAGATGGAGACCGAAGTGCAGGCCGCCATTGCCGGCAAGGTCACGGCCATTCACGTGGCCAAGGGCGATCGCGTGACACCGGGCGAGATTCTGATCGAGATCGAGGGCTGATCAGGCTTGCGTGCGTAGACCGGAACGTGAAGGGGGAGCGCCAGGCTCCCCCTTTTTTTGCCCTGCGAAACCTGCCTTACAGCATCCTGCGGAACTGAATGAAGCCCGAGCGCTGGGCGACTTGTTCATAGAGACGAATGGCGGTGGCGTTGGTGTGCTGGGTCAGCCAGTGCACCTTGCTGCAGCCGGCGTTCTTGGAGACGCTGCACACGTGTTCGATCAGGGCGCGGCCAATGCCCAGGCCGCGCTGGTTGGGGTCGACGAACAGGTCTTGCAGGTAGCAGCCGTCGCCAATGCTCCAGCAGGTACGGTGGAATACCCAGTTGACCATGCCCACCGCCTGGCCATCGACCCAGGCCAGGGCAGCGTGCATGGGCTCCTGAGGATCGAGCAGGCGCTGCCAGGTGCTGGCGGTCACTTCTTCGGGCAGAACGGTTTCATAGAACGTCAGGTAGGGCTGCCACAGCGACAGCCAGGCGGCGTGGTCGTCGGCGGTGACGGGGCGCAGGGTTACGGTGCTCATGGGTGCAATCCTTATGCGAGGTGAACGTGAACCTGCCGGCGTGGTGTGTTGCCGGCGCATTCGGCTGATCGGGTTTGGCCCTTGTGGGTGCGCTCAATCGTAGGCAGCCTATTGGTTCTGGTTAAGAGCCATTAGCCGCTTATTCACAGGGTCCAATTTCATGGCCGAGCAGCGTTCAAAACTACCCTTCGATCCCGCCGGGATCGTCTTGGATGGCCAGCGCGGGCTGAGCCGGCAGCTATACCAGGCACTGCGTCTGCGCGTGCTGGACGGGCGCTTGAGCAGCGGTACTCGCTTGCCTGCTTCACGTGACCTGGCGGCTGTCTTGGGTATTTCCCGCAACAGCGTCATGCGCGCGTACGACCAGCTGTACGCTGAAGGCTATATCGAGAGCCGTGTCGGGGATGGCACGTACGTCAGCCAGCTGCCAAAACTATCCACACAACTGTCCACAGGGTTATCCCTGGGTTTATCAACAGACTTATCCACATTTCCGACCAAAAGCGCTGGTGATTCATACAGCTCCTATTGCTTTGGTGAGCCTTCCCAGCAACCCACAAATACGTCTTCTGCGCCTTCCCGAAGCGCCATGCCAAGCGCGTTTCAGGTGGGCATTCCGGCCTTCGATCTGTTCCCCTTCGACGTCTGGGCCAAGCTGCAGGCGGCTTTCTGGCGCAACCCCGACCCTGCCTTGCTCGGTTATGACAATCCCACAGGCGAGCCACTGCTGCGGGAGCTGGTAGCCGCTTACCTGCGCCGCTCGCGAGGGCTGTCGTGCACGGCTGAACAAATTGTGATCACCAGTGGTGCACAGCAGGCCATCAGCCTTTGTGCACAGTTGCTCATGCAGCCTGGCGATGCCGTGGCTGTGGAAAACCCAGGGTACCGCTCTGCGCGCGACGCCTTCAGCCTGGCCGGTGGCCGCCTGCAAGGTGTAGCGGTGGATGAGGAGGGCATCGCAGTGGAGCAACTGCAGCGTCTGGATGATTGCCGCATGGTCTACGTGACGCCCGCCCATCAGTACCCCACGGGAGTCACCATGAGCCTGGCTCGGCGGCTACAACTGCTGCAATGGGCCGAGCGCAACGAGGGCTGGATCGTGGAGGACGACTACGATGGCGAATACCGCTACAGCGGCGCGCCCCTGGCGCCGCTGGCGGCCCTCGATCGGCAGGGTCGCGTGCTGTATGTCGGCACCTTCAGCAAGGTCGCCTTCCCAGCGCTGCGCATGGGCTACCTGGTATTGCCGCAGCGGTTGGTCGAGCATTTCCGCCAGTCCAAGGCGCTTGGCGTGCGGCTGACGGACATTGGCAGCCAGTGTGTGATGGCGCAGTTCATCGCCCAGGGGCATTTTCAGCGGCATATCCGCCGCATGCGCCGTGCCGCGCTGAGCCGGCGCACCGTGCTCAGGGCTGGCTGGCCGGCAGGGGTGGCGGGGCTTGGGGCGATGCCGGAGGTGGCGGCGGGGCTGCATGTGAAAGTGGCGGTGGATAGCCTGGCGCGCGAAACACAGCTGATTGAGCAGGCCGCAGCGGTGGGCGTTGAAATCAACCCGCTAAGCCGCTATTGGCTGGATGAGGACGTACCTGTGGATAACCACGCTGGGCTGGTTCTGGGTTTCGCTGCGGTCAAGGAAGCGGACATCGCCCAGGCCTTGATGCGCTTGCGCAAGGCATGGCGGTCATGAGCGCATAAAAAAAGGGCCCGCTGCCGAAGCAGCGAGCCCTCAAGAGGTTGAGAGGTGTCTAGTCCCTCGACCTGGTGAGACGGGTGTTGCGCGTGGTCAGGCTTTGAGCGGAACCAGGCGCGGGGCGATCATGTTTTCCGGGCGCAGGATGTCGTCGAGCATGGCGTCGTCCAGCAGCTTCTCTTCGCGCACCAGTTCCAGCACGCCACGGCCGCTTTCCAGGGCAACGCGGGCGATACGGGTGGCGTTCTCGTAGCCGATGTACGGGTTCAGCGCGGTGACCAGGCCAATGGAGTGCTCGACCAGTTCGCGGCAGCGCTGTTCGTTGGCGGTGATGCCGACGATGCAGTGCTCGCGGAGCATGTCCATAGCGCGTTGCAGCAAGCGGATCGAGTCGAAGATCTTGTAGGCGATCAGCGGCTCCATGACGTTGAGCTGCAGCTGGCCACCTTCGGCGGCGACGGTCAGTGCCAGGTCGTTGCCCATGATGGCGAAGGCCACCTGGTTGACCGCTTCCGGGATCACCGGGTTGACCTTGCCGGGCATGATCGAGCTGCCGGGCTGACGCGCTGGCAGGTTGATTTCGTTGATGCCGGTGCGTGGGCCGCTGGACAGCAGGCGCAGGTCGTTGCAGATCTTCGACAGCTTGACTGCGGTGCGCTTGAGCATGCCGGAGAACAGCACGAAAGCGCCCATGTCGGAGGTGGCTTCGATCAAGTCGGCAGCCGGTACCAGCGGCTGGCCGCTGATCAGGGCCAGGCGTTGTACGGCCAGGGCCTGGTAGCCCGGGTCGGCGTTGATGCCGGTGCCGATGGCGGTGCCGCCGAGGTTGATTTCGGTGAGCAGCTCAGGGGCCAGCGAACGCAGGCGGTGCAGGTCTTCGGTCATGGTGGTGGCGAAGGCGCGGAATTCCTGGCCGAGGGTCATCGGCACGGCGTCCTGCAACTGGGTGCGGCCCATCTTCAGCACGTGGCTGAATTCCTCGCCCTTGGCGGCGAAGGCTTGAATCAGGCTTTCCAGGCTGGCCAGCAACGCATCGTGACCCAGCAGCAGACCCAGGCGGATCGCGGTGGGGTAGGCGTCGTTGGTGGACTGCGCCATGTTCACGTCGTTGTTGGGGTGCAGGTACTGGTACTCACCCTTCTGGTGGCCCATGGCCTCCAGCGCGATGTTGGCGATGACTTCGTTGGCATTCATGTTGGTCGAAGTGCCAGCGCCGCCCTGGATCATGTCGACCACGAACTGTTCGTGGTAGTCGCCCTTGATCAGTCGCGCACAGGCTGCGCTGATGGCAGCGTGCTTGGCATCGCTCAGGTGCCCCAGCTCACGGTTGGCGTCGGCAGCGGCCTGCTTGACCATCGCCAGGCCCACGACCAGTTTCGGGTAGTGCGACAGCGGAACGCCAGAGAGGTGGAAGTTGTTGGCAGCGCGCAGGGTCTGGATGCCGTAGTAGGCATCGGCAGGAACTTCCAGAGTGCCAAGCAGATCTTTTTCGACGCGGAACGATGCAGCAGAGGACATGATAGGTATCATCTCGGTTTTGACCCGGCACCTGCCGGAATGGCGCCAATGCTAGGGCGCAGCGCATTATGCGGCCAATGCTGATGCACACTGACCTATGCACAAACGGCATACCGATTCATGTGACGCCAACTGACTATCAGGCGTGTTCCATTTTGGTGCGCGCCGGGAGACACGCTTCGTGAACCTGGAAAGCAAATGGCTGGAAGACTTCAGTGCCTTGGCGGCGACCCGCAGTTTCTCCCAGGCGGCCGAGCGCCGCTTCGTTACCCAGCCGGCCTTCAGCCGGCGCATTCGCAGCCTTGAGGCAGCGCTGGGATTGACCCTGGTGAATCGCTCGCGCACGCCTATCGAACTGACCGAGGCCGGCCAGCTGTTTCTGGTAACCGCGCGCACCGTTGTCGACCAGTTGGGCGAAGTTCTTCGCCATTTGCATCATCTGGAAGGCGGGCAGGGCGAGGTGGTGCAGGTGGCCGCAGCGCACTCGCTGGCGTCAGGGTTCTTTCCGCACTGGGTGGCGCAACTGCGCAACGATGGCCTGAACATCGCCACGCGCATGGTGGCCACCAACGTGGGTGAGGCGGTGCATGCGCTGCGTGAAGGTGGTTGCGACCTGATGCTGGCCTTCTATGACCCGGATGCCGCATTGCAGATGGATGCCGAAATCTTCCCTTCGCTGCACATGGGCACCACCGAGATGTTGCCGATCTGCGCAGTCGGCAAGGACGGCAAGCCGCTGTTCGATCTGGAGGGCGAAGCCAGCGTGCCGCTGCTGGCCTACAGCGCTGGGGCCTTCCTTGGCCGCTCGGTGAGCCTGCTGCTGCGCCAGCGTAGCCTGCGCTACACCACGGTGTGTGAAACGGCCATGGCCGACAGCCTGAAAAGCATGGCCCTCGAAGGCATGGGCGTGGCCTGGGTACCGCGGCTGTCGATGCGCGGCGAGCTGGAGCGCGGCGAGCTGGCGATTTGCGGGGCAGCGCAGTGGCACGTGCCGCTGGAGATCCGTCTGTACCGCTGCGCGCTGGTGCGCAAGGCCAATGTGCGTCTGCTCTGGCGCAAGCTGGAGTCGGCCAGCGCCCAGGCTGGCAGCGGGGGTTGAAGGGTGGGAAAAGTTGTCCCGCAAGACAGCTTGCCCTTTGATCCGCCGTGTGCTTGCAGGGGTGGGCGGCTCGCTCGCCAGTAGGCTATAATCCCGCGCCTTCGACCGGCTCGGTCGATCAGAATCCATATGACAAGCCACGCCGGTCCACCTGCGTGGCTTGTTGCTTTTAGCGCGCCAGCAGGCGCTTGCAGAAGAGGCTCGACGATGAGTGCACTGGTTGGCGTGATCATGGGCTCCAAGTCCGATTGGTCCACCCTTAGCCACACCGCCGATATGCTGGAAAAGCTCGGCATTCCCTACGAAGTGAAGGTGGTGTCGGCGCACCGTACCCCGGATCTGCTGTTCCAGTACGCAGAAGAAGCCGAGGGCCGCGGGATCGAAGTGATCATCGCCGGTGCCGGCGGCGCTGCCCACCTGCCGGGCATGTGCGCGGCCAAGACCCACCTGCCAGTGCTGGGCGTGCCGGTGCAGTCGTCGATGCTCTCGGGCGTCGACTCGCTGCTGTCGATCGTGCAGATGCCTGCTGGCGTGCCGGTCGCGACCCTGGCCATCGGCCGTGCCGGTGCGGTCAACGCGGCGCTGCTGTCGGCGAGCATCCTGGGCGCCAAGCACCCGCAGTTCCATGCTGCGCTCAAGCAGTTCCGCACGGAGCAGACCGACACCGTGCTGGATAATCCAGACCCGCGCCAGGCTTGAGGTTGAATCCATGAAGATCGGTGTAATCGGTGGCGGCCAGCTGGGCCGCATGCTGGCCCTGGCGGGCACCCCGCTGGGCATGAATTTCGCCTTCCTCGACCCGGCCCCAGACGCCTGTGCGGCGCCGCTGGGCGAGCACCTGCGGGCTGACTACGGCGATCAGGACCACCTGCGCCAATTGGCCGACGAGGTCGACCTGGTCACCTTCGAGTTCGAAAGCGTTCCGGCCGAAACGGTCGCCTTCCTCTCGCAATTCGTGCCGGTCTACCCGAGCGCCGACGCCTTGCGCATCGCCCGCGACCGGCTGTTCGAGAAGAGCCTGTTCCGCGACCTGGGCATTCCCACCCCGGCGTTCGCCGACATTCTTTCGCAAGCCGATCTCGACGCCGCAGTCGCCAGCATCGGCCTGCCCGCCGTGCTCAAGACCCGCACCTTGGGTTACGACGGCAAAGGCCAGAAAGTGCTGCGCACTGCAGCTGATGTGGTCGACACCTTCGCCGAGCTGGGCAGCGTGCCGTGCCTGCTGGAAGGCTTCGTGCCGTTCACTGGTGAAGTGTCGCTGATCGCCGTGCGTGGCCGTGATGGCGAGACGCGCTTCTACCCGCTGGTGCACAACACCCACGACAGCGGCATCCTGCGCCTGTCGGTGGCGAGCGATGCGCACCCGCTGCAGGCACTGGCCGAAGACTACGTCGGGCGTGTGTTGGACAAGCTCGATTACGTCGGTGTCATGGCCTTCGAGTTCTTCGAAGTCGACGGCGGCCTGAAGGCCAACGAGATCGCCCCGCGGGTGCACAACTCCGGGCACTGGACCATCGAAGGCGCCGAGTGCAGCCAGTTCGAAAACCACCTGCGCGCCGTGGCCGGCCTGCCGCTGGGCTCGACCGCCAAGGTCGGTGAAAGCGCCATGCTCAACTTCATCGGTGAAGTACCGGACGTGGCGCGCACCGTGGCCATCGACGACTGCCACCTGCACCACTACGGCAAGGCCTTCAAGGTCGGACGCAAGGTCGGCCATGCCACCCTGCGCTGCCACGATATGCCTTCCCTGCGCGCCAAGATCGCCGAGGTAGAGGCACTGATCGCCGGCTGATGGAACCTCGGCGGGCTTGCGCCCCTCTGAAGTGGCAACACGCCAAGGGCTGCACTGTCCTTGGCGCGTTCCACTTCACGACAAGAGGGATCGCCAATGGGCATCATCGGAACCATCTTCATCGGCTTCATCGTCGGCCTGCTGGCTCGCTTCCTGAAACCGGGTGACGACAGCATGGGCTGGATCATGACCATCCTGCTCGGTATCGCCGGCTCGCTGCTCGCCACCTACGGCGGCCAGGCACTGGGCATTTACCAGGCCGGTCAGGCCGCAGGCTTCTTCGGTGCACTGGTGGGCGCGATCATCATTCTGGTGATCTACGGCTTCATCAAGAAACGCTGAAATACCGCTAGAATGCCCGGCAATTCATCCCACTGAGTTGCCGAGCTCTCCATGCGTGCGTCGTTCCTCTTTTCCCTGCTGCTTGCCAGCACCCTGGCCCATGCCGAGCTGCCCGAGACCGACTGGCTCGAGCTGATGCCGGCCTCCGATCAAAAGGCCCTCGAGGCCATGCCCGAGATCGACCACAACTCCCCCGAGGCCATGGGCACCTTCACCGACAAGGGGGGCCTGAAGCAGAGCAAAGGCCTGCCGGCGGTGATGTACTCGACCAAGACCGTCGCCGCCATGAACGGCAAGACCATCCGCCTGGGCGGCTATCCGGTGCCATTGGAAAGCGACGCCAAGGGCAACAGCACGCTGTTCTTCCTGGTGCCATACCCCGGCGCCTGCATCCATGTACCGCCACCGCCGCCCAACCAGCTGGTGCTGGTGCGCTATCCGAAAGGGTTGAAGATCGATGATATCTACACGCCGCTGTGGGTCACCGGACCACTGAAGGTGGAGAAGGTCAGCAACGACCTGGCCGACGCTGCCTATGCGCTGGATGCCCAGGGCGTGCGGGTGGTCGAAGACGCTGACCTGTAAGGCCTCGGCAGGCCCTACAACGGCTCGCTGGCGAGAGTCACCGCCAGCGAATGGCTGGCGCCCGGGGCCAGGGTGACGATGTCGTCCCAGGCATTGGCGGTCTCGATGCAGAGCATGCCCTGCCAGCCTTCGGCGGCCATGTCCGGCAGTTCGGCGGCGCGTTCTGTCCAGGGGTTCCAGATCACCGCCGAGCGTGAGCCTTGGGTGTCGAGGGTGATGCGCCGACGGTGACCTAGGTCGACGATGCTCAGCCGGGTGGGTGGTTGCAGGTAGATACGGTCGGTTTCGCCGTTGAAGGTCAGGGCGCCTGCCTGGTGGCGCTGTGTCCAGCCCTCCAGGGTTTCCACATACTCGAGGCCTGCCACCTCTGGCACCTGTACCTGGTGCACATCGCTGACGGCGAAGTAGCTGTGCAGTGCCTGGCTGAGGGTCAGGGGATGGTCGTCCAGATTGCGGCTGGTCAAGGTCATGCGCAGGGATTCGCCCAACTCGATCAGCAAGGTCAGTTCGACCCTGTGCGGCCAGCCCGGCAGACCTTGCTGCGCCTCGGGCAGGCTCAACTTCACACTCACAGCGTCGCCTTTTTCCTCGATGCCGAGCAGCGTCCAGTCGCGCCCGCGTACCAGGCCATGGGCCGGCGCCTCGCTGCCGTGGTACTCGGCCTGTACCGCCGCTGGATTGCGTTGCAGATTGCCGAACCACGGCCAGCACACCGGCACTCCACCGCGCACCGACTTGCCTGCCTTGAACAGCGCCTGGTCGCTGAGCCACAGCAGCGGCGGCTCGCCGTTGCGCTGGTAGCCGAGCACCTGGGCACCCTGGCGGGCGATCAGCAGTTCGGCGTGCTCGGTGACGATGCGCCAGCCGCTGAGCGCGCCACGTTCGAAAGTGTCGATGAGGGGCTTGGTCATGCAGGTTTCCTATAAGCGCGGGGCAAGGGCAGGGTGGGCGTGTCAGTCAGCGGCGCGGCACCGAGCGGGTACGGCCACTGCCGTCGATGGCAACGAAGACGAACACCGCTTCGGTGACCTTGCGCCATTCGCTGGACAGTGGATCATCGCTCCACACCTCGACCATCATCTGAATCGAACTGCGGCCGATTTCAACGGTTTGGGTGTAAAACGACAACTGCGCGCCGACGGCTACAGGCACCAGGAATGCCATGCGGTCGATGGCCACGGTGGCGACGCGGCCACCGGCGATGCGGCTGGCCATGGCGGTGCCAGCCAGGTCCATCTGGGCCACCAGCCAACCGCCAAAGATGTCGCCGAAGCCATTGGTTTCGCGGGGCAGTGCGGTGATTTGCAAGGCCAGGTCGCCTTGCGGAATGGGATCTTCTTGTTCGAGCTCAATCATGCCGTGGGGCCTCTGACCCGTGACGCTTCGTGAGAGGGCGCACTCGAGAGGCGCCGAGAAAACGATGAAGGCGGGCCACATACTACGCCCATTTCACCGTGGCAGGCGGGCACCAGGACACACCCGGAAATACCCTTGAGCATACGGACCGACGATTTCACACAACATCCCACGTCGGAAGCAGCCTTTTCCTACAATCGGCCGAGTATATAGAGCGCAGAGGGCCGGCACGACCGCACCTTCATGACAATTGCCTGCAAACAGCGCGGCTATGAGCCGGCGCTGGCAATTTGTTATCTTCCCCCCTCGCTTATTCCAGAAGCCGCGCACCACGCGGCCTGCGTGCCCCACAAGAGTGCAAAACAATGACCACCGTGCCCAGCAGTATCGAGCAGCCCGCGCGCCCGCTTACCCGCAACGACTACAAGACGCTTTCCCTGTCCGCCCTGGGCGGCGCCCTGGAGTTCTACGACTTCATCATCTTCGTGTTCTTCGCCACGGTGGTCGGCAAGCTGTTTTTCCCTCCGGACATGCCCGAATGGCTGCGCCTGATGCAAACCTTCGGCATCTTCGCTGCCGGCTACCTGGCACGGCCCTTGGGCGGTATCGTCATGGCCCACTTCGGCGACCTGCTGGGACGCAAGAAGATGTTCACCCTGAGCATCTTCATGATGGCGGTGCCGACGCTGATCATGGGCCTGCTGCCGACCTACGCGCAGATCGGCCTGTGGGCACCGATGCTGTTGCTGCTGATGCGGGTGATCCAGGGCGCGGCGATTGGCGGTGAAGTGCCGGGGGCGTGGGTATTCGTCTCCGAGCACGTGCCGGCGCGCAACACCGGTTATGCCTGCGGCACCCTCACCGCCGGCCTGACCGCAGGGATTCTGCTCGGCTCGCTGGTGGCCACGCTGATCAACAGCGTCTATAGCAGCGAAGAAGTCGCCGACTATGCCTGGCGTATTCCCTTCCTGCTGGGCGGGGTGTTCGGCCTGTTCTCGGTGTACCTGCGCCGCTGGTTGCACGAAACCCCGGTATTCGCCGAAATGCAGCAACGCAAGGCCCTCGCCGAAGAGCTGCCGCTGCGCGCGGTGCTGCGTGACCATCGCGGTGCAGTGATCCTGTCGATGCTGCTGACCTGGCTGCTGTCGGCCGGCATCGTGGTGGTGATCCTGATGACCCCGGCGCTGCTGCAAAGCCTCTATCACATCAGCCCTACCGACGCGCTGAAGGCCAACAGCCTGGCGATCGTGCTGCTCAGCCTGGGCTGCATCGGTGCCGGCTGGCTGTGCGACCGCATTGGCGCCGGTCGTGTGCTGGTGATCGGCAGCCTGCTGCTGCTTGCCACCTCCTGGACGTTCTACCACAGCCTGGAAAGCCACCCTGAATGGCTGTTCATGCTCTACGCCGCCACCGGCCTGTGCGTCGGCACCATCGGCGCCGTGCCGTTCGTGATGGTCAAGGCCTTCCCAGCGGTGGTGCGCTTCACCGGCCTATCGTTCTCCTACAACGTGGCCTACGCGATCTTCGGCGGCCTGACCCCGATGGTGGTCACCGCACTGCTCAAGTTCAGCCCGCTGGCGCCGGGGTATTACGTGGCGGGGTTGTGTGGGTTGGGGTTGGTCGTTGGGGGGTATTTGTTGAGCCGCAAGCGTTGAGCGACTCACAGAGCGGATGAAAGGCCATCACTCATGATGGCCTTTCATCCAATTGTCACAATCCGTACATAGAGTCTTCATACGGTCTTTCGATACTTGGCCCGCTCTCTTCCGACCCCCGAATTCCTGCTAGGAGCAAGGCATGAAACTCAAGCGTTTGATGGCGGCCCTGACATTCGTCGCCGCTGGCGTTGCCACCGCCAACGCGGTTGCTGCTGTCGATCCCTCGATCCCGACCTACACCAAGACCACCGGTGTTTCGGGCAACCTCTCCAGCGTTGGCTCCGACACCCTGGCGAACCTCATGACCTTGTGGGCCGAGGCCTATAAAAAGGAATACCCGAACGTCAACATCCAGATTCAGGCGGCCGGTTCGTCCACGGCGCCACCTGCGCTGACCGAGGGCACTGCCAACCTCGGGCCGATGAGCCGCAAGATGAAAGACGTCGAGCTGCAGGCCTTCGAGCAGAAGTACGGCTACAAGCCCACCGCCATTCCGGTCGCGGTCGATGCGCTGGCGGTGTTCGTGCACAAGGACAACCCGATCAAGGGCCTGACCATGGCGCAGGTCGATGCGATCTTCTCCTCGACCCGCCTGTGTGGCGCCAAGGCCGAGGTCAAGACCTGGGGCGATGTCGGTGTAACGGGCGATCTGGCGAACAAGCCAGTGCAGCTGTTCGGTCGCAACTCGGTGTCGGGCACCTATGGCTACTTCAAGGAAGAGGCGCTGTGCAAAGGTGACTTCAAGCCCAACGTCAACGAGCAGCCTGGCTCGGCCTCGGTAGTGCAGTCGATCAGCAGCTCGCTGAACTCCATCGGTTATTCGGGCATTGGCTACAAGACTGCCAGCGTCAAGACCGTGCCGCTGGCGAAGAAGGAAGGCGGCGAGTTCGTCGAGGACAACGAAGCCAACGCGCTGAACGGTACCTACCCGCTGTCGCGCTTCCTCTACGTGTACGTCAACAAAGCGCCGAACAAGCCACTGGCGCCGCTGGATGCCGAGTTCATCAAGCTGGTGCTGTCGCAGTCGGGCCAGCAGGTTGTGGTGAAAGACGGTTATATCCCGCTGCCGGCCAAAGTGGTGGAAAAGACCTTGGCTGACCTGGGCTTGTCCCACGCGGGCAACGTCGCCAAGCAGTAACCGTCAACAGGGCGCATCGGCCTGGCCGATGGCGCCCATCCTGTTTCCGGTCCGTGGCACAGACTCTCTGGGCTGCGGGCCTTTTTGCGTCACGCGGCTGTAACGTTTCTGTCATATGTCGCGGCTAGGGTGTGCGCATGAATGATCTGGTCAAGGCTTCCATGACTCAAAATTCCTCCTCTGCGCGGATCGATTTCAACACCCCAGAGATGCAGCGCAAACGCCGCCTGCGCGCCCTGAAGGACCGCGTCACGCGCTGGTACGTGCTGGTGGGCGGGCTGGCCGTACTGGCTGCGATCACCCTGATCTTCTTCTACCTGGCCTATGTGGTACTGCCGTTGTTCCAAGGCGCGGAGCTGACACGCAAGCCAGCCCTGACGCCCGCCTGGCTGCAGCAGGAGGCTGGCAAGCCGCTGATGATCGCCCTGGAAGAGCAGAACCTGGTGGGACTGCGGGTGTCCGACCGCGGTCAGGCATTGTTCTTCGATACCAAGACTGGCGCCGAGCTCAAGCGCGTCGACCTGCCGCTGCCGGCGGGTACCCAGGTCACCGCCATCGGCAGTGATCAGCCGGGTAGCCCGCTGATCACCCTGGGCCTGTCCAACGGGCAGGTCCTGGTGTTCCAGCACAGCTACAAGATCACCTACCCCGAGAACAAAAAGACCATCACCCCCGGTGTTGATTTCCCCTACGGCGAGCAGCCGTTCGTGCTCGACGAACAGGGCCGCGCGCTCGATCACGTCAGCCTCAACCGCAACGGCGACAGCCTGCTGCTGGCCGGCTCGGTCGGCGCGCAGTTGCAAGTGATGAAGATCACCCGCGAAGAAAACATGATGACCGGGGAAGAGACCCGCGAGCAGAGCCGCATCGTGCTGCCGCAGATGATCGAGCCGGTCAAGGCGATCTATGTCGATCCACGCCAGCAATGGCTGTACGTGATCAATGGCCGGGCGACGGCAGACGTGTTCAGCCTGCGCGACAACAGTCTCAACGGTCGCTACAAGCTGCTGGAAGATGGCAACGCCGAGGTGACGGCCAGTGGTCAGCTGGTCGGCGGGATTTCGCTGATCTTCGGTGATTCCAAGGGTGGCCTGAGCCAGTGGTTCATGGCCCGCGACGCCGATGGCGAGCAACGCCTCAAGCACATTCGCAGCTTCCAGCTGGGCAAGGCGCCCGTTGTGCAGATCGACGCCGAAGAGCGTCGCAAAGGCTTCACTGCCCTCGACAGCGAAGGCCAGCTGGGGGTGTTCCACAGCACTGCGCACCGCACCTTGCTGGTCGAGCCGGTGGCTGACGGTGCTGGAGTTCTTGCGCTGTCGCCGCGGGCCAACCGCCTGATCATCGAGCGCAACGGCCAACTGCTGCCGCTGAGCCTGCGCAACCCGCACCCGGAAGTGTCGCTGAGCGCGCTGTGGGGCAAGGTCTGGTACGAAAACTACGACGCGCCGCAGTATGTCTGGCAGTCCACCGCCTCCAACACCGACTTCGAGCCCAAGCTGAGCCTCTCGCCGCTGACCTTCGGCACCCTCAAGGCAGCGTTCTACGCCATGATCCTGGCCGCGCCGCTGGCCATCGCCGCAGCGATCTACACCGCCTACTTCATGGCGCCGGGCATGCGCCGCAAGGTCAAGCCGGTGATCGAGCTGATGGAGGCGATGCCGACGGTGATCCTCGGCTTCTTCGCCGGGCTGTTCCTCGCGCCGTATCTGGAGGGCCATCTGCCCGGTGTGTTCAGCCTGTTCCTGGTGCTGCCGCTGGGGATTGTGCTGACCGGATTCGCCTGGAGCCGGCTGCCTGAGTCGATTCGTCTGCGCGTGCCCGATGGCTGGGAAGCGGCGATTCTGATTCCGGTGATCCTCGCCATCGGCTGGTTCGCCCTGAGCATCAGCCCGCAGGTGGAAAGCTGGTTGTTCGGTGGCGACATGCGTCTGTGGATCAGCAACGACCTGGGCATCACCTACGACCAGCGCAACGCCTTGGTAGTCGGTATCGCCATGGGCTTCGCGGTGATCCCGAACATCTACTCCATCGCCGAGGACGCCGTGTTCAGCGTGCCGCGCAGCCTGACCCTGGGCTCGCTGGCCCTGGGCGCGACGCCGTGGCAGACCCTGACCCGCGTGGTCATCCTCACCGCCAGCCCGGGCATCTTCTCGGCGCTGATGATCGGCATGGGCCGCGCCGTGGGTGAAACCATGATCGTGCTGATGGCCACCGGCAACACGCCGGTGATGGAGATGAACCTGTTCGAAGGCATGCGCACCCTGGCCGCCAACGTGGCGGTGGAAATGCCCGAATCGGAGGTCGGCGGCAGCCATTACCGCGTGCTGTTCCTCGCTGCGCTGGTGCTGCTGGTGTTCACCTTCATCATGAACACCTTGGCCGAGCTGATTCGCCAGCGTCTGCGCAAGAAATACTCGTCGCTTTGATTGAAAGGTAGAGATCCGTGAAGCAGGATTCCCTCAAAGGCTGGTTCAAGAGCGGCGCGCCCGGTGTGTGGATCAGCGGTGGCGCAGTCGCCATCGCGGTGATCATGACCATCGGCCTGCTCTCGGTCATCGCCGTGCGTGGCCTTGGCCACTTCTGGCCGGCCGACCTGGTGCAGGCCAGCTACCAGGTGCCGGGTCAACCCGAACAGACCGTCATCGGCGAAGTGGTGCAGAGCGAGCAGGTGCCCCGTGCGCGGCTCAAGAGCGCAGGCTTGCCGGTGCCGGATGAAGGCCCCGAGTTCATGACCCGCGAGCTGATCAAGATCGGCAACCGTGACCTCAATGGCAACGATTTCAGCTGGGTGATCGGCGACTGGCTGGTCAACCAGCAGCGCCCCGCTGAGCTGATGGCGCTGGAGCGTCGCGAATGGGGCAATTTCTATGGCTATCTGGTCAGCGTCAAGGAGGGTGACCGGGTGGTGGCCCAGGGGCCAGCCGCCTGGGCCGAGCTGCATGCGCGGCTCAAGCGCGCCAGCCAGCTCAGTGCCGAGCTGCAGAGCCTGGAAAAGAAAGACATCGGCGCCATCAATCACGGCCTCGAGCGCCTGCGCCTGCAAGGGCGCAAGCTGGAGCTGGAAGGCAAGCTCGATGCGGCAGCGCAAGCTGATCTGGACGCTGACCGGGCCGAGCTCAATAGCCGCTACAAGGCCATCGAAGAACGTCTCGGCAGTCTGCACCAGGCCTTCGCCCGCGACAGCCTGGTGGCCCGTGACGGCAATGGCCGGCAGGTCGAGATCAACCTGAGCAAGGTGGTTCACGCGATCCAGCCCAACGGCATGTCGACCCTGACCAAGCTCGGCACCTATTTCGCCAAGGTGTGGGAATTCGTCAGTGACGATCCACGGGAAGCCAACACCGAAGGCGGTATTTTCCCGGCCATCTTCGGCACCGTGATGATGACCCTGATCATGGCGGTGATCGTCACCCCATTCGGCGTGCTGGCGGCGGTTTACCTGCGCGAATACGCCCGGCAAGGCCCGGTGACCCGGTTGATCCGCATCGCGGTGAACAACCTCGCCGGGGTGCCGGCGATCGTCTACGGCGTGTTTGGCCTGGGCTTTTTCGTCTATGTGCTGGGCGGCTCGATCGACCGATTGTTCTTCCCCGAGTCACTGCCGGCACCGACCCTG
Source organism: Pseudomonas cremoricolorata (assembly GCF_000759535.1). Lineage (NCBI taxonomy): Bacteria > Pseudomonadati > Pseudomonadota > Gammaproteobacteria > Pseudomonadales > Pseudomonadaceae > Pseudomonas > Pseudomonas cremoricolorata. Next base: position 1,311,847 of record NZ_CP009455.1, on the reverse strand, counting down.
GGCACGCCAGGGCTGCTGTGGGCCTCGCTGACCCTGGCGCTGCTGGCCGTGCCGGTGGTGATCGTGGCGACCGAAGAGGGTCTGGCACGTATCCCGCGCACGCTGCGCGAAGGCTCGTTGGCGCTCGGCGCGACCAAGGCCGAAACCCTGTGGAAGATCGTCATTCCCATGGCCAGCCCGGCGATGATGACCGGAATGATCCTGGCGGTGGCGCGGGCGGCGGGCGAGGTCGCACCGTTGATGCTGGTCGGTGTGGTCAAGTTGGCGCCTTCGCTGCCGCTGGACGGCAATTACCCCTACCTGCACCTGGACCAGAAGATCATGCACCTGGGCTTCCACATCTATGATGTCGGGTTCCAGAGCCCCAACGTCGAGGCGGCTCGGCCGCTGGTGTATGCCACGGCCTTGCTGCTGGTGCTGGTGATCGCAACGCTCAACCTTTCGGCAGTGTGGATTCGCAACCACCTGCGGGAAAAATACAAGGCCCTGGACAGCTGACCGCAGCGCCAAGCCACAAGCGGCACGCCGTTCGCCGTTGTGCCCCAACTTGCAGCTTGCAGCACACCGCCTGCAGCTCCCGAAGGAGTGTGACCATGCAACAAGATTCCCACCCCCGCAGCATCGACCTGTCTGCCCTGGGCCGTGACAAGCAGGGCCTGCGCCTGGGTGAAGAAACCGTGGCGATCGAAGTGCCGGGTCTGTCGCTGTTCTATGGCGATAAACAGGCACTGTTCGACATCAAGCTGAACATCCCCAAGCAGCGCGTGACCGCGTTCATTGGTCCCTCGGGCTGCGGCAAGTCGACCTTGCTGCGTACCTTCAACCGCATGAACGATCTGGTCGACGGCTGCCGCGTGGTCGGCGAGGTCAACCTGTATGGCAATGACATCTACCGCAAGGGCGAAGAAGTGGCCGAACTGCGTCGCCGCGTCGGCATGGTGTTCCAGAAGCCCAACCCATTCCCCAAGACCATCTACGAGAACGTGGTGTATGGCCTGCGCATTCAGGGCATCAACAAGAAGCGTGTGCTCGACGAAGCCGTGGAATGGGCGCTCAAGGGCGCTGCGCTGTGGGACGAGGTCAAGGACCGCTTGCATGAGTCGGCGCTGGGGCTCTCTGGTGGTCAGCAGCAGCGTCTGGTGATCGCCCGCACCATCGCTGTCGAGCCGGAAGTGCTGTTGCTCGACGAGCCCTGCTCGGCACTCGACCCGATCTCGACCCTGAAGGTCGAAGAGCTGATCTACGAGCTCAAGTCCAAGTACACCATCGTCATCGTCACCCACAACATGCAGCAGGCGGCGCGGGTGTCGGACTACACCGCGTTCATGTACATGGGCAAACTGGTGGAATTCGGTGATACCGATACGCTGTTCACCAACCCGGCGAAGAAACAGACCGAAGATTACATTACCGGCCGCTATGGCTAGCGGCAGCGGCAAGCTGCTGGCGGCAAGCTGTAAGCAAGTCGCTGAGCCTGTTCCCAATGTATGAAACCCACACACGTGCAGCTTGAAGCTTGCAGCTCAAAGCTTGCAGCTCGCCTCCAGAGGCGCGATCGCGGAGCGACAGCATGATCAACAAAGAAAGCCTCACCCACCACATTTCCCAGCAATTCAACGCCGAGCTGGAGGAGGTGCGCAGCCATCTGCTGGCCATGGGCGGGCTGGTCGAGAAGCAGGTGAACGACGCGGTCACCGCGCTGATCGAGGCCGACTCGGGGTTGGCCCAGCAGGTGCGAGAGGTCGACGAGCAGATCAACCAGATGGAGCGCAACATCGACGAGGAATGCGTGCGCATTCTCGCCCGGCGTCAGCCGGCAGCCTCGGACTTGCGCCTGATCATCAGCATTTCCAAATCGGTAATCGACCTCGAACGTATCGGCGACGAGTCGACCAAGATCGCCCGCCGCGCCATCCAGCTGTGCGAAGAGGGCGAATCGCCGCGTGGCTATGTCGAGGTGCGACACATCGGTGACCAAGTGCGCAACATGGTCCGCGATGCCCTCGACGCCTTCGCCCGCTTCGATGCCGACCTGGCCTTGTCGGTGGCGCAGTACGACAAGACCATCGACCGCGAGTACAAGACCGCCCTGCGCGAGCTGGTGACCTACATGATGGAAGACCCGCGCTCGATCTCGCGGGTACTCAGCGTGATCTGGGCGCTGCGTTCGCTGGAACGTATCGGCGACCATGCGCGCAACATCTCCGAGCTGGTCATCTACCTGGTGCGTGGCACCGACGTGCGGCACATGGGCCTCAAGCGCATGCAGGCCGAAGTCCAGGGCAAGGGCCTGGATGATGTACTCCTGGCTAATGTTCCGCCCTCGCCTGACGATAAATAGTACTGCGCGTTCGCCAAGACGCCCGGCCAGTGCCGGGCGTCGTCGTTTTCACCGGACGCCTGCGATGAGCGCGGCTGGCACGGCTTTTTGGCAAAATGCCACTAGTCGGCGGTATGCTAGCCGGCATAGATGAGGAATATCGATGAGTAAAGTCAAAGTGCTGGTGGTGGACGACGCCTCGTTCATTCGCGACCTAGTCAGAAAAGCCCTGCGCAGCGCCTTCCCCGGCATCGCCGTGGAAGATGCCATCAACGGCCGCAAGGCCATGGCGATGTTGAGCAAAGAGCCGTTCGACCTGGTGCTGTGCGATTGGGAGATGCCGGAAATGAGCGGCCTTGAGCTGCTCGAATGGTGCCGCCAGCAGCCGTCGCTCAAAGGTTTGCCGTTCATCATGGTGACCAGCCGCGGCGACAAGGAAAACGTTATCCAGGCGATTCAGGCGGGCGTCTCGGACTTCGTTGGCAAGCCCTTCACCAACGAGCAGTTGCTGACCAAGGTGAAAAAGGCCTTGAGCAAGACCGGCAAGCTCGAAACGTTGCTCAGTGGTGTGCCGGCACGGGCTACCTCGGCCTTCGCCAATGACTCGCTCAATGCTTTGACCGGTGGTCGTCCGCAGACGGCCCAGGCTCCGGCAGCGGCCATGGCCGCGCCGGCCAGTGCCGCACCGCGTGCCCCTGTGGCGCCGGCGCCGACTGCTGCGCCGACCCCCGCGCCTGCCGGCCGTGGCCAGGGCCAGTTACGTCTGGCCAGCGGTGCGGTGCAGGGTTGTGTCATCAAGGCGCTGAGCCTCAAAGAGGCGCTGCTGGTCATCCGCCGCAGCGAAGCGCTGCCGCAGATTCTGGAAAGTGCGGTACTGGACCTCGAGCAGGGCGAGCAGGCCGAGGTGGCACGGCTCAATGGCTATCTGCACGCCATCGCCGCGCTGGAGCAGCGGCCGGACAGCGACTGGCTGCAACTGACGTTCAAGTTCGTCGATCAGGATGCGCAGAAGCTCGACTACCTCTCGCGGCTGATCGCCCGGGGTACGGCGCAGAAGCACTTCACCCCAGGCGCCTGACGCTGGGGCTGTTGCCAGCCCCGCTGGGTGCTCAGTCGAGCTTGAGCACCTTGGCCAGGACGATCTTCGGGCCTTTCATCTTCTTGATGTTGATGCGCAGGCCTTCGACCTCCAGCAACTCTTCCTCTTCCGGAACGCGCTTGAGGGTCTCGTAGACCAGGCCTGCGAGGGTCTCGGCCTCGATGTGGTCAAGGTCGACACCGAGCAGACGTTCGACCTTGAACAGCGGCGTGTCGCCGCGCACCAGCAGCTTGCCAGGTTGATAGGCAAGAATGCCGCGCTCGGTCTTGCGGTGCTCGTCCTGAATGTCACCGACCAGCACTTCCAGCACGTCTTCCATGGTCAGGTAGCCGATCACCTTGCCATCGGCCTCTTCGACCAGCACGAAATGCGCACCGCCCTTGCGGAACTGCTCCAGCAGTTGCGACAGCGGCATGTGCCGCGACACACGCTCCAGCGGGCGAATCAGGTCGTCGAGGTCGAGTGTGCCAGGCAGGTGGTCGGGCTCGGCCAGCTCCAGCAGCAGGTCCTTGATATGCAGCAGACCGATGAACTCTTCGCGCTCGTGGTCGTACACCGGATAACGGCTGAACTTGTGGCGACGGAACATCGCCAGGATTTCCTTGAGCGGCGCGCGTGAGTCGAGGCTGATCATGTCCTCGCGCGAGTTGGCCCAGTCGACCACCTCCAGCTCGCCCATCTCCACCGCCGACGCCAGCACGCGCATGCCCTGGTCGCTGGGGTCCTGGCCACGGCTGGAGTGCAGGATCAGCTTGAGTTCTTCACGGCTGTAATGGTGCTCGTGGTGCGGGCCTGGCTCGCCCTGGCCGGCAATGCGCAGGATGGTGTTGGCGCTGGCGTTGAGCAGGTAGATCGCCGGGTACATGGCCCAGTAGAACAGGTACAGCGGCACGGCCGTCCACAGCGACAGCAGCTCGGGCTTGCGAATCGCCCACGACTTGGGCGCCAGTTCGCCGACCACGATGTGCAGGTAGGAAATCACGAAGAAGGCGACGAAGAACGAGATGCCCTTGATCAGCTCGGGGCTGTCCACGCCCAGATAGGCCAGCAACGGTTCGAGCAGGTGGGCGAACGCCGGTTCACCGACCCAGCCCAGGCCCAGCGACGCCAGGGTGATACCCAGCTGGCAGGCCGACAGGTAGGCGTCCAGCTGGCTGTGTACCTTGCGCAGGATACCGCCACGCCAGCCGTGCAGTTCGGCGATGGATTCGACGCGGGTCGAGCGCAGTTTGACCATGGCGAACTCGGCGGCGACGAAGAAGCCGTTGAGCAGAACCAGGAACAGCGCAAAGAGAATCATGCCGAAATCGGCAAATAGCGAGGTGAGGCTAAACGCAGGGGAAGGGTCCATGATGGATTTTTTACGGGGTCCGTCTGTTGTTGAGAAGGGAAAAAAAGTGCCAGCGGATGCTGGCACAAGCGATCCAATGTAGCGGTTGAGACCATAAAAGCAAAGGGGAGTGCTGAACCGTGGGCCTCAGCGGGCGCGTGTGGCCACCTGGGAAGCCGGGAAGTGGCAGGTGAAGGTGCTGCCGTGACCCAGCACGCTGCTGATCTCCAGGCGCCCGCGATGGCGCAGCAACACGTGCTTGACGATGGCCAGGCCCAGCCCGGTGCCGCCAGTGTTGGACGCGCGGCTGGAGTCGACCCGATAGAAGCGCTCAGTCAACCGCGGCAAGTGCTTGGCTTCTATGCCCGGGCCGGTGTCCTGCACGCTCAGGTGCGCGCCATGCTCATCGCGCCACCAGCGAATGCGGATGTCGCCTGCATCCTGGGTGTACTTGACGGCATTGAACACCAGATTGGAAAAGGCGCTGCGCAGCTCCGACTCACTGCCCTTGAGGCTGACACCGGGTTGCGCCTCCAGGCTGATCCGTTGCTGGCGCGGCCCGGACAGCGCCAGGGCGTCGGCCTGAATGGTCTTGAGCATTGCCTCGACGGGCACAGGCTGGTTGTCCGAGGGGTAGTCGGTGGCTTCCAGTTTGGCCAACAGCAGCAAGTCGTTGAGCAGGGCCTGCATGCGCGAGCCTTGCTGGCTCATCTGCTGCAAGGCGCGAGCCCAGCGCGGATTCACTTCATCGACGTTGTCGAGCAGAGTCTCCAGATAACCGGCGATTACCGTCAGCGGAGTGCGCAGTTCGTGGGAGACGTTGGCGACGAAGTCCTTGCGCATCTGTTCGAGCTGATGAATGCGGGTGACGTCGCGCACCAGCATCAGGTGCTCGTTGTTGCCGTAGCGAGTGATGTTGAGCTGGATGCGCAGGCGGTCGTTGATTGGCGAGGGGATTTCCAGCGGTTCGGCGTAGTTTTCCGCTTCGAAGTATTCCTTGAAGCGCGGATGGCGCACCAGGTTGGTGACGGCCTGACCGCCATCCTGGGGCGTCTTCAGACCAAGCAGGGTCTCGGCTGCGCGGTTCCACCATTCCAGGTTGCCGTCGCTGTCGAGCATGATCACCGCATCGCGCAGCGCGGCGGTGGACTCCTGCACTCGGTCGATCACCGCTTGCAGCCGGCCTCGCACCCGCTGATCACGACGTTGCAGGTGGTAGATGCTGTCGAACACCTCGCCCCACAGGCCATAACCGTCGGGCGGCGCTTCGTCGGGTTTGTGGTGGCTCAGCCAGTCATGCAGACGCAACAGTTGCTTGAGCGTCCAGCCCAGGTACAGCGCCAGCCCGACGGTCAGGCTCCAGCCGTAGTGCCCGCTGATCAGGCCGCCGAGCAGGCAGAGGGTGATCAGCAGCAACAGGTGGCGAATAAGGGTCGCATGCCAGTTCTGGTTCACGTGGAAATCCTTCGGACCCGACGGCCCACCGCAGGCCAGGCGCTGCGAGCGGGTGCGGATCGGTGGTGCTGTGACGTCCGTTGTTCAGCCCTGCTGCAAGCAGCATGGGATTACAGGCGTGGCGCTGCCGGTTCAGCTCTTGGTGGAGAAGCGATAACCGGTGCCGCGGACGGTTTGTACCAGATTCTCGTAGGCTTCACCCAGCGCTTTGCGCAGGCGACGGATATGCACATCGACGGTGCGTTCCTCGACGTAGACGTTGCCGCCCCACACCTGGTCGAGCAACTGCCCACGGGTGTAGGCACGTTCCTGATGGGTCATGAAGAACTGCAGCAGACGGTATTCGGTAGGGCCCATGTCGGCGGGCTTGCCGTCGATGGTGACGCGGTGGCTGATGGGGTCGAGCAGCAGGCCGCCGATCTCGATGGGCGCTTCGCTGTCGGCAGGGCCGGTGCGGCGCAGCACGGCCTTGAGTCGCGCCACCAGTTCACGGGGCGAGAACGGCTTGGTGATGTAGTCGTCGGCGCCGACTTCCAGGCCCTGGATCTTGTTGTCTTCCTCACCCTTGGCGGTGAGCATGATGATCGGAATGCTGCCGGTCAGCTCATCGCGCTTCAGGCGCCTGGCCAGCTCAATGCCCGAGGTGCCGGGAAGCATCCAGTCGAGCAGGATCAGGTCAGGCTTGCGGTCGACGATGATGGCGTGGGCCTGTTGCGAATTCTCGGCTTCCAGGCAGTCATAGCCGGCCATTTCCAGCGCGACGGCGATCATTTCGCGAATGGGCGCTTCGTCGTCGACGATCAGAATGCTTCTGCCAACCATGCTCACAACCTCTCCTGGGCTAACCGTTTCATGCAGCGCATTAGATAACGGAATTATTGCAGCTGTGTGACAGGCAGTGGTCTTGCGTTCAGCGCCAGGCGTAGTCCAGGACCACGCCGATGAACACCAGCAGCCCGGCCCAGTGGTTGTGCAGGAAGGCTTTGAAGCAGACTTCACGCCCCAGGCTGCGGGTCGTCCAGAACTCCCACACGAAGCACAGCGCCGCAGCGAGGATGCCCAGCTGGAACCAGCCGCCCAACTCGAAACGGTTGCCGGCCAGCAGCAGACAGCCCAGCGACAGCAGTTGCAGGCTAAGGATGATCACCCGGTCTGCTTCGCCGAATAGAATCGCTGTCGACTTCACGCCGATTTTCAGATCGTCGTCACGGTCGACCATGGCGTAGTAAGTGTCGTAACCGACCGTCCACAGCACGTTGGCGATGTACAGCAGCCAGGCGCTGGCCGGCAGCGTGCCGGTGGCGGCGGTGAAGGCCATGGGGATGCCCCACGAATAGGCGGCGCCCAGCACCACCTGTGGGTAATAGGTGTAGCGCTTCATGAAGGGGTAGCACGCCGCCAACGCCAGTGCGCCGAACGACAGCCAGACCGTGGTGGCATTGGTGCACAACACCAGAAGGAAACTCAGCGTCACCAGCGCGGCGAACAGCGCCAGCGCTTCGCGCGAACGAATGCGCCCGGCCGCCAGAGGGCGATCTGCAGTACGTTTGACGTGGCCATCGACCTTGCGGTCGGCGAAATCATTGATGCAGCAGCCGGCGGCGCGCATCAGCACCACCCCAAGGCCGAAGATCAGCACGTTGGCCAGGGTGGGTGCGCCGTTACCGGCGATCCACACCGCAGACAGGGTTGGCCACAGCAGCAGGTAGATGCCGATCGGGCGATCCATGCGGCTCAGTTGAATGAAATCCCAGGCACGCGGGTGCAGACGGTTGAGCGATTTGAGCAGTTGCAGGTACATCAACGAGCGTCCTTGTCGGCCGCGCGCCAGAGGGCGGGCAGGAAGATTTCAGCCACCAGCAGGCTCAGGCCCTCGCGCTCGAAGCGCGAGCGGCGTGCCCACAGGTGTTGTTGGGGCGCGTCGGCAGGCAGCCAGGCGGGTGGGTACTGGCAGGCCTGCAGCGGATGGCGCACGAATGCCTGGTCACAGAACAGCAGCTCGCCCAGCGAGCGTGTCCCCAGCGTCTGCAGGTCGAGCCCGCCGCGCTCCAGCGCGCTGCGCGCCGCCACGCTGCGGGCAAACACCCAAGGCTGGCCATGGCCGCGCAGGTAGACCTCGCGTACCCAACCTTCAGCACCTGGCACAATGCCCAAGGCTGCGCATTCGTCGGCCCGCAATGCTTGCCAGCCTTCACGCAAAGGGGTGACGGAGAACTGCTGGTCGGCCAGTTGGCTCAGGCGGCGGGTAAGTGAACCTTCATCGAACAGCCAGTCGAGCAGGTGCGCATCGAGGTCGCCTGCCAGCTGTGCGGGGGTCAGCCACTGAAGGGCGGTTACTTGCGAAATGTCGTCGGGCACGTCGGTACGCTGATACAGGCCACAGAGGCGACGAGCTTAGCATGTTCGCCTGGCTTTCCAGACTCCGGTGCGGTGCTGGCGCGTCGATCACAGGAGTACTGCCCATGGCCTGAGCGGCGCTTTGGCGGAAAAACAGTGCTGTATGGCATCTATGCCATTACCTCTAAGCGACAAGGCCCCGGCGGCCACTGGCGCGGTCCAATGGGGCGTGCCATTCTCAAATCCGCCTACCGCAGGCTAGAGCCTGTCGGCGCTGTCAGCGTCGCGTTACTGGCAGTACGGCATAACAACAAAAACCCGTCTACGAGGCATCATTATGCGTAAACCCGATTTGGCCGGCGTCATTGCCGAGAAAACCGACCTCACCAAGGAAATGGGCAACCACGTGCTCAATGCCATTCTCGACTCGATCACGGCAGCAGTTGCCAAAGAATCGGTGACCCTGGTCGGTTTCGGTACGTTCGAGAAACGTCACCGCGGCGCGCGCACGGGCAAGAATCCTCAGACCGGCGAGCCGGTGCAGATCAGAGCCACCAACACCGTTGCCTTCAAACCCGGAAAGCTGCTCAAGGACACGGTCGCCGTGCCAGCGCAGGGTGCTGCCAGCGCGTCGCGCAAGAAAGGCGCCACAGGCAAGACTGGCAAATCCGCCACCTAGCGTTCTTCAGCTTTCCCCGTCAGCAAGCGGGCGCCTTGGGCGCCCTTTGTGTTGATGCGCTGCCGCTGGCACGAAAGTCCCTATACACATTGATTTTTGCGGATAGAATCGCGGTTTCAGTCACTTTGAAGCCGAGAAGCCTTGATGAAGTTTCGTTTCCTGCTCTGGGCCATGGGCCTGCTGATGGCCAGGGCCAGCCGTAACAACCCCGCTTTTCAGCAGCAGTTGGCTGACAAGGACCTTGTGTTCCAGATGCAGACCCTCGACGGCAAGATCGCGCGGCATTTCTTCGTTCGCGACCAGCGCGTGAGCAGCAAGGCGGGCGTGCATCCGCAGCCAGCGTTCGCCATCGCCTTCAAGGATGCCGCCTACGGCTACGCCACCTTGCAAGCCAGCAACAAGCAACTGGCGTTCATGCAGGGCATTCAAGACAAGCACATCCAGATCAAGGGCAATCCCGCGCTGGTGATGTGGTTCCAGAACCTGATGAAGTACCTCAAGCCGCGCAAGAAAGCCTGATCGATCGGGACGCTGGATTTACGGCGTGTTGAATTGCGAGGCCAGCTCGCGCAGCAGCGCTTCGGCATCGAGCACCTTGCTCACCACGTCCTCGGCCTTGTCCTGCGAAAGCCCCAGACGGCTCAGCAGTTGGTCAGGAATCGGTTTCTGCGGTCCGGCACCGATGCCACGCGTGCGCAGCAGGCGATTGGCCAGGCACACCAGGTTCGGGTATGCCGCGTACTCGCCGTCGTAGCTGGCATCGTCCTGAAAGCGCAGCGCGGTACAGATTTCTTCCGGCATGTCCCACAGCTTCATCAGCCAGGCACCCATCTGTTCGCGATTGATGTCCAGCAGATGCTGTTCCACGTAGGTGTGGCTCAGGTGCGGGTTGACCTCGAGGTGGCGGCAGATCAGCGAGAAATGCGGCGGAAACACATGGGCCAGCAACAGATAACCGAAGTTGTGCAGCAGGCCTGCCAGGTAGGTAAGGCCGGCTTCCGGGCGTGAGGGGCGTGGCATTGCCCGGGTCAGGCCCTCGATGACGGCAGCGGTGTAGATCGCTTGTTGCCAGTAGGGGGTCATGTGTTCCGGCTGGTCCTTGGGCAGGCTCATGGTCTTGCCCAGGGCCAAGCCCAGCGCCAGGTTGATGACCAGATCAAAGCCCAGCACACGGACGATGGCGTCCTCCACCGAGCGAATCTTTCCAGGCGATGCGTAGTAGGGCGACGCCGCCCAGCTCACCACCTGCGCCGCCAGTGCAGGATCGGTTTCGACCACACCCGTGATGTCGTCGACACTGGCGTTGGGGTCGACCCGCAGCTTGATGATCTTCTGCGCGGTGTCGGCCAGCGGCGGAATCTCGATGGTCTGCTGCAGGCGCTGCTGGATACGCCGTGCGGTGAACACCTGCACGGCGTGTGTGATTTCTCGGGGGTTGTCATTGAGACGATCGAAACTGGGTTGGATCAGTCGCACGTGTTCGCCGAAGCTGCCGGCGCTGGCCTTGCTCAGCAGGCGCTTGAAGACGTCGCGCTCAAGCTCCAGCCATAAACCGGTTTCCCCGGACTGCAGCAACACCGCGTCGAGCGCAAGCAGGCTCTGTTCATACAGGCAGGGCGAACTGGTCAGGGCCGGGATGCCGGGTAGCGCCTTGAGGCCGTGCTTGTCGAGCATGGTTTTCAGGCGAGCGCCGCGCACCGCCAGCAGGCTGCGTCCGGTCAGCTCTTGAAGGCGCTGGAGGTCGAGCAACTGGCTCTGCGGGAACAGCACCATCAACGCGCCGACTTCGTCGTCGAGCAGAATCGCCTGCACCTTGGCAGCGGCAGGCAGCGCAAAGTGGTCCGGCACTTCGCGGTAGGCCACGCCGAGTTTGTCGAGCAGCAGCCGGATTACAGACGGTGCGCGTGGGGTTGCGGTGTCCAGGGCAACTTCAGTCATGGTCTGGTCCAGATTCTCCTTGCAATCGCGAAAGTATAATCAGCCGGCTGTCCTCACCGGCCTGATTGTGAGACCGGTATCACACCTGGCCATATTGCTGGCCATGGCGTAACCAGCGGTCCAGCAGTGGGCTGACGTGACCGGGCCAGCGTGCCAGCAATGCTTGGGCAGCATCACGCACGGCAGGCAGCAGATCGGCGTCGCGCATCAGGTCGGCGACCTTGAACTGTAGCAGCCCGGTCTGCCGCGTCCCGAGCATCTCGCCAGGACCGCGCAGTTCCAGGTCCTTTTCAGCGATGACGAAGCCGTCGTTGGTCTCGCGCATGATGCCCAGTCGCTCGCGACCGATCTGCGACAGCGGCGGGTGATACAGCAGCACGCAATGGCTGGCCGCACTGCCGCGACCGACCCGTCCACGCAACTGGTGCAGTTGCGCCAGACCCAGGCGCTCGGGGTTCTCGATGATCATCAGGCTGGCATTGGGCACGTCCACACCGACCTCGATGACGGTGGTGGCCACCAGCAGTTGCAGCCGTCCCTCTTTGAATTCGGCCATGACCGCAGCCTTGTCGGCCGGCTTCATGCGGCCATGGATCAGACCGACGCTCAGCTCGCCCAAGGCGCTGCCCAGGTCCTCGAAGGTGCTCTGCGCAGCCTGGCAGGTCAGTTCTTCGGATTCTTCGATCAGGGTACAGACCCAATACGCCTGGCGCCCTTCGGCGCAGGCCGCGCGGACGCGCTCGACCACCTCGAAGCGACGGCTGTCGGCCACCAGTACGGTGTTGACCGGGGTGCGCCCCGGCGGCAGCTCGTCGAGCACCGAGGTGTCGAGGTCGGCATAGGCGCTCATGGCCAGGGTCCGTGGGATCGGCGTGGCGGTCATGATCAACTGGTGCGGGCACAGCTCGCCAGCGACCCCTTTCTTTCGCAGGGCCAGGCGCTGCTGCACGCCGAAGCGGTGCTGCTCGTCGATGATGGCCAAGGCCAGGTGCTTGAAATGCACTTCTTCCTGGAACAGGGCGTGGGTACCCACCACCATCGGCGCACCACCGGCGATCTGCTCCAGAGCGCTGACGCGGGCCTTGCCCTTGAGCTTGCCAGCCAGCCAGGCCACTTCCAGGCCCAGTGGCTCGAGCCAGCGTTTGAAGGTCAGGTAATGCTGCTCGGCAAGAATCTCGGTGGGTGCCATGAGCGCCACCTGATAGCCGGCCTCCAGCGCCTGCAGGGCGGCGAGGGCCGCGACCACGGTCTTGCCCGCGCCGACGTCACCTTGTACCAGGCGCATCATCGGCTCGTGCAGGCTCAGGTCGTAGGCAATCTCGTTGCCGACCCGCTGCTGGGCACCGGTCGGGGCGAAACCGAGGTTGGCCAGGTACTGGGTCGGCAGGCGTCTGGCCTTGGGCAGCACGGGCGCGCGCAAGCTGCGCAGGCTTTCGCGCAGGCGTTGTTGCGAGAGCTGGTGGGTCAGCAGCTCTTCGAAGGCCAGGCGATGTTGCGCCCAATGATGGCCCTCGGCGAGCTCGTCGACATCGGCGTCGGCAGGGGGGTTATGCAGGTAGCGAATGGCGTCGTCGAGCGACGCCAGCTGGTACTCACCGATCAGTTCGGCCGGCAGCCAGTCTGGCAGGCTGCGCGGGCCGAGCAGGCTCAGGCTCTGCTGGCAGAGCAGGCGCAGGCGTTGCTGGGTCAGGCCTTCGGTGGTGGGGTAGATCGGCGTCAGGGTCTGTTCGACCGCAGGGGCCGGCTCGCTGCCATTGAGCGCGCGGTATTCGGGGTGGTAGATCTCCAGCCCCGAGGCGCCTGGCCGGGCTTCGCCATAGCACCGCAGTTGCGTGCCACGCTTGAGCCCTTCTTTCTGCGCATTGCTGAAGTGATAGAAGCGCAAGGTCAGAGTGCCGCTGCCATCGTTGAGCCGCACCACCAGACTGCGGCGCTTGCCCATGGTCACGTCAGTGCCGCTGACCACGCCTTCGATCACCGCATCCTGGCCAGGGCGCAGCTCGCCGATGGGCACGACGCGGGTACGATCCTGATAGCGTGCGGGCAAGTGGAACAGGACGTCCTGAACCGTTTCCAGGCCGACTTTGGCAAGCTTCTCGGCCATCGCCTCGCCGACTCCTTTGAGCGCCGTGACCGGCACGTTCGACAGCTCTGTCATGGTTCAGGTCGGCTGTTCCGTGCGGTTAGGGATCACCGAGCACAGGCGTATCGAATCGGCGAGGATCTCGATCGCCTTGGGCCGCGGGAAACTCGCCCGCCAGGCGATGGCGACCGTGCGGAACGGTGCGGGCGCCGTCAGCGGACGCACCTCGATGACGCCTGGCGCGTAGTGATGGCTGTGCACCGCCGACAGCGGCAGAATCGACACCCCGAGGCCGGAGGCGACCATGTGGCGGATGGTTTCCAGCGAGCTGGATTCCACGGTGGTGTGGCGCGAATCGCTGTTCTTGCTCAGCGTCGGGCAGGCTTCCAGCACCTGGTCACGAAAGCAGTGGCCCTCGCCGAGCAGCAGCAGGCTCTTGTCGTTGAGCAAGGCGGTATCGATGGTTTCGCGCGCGGTCCATGGGTGGCCGCTGGGCATCAGTGCGCAGAATGGCTCGTCGTAAAGCGGCAGGGTCAGCACGTCGGCTTCGTTGAACGGCAGGGCGATGATTACCGCGTCGAGCTCGCCATTGCGCAGCTTGTCGCGCAGCACGTGGGTGAAGTTTTCCTCGATGTACAGCGGCATCTGCGGCGCGACCCGGTGCAACTGCGGAATCAGGTGCGGGAACAGGTACGGGCCGACGGTATAGATGGCGCCGACCTTGAGCGGGGCGGTGAGCTGGTTCTTGCCGGCCTGGGCCAGTTCGCGGATGCCCTGCGCCTGCTCCAGCACCTTCTGCGCCTGGGCGACGATGCCTTCACCGACGGGGGTCAGGCGAACTGCGCTCTTGCTGCGCTCGAAGATCAGCACGCCGAGCTCGTCTTCGAGCTTCTTCACCCCGACCGACAGGGTTGGCTGGCTGACGTGGCAGCGTTCGGCGGCGTGGCCAAAGTGCTGTTCCTGGGCGAGAGTGACGATGTAGCGGAGTTCAGTGAGGGTCATAACGTGCGTCCATGAAGTTGCGGGCCCAGCATAGCGGCTGCAATCGATAGACGCACGTTATCAGACGTGCGCAGGTGTGACAGAAGCAACGGTCTAGCGTTTATCCAGCGAGTAGACGAACGGGGCGACCACTTCGATGCTGCCGTTGCTCAGCAGTTCTGCTGGGGGCTTGGGCAGCGGTTGCGCACGGCGGATCATCTCCAGAGTGGCGCGATCGAGCGCCGCACTGCCCGAGCCTCCGGCCATTTCGTATGACAACACCTTGCCGTTGGCATCGACGACGAAACGCAGTCGATTGATACCCTGCAGGCCGCGGCGACGCGCGTCCTCCGGGTAACGCTTGTACTTGGCCAGGTGGCGCAGCAAGTCGCTCTGCCACGTGGGCAAGGCTTTACTGTTCGACGCGATGCTCGGCGCCGGGGCTGCCGACTTTTTCGGCGGCTCGGTGCTGGGCGGCGTGTCGGCTACCTGCTCCTGGGGCGGTTCCTCGCGCGGCGGCTCAGGCTTTTTCTCAGGCTTGGGCGGCTGTGGCTTGGCCTTGGGCTTGGGCGGTTTTGGAATCGCGATTTTCGGTTTCGGTGCTTCGACCAGTTTCGGCAACGGCGGTTCTTCGACCGGCGCCGGTGGTTGGGGCACCACCTTGGGGGGTGGTGGCGGCGCAGGCTCAGGCAGCGGTGCCAGCTCGACCATCATCGCTGCCGGGGGCAGTTCGATGGCTTGCGGCACCGACCAGTCGAGCATGAGCAGCACAGCGGCGGCATGCAGGCCGAGCACGATGCCCAGGCTGGTGCTGTAACGCGCCAGGGTTCGCCGCGTCTTCGTCATTTTTTCGCTGCCGTCTCAAGCCCTACCAGACCGACTTTCAGGTAGCCGGCCGCGCGCATGGTGTTCATCACTTCCATCAGGTCACCGTAATCCACGCCCTTGTCGGCCTGGAAGAAGATGGTGGTCTCCTTGTCGCCCTTGGTCTTGGCGTCGAGCATGGCGCCGAGCTGAGCGTTGGTGGGCACCTGATCGTCGCCGACGTAGAGCTTCTGGTCGGCCTTGACGCTGACGAACACCGGTTTCTCCGGCCTAGGCGCCGGCTTGGCGGTAGAGGCGGGCAGATCGACCTTGATGTCGACGGTGGCCAGAGGCGCGGCGACCATGAAGATGATCAGCAGGACCAGCATCACGTCGATGAACGGCGTGACGTTGATTTCGTGGTTTTCGGCGAGGTCGTCGCCACCTTCATTCAGATGCAGGCCCATGGCTTACCCCACTTTCACCATGTGAGGGGCGCTGCGGTCGCTGCCCTGGTGGTCGAGGTCACGGCTGACCAGCAGCAGCACCTGTGCCGAAGCGTCGGAAACCTGCGCCTTGTAGCCAGCGATGGAGCGAGCGAAGACGTTGTAGATGACCACCGCAGGGATCGCCGCGACCAGGCCCAGGGCAGTGGCCAGCAAGGCTTCGGCGATGCCTGGCGCAACCACGGCCAGGTTGGTGGTCTGGGTCTTGGCGATGCCGATGAAGCTGTTCATGATGCCCCACACGGTGCCGAACAGACCCACGAAGGGTGCGGTCGAACCGATGGTGGCGAGTACGCCGGTGCCGCTGCTCATGTTGCGGCCGCTGGCGGCGACCAGGCGCTCGAGGCGGAAGCTCACACGTTCCTTGATGCCTTCCTTCTCGCGGGTATTGGCCGACAGACGCATTTCTTCGAGGGCGTCGTGTACCAGGGTATGGGCGAGGGTGCCTTGCTTGCTGGAGACGTCGCTGGCTTCCTTGAGGCTGGCGGATTTCTTCAGCGCAGCGATTTCACCGCGCAGGCGACGCTTGGCGCCCATCAGCTCGAAGCCTTTGGCGATCCAGATGGTCCAGGTGATGATCGAGGCGATGGCCAGGCCGATCATGACGATCTTCACCACGATGTCGGCGTTCTTGTACATGCCCCAGGGCGAGAGGTCGTGGGCCATGCCCAGGCTGGTGTCTTCGACCAGCGCCTGAACGTTTTCGTCGGCGGCAGCTTCGCTGGCCGGAGCGCTGTCGGCAGGCGCGGCTGGCGTTTCGCTAGTGTTGGCCGGGGCTGGCGCGGCGGCGGCCGCTGGCGCAGGCGTGGTGGCACTGGGTTCATCGGCCATGGCAGCGGGGGCCAGTGCCAGGCTGAACAGCAGCGCGGCAATGGCGCGCCAGGCGCGCGATGGGGTTGGCGAGGCGGAGGGTTGGATGCGTGTCATGCTGGCCGGACCTGATGAAGAAAAGAGTTGACGTCACCACGGCCCCGTGTAAGGCCGAGAACAGAGAGGGCGCCATTATTGCAATTAATTCTTGTTAACAGAAGTAATAGAGTAACTTTTTTTATTCGTCTCCTAGCCGCTGACCGTCAGGTCTGTCTAGGGCGTTTGTTTTCAGATCAGGAGTTAGGTGATGTCAGAACTGTCCGCGATGATCGTAGGCTGCGGCGATGTTGGAGGGAGACTGGCCCTTCAGTTGCTCAATAAAGGCTGGCAGGTCAGTGGTTTACGCCGCGCGGTGGAGCATCTGCCAGCGGGTGTCACGCCGATTCGCGCCGACCTCGGCCAGGACGATCTACCGCCAGAGTGGCCCTCGCGCAGCCCTGACTACCTGGTGTATTGCGTTGCTGCCGATCAGCATGACGAGGCGGGCTACCAGGCGGCTTATGTCGACGGTCTGCGCCGGGTGCTCGGCTGGCTGGCGCAGAACCAGCAGCGCCCACGGCGACTGTTGTTCGTTTCCAGCAGCAGCGTGTATGCCCAGCAGCAGGGCGAGTGGGTCGATGAAACGGCGCCCACCGAGCCGCACAGTTATTCCGGACGGATCATGCTGGCTGCCGAGCGACTGGCCCTGGACAGCGGTCTGGCAGCCAGTGTGGTGCGCCTGACCGGCATCTATGGTCCAGGGCGGGAATGGCTGCTCAGCCAGGTGCGACAGGGCTACCGCGTGGCCGAACAACCGCCGCTGTATGGCAACCGCATTCATGCCGAAGACGCGGCAGGGCTGATGGCTTTTCTGCTGGAAAGCGACTCGCGCGGCGTAGGGTTGGAAGACTGCTACCTCGGCGTCGACGATGACCCGGCGGCGTTGTCCGAGGTGGTGGCCTGGTTGCGTGAGTACATGGGGGTGACGCACTGGTCCGATGAGCAGCGCGTGCGCCGTACTGGCAGCAAGCGATGCAGCAACGCCCGGGCGAGGGCGTTGGGCTGGGCGCCGCAGTACCCCAGTTACAAACAGGGGTATGCGGCGATTCTCGCGCAGCCTTGAAGGGCTGAGGGCGAGTGGGGTTACTGCTTTTCCAGCACCCAGCGACGTGCAGCCGGGGCCAGCAGCGGCATTTGGTCCGGCTGCGCGCGGTTCATGGCCTGGAAGATTTCCATCCGGTTGCCCTTACGCGTGAAGATCCACGGCGAACCGCGCTGTTCGCGCTCTAGCCACAGGCTGTCGTGCTCGCCACCCATGGTGGCGCAGTCGCCGGCCAGGCACAGGGCGTAGCGATCTGGGCCGGGCAGGCCGTCGACACTGCCGTTTTCGCGGAAGTGGGCGACACCGCCCTGGCCCGGACCTTCGACGATCTTCCAGTTGCCGCCCAGATACGCCTGGTACAGCGCCTTCTCGAACGCGCCACCCAGCGGCGTGTTGGCCGGTGGGTTGGCACGGCTGAACGCTTGCTCCTTGCCGAGTTGGCCAGGAGCCTGAACCAGCGTCTTGCCATCGAGGCTGAGCTGTTCGCTCTGGCCGCTCTGGAAATTGACCTGCCAGTCGTTCTTGTTGGCCAGCAGCTGGCCGTCGGCAGCCTCGAAGCCGTTGCTCAGGGTCGCCTGCTGTTTGCTGGTGTCGATCTTCCATTCCAGGACCGGACCATTGTCGGCGATGGCCTGGCGCAGGCTGGTGCCTTTACTGGCGGCGTCGATGGCGCGCTGGTTGATCCAGGTGCCGTTGAAATCTTCAGGTTTATGGCTGGCGCAACCGCCGAGAAGCAGGGCTGCCAGTGCAAGGGAAAGGGCATAACGCATGGTAGGAACCTTATGCAGGAGAGGCGACGGGCTCGAGCGCCCGTCACGCGGGCATCACTCGATGACGAGGATGGCGTCCATCTCGACCTGGGCACCCTTGGGCAGGGCAGCGACGCCGATGGCGGCGCGGGCCGGATAGGGCTGTTCGAAGTAACGGCCCATGACCTCGTTGACCTTGGCGAAATGGCTGAGGTCAGTGAGGAAGATGTTCAGCTTGACGATGTCTTTGAACGAACCGCCCGCCGCTTCGGCGACCGCCTTGAGGTTCTCGAACACCTGAACGGTCTGCGCTTCGAAGCCTTCGACCAGTTCCATGGTCTTGGGATCGAGGGGAATCTGGCCTGACATGTAAACGGTGTTGCCAGCCTTGATCGCCTGGGAATAGGTTCCGATGGCGGCGGGGGCCTTGTCGCTGTTGATGACAGTCTTGCTCATGATGACTCCTTGCGGTTGACGGACTACGCACGCATACGGGTGATGCGGACCACGCCGGTCAAGGTGCGCAGCTTCTTGATCACACGCGCCAGGTGCACGCGGTCGTGCACGCTGACCACCAACTGGACCACGCTGATACGGCCGTCGCGTTCGTCCATGCTGATTTTCTCGATGTTGCCGTCGGCGGCGTTGACGCTGCTGGCCAGCAAGGCGATCAGGCCGCGTTGGTGTTCCAGCTCGACCCGCAGCTCGACGTTGAACTCGCCCGTGACGTCCTTGGCCCACGACAATTGCAGGCATTTCTCGGGGTTGTGGCGAATTTCGCTGATATTCCGGCAGTCTTCCAGGTGCACGACCATGCCCTTGCCCGCCGACAGGTGACCGACGATAGGGTCACCCGGAATGGGTGTACAGCACTTGGCATAGCTAAGCACCAGGCCCTCTGTGCCGCGGATCGCCAGCGGGCCTTCAGGCGCAGGCAGTTGTTCGCTTTCCGCCGACAGCAAGCGACGGGCGACGACATAGGCCATGCGGTTGCCCAGGCCGATGTCTTCGAGCAGGTCTTCGAGCAGTTCGAGGCGATACTCGTCGAGGATCGGCTGGATGCGTTCGGCGGCGATCTGCTCGAGGCTGCTGTCGAAGCCGGTCAGTACCTTGTTGAGCAGGCGTTCGCCGAGGTTGATCGACTCGGAGCGGCGCTGCTGCTTGAGGGCATGACGGATGTGCGTGCGAGCCTTGCCGGTGACCACGAAATTGAGCCAGGCCGGGTTCGGCCTTGCCCCAGGGGCGCTGACGATTTCCACCGTCGAGCCGCTCTGCAGCGGTTCGGACAACGGTGCCAGGCGGCGATTGATGCGGCAGGCGATGCAGCTGTTGCCGACGTCGGTGTGCACGGCATAGGCAAAATCGACGGCAGTGGAGCCTTTGGGCAGCTCCATGATCCGGCCTTTGGGGGTGAAGACGTAGACCTCGTCGGGGAACAGGTCGATCTTCACGCTCTCGATGAACTCCAGCGAGTTCCCGGCGCGCTGCTGCAACTCGAGGATGCCTTTGACCCACTGCCGCGCGCGGGCATGGTTGCCCTGGGGCTGTTCATCGCCATTGGACTTGTACAGCCAATGGGCGGCGATGCCATTGTTGGCCATCTCTTCCATTTCGCGGGTGCGAATCTGGATTTCGATGGGCACGCCATGCATGCCGAACAAGGTGGTGTGCAGCGACTGGTAGCCGTTGGCCTTGGGGATCGCGATGTAATCCTTGAAGCGGCCCGGCAGCGGCTTGTACAGGTTGTGCACGGCGCCTAACACGCGATAGCAGGTGTCGACCTTGTCGACCACGATGCGGAAGGCGTACACGTCCATGATTTCGGTGAAGGCGCGGCGCTTGCCGCGCATCTTCTTGTAGATGCCATAGAGGTGCTTCTGCCGACCGCTGACGTCGCCTTCGATGCCATCTGCAGCCAGGCAATTGGCCAGCGAGTGTTCGATCTTGGCGACGATTTCCTTGCGATTGCCGCGTGCGCTCTTGACCGCCCGATTGATCAGCGACGAGCGCATCGGGTGCATGGCCTTGAAACCGAGGTCTTCGAACTCCACGCGCACGGTGTGCATGCCCAGCCGGTTGGCGATGGGCGCGTAGATTTCCAGGGTTTCCTTGGCGATACGACGGCGTTTTTCCCCCGACAGCACTTCCAGAGTACGCATGTTGTGCAGGCGGTCGGCCAGCTTGACCAGGATCACGCGGATATCGCGGGC
The DNA here is from genome assembly GCF_000759535.1 of Pseudomonas cremoricolorata. NCBI lineage: Bacteria > Pseudomonadati > Pseudomonadota > Gammaproteobacteria > Pseudomonadales > Pseudomonadaceae > Pseudomonas > Pseudomonas cremoricolorata. The sequence continues at coordinate 1,291,405 of NZ_CP009455.1, read as the reverse complement.
CATGGCCATGGCCATTTTCTGAAAGTTCTCGGCCTGGGCTTCGGCTTTGGTCTCGAAGTTCATCTGGGTCAGCTTGCTGACCCCGTCGACCAGTTCGGCGACGGTTTCGCCGAACTGCTGACTGAGCGCTTCCTTGGCGATGCCAGTGTCTTCGATGACGTCGTGCAGCATGGCGGCCATCAGGCTCTGATGGTCCATGTGCATGTCGGCCAGGATGTTCGCCACCGCCAGCGGGTGGGTCACGTACGGCTCGCCACTGCGGCGGCGCTGGCCATCGTGCGCCTGTTCGGCGTAGAAATAGGCGCGCCGTACCAGGTTGACCTGGTCGGGGCCCAGGTAGGTCGATAGCCGTTCGGCGAGAGCGTCTATGCTTGGCATGCGTACACCTCTGAGACCCTACGACGTCGACCTGGCTGCAATCAGACGGCCTCGTTGGACTCGTCCTCGAAGGCGGCGAAGACCGGATCTTCGGTGACGATTTCTTCGGCGGCAAGGAAGTCTTCAGTGATGATGCCTTCGGCGATTTCGCGCAGGGCAACGACGGTGGGTTTGTCGTTTTCCCACGCCACGCGCGGCTCTTTGCCGCCGGTGGCCAATTGGCGCGCGCGTTTGGTGGACAGCATTACCAGCTCAAAGCGGTTGTCCACGTGTTCAAGGCAATCTTCGACGGTTACGCGGGCCATGGTGTTCCTCGGTAGCAAAATCGGTGAGCGTGCCCAGAATGGGCGGGCGGACTCGATAGTTTAAAAAATCACCAGCCAATAGGGAAGCGCTGTTTTGTCGCCGACGCTGCCTGACCCCTCAACGTTGCAGCGCCTCGCGCAGCCGCGGAGTGAGTTCTTCGAACAGCGTCTGCACCGAACGCAGCGCGCGACAGTCGGGACGCGTCAGCAGCCACAGTTGAGTATCGCAACCGGGCAGTGGCCCGCTCAGCGCCTCGACACCCTCCAGGGTCGGCACCATGTAGTCGGCCAGTACCGCCACGCCCATGCCGCTTGCCACCAACTGCGCCACGGTGGACATGCCGCTGCACTGGTAGCGTGGGATCAGCTCGGGGTGATGCTGATTGCGCCAGACGACCGTGGGGTGATCGGCCATGGAGTCATCCGGGGTGATCCAGGCCACGTTGTGCACCCCTTGCTGCAGGGCTTGCTGTAGCTCCGGGCGGCCGCACAGCACGTAAGAGGTCGAGCCCAGGCAGCGGCCGACCAGATGCTCGGGCGGAGCGTTGGTCAGGCGCAGGGCGATGTCGGCATCGCGCCGGCTGAGGTTGGCGAAGGTGTTGGAGGTGCCCAGCTCGAGCGATAGCGCCGGGTACGCAGGCATGAAGTCTGCCAGCGCGGGCAGCAGCAGGCCGTGCAGCACCGCTTCGGTACAGGTCAGGCGGACCGTGCCGCTGACTACCTGCTCACCGCTGGTCAGAGCGATACGTGCAGCTTCCAAGGCCAGTTCGGCGCGCTCGGCCTGCTCTGCCAGAGCCTGCGCGGTGTCGGTAGGCAGATAGCCCTTGCGGCTTTTCACGAACAACGCGCTGCCCAAGGCGGACTCGAGCCGGCGAATCGAGCGAAAAACCGTGGATACATCGACCTTGAGCAGTTCGGCTGCCTTGGCCAGGGAGCGTCCGCGGTCCAGTGCGAGGACCAGCGTCAGGTCGGCATGGGTAATCTGATATTGCATGGGTGCACGCTCTGCTTGCCAGAATGCCAGTGTCTGTTGCGTGAGGGCCATTTTATAGTGAAACGGCACTCGGGAATCAACGTGCAGGCCACCGGCCTTTGCCCCATCGATGGGGCCTGAACAATAACAACGCCCGCGTACATCGCCTGCTCCAGGCGTAAGCCGCTGTTTCCAGCATTGCTGCTCCCCAAAGGATGCACTGCCATGACGTTTCAGCTTCCCATCTGCGCATCCGCACTTGGCCTGCGCCCATGATCGGCGTCACGGACCGTCTCGCCTGGCCTCCCCGTGACGGTGACGGCAGCCTTTTGGGCTCGCCCCCTTCAAATCTGCACCGTCGTCATTACAATGGCGCCCCCCGAATCGATACCCAGCGCTGGCTAGAGGACATCTGCCAGAGCCTGTAGCGAACATCGCTGGCGGCGGCGAGCGTGTGGTCGTGTCAGCAAGCGTGCAATGAGTCCGAGCAGCCCTTGTAGGCAAGGCCTGCGAAAACAATATCAATAGCGATGGCAACTACTCATGAGCGAATACACAGAAGCCGGCCGCCCTCCCGACGGCGTGGCCGATTCGACAGCGCCAGGCAAGACGGCCAGTAAAGGTCTGGCCAAGGGTCGCCTGGGGTTGCTGGCCAGCGTGGTGCTGGGCATTTCCACCATCGCGCCGGTCTACACCCTGACCGGCGCGCTGGGACCGACCGTCCGCGAAGTCGGAGCGCACCTGCCAGCGGTGTTCATCGTCGGCTTCCTGCCGATGTTGCTGGTCGCGCTGGGTTACCGCGAGCTGAATGCCGCCGAGCCCGATAGTGGCACCTCGTTCACCTGGTCGGCCCGCGCCTTCGGGCCGATGATCGGCTGGATCGGTGGCTGGGGCCTGGTGGTGGCGACCACCATCGTGTTGTCCAACCTCGCCGGCGTGGCCGTCGACTTCTTCTACCTGTTTCTCGCTCAGATCTCGGGCGAGCAGAGCCTTGCCGGCCTGGCCGACAATCTGTTGATCAACATCACCACCTGTTGTGTGTTCATCGCGCTGGCGGTGTGGATCTGCTGCCGCGGCATGGGTACGACCATGACCGTGCAGTACGCGCTGGTGGCTTTGCAACTGATGGTGTTGATCGGCTTCGCGTTCGCGGCATTTGGGGAAACCACCGCGCCACCGCCGCTGGCCTTCGACCTATCGTGGTTCAACCCATTTGGTGTGGAATCGTTCTCGGCGTTCGCCGCTGGGTTGTCGTTGTCGATTTTCATTTTCTGGGGCTGGGATGTGTGCCTGACGGTCAGCGAAGAATCCATCGGCAGCGAGCAAGTGCCGGGCAAAGCCGCGACCTGGACGGTGGTGCTGATTCTCTGCCTGTATTTGCTGACCGGCATCGCAACTCTGCAATTTGCAGGCATCAGTGAAGAAGGGCTGGGGCTGGGCAATCCACGTATCCAGGAAAACGTGTTCGCCCACCTGGCCGGACCGGTGATGGGGCCGCTGGCGATCCTGATGTCCATCGCCGTGCTCGCCAGTACCGCCGCCTCACTGCAATCGACCTTCGTGTCGCCGGCCCGTACCTTGCTCGCCATGGGCTACTACGGCGCCGTGCCACAGCGATTTGCCAGGGTCTGCCCGCGCTCGCAGACCCCCCGCTACGCAACCATCTGCGCTGGCGTGGCGGCCGCAGTGTTCTACGTCACCATGCGCACCCTCAGCGAAAACGTGCTGGCCGACACCATCACCGCGCTGGGCATGATGATCTGCTTCTATTATTCGCTGACGGCGTTCGCCTGCGTCTGGTACTTCCGCCATAGCTTGTTCAGCAGCCTGCGACATTTGCTGATGCGCGGACTGTGCCCGCTGGTCGGTGGCGTGATTCTTTCGGTGATCTTCGTGCGCACGGCCATCGACAGCGCTTCGCCGGATTTCGGCAGCGGTTCGCATGTCGGCGGTCTGGGGCTGGTGTTCGTGATCGCCGCGATCATTTCCGTGCTGGGCATCGTGCTGATGGTGCTATCACGGTTGCGGGCACCGGCGTTCTTCCTCGGCGCCACGCTGCAGCAGCAGGCCACCTTGCAACTGCGCGACTGAGACTGGGCCCCGTGGCGGCCCTGATGCTTCAAGCGATCAGTTGTTCGAACAGCGCGCCATGGCGCTGGCGCTGTTTGCCGAGCAGCACGCGGTTGGCCAGGAACACCGCGCGCAAGTCCTGCAACGCGACCTCGAAGTCATCGTTGACGATGACGTAGTCGAATTCCTCATAGTGCTGCATCTCGCTGACCGCTTCGCTCATGCGTGCGGCGATGATCGCTTCGCTATCCTGGCCGCGACCGTCCAGACGGTGACGCAGCGCTTCTTTGCTGGGCGGCATGATGAAGATCGAGCGAACGTCGGGCATCAGCTCACGCACCTGCTGCGCGCCCTGCCAGTCGATCTCCAGGATCAGGTCGAAACCTTCGTCGAGGGTCTGCTGGATCGCGCTGCGCGAGGTGCCGTAATAGTTGCCGAACACCTCGGCATGCTCGAGGAAGTCGCCTTGGGCGATCAGTTCCTTGAACTGCGCCTGGCTGACGAAGTGGTAGTTCACCCCATCGACTTCGCCTGGGCGCATGGCGCGAGTGGTGTGCGAGACCGACACGCGGATCTTGCTGTCGGCGCTGTCGCGGGCGGTGAGCGCCGTGACCAGGCTGGTCTTGCCGGCGCCGGAGGGCGCCGAGACGATGTAGAGGGTGCCGCTGCAGTGATTCATGGTGGGAATGGCCTTACTCGATGTTCTGTACTTGTTCACGCATCTGTTCGATCAGCACCTTGAGATTGACCGCCGCCTGGGTGCTGCGCGGGTCGAAGGCCTTGGAACCGAGGGTGTTGGCTTCGCGGTTGAGTTCCTGCATCAAGAAATCCAGGCGCCGACCGGCAGCGCCGGCCGACTTCAATACCCGGCGAACTTCGCCAATGTGGGTGTCGAGACGATCCAGCTCTTCGGCGACGTCACTTTTCTGCGCCAGCAGGACCATTTCCTGCTCCAGGCGCTGCGGGTCGAGTTCGGCCTGCATGTCGCGGAAGCGGTCGAGCACCTTCTGCCGCTGGGCGGCGAGCATCTGCGGCACCAGCTCGCGCAGGGTGGTGACCTCACGGGCCATGCTGTCGAGGCGCTCGTTGATCAGGCGCGCCAGTTCCTGACCTTCGCGCAGGCGGCCGGCAACCAGTTCCTTAAGTGCTTCGTCGAACAGGCCCATGGCCTCGGCGTTGAGCGCCTGCGGATCGCTGGCATCGGCCACCAGCACACCGGGCCAGGCCAGTACTTCCAGCGGATTGAGCGGGGCCGGCTGCTGGATCAGGCTGGCGACGGTCTCGGCGGCGGCCACCAGTTGCGCTGCGCGCTCGCGGTCGACCTGCAGCGGCTTGCCGGTGCTGTCTTCAGCCAGGCGCAAGGTGCATTCGACCTTGCCCCGCGACAGCCCCTGGCGCAGCCCTTCGCGGACCGCGCCTTCGAGGTCGCGCAGCGCCTCGGGCAGGCGCAGGTGCGGCTCGAGGTAACGGTGATTGACCGAGCGCAGCTCCCAGGCCAGGGTGCCTTGGCTGCCGGCGCGCTCGACGCGAGCAAAAGCGGTCATGCTGTGCACCATGGGGACGACCTCGCGAACGGTGATGAGTTGAAGATCAGCCATGCGGCTGCAAGGCGCAGGATTGTAGCGCAGTGCGGCAGCGCCGCCCAATCCACTCCCCGCGACGATAAGGCATGTCCTCGTCGCAGCCCCGGCTTTATACTGCCCGGCAGATTCGAACCCGGTACAGGTATTCCAGATGAAACGTCCAAGTGGTCGCGCTGCCGACCAACTCCGCTCGATCCGCATCACCCGCAATTACACCAAGCACGCAGAGGGGTCGGTTCTGGTCGAGTTCGGTGACACCAAGGTCATCTGCACCGTCAGCGTCGAGAACGGTGTGCCGCGCTTCCTCAAGGGGCAGGGCCAGGGCTGGCTGACTGCCGAGTACGGCATGCTGCCGCGCTCGACCGGTGAACGTAACCAGCGTGAGGCCAGCCGTGGCAAGCAAGGCGGCCGCACCCTGGAAATCCAGCGCCTGATCGGCCGCTCGCTGCGCGCTGCGCTGGACATGAGCAAACTGGGCGATATCACCCTGTACGTCGACTGCGACGTGATCCAGGCCGACGGCGGCACCCGCACGGCGTCCATCACCGGTGCCATGGTCGCGCTGGTCGATGCCTTGCGCGTCATCAAGAAACGCGGCGGCCTGAAGGGCGGTGATCCGCTCAAGCACATGATCGCTGCCGTGTCGGTGGGCATGTACAAGGGCGAAGCGGTACTCGACCTCGACTACCTGGAGGACTCCGCTGCCGAAACCGACCTCAACGTGGTGATGACCAGCGCGGGCGGTTTCATCGAGGTGCAGGGCACCGCCGAAGGTGCGCCGTTCCAGCCGGAAGACTTCAACGCCATGCTGGCGCTGGCGCAGAAGGGCATGGACGAGATTTTCGAGTTGCAGAAGGCCGCGCTGGTCGACTGACCGCTGGGCAGACACGAAAAAGCCGACGTTGACGTCGGCTTTTTTGTGTTCGCCTGGGCGCTTAGATGGTCAGCGTCCAGTCGTAATCGACGATCAGCGGCGCGTGTTGCGAGAAGCGCGGCTGGCGTGGCAAACGGGCATTGCGGACGAAGCGGCGCAGCCCCGGGGTCAGCAACTGATAGTCGAAGCGATAGCCGAGGTTGAGCATTTCGGCCTGTTCGTTATCGGGCCACCAGCTGTATTGATCGCCCTCGCGGCTGACTTCGCGCAGTGCGTCGACATAGCCCATGTCGCCCACCACCGAGTCGAGCCAGGCACGTTCGGGTGGCAGGAAACCCGGCGATTGCTGACTGTCGCGCCAGTTCTTGATGTCCAGTTTCTGCTGGGCCACGTACAGCGAGCCGCAATAGATATATTCGCGACGTTTGCGCCGTTGTTTGTCCAGGTACTTGCCGAAGTCGTCCATCAACTTGAATTTCTGGTTCAAGTCTTCGTCGCCGTTCATGCCCGAAGGCAGCAACAGACTGGCAATACTGACTTTGTCGAAATCTGCTTGCAGGTAACGCCCGTAACGGTCGGCTGTCTCGAAGCCCAGGCCGGTGATGACTGCCTTGGGCTGCATCCGCGAATAGAGCGCAACGCCACCTTGGGCGGGCACCTCCGCTTCGCAGGCATAAAGGAAATAGCCATCGAGCTGGAAAGCTGGGTCATCGAGTTCAAAGGCCGAGGCGCGGGTGTCCTGGAGGCAGATGACGTCGGCATTCTGGGCTTGAAGCCAGCTGAGCAATCCACGCTCGGCCGCTGCCTGAATGCCATTGACGTTCACACTGATGATCCGCATAAATGGCCCCAAAAATCTCGTGCGTGTATGATACCCGAGCTCAACTCATTTAGCTAAATCCGTGGTATTCGGGACTTTACATGCAGCCGTATCAGCGTGACTTCATTCGTTTTGCCATCGACCGCGGCGTTCTGCGCTTCGGTGAGTTCACGTTGAAATCGGGGCGTACCAGCCCTTATTTCTTCAATGCCGGCCTGTTCAATACCGGCTCGGCGCTGGCGCAACTGGGCCGCTGCTATGCCGCGGCCATCGTCGACAGCAAGATTCCCTTCGATGTGCTGTTCGGCCCTGCCTACAAAGGCATTCCCCTGGCTGCGGCCACGGCGGTCGCCCTGGCCGAGCAGCATCAGCTCGACATGCCCTGGTGCTTCAACCGCAAAGAAGCCAAGGACCATGGCGAAGGTGGCAGCCTGGTTGGCGCGCCGCTGGCGGGTGACGTGCTGATCATCGACGACGTGATCACCGCCGGTACCGCCATTCGTGAAGTGATGCAGATCATCGAGGCGCAGCAGGCCAAGGCCGCCGGCGTGTTGATCGCACTGAACCGCGAAGAGCGTGGCACTGGCGAGCTGTCCGCCATTCAGGAAGTCGAGCGTGACTTCGCCATTCCAGTGGTCAGCATTGTCTCGCTGACCCAGGTGCTGGAATTTCTCGCCGATGACCCGCAGCTCAAGCAGCATCTTCCGGCGGTCGAAGCCTACCGGGCGCAGTACGGTATTTGATCGCGTGAACTGGGCCGGCGTGGCCGGCCATCGCGGCTGAAGCCGCTCCTACACGGCCCCCTTGTAGCGGCTTCAGCCGCGAATACCTCAGTCAGTGCCGTACTTCGGTGAACGGGGTCCGTAGAGGATGCCGCCGTTGGGGTAGGGGGTCAGCAAACGGGCGCTGGTGATTCCGGCAATCGGGTAGCCGGCGTCATCCTGGGCACTGCTGATGATCTGGTTCAGCGCCGCGACCACCAGCATGCCGATCAAGCCACCCTGGTTCTGCTGGTTTTCCTGGCTCGAAGCCGTGGCACTGCCGGTCCACAGGGTGCTGCCGGTCTTCAGGTCGACTAGCTTGGCGCTGGCAGTGACGATGGTGGCACTGGCGAGCACCATGTAGCGGGTGCCGTAATCGCTGACGGTTACGTACAGCCCGGCATCCGCGCCGAAGATCTCGCGCAGCTTCTGCGGCGGCAACTGATGGATGTCCTCAGGCTGGGTCAGGCCGTTCTGATTGAACGTCTGTGCCACCAGGGCCACCGGCATCACGTAGTAGCCTGCCTCGGCCAGCGGATAAGTGACTTGCGACAGCATGCTGTAGGTCGCCTTCACATCCGGCGACTGGTTCAGCGGCGGCATGATCAGAATCGACTTGGGCCGCGCTTGCTTGTACGCCGAATAATCCACCGTCTGGCGCTCGGCGCAGCCGCTGAACAGGGCCACGATGCAGACGCCCAGCACCAGTTGAGTCAGTCGCTTGATCATCGTTTGGCTCCTTGCCCGGCGTTACTCAGCAGAAAGTCCATGTAGGCGGCCGATTCCGGGAACAGCGCCTTCTCGGTGTTGAACTGCTGGACCATCTGGTCATCGCGGCCCAGCTCCGAATACAGCAAGCCCAGCTGGGCATGGTAGCCCGGCGGTACGGCGCCATTCTTCGCCTTGATCTTCTCCAGGTCGCGCTCCAGGGCGATGGCCTGTTCTTCCTTGGACTGGCCGTTGAAGTACTGGTAGACCTGCGGCTGGTAGCTTTCCCACTGGTACAGCGGCTTGGGCGTGTTGCAGCCGGCCAACAGCAGGCTGCCCAGCAGCAGCCCGGCGCTCGTGCGCCAGGCCGGTAGGGTAATGCTCATCGAAACTGCTTCCTTGTCGTCCGGGGCGATTACTTGGCCTGGGGATTCCACTGGCCGTTGTCTACGGCGTTGACCAGCTTGTTGACCGCTTCGCGCATGGCCAGGTCGAGCACCTTGCCATTGAGCGTGGAATCGTAGCTGGCAGTGCCGCCGAAACCGACGATTTCGCGGTTGGACAGCGCGTACTCACCCGCGCCCTGGGTCGAATACACCACTTCCGAGGTGCTGATGTTGACGATGTTCAACGCCACCTTGGCGTAGGCGATCTGCGTCTTGCCGCGGCCGAGGATACCGAACAGCTGGTGGTCGCCGACTTCCTTGCGACCGAACTCGGTGACATCGCCGGTCACCACGTAGTCGGCACCGCGCAGGCGCTGGGCCTGGCCCTTGATCGCCGCTTCCTGCTGGATTTCGCTCATGTTGTCGCGGTCCAGCACGCTGAAGCGGTTGGTCTGCTGCAGGTGAGTGATGAGGATGGTCTTGGCCTGGCCACCGAGGCGGTCGACGCCATCGGAGAAGATCCCGCGCATGTAGCTGGAGCGGTTGTCGAACTTGCCGACGGCAATCGGCGAACGCTGGCCGGTATAGGGGCGGTTGACGCTTTCGACCTGTTGCACGGCAACGGCTTTAGAGGTTTCAGTGGCGCAGCCAGCGAGCGACCCGAAGGCGATGGCGGCAGCCAGCACGAGTCCATGTGATGCGTATTTCACGCGGTTTCTCCAGAAGGGGTAGGAACGAATGGGGCGACAGGTGCCGCCCCCAAGGTGAATATCAGTTGATCAGCGCGCGCTTCTTGTTGGTGATCAAGGTGCCAACGCCGCTGTCAGTGAAGATTTCCAGCAGCACCGCATTGGGCACGCGCCCATCGATGATGTGCGAGCTGTTGACGCCGCCCTGCACCGCTTCCAGGGCGCATTTGATTTTCGGCAGCATGCCGCCGTAGATGGTGCCGTCGGCGATCAGCTCGTTGACCTGCTCGGTGGTCAGGCCGGTGAGCACCTGGCCTTGCTTGTCCATCAGGCCGGCGATGTTGGTCAGCAACATGAGCTTCTCGGCTTTCAGCGCCTCGGCCACCTTGCCGGCGACCAGGTCGGCGTTGATGTTGTACGACTCACCGTCGGCGCCAACACCGATCGGCGCGATCACCGGAATGAAGTCGCCTTTGACCAGCATGTTGAGCAGGTCGGTATTGACCCCGACCACTTCGCCGACGTGGCCGATGTCGATGATTTCCGGGGTGGTCATTTCCGGGGTCTGACGGCTGACCTTGAGCTTCTTGGCGCGGATCAGCTCGGCGTCCTTGCCGGTCAGGCCGATGGCGCTGCCGCCATGGCGGTTGATCAGGTTGACGATGTCCTTGTTGACCTGGCCGCCCAGGACCATCTCCACCACGTCCATGGTCGCCGCGTCGGTGACGCGCATGCCATCGATGAAGTGGCTTTCGATCGACAGGCGCTTGAGCAGATCGCCGATCTGCGGGCCGCCGCCGTGGACTACCACTGGATTGATGCCCACCGCCTTCATCAGCACGATGTCGCGGGCGAAGCCGGTTTTGAGCTCTTCGCTCTCCATCGCGTTGCCGCCGTACTTGATCACCAGGGTCTTGCCGACAAAGCGGCGGATGTAGGGCAGCGCTTCGGACAGTACCTTGGCGACTTGGGAAGCGGCATCGCGTTCGAGGGTCATGCGGGACTCCAGTGAAAACAGAGGGTCGGTCAGAACGGCAGTTGCAGTTCGGGGGCCACCCGGAGCAACTGCGTGCGGAAAATACGCTGAATACGTTGCAGTTCGGCCTCATCATCGGCCTCGAAGCGCAGCACCAGCACCGGGGTGGTATTGGACGCGCGCACCAGGCCCCAGCCGCGTGGGTAGTCGACGCGTACGCCATCGACGGTGGTCAAGTCGGCATCGCCCCATTCGGCATCGCGATTCAGCGCTGCAATGATGCTGAATTTACCTTCGTCGGTCACATCTATGTTGATTTCCGGTGTGGAAATGTCGTCCGGGAAGGTGGCGAACAGCGACTCGGCGTCTGCATCGGTGTGGCTGAGGATCTCCAGCAGGCGCGCCCCTACGTAAATGCCGTCATCGAAGCCGTACCAACGCTCCTGAATGAACAGATGGCCGCTCATCTCGCCGGCCAGCAGGGCGCCGGTTTCCTTGAGTTTCTTCTTCATCAACGAATGGCCGGTCTTCCACATCAGGCTGGTGCCGCCGTGCGCGGCGATCAGCGCCGGCAGGCGGCGGGTGCATTTGGCGTCGAACAGCACCTGGGCGCCGGGGTTGCGCGCCAGCACGTCCTGGGCGAACAGCATCAGTAGCCGGTCTGGGTAGATGATGGTGCCGGCGTTGGTGACCACCCCGACCCGGTCGGCATCGCCGTCGAAGGCCAGACCCAGGTCGGCGCCGGTCTCCAGCACCTTGGCGATCAAGGCCTGCAGGTTCGCCGGCTTGCCCGGATCGGGATGGTGATTGGGGAAGGTGCCGTCGACCTCGCAGAATAGCGGCACCACTTCGCAGCCCAGCGCCGCGATCAGTTGCGGTGCCACCACACCGCCCACGCCATTGCCACAGTCGACCACCACCTTCAACGGCCTGACGAGCTGGACGTCAGCCATGATGCGCTGTTGGTAGCGCTCGAGGATATCGAACCGGTCGAGCTGCCCCCGGCCCCGGCTCAGACGGCCTTCGTTGAGCCGCGCCAGCAGGCCGTGAATCTGTTCGTTGGCCAGGGTGTCGCCGGCGATCATTACCTTGAAGCCGTTGTAGTCCGGCGGGTTGTGGCTGCCGGTGAGCATCACTGCCGAGCGTCCCGGCAAGGTGTGCGCAGCGTAGTACAAGGCCGGTGTGGGCAGCATGCCGACATCGCTGACCAGGCAGCCCGCGTCCACCAGGCCCTCGATCAGACGCGCGCCCAGCGCCGGGCCGGACAGACGCCCATCACGCCCCACGGCCACCTGCGCCTCGCCCTGGGCCAGGCTTTCGGCGCCGATGGCGCGGCCGATCCAGTAAGCGGCTTCAGCGTTCAGGGTCTTCCCGACCACACCCCGGATGTCATAAGCGCGGAAGATGCTCGCAGGCAGTGCAGGAACCTGTTCGTCCATGGAAGGTGCCTCGGGGCTGAAAGGTGGTCCGGCGCGTGGGACACGGCGGTTTTTGGCGTCAGAAGGCTATTGGGTACCGGAATGGCCGAAGCCACCTTCGCCGCGCTGCGAGGCGTCGAAGGTCTCGACGATCTCGAACTGCGCCTGCACCACCGGCACCAGCACCAGTTGCGCGATGCGCTCGCCGACGGTGATGGTGAACGGCGTGCTGCCACGGTTCCAGCACGACACCATCAGTTCGCCCTGGTAATCGGAGTCGATCAGCCCGACCAGATTGCCCAGTACGATGCCGTGCTTATGCCCCAGGCCGGAGCGCGGCAGGATCAGCGCCGCCAGCCCAGGGTCGGCGACATGGATCGATAGCCCGGTGGGGATCAGCACGGTCTGGCCGGGCTCGAGCACGGTGTCGTGTTGCAGCAGGGCGCGCAGGTCGAGGCCTGCCGAGCCTGGTGTGGCGTACTGCGGGAGGGGGAATTCGCTGCCCAGACGAGGGTCGAGGATCTTGGCTTGAAGAGCGTGCATCTGACTTATTGAACCTGATTGAGACGTTCGGCGATGAAGCTGACCAGTTGCCGGGCGATCTTGCCTTTGCTGGTCTGCGCGAAAAGGGTTTGCTGCTGCTGGCGGTCGATCACCGTCAGGGCGTTCTCCTCGCTGTTGAAGCCAATGCTGGGGTTGGCCACGTCATTGGCGACGATCAGATCGAGGTTCTTGTCCTTGAGCTTGCGCGTCGCATAGTCGAGCAAGTGCTCGGTCTCGGCGGCGAAGCCTACGCTGAACGGACGGTCGTTACGGCCTGCGAGGGTGGCAAGGATATCCGGATTGCGCACCATCTGCAGCAGCATGCCGTCACCGGTCGTGGGATCTTTCTTGAGCTTTTGCGGGGCAACGACTTCCGGACGGTAGTCCGCAACCGCCGCCGAGGCGATCAGCAGGTCGCAGGGCATGGCTGCTTCGCAGGCGGCGAGCATGTCACGCGCGCTGACCACGTCGATTCGGCTCACCCGATCAGGTGTCGGCAAGTGCACCGGGCCGGTCACGAGGGTCACCCGAGCCCCGGCTTCGGCGGCCGCTTCGGCCAGGGCAAAGCCCATCTTCCCGGAGCTATGATTGGTGATGTAACGGACCGGGTCGATGTTTTCCTGGGTCGGGCCCGCCGTGATCAGCACATGCTTGCCGGTCAGTGACTGGCGCTTGAAGCTCTCGGCCGCGCACCAGGCCAGGTCGCTGGCCTCGAGCATGCGGCCCAGGCCGACGTCGCCGCAGGCCTGGCTGCCCGAAGCGGGGCCGAACACCTGAATACCGCGCTGCTGCAGCAGTTGCAGATTGGCCTGGGTGGCCGGGTCGCGCCACATGGCCTGGTTCATCGCCGGCGCGACGGCAACGGTGGCATCGGTCGCCAATACCAGGGTGGTCAGCAGATCGTCGGCCATGCCCTGAGTCAGGCGCGCCATGAGGTCGGCGGTGGCGGGGGCGATGAGCACCAGATCGGCCCATTTGGCCAGTTCGATATGGCCCATGGCCGCTTCGGCGGCCGGGTCGAGCAGGTCCATGTGTACCGGGTGCCCAGACAGCGCCTGCAAGGTCAGCGGGGTGATGAACTCGGCACCGCCACGGGTCATGACGACGCGCACCTGCGCGCCATGTTCCAGGAGCCGGCGAATCAGCTCGGCGCTTTTGTAGGCGGCAATACCGCCTCCTACGCCGAGCACGATGCGCTTGCGATACAGCCGCTGCATAGAAAGGCCTTTTTCCAGAGAGAGCGTGCGGCGACGAGCCTGCCTGCGGCGGATCGTCGCATCTACGGGACGAACTAGGTTAACACAGCGCCCAAATGCGCCGCAGTACCACACAAGGAGCGTCGATGAACATCAGGGAATGGCCTTTGGCCGAACGACCACGGGAAAAGTTGCTCGAGCAGGGTGCTGCCGGTCTGTCGGATGCCGAGCTGCTCGCCGTGCTGCTGGGCTCGGGCGTGCGCGGGCGTAACGTGGTTGACCTCGCCCGAGGGCTGCTGGCCCGCTTCGGCGGACTGCGACAGGTCCTGGAGGCCGACAGGGCAGCGTTTCTGGGTGAAACCGGGCTTGGACCGGTGCGCTACGCGCAGTTGCAGGCCTTGCTGGAAATCGGCAGGCGTCACCTGGCCGAGTCCATCGCCCGCGAGCCGGCGTTGGAGTCGCCGCAGCAGGTCAGGCGTTACCTGAAGGCGATGATGCGCCACGAAGCCAGCGAGGTCTTCGCCTGCCTGTTTCTGGACAGCCGGCACAGGCCGCTGGCTTTCGAGGTGCTGTTTCGCGGCACCATCGATCGCGCCAGCGTGTTCCCGCGCGAAGTGGTGCGCCGGGCGCTGGCGCGCAACGCCGCTGCAGCCATCCTGTGCCATAACCATCCCTCGGGGGTGTGTGAACCCAGCCCCGAGGACGTGCACCTGACCCTGACCTTGAAAACGGCGCTCAAGCTGGTTGACGTACGCGTGCTCGATCACATCATCGTGGGCGAAGGTGACCCGCTGTCGATGGTCGAGCACGGTTGGTTCAGCGCCTGAGGCCGGTCAACGTGCGACCGAGGTGCCAGCGAAGTCCAGGCGCCCGAATGGACTCACCTGATATCCCTCCACACGTTTGCGCAGCAACGTCGAGGCGGTCGGGTGAGCCAATGGCAGCCACAGTGCCTGTTGCTGAATCAACGTCTGTGCCTGCTGGTACAGGCGGCTGCGCACGCTCTGGTCGGCGGTGGTGCGCCCGGCGGTGATCAACTGGTCCAGACGCGGGTCGCAGAAGCGTGCGAAATTGGTGCCCGACTGCACCGCGGCGCAGGAAAACTGTGGGGTCAGGAAGTTATCCGGATCGCCGTTGTCGCCGGCCCAGCCCATGAACAGCAGGTCGTGCTCGCCGGTCTTGGCGCGGCGGATCAGTTCGCCCCATTCGATCACGCGGATTTCAGCCTTGATACCGATCTTCTTCAGGTCGGCCTGCAGCATTTGCGCGCCCAGGCTGGGGTTGGGGTTGAGCAGGCTGCCCGAGGGACGGGTCCAGATCGTGGTGCTGAAGCCTTCCGCGAGGCCCGCCTTGGCCATCAGCGCCTTGGCCTTTTCCACGTCGGTCGGATAGCCCGGCAGGTTCTTGGCATAGCCCCAGGTGGTCGGCGGGTAGGGCCCGTTGGCGGCGGTACCGGTGTTCTCGAACACTGCTTGCAGGTAGCTGGTCTTGTCGAAGGCCAGGTTGATCGCCTGACGCACCTCAGGCTTGTTCAGCGGTGGACGCTGGCTGTTGATGGCGACGAAGGCGGTCATGAATGCAGGGGTGCTGGCGACCTGCAGCGCGTCATCCTGCTTGGCTTCGGCGATGTCCAGCGGCTTGGGCGAAAGCGCCACTTGGCACTCGTTGCGCTTGAGCTTCTGCAGACGAACGGTGGCATCCGGGGTGATGGAATAGATCAACGGGTCGACCGCGGGTTTGCCGGCGAAGTAGTCGGCGTTGGCGCGGTAGCGCACCAGCGCGTCTTTCTGGAAACGTTGGAAAACGAACGGCCCGGTACCGATCGGCTGGCTGTTGAGCTTGTCCTGGGCCCCGGCCTTGAGCAGCTTGTCGGCATATTCTGCGGAATAGATCGAGGCGAAGCCCATGCTCAAGGTCGCCAGGAACGTGGCGTCGGGGTGGTCGAGGGTGAAGCGCACGGTGTCTGGCGTCGGTGCTTCGACCGACTTGATCAGGCTGGGCAGTTGCAGCGACTGGGCATGCGGATAGCCGCCGGGTGCGCTTTTGTACCAGGCGTGAGCGGGGTAGAGCATGCGCTGGAAGCTGAACAGCACGTCGTCGGCCTGTAGCTCGCGGGTCGGCTTGAAGTAAGCGGTGCTATGGAATTTCACCCCTTTGCGCAGGGTGAAATCGTAGGTCAGACCATCGGCTGAAACCTTCCACTGTTCGGCCAGGCTCGGAATCACCTTGCCCTGTGCCGCGTCGAACTCGACCAGACGGTTCATCAGTACGTCGGCCGCGGCATTGGTGGTGGTCAGCGAGTTGTACTGAACCACATCGAAGCCTTCCGGGCTGGCTTCGGTGCACACCACCAGCGGCGTGGCCTGGGCAAGGCCCGCGGCGAACAGGGAAGACAACGCGAAGCAAAGGGTGGCGGCACGCATGTGGGCTCCTCGGTAGGATCAGATAGCCATCTGCCGGTGCAGTCTGGGAAAGGCCCTACACTAGTGGCGACGTTTGCAAATGACCACCGCTGTGTCGATAAATTCGTCGACAGACGGTCGACACCCCCGCGCCCCTGTCGCTATGCTGGTCGGCCGCGTATGGCCTGAGCTTCCTGCGCATAATCTGTTGTTGCGAAGAACTCTTTCTGGTATAAAGCAGCGCTCTTTTCTAGGGGCTCGGCCTGCCGTGCAAACGGATCCGGTCGTGTAAGACCCCTGAAATACGGCGCCTGGCGCCAAGACTGAGAGATTAAGCGGCCAACCCATGCCGGGTTGGGCATGTGGTTTTAGAGGGCTGAGGCATGTCGAGAGTCTGTCAAGTTACCGGTAAGGGTCCGGTAACCGGGAACAACATTTCCCACGCAAACAACAAAACCCGTCGTCGTTTCCTGCCGAACCTGCAGCACCACCGTTTCTGGGTTGAATCCGAGAAGCGTTTCGTGCGTCTGCGCGTTTCCGCCAAAGGTATGCGTATCATCGACAAGCGCGGCATCGATGCCGTTCTGGTCGACATTCGCCGCGCCGGCAACAAGGTTTAAGGAGAGCATCATGCGTGAATTGATCCGTCTGGTATCGAGCGCTGGCACTGGCCACTTCTATACCACCGACAAGAACAAGCGTACTACCCCGGACAAAATCGAGATCAAGAAATACGATCCGGTTGTTCGCAAGCACGTGACCTACAAGGAAGCCAAGATCAAGTAATTGATCTGGCGACCCGAAAAAACCCGCGTCCGAAAGGAGGCGGGTTTTTTTTGCTTCTACGCAGCAAGAAGTGGATTACTCCAGGTCTCGTCACTCGCGTTTCGCAGGCGCGACCCACACCCTATGGGGGGTTGCGTGGCGAGCGACGTAGATATTGACGATAATGCCGTCCTTGACTTCATATTCAACTTCGCAGAAGCGCGCTTCGCGTGTTGGCCTGAGCTTCTCGACTCGCGAGATACCAGTCATTTCCTGAATGTAGGCCACGACGCTGGGGACGAAAGGCGTACCCACCAGATGTTGAACGTCGCCAATGCTTTCTTTGCACGGGTGCATGATTTTTCCTCGTTGGTCACCCTTTATTGGGTCGTACAAAGGTGACGCGGGTGAGCCGAGAAAAACGGTAGATAATGCTGCCATGTTGCACCAGGGCAGTGCTGACCTGCATTGGAAACCGTCCGAACTCCAGGCCGCACTGCTGCTTGCAAGGCCATGATTGCCGGACGGTAAGCTGGCCGCTACTTGGACTCGAACAGCGCGTAAATCTTGCGACACGGCTCGAGCACTTCCCAAGTGCCTTTGAACCCCGCCGGGATCACGAAGCGATCGCCTGCCCGCAGCGTCTTGGCTTCACCCGCCTCATCGCGCAACACCGAAACGCCTTGAACGATTTCGCAGTATTCATGCTCGGTGTAATGCACCTGCCACTGGCCCACGGCACCCTCCCAGACGCCGGCGGCGAATTGGCCGCACGGACTGGCATAGTGGTTGTAGATCAGCTGATCCGGTTCGCCCTTGATGATTTTCTCTGCAGCAGGGCGATAGCTCTCGGCTTCGGTGAGCGCCTGGGCGAAGTCTATGATGGTAGCGATGCTCATGATTAACCCCTTTGACCGTTTAATAAAATGAACATGGAGAGGCCTTGCTGGCTTTAATGTCAAATATATTGATAGTCTGACCGCCCTGGTTTAGGGTGTCGCGGCCCGTGTGCGCAGTGTACCCGGCCAGCATTTCAGACAACGCCGAGAAATCCTCGGTGCGGCGTTGCA
Organism: Pseudomonas cremoricolorata; assembly: GCF_000759535.1. Lineage (NCBI taxonomy): Bacteria > Pseudomonadati > Pseudomonadota > Gammaproteobacteria > Pseudomonadales > Pseudomonadaceae > Pseudomonas > Pseudomonas cremoricolorata. The sequence goes on along the minus strand of NZ_CP009455.1, from coordinate 1,273,488 downwards.
CCTATACAAGAGGAGGAGTTTGGTATGACTACCCTGACGCGTGCGGATTGGGAACAACGGGCACAACAACTGAAGATCGAAGGCCGCGCCTTCATCAACGGCGAGTATACCCAGGCCAGTTCCGCGCAAACCTTCGATTGCCTCAGCCCCGTCGATGGTCGGTTCCTCGCCAAGGTCGCCAGCTGTGACCTGGCAGATGCCAACCTGGCGGTGGAAAATGCCCGCGCCACCTTCGCCTCGGGCGTCTGGTCGGCGTTGGCGCCGGCCAAGCGCAAGGCCCGCCTGATTCGTTTCGCCGAGCTGATGCGTGCCAATCTCGAAGAGCTGGCCCTGCTGGAAACCCTCGACATGGGCAAGCCGATCGGCGATTCCTCCAGCATCGACATTCCCGGTGCGGCCAATGCCATCCAGTGGACCGCCGAGGCCATCGACAAGGTCTACGACGAAGTCGCCCCCACCCCGCACGATCAGCTCGGTCTGGTGACCCGCGAACCGGTCGGTGTGGTCGCGGCCATCGTGCCGTGGAACTTCCCGCTGCTGATGGCCTGCTGGAAGCTCGGCCCGGCGTTGGCAACCGGTAACTCGGTGGTGCTCAAGCCGTCGGAAAAATCTCCGCTGACGGCCATACGTATCGCGCAACTGGCAGTCGAGGCTGGCATTCCGGCGGGTGTGCTCAACGTGCTGCCCGGTTACGGCCACACCGTGGGCAAGGCGCTGGCCTTGCACATGGATGTCGACACCCTGGTGTTCACCGGCTCCAGCCGTATCGCCAAGCAGTTGATGATCTACGCAGGCGAATCGAACATGAAGCGCGTGTGGCTCGAGGCGGGTGGCAAGAGCCCGAACATCGTCTTTGCCGACGCGCCTGATCTTGAGGCCGCCGCCCAGGCCGCCGCCAGCGCCATTGCCTTCAACCAGGGTGAGGTGTGCACGGCAGGCTCGCGTCTGCTGGTGGAACGCTCGATCCGCGACCAGTTCCTGCCGCGTGTCGTCGAGGCGCTCAAGGCCTGGAAACCCGGCAATCCGCTGGACCCTGCGACCACCGTGGGTGCGCTGGTCGACACCCAGCAGATGAATACCGTGCTGTCGTACATCGAGGCCGGCCATCAGGACGGCGCCACGCTGCTCACCGGCGGCAAGCGCATCCTGGAAGAGACTGGCGGCACCTATGTCGAACCGACCATCTTCGATGGCGTCACCAATGCCATGAAGATCGCCCAGGAAGAAATCTTCGGCCCGGTGTTGTCGGTCATTACCTTCGACAGTGCCGAGGAAGCGATTGCCATCGCCAACGACACGCCGTATGGCCTGGCGGCAGGTATCTGGACGGCTGACATCTCCAAGGCGCACAAGACCGCCCGGGCGGTGCGTGCTGGCAGCGTGTGGGTCAACCAGTACGACGGTGGTGACATGACTGCGCCGTTCGGCGGCTTCAAACAGTCAGGCAACGGCCGTGACAAGTCGCTGCACGCGCTGGAGAAGTACACCGAGTTGAAGGCCACCTGGGTCAAGCTGTAAGCCCCAGTGAGCCACTGCACCATCAGCAGCCGGGTCGACTCAGGTCGACCCGGCTGCTTCGTTTCTGCCATGGATCATGCCGGGCCGGGGAGGCTGCATGCGTTGGGGTACTTATTTCGCCGTTCTGTCGGCGGTGCTCAGTGTCGGCCTGGCGCTGGGCGTGAGCATGCCGTTGGTCTCGCTGCGCCTGGAGCAGCAAGGCTACGGTGGCTTCGCCATTGGCGTAATGGCAGCCATGCCAGCGCTGGGGGTGCTGTTGGGCGCGAGCCTGTCCAGCCGTCTGGCGGGCTGGCTTGGCGTGCCGGCGGCCATGCGCGTGTGCCTGTGGGGCGGGGCAGTGTCGATTGGGCTGTTGGCGGTGCTGCACAGTTACCCGCTATGGCTGGGCCTGCGCCTGCTGATCGGCATGGCGTTGACCGTGGTGTTCATTCTCGGTGAGAGCTGGATCAACCAGCTGGTGGTCGAGCAGTGGCGCGGTCGCCTGGTGGCGCTGTATGGCAGCAGCTACGCCCTCAGCCAGCTTGCCGGGCCGTTGTTGCTCGGTGTGCTCGGCACGGATGACGATTTCGGCTTCTGGGCAGCTACAGGGCTGTTGCTGATCGCGCCTCTGGTATTGATTGGCCGCGGCGGCGCGCCGCGTACTGAAGCGTGCAGCGTCAGCTTGATGGACTTGGTGGGCTTCTGCCGTCGCTTGCCGGTGATCGCATGGGCGATCGCTCTGTTCGCTGCCTTCGAGGCGATGATTCTGACGCTGCTGCCGGTGTATTGCCTGCAACAGGGCTTCACCGCAGAAGTGGCGCTGTTCATGGTCAGTACCGTGGTGGTGGGCGATGCCGTGCTGCAGTTGCCTATCGGGGCGCTGGCTGACCGGGTCTCGCGGCGCTTGTTGTTCACCGCCTGTGCGCTGAGCTTGCTGGTGTCGAGCCTGGCCATTCCGTTTCTGCTGCACACGCCGCTGGTGTGGCCGCTGTGGGTGCTCTTCGGCGCCAGTGCAGGCGGGTTGTTCACCTTGTCATTGGTGTTGATCGGCGAGCGCTACCGGGATGATGCGCTGGTGCGGGCCAATGCTCATGTCGCGCAGCTGTGGGGCATCGGCTGTCTGCTCGGGCCGCTGCTGGCCGGGGCTGGTAGCCAGTGGGTGAGTGGTCACGCGTTGTTGTGGCTGATGGCCGCTGGCGCCGCCGGGCTTGTGTGGCTGACCCAGCGCCGTGGCGCGTTCGAACCGGCTCCGGCCTGACGGATTGGCCTAGAGCATGCGCTCCAGGCCTACGGCCTTGGCCACCCAGGCATTGAAACGCCGCCACAGGCCGCCAGGCTCGTGGTCGAGGGTATGCAACTGGCCATCGTCTTCAGTGATCCACACCAGCTTGTCGCCCTGCAAGGTCGGCCTGTAGCTGACGGCGGGCGCCATGCCCTGCAACGCCAGTTCGCGGGTGTAGGCGGCGAGTTTCGGACTGTCGACCAGAATGCCCACTTCGGTGTTCCATAGCACTGAACGCGGGTCGAAGTTGAACGAGCCGACGAAGGTCTTCTGCCCGTCGAACACCATCGCCTTGCTGTGCAGGCTCGAATCGGAACTGCCACGGAAATTCAGGCCACGGGTCGAGCTGGGGTCGCCTGGCTGGCGGCGCAGCTCGAACAACTGCACGCCGTGTTCGAGCAGGGCGCGGCGGTAGGGCGCATAGCCGCCGTGCACGGCCGGCACGTCGGTGGCCTCCAGCGAGTTGGTCAGCAGTTTTACCGTCACCCCGGCATCGGCGCGCCCGGTGAGGTAGAGCAGGCCGGTCTCCCCAGGGACGAAATAGGCCGAGACCAGAATCAGCTCGTGCTCGACGTGCTTGAGGTCAGGTGCCAGTTGCCGGGTCATGAGCAACTGCGGATCGGGCTCGTTCTTGGCCAGCACCTTGCTCGGCGCGTCCCACAATGCTTGCGCATGGGCCCAGATCAGTTCATTGCGCCATTTGTCCAGGCGCGGCTTGCGTTGCCATTCCATCAGGCGGTCGTACAGCACATGACGCTTGGTGCGTGCGTCGCCCAGCCAGGCGTCCAGGCTGCGGCGGCTGGCCACAAGGTCGCGGGCATCGGGTTGTTGCCAGAGGAAATCACCGATCGGCCGGCTCAGGGCGCTGTTCCAGTATTGGTCGAAGCTGTGCCCCAACTGCTCGGCGACAGGCCCGACGCTGAGCATGTCGATGTCGGTGAAATTGAGGTTGGGCTCGGCGTCGAAATACTCATCGCCCAGGTTGCGCCCGCCGACGATGGCCATGCTGTTGTCCACCAGAAACAGTTTGTTGTGCATGCGCCGATGCTGCAGCGACAGGTTGAACAGGCGCCCGGCGGCGCGGGTCACGCCGGTGCTGCGGCCCAGGTGCAGCGGGTTGAACAAGCGAATCTGTATGTTCGGGTGCGCGGCCAAGGTGCCGATCAGGGTGTCCAGGCCGTCGCTGGTGGTGTCGTCGAGCAGCACGCGCACGCGCACGCCGCGATCGGCGGCCTGTAGCAGCTCATGTACCAACGCGCGGGTGCTGAGGCCGTCATGGACGATGTAGTACTGCAGGTCGATGCTGGTCTGGGCATGACGCAGCAGCTCGGCACGGGCGTGGAACGCTTCGGTGCTGTTGGGCAGCAGGCGAAATCCCGAGCGTCCTTCATGCTCGGCCGCCTGATGTTGCACCGAGCGGCCGAACGCCGACTGGTCGGCCGGCAGCGCGTGACTGATCACCCGCGGCGAACTGACGCCGGCACAGCCAGAAAGGCCGAGCAGCAGGGCCAGCAGAAGGGGTAGAACGCGCTGGAGTTTCAAGAAGTGGATCGTCCTGTACGGGAGGCTGCAGGTATGACACTCCCCGGGGGGACAAAGTTACCGGCATCGGTCTGTTCGGCCAGCAGGCGTTGTGCGCTCTCACCGACTGTGCGCACCGCCGCCTCGATCTGCGCCGAAGGCTTGCCCGCGTAGTTCATGCGCAGACAATGCCGGTACTTGCCCGACGCCGAGAAGATACTGCCCACGGCAATCTGTACCCCTTGGTCGAGCAGGACGCGGTTCAGGCGCAGGGTGTCGAAGCTTTCCGGCAATTCCACCCACAGCACGAAACCGCCCTGGGGCCGGCTGACCCGCGTACCTGGCGGGAAGTAGCGCGCTACCCAGTCGCTCATCACATCGCGGCCGCGCTGGTACTGGCTGCGCATGCGCCGCAGGTGTGGCTGGTAATGGCCGCCGGCGATGAAGTCGGCAATCGCCAGTTGCGGTTGTACGGCGGTGCTGCCAGTGCCGATGAACTTCATGTGCAGCGTGCGCTCAAGATAACGCCCTGGCGCCACCCAGCCGACCCGCAGTCCGGGGGCCAGGGTCTTGGAGAACGAGCTGCACAGCAGTACGCGGCCGTCGTCGTCGAAGGATTTCAGCGTGCGCGGCCGCGGGTAGGTATAGGCCAGGTCGCCATACACATCGTCTTCGAGAATCGCCACGTCGAAGCGCTGCGCCAGGCTCAGCAGGGCCTTCTTGCGCGCCTCGGGCATGATGTAGCCCCACGGGTTGTTGCAGTTGGGGGTGATCTGGATGAGTTTGATCGGCCATTGCTCCAGGGCCAGCTCGAGAGCTTCGAGGCTGATGCCGGTCAGCGGATCGGTGGGAATCTCCAGCGCTTTCATGCCCAGGCCCTTGAGGGTCTGCATGGCGCCGTGGAAGCTCGGCGAGTCCACGGCGACGATGTCGCCCGGTTCGCACACGGCGCGGATGCTGCACGACAGCGCTTCGTGACAGCCGGTGGTGACCACCAGGTCGGCGGGTGCCAGGTGACAGCCGGAATCGAGCATCAGGCGGGCGATCTGTTCGCGCAGGTGCAGGTTGCCCTGGATGGTGTCGTAGTACAGGCCAGGCATGTCCTGGCGCCGGCTCAGTTGCGCGAGGCTGCGCAGCAGCGGCTTGAGGGTGGGGGTGTCGACGTCCGGCATGCCACGGCCGAGCTGGATGACCTCGGGACTGGGGGTACTGCGCACCAGCTCGAGTACTTGCTCCCACTGCGAGATATCCACCGGCCGCTGCGCCGGTCGGGTGATTGCCGGCAGAGCAGGCAGGCTGCGGCCTTCGCTGACGAAGTAGCCCGACTTGGGCCGTGGCGAGACCAGGCCGTTGTCTTCGAGCAGGCGATAGGCCTGCTGTACGGTGCTCAGGCTCACGCCGTGTTCAACACTGAGGGCGCGCACCGAGGGCAGACGCTGGCCGGGTCGGTACAGGCCTTGCTCGATGCGCGCGCCGAGCAGGTCGGCGAGATTCATGTACAGCGTCATTCCATACTCCTGAAGCCCGGGCTGCTTTTGACCGATACAGATCGATAAGAAAATACAGCATTCATCTTCAGATTCGGCATTTCTGTATGGTTTTAATAAAGCTTTTTTGAGTCTGTATTGCCATGGCTGCCTGCGCGATGCTGTGTTCACGGTTTCGTGGGCAGGGAGACAGGGTGATGAGCCGATTCAATGATATCGACCTGGCGATCGAGCCAGGTGCCACCGCGGCAGGGCAGCGCCAGCTGCAGGTGGGCGTGCAGGGTGTTTACACGCAGTGGGTGCAACGTTACTCCACCCGACGGGCGCTGCTGGCCCTGAGCGAACAGCACCTGCGCGACATTGGCCTGAGCCGCGAGCAAGCCGTCGCGGAAGGTTCGAAGCCGTTCTGGAAGGCCTGATCAGACCAGCTCTTTGAGCCGATGCCAGAGCATGCCCATGGCCAGCAACGGCGAGCGCAGGTACTTGCCGCCGGGGAAGGTCATGTGCGGGACCTTGGCGAACAGGTCGAAGCGGCCGCTGGCCTGGCCGCTGATGGCTTCGCCGAGCAGGCGTCCGGCCAGGTGCGTGGCGTTCACGCCATGCCCGGAGTAAGCCTGGGCGTAATAGACGTTGGGCTGGCTGGCAAGCCGGCCGATCTGCGGCAGGCGGTTGGCGCCGATGCCGATCATGCCGCCCCATTGGTAGTCGATGCGCACGTCGGCCAGGTGCGGGAAGACCTTGAGCATCTTCGGGAGCATGTATCCGGCGATGTCCCGCGGATCGCGCCCTGAATAATGGCAGGCGCCGCCAAACAACAGACGGTTGTCGGCAGACAGCCGGTAGTAATCGAGGGCAACCCGCTGGTCGCAGACCGCCATGTTGCGCGGCAGCAGCTGCCTGGCGCGCTCGGCGCCGAGCGGCTCGGTGGCGATGATGTAGCTGCCGGCCGGCAGTACCTTGCCGCCCAATTCTGCATTCAGGCCATTGAGGTAGGCATTGCAGCACAGCACCAGGGTGTCGGCCTGCACTTTGCCCGCTGCCGTGTGCACCACCACCTGCGGCCCGTAGTCGATGCGCGTGACCGCCGAGTGCTCGTGCAACTGCACGCCCAGGCGCTGCGCCAGTGCGGCTTCACCGAGCGCCAGGTTGAGCGGGTGCAGGTGGCCCGAACCCATGTCGATCAGGCCGCCGACGTAACGGTCACTGCCCACCACGCTGCGGATGTCGGCCTTGGGCACCAGCTTCAGCTCATGCGGATAGCCCAGGCTGCGCAGGTGCTCGGCCTCTTCGGCGAACCCGTCCAGCTCGCCGGCTTTGTTCGCCAGGTCGCAGTAACCCCAGGTCAGGTCGCAGGCGATGGCATTGCCCTCGACCCGTTGCCGAACGATATGCACCGCCTCCAGGCCCATCAGTTGCAGGCTGCGCACGCCATCTTCGCCAATCACCGGGCGGAACTGCTCGAGGCCATGGCCAACCCCGCGAATCAGCTGTCCGCCGTTGCGCCCGCTGGCGCCCCAGCCGATCTGCTGCGCTTCCAGCACGATCACCGACAGCCCGCGCTGGGCCAACTCGATAGCGGTATTGAGCCCCGAAAAGCCCCCCCCGACAACGCACACATCAGCCCGCTGCGTGCCCTGCAAGGGCGTCAATGTGAGCGGGAGGTTGCAACTGGCGGCGTAGTAAGAGGCGGCGTGGGACATGGGCGAATCCTGGCATGGGCGCGAGCAGGCGAGGATAAGCGCTGGTTTCCGGGCCGGGCAAGCGCGGGTCTCGGCGATTGGGCGAGCGCGGCGGTTTGTCTTACACTGCCCGGCCCCTTTTACCACCTGCTGGGCACATGTCTGATAACCGCCACAAGATCCACTTCCTGCGTGAACTGATCCCAAGTTTCGAATGCGAGCCCGGCTGTCACGATTGCTGCGGGCCGGTGACCACCTCTGCCGAGGAAATGGCCTGCCTGCCGCGCACCTCGGCGGCGCAACAGGCCGCCGCCCTGGAGCGTCTCGATTGCGTGCACCTGGGGCCGCAAGGCTGCACGGTGTATGCCGACCGCCCGCTGATCTGCCGCCTGTTCGGCACCACGCCGCGCATGGCCTGCCCGCGTGGGCGAGGGCCGGCGACCCTGATCGAGCCCGAAGCCGAGCACCTGGTGCATCAGTTCATCGCCACCACTCGGCAAGTGCTGGTCTGAACGCCGGCAAGCTTCAGTCGGGAATCGGCAGGCACAGGCTTTCTTTGACTTCTTCCATGACGATGTAGCTTTTCGACTCACGCACGTGCGGCAGCTTGAGCAGGATGTCGCCGAGCAGCTTGCGGTATGAGGCCATCTCGGAAATCCGCGCCTTGACCAGGTAGTCGAAATCGCCCGAGACCAAATGGCATTCCAGCACATGGGGCAGCTTGAGCACGGCGCGGCGGAATTCTTCGAAGGTGTCGCCGGATTTGTAGTCCAGGCCGATTTCCACGAACACCAGCAGGCTGCCCTTCAGGTGCTGCGGGTTGAGCCGCGCGTTGTAGCCCATGATGATGCCTTCGCGCTCCAGCCGCCGAACGCGCTCGGTGCATGGGGTAGTTGAAAGGCCGACCTTTTCCCCCAGCTCGGTGAACGAGATACGCCCATCATTCTGCAGGATACGCAGGATATTGCGGTCGATCTTGTCCAGTTCGCGCTTGCTTTGATGCTGGGTCCTCATAGGGGATGCCCCTCCGTGAAAGGCCAAAGTGCCGAGAATTGTCGCCAAATATAGGCTTTTATATAGTGAAAAGCACTGAGCGGTAGTTTTTATACTGCGGCCATTCGATACATCTCAACAAACGCCCGCGGCTGGCCGCGCGAGAGGGAGCGACAATGCGAGTTCTGGTATTGGGTGGCGGTGTCATTGGAACCGTCAGCGCTTACTACCTGGCCCGACAAGGTTTTCAAGTGACGGTGGTCGACCGCCAGCCTGCGGTGGCCATGGAAACCAGCTTTGCCAATGCTGGCCAGATCTCGCCAGGCTACGCCTCGCCATGGGCCGCTCCGGGTGTACCGCTCAAGGCCATCAAGTGGCTGCTCGAGCGTCACGCGCCGCTGGCGATCAAACTCACCGGTGATATCGACCAGTACCTGTGGATGGCGCAGATGCTGCGCAATTGCACGGCCAATCGCTATGCGGTGAACAAGGAGCGCATGGTGCGCCTGTCGGAGTACAGTCGTGACTGCCTCGACGAGCTGCGCGCCGAAACCGGCATCGCCTACGAAAGCCGCACCCTGGGCACCACGCAATTGTTCCGCACCCAGGCGCAGGTCGATGCCGCGGCCAAGGACATCGCCGTGCTCGAGCAGTCCGGCGTGCCCTACGAATTGCTCGACCGCGACGCCATTGCCCGCGTCGAGCCGGCGCTGGCCGGCGCCAAGCACCTGCTCGCCGGTGCCCTGCGCCTGCCCAACGACCAGACCGGCGACTGCCAATTGTTCACCACGCGCTTGGCCGACATGGCCGCCGAGCTGGGTGTGGAATTCCGTTTCGGCCAGGATATCCAGCGCCTCCATGCCAATGGTGATCGCCTCGATGGCGTGTGGATCGACGGCAAGCTGGAAACCGCCGATCGCTACGTGCTGGCCTTGGGCAGCTACTCGCCGCAGCTGCTCAAGCCGCTGGGCATCAAGGCCCCGGTGTATCCGCTCAAGGGCTATTCGTTGACCGTGCCGATCACCGATGCGGACATGGCGCCGACCTCGACCATTCTCGACGAAACCTACAAGGTCGCCATTACCCGATTCGACAACCGCATTCGTGTCGGCGGCATGGCAGAGATCGCCGGCTTCGACCTGAGCCTCAACCCGCGTCGGCGCGAAACGCTGGAGATGATCGTCAATGATCTCTATCCTCGCGGCGGCGATTTGCGTCAGGCGGAGTTCTGGACCGGTCTGCGCCCGGCCACACCCGATGGCACGCCGATCGTCGGCGCCACGCGCCTGAGCAACCTGTTCCTCAATACCGGACATGGCACCCTGGGCTGGACCATGGCCTGTGGTTCGGGACGCCTGCTGGCCGATCTGATCGCGCGCAAGACGCCGCAGATCAGCGCGGCCGGGCTGGACATCTCGCGCTACGGCAATGTTCAGGACGTGGCCCGTCACGGCCATCCCGCGCCGGCTCACCGCTAGGTGCTGCGGGCGGCGTAGCGTCCAGGTTGTCCGCCGCGCGTCTGACGCGCGGCGTTTTCACTTTCTCAACGAACTGCCAGAAGGCTGTAGTCATGCGTCCTGCCCGTGCCCTCATCGACCTCCAGGCCCTGCGCCACAACTACCGCCTGGCCCGCGAACTGTCAGGCGCCAAGGCGCTGGCAGTGATTAAGGCCGATGCTTACGGCCACGGCGCCGTGCGCTGCGCACTGGCTCTGGAGCCTGAGGCCGATGGCTTCGCCGTGGCCTGTATCGAAGAGGCCCTGGAGCTGCGCGCCGCAGGCATCAAGGCGCCGGTGCTGCTGCTGGAAGGCTTTTTCGAGGCCAGCGAACTGGCATTGATCGCCGAGCATGATCTGTGGTGCGTGGTGCATTCGATGTGGCAGCTCGAAGCCATCGAGCAGACGCCGCTGCACAAGACGCTGAAGGTCTGGCTCAAGCTCGACACCGGCATGCACCGCGCAGGCCTGCACCCCGATGAATACCAGAACGCTTATCAGCGCCTGCTGGCCAGCGGCAAGGTGGCCCGCGTGGTGCTGATGAGCCACTTCGCCCGCGCCGACGAACTCGACGCCAGCACCACCGAGCGCCAGTTGGCGGTGTTCCTGGCCGCCCGCGAGGGGTTGGCAGCAGAATGCAGCCTGCGCAACTCACCGGCGCTGCTGGGCTGGCCGCAGATTCCCAGTGACTGGGTCCGCCCGGGCATCATGCTTTACGGCGCCACCCCGTTCGAGGTGGCGCAGGCCGAGGCGTCACGCCTACAGCCGGTGATGACCCTGCAGTCGCGGCTGATCAGTGTGCGCGAACTGCCGGCCGGCGAGCCGGTGGGGTATGGCGGCCTGTACACCACCGCCCGCACCTCGCGGGTCGGGGTGGTCGCCATGGGGTATGCCGACGGCTATCCGCGCCAGGCGCCGACCGGTACACCGGTGATGGTCGCCGGGCAGCGCACCCAACTGATCGGCCGGGTGTCGATGGACATGCTCTGCGTCGACCTCACCGACGTGCCGCAGGCGGTGGTCGGCAGCCCGGTGGAGCTGTGGGGCAAGCAGGTGCTGGCCAGTGATGTCGCCGCCCAGGCGGGCACCATTCCTTACCAGATCTTCTGTAATCTCAAGCGCGTGCCGCTGGAATACGTGGACGCCTGAGGCACAACCGCCAGAGCCTCGACTGTTGTAAATTCTGAACGCGGTTGCCATCATATCGGCCACATTCCCCCCCGCGACCGTTTCAGGAGGCTCAGCTTTGGACGTCGGCGAACGACTGCAGGCCATCCGTAAGCTCAAGGGCCTGTCCCAGCGTGAACTGGCCAAGCGCGCAGGGGTGACCAACAGCACCATCTCGATGATCGAGAAGAACAGTGTCAGCCCCTCGATCAGCTCGCTGCGCAAGGTGCTAAGCGGCATCCCCATGTCGATGGTCGAGTTCTTTTCCGTGGAACTGGAAACCGAAGGCACCCCGCAAATCGTCTACAAGGCCGATGAACTCATCGACATCTCCGACGGCGCAGTGACCATGAAACTGGTCGGCAAGTCGCACCCCAACCGCGCCATCGCCTTTCTCAACGAGGTGTATCCGCCCGGCGCCGACACGGGGGTCGAGATGCTCACCCACGATGGCGAGGAAACCGGCATCCTCCTCGAAGGCCAGCTGGAGCTGGTGGTGGGCAACGAGACATTCATCCTCGAAGCCGGTGACAGCTACTACTTCGAAAGCACCCGCCCGCACCGTTTTCGCAACCCGTTCGACAAGCCCGCACGGCTGATCAGCGCGGCTACCCCCTCGAATTTTTGATCTGGCGCAGGCAAATGTGTCGGCAATACCCCTTTCCAATGTGGGGTCGTTCCGCCGCTCAGACCTTGTCGTTATACTTTTCGCCGCCCGCGTAAACCGTGGCCGTGGGCGTGATCAGCCACCATGAGGGTGTAAGCGTGAACCAGATCAACCAGTGGCTGGCCCTGCCAGCAGCTCTTTTCGCCCTGTGGGCGCTCAACGCCCAGGCAGCGACCGACGACGATATCGCCAAGCGCCTGGCACCGGTCGGCCAGGTGTGTATCCAGGGCCAGGAATGCAAGGGCATGGCGGTGGCCGTCAGCGCCAGTGGCGGGGCGGCGAAGAACATCGACGACGTCATCGCCAAGCATTGCAACGCCTGCCATGGCACTGGCCTGCTGGGGGCACCGAAAGTCGGTGACACGGCGGCCTGGAAAGAGCGCGCCGACCACCAGGGCGGCCTCGACGGTATCCTCGCCAAGGCCATCACCGGCATCAACGCCATGCCGCCCAAAGGCACCTGCGCCGACTGCTCCGACGACGACCTGAAACAGGCCATCAAGAAGATGTCCGGGCTGTAACCGCTTTATCCCGTTGCATGGCCCTGCCGCCGTGCAGCGATGCAGCAAAATCTCTCCGCCACCGGTCCAACGTCCGCACCCTCGGACGTTGACGGAGGCCACGATGGCCCGGCATTGCTCTCTCGATCAGGCGGTAGACCAGGTGCTGGCCCAGCTGCCGGCGCACATCCACATGGGCATGCCGCTGGGCCTGGGCAAGCCCAATGCCTTCGTCAATGCGCTGTACGCGCGTATCCGCGAACTGCCCGAACGCCGCCTGACCCTGTACACCGCACTGAGCCTCGGCCGCCCGCCGCTGGGCGACGGCTTGCAGCGACGCTTTCTCGAACCCTTCGTCGAACGGGTGTTCGCCGACTATGAAGAGCTGGACTACCTTGCCGACCTGCGCAACGACAGCCTGCCGCCGAACATCCGCGTCGAACAGTTCTTCATGCAGCCCGGCAGCCTGCTGCACAGCGCGGCGGCCCAGCAGGACTACGTCAGCAGCAACTACAGCCATGCCGCGCGCGACATCAACGCCAAGGGCCTGAACCTGATCGCTCAACTGGTGGCGGCGACCCCCGAGCGGCCCGGGCAACTGAGCTTGGCCTGCAACCCGGACATCACCCTCGACCTGCTACCGATGGTCGCGCGGCGCCGCGAAGCCGGCGAGACCATTCTCGTGCTCGGCCAGGTCCATGAAGAACTGCCTTACATGCCCGGCGATGCCGAACTTGGCGAGGCGCAGTTCGACCTGTTGATCGACACCCCCGAGCGGCGCCGGCTGTTTTCCACGCCGAACATGCCGGTGACCACCCAGGATCATTGCATCGGCCTGCACGTCAGTGCGCTGGTGCGCGATGGCGGTACTTTGCAGATCGGCATCGGCGCCATGGGCGACGCCGTGGCCTCGGCGCTGCTGGCCCGGCACCGCGACAACGCTGGCTATCGCAGCCTGCTCGCGGCGCTGGATCTGAGACCCTGGCAGGGTCTGGTAGCGGGCGAGGGCGGGCTGGATGTGTTCGAGCAGGGCCTGTACGGCTGCAGCGAGATGTTCGTCAACGGGCTGCTGGCGCTGGTCGAAGCCGGGGTCATTCGCCGCCCGGCCGACGAGCACGGGGTGCTGGTGCATGGCGGCTTCTTCCTCGGCCCACGCAGTTTCTATCAGCGCCTGCGCGAGATGCCGCTGGCGCAGCGCAGCCAGTTCGCCATGACCGCCATCAGCTATATCAACGAACTGTATGGCGATGAGCCGCGCAAGCGCCGCGAGCGCCAGGATGCGCGCTTCGTCAACACGGTGTTCGCCTGTACCGTGCTCGGCGCGGCGGTGGCCGACCAGCTGGAAGATGGCCGGGTGCTCAGCGGCGTCGGGGGGCAGTACAACTTCGTCGCCCAGGCCCATGCGCTGGAGGGCGCGCGCTCGATTTTGCTGCTGCGCAGCTGGCGTGAGGCGGCGGGCAAGGTCAGCTCGAACCTGTACTGGCAATATGGGCACTGCACCATTCCCCGGCACCTGCGCGACATCGTGGTGACCGAGTACGGCATCGCCGACCTGCGCGGGCAGAGCGACAGCGAAGTGATCGCCCGCCTGCTGGCAGTGTGCGATTCACGCTTCCAGCCCGAGCTGATGGCCCAGGCGAAAAAGGCCGGCAAGCTGGCCGAGGACTTCGAACTGGCGCCGCGCTTCACCGACAACTCACCCGAGCGCCTGGAAGCGCTACGCGCCGAACATCCAGCGTTCTTCCCCGAATACCCGCTGGGCAGCGACTTTACCGACGAAGAACGTGACCTGGTGCGTGCACTGGACTGGCTCAAGCGCAAGTTCAAGCTCAGCGAGGCGCTGGAGCTGGGCAAGGCCGCGCTGGAGGCCCCTGAGCCTGATGCCTACCCGCGGCACCTGCAGCGCATGCAACTGCAGTCGCCCGATGGGCTCAAGGAAGAGCTGTACCAGCGCCTGCTGTTGGCGGCGTTGCAGGCGACCGTTCGCAACGGGTGATCGGTGTCGGGCCAGCTCAGGCAATCGAGACAGCCTGGCGCAACCGTGCGGCCGCTGCGCTGCGGTTTGGCCGCAAGCAGGCCCAGCACCGATACAAAGACCTCAGATGAAGCTGACCACACCACCTTCCAGCGACTTGACCCGGGCCAGGGATTCGACCCGGTAGCCTTGGCTGTCCAGCTCGGCGCGGCCGCCCTGGAACGACTTCTCGATGACGATACCGATGCCGGCTACGGTTGCGCCGGCCTGCTTGATGATCGAGATCAGCGCTTGGGAAGCCTTGCCGTTGGCGAGGAAGTCATCGATCACCAGCACGCGGTCGCTGCTGCTCAGGTGGCGCGGCGAGATCGCCACGGTGTTTTCGGTCTGCTTGGTGAACGAGTACACCGAGGCGGTCAGCAGGTTCTCGGTCAGCGTCAGCGACTGGTGCTTGCGGGCGAAGATCACTGGCACGCCCAGGCGCAGGCCAGTCATCACCGCAGGGGCGATGCCGGAGGCCTCGATGGTGACGATCTTGGTGATGCCGGCATCGGCGAACAGGCGGGCGAACTCGTCACCGATCAACTGCATCAGCGCAGGGTCGATCTGGTGGTTGAGAAACGCATCGACCTTGAGAACCTGATCGGAAAGCACGATGCCTTCTTCGCGAATCTTCTGCTGCAGTGCTTGCACGGTGGTGTCCTCGATGTAACGAAAAGGGCGCCGGCCCACATGGCCGGTGCACAGTTGAAAGGGTAATGGCCGCTCAGCGTTTGAGCATGGCCCGGATATCGGCCAGCGCATTGTTGCCACGCGCTGCCTTGACTTCGACCGGCGCGTCGTCGAGGCCTTCCCAGGCCAGGTCGTCGGGCGGCAGTTCGTCGAGGAAGCGGCTCGGGGTGCAGTCGATGATTTCCCCGTACTGCTTGCGCTTGGCGGCGAAGGTGAACGCCAGGGTCTGCCGCGCCCGGGTGATGCCGACGTAGGCCAGGCGCCGCTCTTCCTCGATGGTGTCGGCCTCGATACTGGAGCGGTGCGGGAGGATTTCCTCTTCCATGCCCATGATGAACACGTAGGGAAATTCCAGGCCCTTGGAGGCGTGCAGGGTCATCAGCTGCACGCCTTCGGCGTTTTCTTCTTCTTCCTGTTGGCGCTCGAGCATGTCGCGCAGCACCAGCTTGCCGATGGCATCTTCGATGGTCATGTCACCCTCTTCGTCTTTTTCGAGGGTGTTCTTCAGTGCATCGATGAGGAACCACACGTTGCTGATGCGAAAATCCGCGGCCTTGTCGCTGGCGGTGTTCTGGCGAATCCAGTTCTCGTAGTCGATGTCGCGGACCATTTCGTGCAGGGCCGCGATCGGGTCGTCCAGGGCGACCTTGTGGCGCACGCCGTCGAGCCAGTGCTTGAAGCGTTGCAGGCGCTCGGTGTAGCGCGCATCGAGGTGCTCGCCCAGGCCCATTTCCTCGCTGGCGGCATACATCGATACGCCGCGCTCGGTGGCGTAGTTACCGAGTTTCTCCAGGGTGGTCGAGCCGATTTCCCGGCGCGGCACATTGATCACCCGCAGGTAGGCGTTGTCGTCGTCCGGGTTGACCAGCAGGCGCAGGTAGGCCATGAGGTCCTTGACTTCCTGGCGGCCGAAGAAGCTGTTGCCGCCCGACAGGCGATACGGCACCTGGTGGTGTTGCAGCTTCAACTCGATCAGCTTGGCCTGGTAGTTGCCCCGGTAGAGGATGGCGAAATCGCTGTACGGACGGTCGGTGCGCAGGTGCAGGGTGAGGATTTCCATGGCCACGCGTTCGGCCTCGGTGTCCTCGTTCTTGCAGCGGATCACGCGGATCTCGTCGCCCACCCCCATTTCGCTCCACAGTTGCTTTTCGAAGGCATGGGGGTTGTTGGCGATGAGCACGTTGGCGCAGCGCAGGATGCGGCTGGTGGAGCGGTAGTTCTGTTCGAGCATGACCACCTTGAGCGAAGGGTAGTCGTCCTTGAGCAGCATCAGGTTTTCCGGTCGCGCGCCGCGCCAGGCGTAGATCGACTGGTCGTCGTCACCGACCACGGTGAACTGGTTGCGCATGCCGATGAGCATCTTCACCAGCAGGTATTGGCTGGCGTTGGTGTCCTGGTATTCGTCCACCAACAGGTAGCGCACGCGGTTCTGCCAGCGCTCCAGCACATCGGCGTGCTCTTCGAACAGCTTGACCGGCAGCAGGATGAGGTCGTCGAAGTCCACCGCGTTGTACGCCTTGAGCGTGCGCTGGTAGTGGGTGTAGACGATGGCGGCGGTCTGCTCGCGCGGGTTGCGGGCTTTCTCCAGGGCTTCGGCGGGCAGGATCAGGTCGTTCTTCCACGAACCGATCATGTTCTTGACCTCGTCGAGGCCGTCGTCGCCGGAGTATTCCTTTTGCATGATGTCCGACAGCAAGGCCTTGATGTCGGTCTCGTCGAAGATCGAGAACCCCGGCTTGTACCCCAGCCGCGCGTGCTCCTTGCGGATGATGTTCAACCCCAGGTTGTGGAAGGTGCACACCGTCAGACCGCGGCCTTCACCGGGGCGCAGCAGGGTCGCGACACGCTCTTTCATCTCGCGCGCGGCCTTGTTGGTGAAGGTCATGGCGACGATGTACTGGGCGCGGATGCCGCAGTTCTGGATCAGGTGAGCAATCTTGCGTGTGATCACGCTGGTCTTGCCCGAGCCGGCACCGGCGAGCACCAGGAGAGGGCCGCCGACGTAATCGCAGGCTTCCTGTTGCCGGGGGTTGAGTCGGGACATGCGGGAAAACCGGGGGTGGCCAGAAAATAGCCGCGCATTCTATCAGGCCTGCAAGGCTTGTGGCGCGACCGTCCGCCGCGAAGTCCGAGGTAAATCACATTTGCCGAAGCAAGACGGTTGGCGCAGGATGCACGACAAAATGTGTCGTGCTATAAGGCACTTTGCCTCTATCCAGGTGAGAACCATTTCCACTTGTGGAGTAGCATACTGCCGTCCACTGCCATGGTCTTCATGCCTAAGGAGCCTGCGTGCCCACGCCTGCCCAACCCTTGCGTCTGCTGTTGCTGGCCGAAGACCCGGAATGGGCCGCGCAATTGCGCGAGTGCCTGCGAACGCTGGGTGGCTCGGCAGTATTGCTGACTGCGCCAAATTGGGAAGCCGTCGACAGTCTGTTTTGTGACGACCGTCAAGCTGTGGTGCTGGCCACCCCCGACTTGCAGCCGGCACCGGGGCGCTGCGCCTTGCCGACCATCCTGCTGCTCGACACTGAACCCACGGCTGCGCCGAGCGGGGTCAGCGACTGGCTGGTGCGGGGCCAGTTGAGCGACGATGCCTTGCGTCGTTCGCTTCGCCATGTCCGCGAGCGCGGTGTACTGGTGGCGACCCTGCAACGCTTGGCCGAGCAGGATCCGCTGACCGGGATCGCCAATCGCCAGGGTTTCCAGGCACTGCTCAGTGCCCGCCTGGCCCAGCACGACGGCCGCGGCGTGGCGCTGGGTCATCTGGATCTGGACAACTTCCGCCATGCCAACGACGCCCTCGGCCATCAGGGCGGCGACCGCCTGATTCTGCAAGTGGTGGCGCGCCTGCAACAGCAGCTGGAGGCGGGCGACCAACTGGCGCGTCTGGGC
Organism: Pseudomonas cremoricolorata; assembly: GCF_000759535.1. Taxonomy (NCBI): domain Bacteria; kingdom Pseudomonadati; phylum Pseudomonadota; class Gammaproteobacteria; order Pseudomonadales; family Pseudomonadaceae; genus Pseudomonas; species Pseudomonas cremoricolorata. Next base: position 1,255,598 of record NZ_CP009455.1, on the reverse strand, counting down.
GGCGACGAATTCGCGCTGTTGATCGACACGCAGCGTGATCCCAGCCGCGCGCAGTGGGTCGCCGAGCGTATCACCGAGGCCTTGGCCGAGCCTTACTGGATCGACGGCGAGAGCCTGCTGCTCGGCTGCAGCCTTGGCCTGGCCCACGCCCGCGCCCAGGCCGGCGCCGATCCGTTGATGTGGCACGCACACATCGCCATGCGTCAGGCCAAGGCGGTGCAGGGCTGCACCTTCCATGTGTTCAATGAGCGCATCAACCGCAACGCGCGCAGCCTCGCCGACCTCGAAAGCGAGCTACGCCGGGCTTTGCGCCGTGACGAGCTGGAGCTGCATTACCAGCCGCGCCTGAGCCTGACCGACGGCCGCATCGTCGGCCTCGAAGCCCTGGTGCGCTGGCGCCACGCCGAACGTGGCCTGCTACCCCCCGGCGAGTTCGTACCGCTGGCCGAGCAAAGCGGCTTGATCGTGCCGCTGGGCTACTGGGTGATCTCCCGTGCCCTGCGTGACATGCAGTGGCTGAGCGAGCGTGGCGTGGCGCCGTTGCACATGGCGGTAAACCTGAGCTTTCGCCAGTTCCAGGACAGCCAGCTATTGCCGACCCTGAGCCGGCTGATCATCGAGCATGGCGTCGATGCCCGCTGGCTGGAGTTCGAGCTGACCGAAACTGCGGTAATGCGCCGCAACGAACAGGTGCGCCAGACCATGGACGCCCTGGGCCGGCTGGGCGTGCGTTTTTCCCTGGACGACTTCGGCACCGGTTTCTCGTCGTTCGTCCACCTCAACAGCCTGCCGATCACCTTGCTCAAGGTCGACCGTAGCTTCGTCGCCGGCATGGAGCAGCGTGAAGAGAACCGCAAGCTGGTGCACGCGATGATCAACCTGGCGCACAACCTCAACCTCGAGGTGGTCGCCGAAGGCGTCGAGAGCGCCGAGCAGCTGGGGCTGCTGCGCGGATTTGGCTGCGATCAGGTGCAGGGCTTTCTGGTCAGCCGGCCATTGCCGGTAGAGGCGCTGGTGGCCTACCTGCAAAGCGCTGCCAGTCCGGCCTTGCGCGAGCGCTGGTAGGCCGCCTCAGCGCGCCAGCTTCTGCCGCACGCGCCATTCGAAGCCTAAGGTCATGGCCACCGAGGCGCAGGCCAGGCCCAGCGCCAGGCCCCACCAGATGCCCGTTGCACCGACGCCGAGGGTGAAGGCCAACAGCCAGGCGCTGGGTGCGCCGACCAGCCAGTAGCAGAGCAGGCCGATGACGAAGGTGGTCTTGGCGTCCTTCAAGCCACGAATCGAGCCCATGGCGATGGTCTGCACGCCGTCGAACAGCTCGAACCAGGCCGCCACCAGCAGCAACGACACCGCCAACTGGAAGATCGCCGCGAAGGCCGGGTCGTTGCGGTCGATGAAAATGCCGACCAAGGCTTCCGGGCACAGCCAGAACAGCGCCGCGAACCCGAACATAAGCGCTGCGCCGAAGGTGATGCCGACGCGCCCGGCACTGCGCGCGGCAAGAATCTGCCCGGCGCCGAAGTACAGCCCCACGCGCATGGTCACCGCATAAGAAAGTCCGGTCGGTACCATGAACGCGGTCGAAACCAGCTGCAGGGCGACCTGATGCGCAGCCAGTTCGGTGCTGCCCAGCACGCCCATGCACAGCGCGGCGAAGGCGAACAGGCCGATTTCGACCATGTAGGTGCCGCCAATCGGCAGGCCCAGGCGCAGCAGTTCACGCAATGCGCCGAGCGAAGGCCGGCTCAGCCCTTTTCGCAGCGGATAGGCGTCGTAGATGCGGTGCCAGCGGATATACAGCGCCAAGGCCACGGCCATCCCCAGCGAGACCAGCGCGGTGACCAGGCCGATGCCCAGCAGGCCCAGTTTCGGCAGGCCCATCCAGCCTTCGATCAGCGCATGGTTGAACAGGTAGTTGAGCACGGTACCGATCAGGCTGATGACCATCACCGGAGTCGAATGGCCCAGGGCGCTGGTGAAACCGCGCAAGGCCATGAAGGTCAGGTAGCCGGGCAGGGCCAGCGGCAGCAGGGTCATGAACTGCATGGCGCCGTCGATGTTCTGCGCATCCTGGCCGAACAGCCGCAGCAACGGCGCGAGGTTCCACAAGGCGAGGGCGGCAAGCAGCGCCAAGCCCCAGGCCAGCCACAGGCCATTCTGCGCCAGGCGCGTGGCCCCGGCGATATCGCCCGCGCCCTTGCGGATCGCCACCAGGGTGCCGACCGCAGCGATGATGCCCAGGCACAGAATCGACACGAACGAATAGCTGGCCGCGCCCAGGCCACCGCCGGCCAGCGCCTGCGGGCTGATGCGCGCCATCATCAAGGTGTCGGTGAGCACCATCAGCATGTGCGCCAGCTGCGAGGCGATCAACGGCCCTGCCAGACGCAGCAGGGCCTTGAGTTCGGTGGTGGGCGCGACGTGCATGGGGGCAATCCTTCAAGGGCAGGACGCGAGTGTGCAGCTTTGCTCGGCGTTCTACAAAAGGATTAGCCAAGCGCAAGTGCTAGAGCGTCTCCAGACCAAGCATCTCGGCACACGCCTGCAACGAACGCCGTTCGCTCTGCGCGTATAGCTTCAGTTCGTCCTGCACGGTCATCTGCAAAGCGGCTTCGAACGCGTCGCGGTTGGCGTTGCTGCCGTATTCGGCATGGCTGTCGTCACCCAGGTTGGACTGGAAGATGCCTGCGGCGCTGACTGGCAGGAAATCCTCGTACACCAGCGCTTCGAAGTGCACATGTCCGGCGTCGATCAGCGCTGCCAGGGTGCGTGGGCGCTCGGGCTCTGCGCGTGCGGCCAGGCCTTTTTCCGTGGCGAAGTAGCGGAAGTACGCCAGGCCTTGTTCACGCATCTGCGCCAGATCATCGGGGAAGGCGGCGAAGGTCTCGGCGAGCAGGCTGCGGTAGCGCTCGGCATTGGCTTCGGCCGGCACCCCGCCGAGGGCGGCGCGGGTGGCGTCGAGGAGGGTGTCGTACAACTGGCGGCCCTTGGGCGTGAGCGCCGCGCCGCGCTGTTCGATTTCACCGAAGCGCGCGGTGTGGCTGCCCTCGCTGCCGTGCTGGCCGCGGAACGCCACGGTTTCCTGCAAGGCCTTGAAGCTGGTCTGGCGCAGCAGAATCGGATGACTGCGGGTGGGCGGACCCTCGACCACGGCTTTGGGCGGTATGCCTTTGCCCGGCATGCCTAGCTGGATGGCGTCGATGTCCAGGGTGCGCGGGGTCAGGTGATTGATGTGCGGGCCCTTGAACGCCACCACGTCGGCGATCAGCCGGTGCTGATCGTGCAACTGCTGGTACTGCTCGGCACTGACGGTGGCCTCGCGGTGCCAGCGGAAGGTATGCAGCGCCTCTTCGACGAAACGCTCGGCGTCGGCGGCGTTGAGGCCTCCGTCGCGTTCGCACTGCTCGATCAGTTGCAGCGCGCCGTCGGTAAAGATCCGCCGTTCGGCGAGAATGCCCTGGGCCAGCGCGCGCAGTTGCGGGTTGTCGATCAGTTCCAGGCGCAGCAGCGAGGTGAACACGCGGAACGGGCTGATGTGCAGCGATTGTTCGTGCACTGCGCGGAAGGCGGTGGAGTGCACCGGCACGCCCGCCGAGCTGAGGTCGTAGTAACCCACCGGCTGCATGCCCATGACCGCGAACAGCCGGGCGATGGTCGCCAGTTCCTCTGCCGTGCCGACGCGGATGGCGCCGTGGCGCTCCTGGTCGAGGCGCTCGAGCTCGCCGGTCCAGCGCAGTGCCTCGGCCACCTCGGGACGTTGCCCCAGCACCTGCTGGTTGATTTCGCTCACCAGCGCCAGCAGCGTGCCGTACAGCGGCACTTCCTGTTTGTACATGAGCGACATCGCCGCAGAGAACTGCGCGCGGATGCTGTCGGGGCTGACGAAATCGTGGGCGGGCATCGCAACCTTCCTGAGGAAATGAATACCCTTACATGAAAACTGGGAATGCACTTTGCCTACAAGCGAAAAAAAGTGCGTGAGTCATTCCTTTTCTGATCGACCTCAGGCGTGATGCCCGGCGGCCAACTGGGCCTGAATCCACGCCACCAGCGCCCGCACCTTGGGCACCTCGGCGGCGTGTTCGGCGAAGGCCAGGTAGTGCGCGCCGTTGCTGGCCATGGCGTGCTCCCAGGGAATCACCAGGCTGCCTTCGCGCAGTTCGCGCTCGGCCAGGTAGCGCGGCACCAGCGCTACGCCGCAGCCTGACTGCGCCGCGCTCAAGGCCATATAGAAGGTGTCGAAGCGCGGCCCCTGATAACTGTTGGCCGACTGCAAGCCTTGTTCGAGGAACCATTCGTGCCAGGCCTCGGGCCGCGAGGTACTTTGCAGCAGCACCCAATCGGCCAGCGCTTCGGCGCTCTCGAGCCGGCCGCCGTCGAGCAGCTCCGGCGCGCACACCGGCACCACCTGCTCGCGGAACAGCTCCACGCAGGTCGCCCCGGGCCAAGTGCCGCGGCCAAAGAAGAACACCACGTCTGCCGAGCCTTGCAGCAGCATGAACGGCTCCATCTCGTTGCGGATGTCGAGGTGGATGTTGGGGTGCTCGCGGCCAAAACCCTTGAGGTGCGGAATCAGCCAGCGCACGCCGAAGCTGGGCTGGGTCGCGACCTTGAGCACCTCGGTCTGTTGACCGTAGGTCAGCACGTAGCGGCTGGACATGTCGATCTGGATCAGAATCTTGTTCACTTCTGCCAGGTACAGGCTGCCGGCCGGGGTCAGTTGCAGACGCCGGCGGATGCGCAGGAACAAGTGGTGATGGAGCATTTCCTCGAGCTGCGCCACCTGCTTGCTCACCGCGCTCTGGGTCAGGTGCAACTCTTCGGCGGCTCGGGTGAAACTCAGATGACGGGCTGCGGCCTCGAAGCACTGCAGGGCGGTCATGGTCGGCGCCAGGCGTTTGGACATAAGGTTCTCGACGGTAGGTGGCATTCCCCGGCGGAATGATAAGCGGAATAAAGGTCGTTTGTTGCCCCGCAGCCATCGGATTAATACTGATCCACAGCATTTTTCAACCCGTTTACCGATGTAGGAGAAGCACAATGGTCGCTGCATTGCTCGAGCGCCTGGGCGTCGCCGCCCAGGACCACACCCAGGGTGATTACCCGGTCCACACGCCGATCGACGGCAGCCAGATCGCCGCGGTGACGCTGCTCGGCAAGGCCGCCACCACGGCCAGCATCGATCAGGCCCACAGCGCCTTCGAAACCTGGCGCAGCGTACCGGCACCGCGCCGTGGCGAGCTGGTGCGTCTGTTCGGTGAGGTGCTGCGTGCACACAAGGCCGAGCTTGGCGAGCTGGTTTCGATCGAAGCCGGCAAGATCACCCAGGAAGGCCTGGGCGAAGTGCAGGAAATGATCGACATCTGCGACTTCGCCGTGGGCCTGTCGCGTCAGCTGTACGGCCTGACCATCGCCTCCGAGCGCCCCGGCCACCACATGCGCGAAAGCTGGCATCCACTGGGCGTGGTCGGAGTGATCAGCGCCTTCAACTTCCCGGTGGCGGTGTGGGCGTGGAACACCACGCTGGCGCTGGTGGCCGGCAACGCGGTGGTGTGGAAACCGTCGGAAAAAACCCCGCTGACCGCCCTGGCCTGCCAGGCGCTGTTCGAAAAAGCCCTGAAGGCCTTTGGCGACGCGCCGCAGGGCCTGGCGCAACTGGTGATTGGCGGTCGTGAAGCCGGTGAGGCACTGGTCGACGACCCCCGCGTGGCCCTGGTCAGCGCCACCGGCAGCACGCGCATGGGCCGTGAAGTCGGCCCGCGGGTGGCCGCACGCTTTGGTCGCAGCATCCTCGAGCTGGGCGGCAACAACGCGATGATCCTGGCGCCGAGCGCTGATCTGGACCTCGCGGTGCGTGGCATCCTGTTCTCGGCGGTCGGCACCGCAGGCCAGCGCTGCACCACCCTGCGCCGGTTGATCGTCCATCGCTCGATCAAGGACGATGTGGTCGCCCGGGTCAAAGCCGCCTACGCCAAGGTGCGCATCGGTGACCCGCGCCAGGACAACCTGGTCGGCCCGCTGATCGACAAGCAGTCGTTCGACGCCATGCAAGGCGCGCTAGCCAAGGCCCGCGACGAAGGTGGGCAAGTGTTCGGTGGTGAGCGTCAACTGGCCGAGCAGTTCCCCAACGCCTACTACGTCTCGCCCGCCATCGCCGAGATGCCGGCGCAGAGCGACGTGGTGCGCCACGAGACCTTCGCGCCGATCCTCTACGTGCTGGCCTATGACGACTTCGAAGAGGCCTTGCGCCTGAACAACGAAGTGCCGCAGGGGCTGTCGTCGTGCATCTTCACCACCGACGTGCGTGAGGCCGAGCGCTTCCAGAGCGCTTCGGGCAGTGACTGCGGTATCGCCAACGTCAACATCGGCACCAGCGGCGCCGAGATCGGCGGGGCGTTCGGTGGCGAGAAGGAAACCGGCGGTGGCCGTGAGTCGGGCTCCGATGCCTGGAAAGGCTACATGCGCCGCCAGACCAACACCGTCAACTACTCGCGCGAGCTGCCGCTGGCGCAGGGCATCGTCTTCGACTGATCGCTCCGGCGGGGCATTGCGTCCCCGCCATACAGGCCCCTGTTGCACCGGCGCTAGTCTGAGCGCGGTGGGGCAGGGGCCTGCACGATTGACCCGCTATAAGAACAACAGTGCTGGAGCCGGCCATGTCCGAATTGCGTCAAGAATGTCTGTGGGAATTCGTCACCAAACCGACCGCTACCGCCCAGGCCCTGGCCGGGGAGCATAAAACGGACGTGTGCGTGATTGGCGGCGGTATCACCGGCCTGGTGGCCGCCATCCACCTGCTCGAGCAAGGCCGTTCGGTCGTGCTGCTGGAGGCGCACGGCATCGGGCATGGCGGCTCGGGACGCAACGTCGGCCTGGTCAATGCCGGCACCTGGATTCGTCCCGACGATGTTGAAAGCACCCTCGGCGCAAAGCACGGTGGGCGGCTCAATACCGTGCTGGGCGAGGCGCCGGCGCAGGTGTTCGCGCTGATCGAGCGTCTGGGCATCGATTGCCAGGCGCAGCATAAAGGCACCCTGCACATGGCCCACAACGCCACAGGTATCGCCGACCTGCAGGCGCGCCACGAGCAGTGGCGTCGGCGTGGCGCGCAGGTCGAGTTGCTTACCGGGGCGCGCTGCGAGGAGTACTGCGGCACCCGGCAAATTGCCGCCGCGCTGCTCGATCACCGCGCCGGCACTATCAACCCGATGGGCTACACCCAGGGCCTGGCGGCAGCGGTGCTACGCCTGGGCGGGCGGGTGTTCCAGCAGTCGGCAGTGACTGGCCTGGCGCGCAGTGCTGACGGCTGGCGCGTCAGCACCGCCCGTGGCGCTGTGCAGGCCGGGCAGGTAGTGATTTCCACCGGCGCCTACACCGAGGGCGACTGGACCACGCTGAGCAAACAGTTCTTCCGCGGTTACTACTACCAGGTGGCCTCCAAGCCGTTGCAGGGTGCTGCTGCCGAGCGCGTGCTGCCCCACGGCCAGGGCTCGTGGGACACGCGCACGGTGCTCAGCAGCATTCGCCGTGACGATCAGGGCCGCCTGCTGCTGGGCAGCCTGGGGCGGGTCGACAACAAGCCGGCCTGGTTCATCCGCCGCTGGGCCGACCGTATCCAGCAGCACTACTACCCCGAGCTGGGCAAGGTCGACTGGGACATGCACTGGACCGGCTGCATCGACTTCACCCCCGACCACCTGATGCGCCTGTTCGAGCCTGCCCCCGGGCTGGTGTCTGTGACCGGCTACAACGGGCGCGGCAACACCACCGGCACGGTGGTCGGCCAGGCCCTAGCGCAGTTCCTCAACGGCGGCACGGTCGACGCCTTGCCGATTCCCTTCAGCCCCGAACAGCCGGTGCGTGCGCCGGCACTGCGTACTGCGTTCTATGAATCGGGGTTTTCGCTGTATCACGCGGGGCAGTGTTTGCGGGTGGTGTTGTAGGAAAACGTTGGGCTGTCCGCGGGTGAACCGCAGTGGCGGATCGCCTGCTCCAACATGGGGACAATCGATCAGCCAGCCCACACACATATGGATATTCCTTAAAGGTATTTAAATAATTATTTTTATGCCTTTATAGTCAGTCCCACTGCGTACCTGCCGACCAATCGGCGCGCCGCACGAACTTGAACCCACACGGGCAACCCCCGTGCGTTTGTGATCGATGCGCGCCCTTGGGTCGCGCACTGCGTGGGAGTGAAACATGTCAGCCGCCATCAGTGCCGTGCCGTTCGGGCACAGTACCGCAGCACAAGCCTTTCAGATCGTACCCCTGGATGGGGCCGTCGGCGCAGAGGTCATTGGCCTCGACCTGGCCCGGCCAGTGAGTGATGACGATTTCCGCCGCATCCACCGGGCCCACCTCGATCACCATGTGCTGGTGTTCAGAGACCAGCGCATCACACCCGAGCAGCACATCGCCTTCAGCCGACGCTTCGGCACCTTGCAGATTCATGTGCTCGAACAGTTTCTGCTCGAACACCATCCGGAAATCCTCATCGTTTCCAACATCGTCGAAAACGGCCGCAACCTCGGCCTGGGCGATGCCGGCAAGTTCTGGCATTCCGACCTTTCGTACAAGGAGCTGCCGAGCCTCGGCTCGATGCTGCATGCCCAGGAATTGCCCAGCGAAGGCGGCGACACCCTGTTCGCCGACATGCACCGGGCCTGGGACGCAGTGCCCAGCGAGCTGCGCCGCATCATCAAGGGCCGCGACGCGGCGCATTCCTACACCGCGCGCTATGCCGAGACCAAGTTCGAGGGCAACTGGCGCCCGACGCTGTCCGCCGAGCAGTTGGCGCAGGTCAAGGAAGTGATTCACCCGGTGGTGCGTATCCACCCGGAGAACGGTCGCCAGGCGCTGTTCGTCAGCGAGGGCTTCACCACCCGCATCGTCGGCCTGCCGGAAGACGAAAGCCGCGACGTGCTGCAGCAGTTGTATGCGCTGAGCGTGCTGGACGACAACGTCTACCGCCATCGGTGGCAGCCCCACGACCTGGTGTTCTGGGACAACCGCTCGCTGATCCACCTGGCCGCCGGCTGCCCGCCGCACCTGCGCCGCAAGCTGTACCGCACCACTATCCAGGGCGATGCCCCGTTCTGACTTTCAAGGAAAATTCATTATGCGTAGAACCCTAAGCCGCCTGACGGCCAGCATCGGCCTGGGCGTCAGCCTGGTCGTCGGCAGCCTGGCTGCTCCCGCCGTGGCCCAGGCCGAAGGCAAGATTCGCATCGCCGAGCAGTTCGGCATCGTCTACTTGCTGCTCAACGTGGTGCGTGACCAGCAACTGATCGAGAAGTACGGCAAAGAGCAGGGCATCGAGATCGAAGTGGACTGGGCGCAGCTCTCGGGCGGCGCGGCGATCAACGATGCCTTGCTGTCTGGCTCGGTGGACATCGCCGGTGCCGGCATCGGGCCGCTGCTGACCGTGTGGGACCGCACCTACGGACGGCAGAACGTCAAGGCCGTGGCCTCGCTTGGTAACTTCCCCACCTACCTGCTGAGCAGCAACCCCAACGTCAAGACCATCGCTGACTTCAGCGCCAAGGATCGCATCGCCGTGCCGGCGGTGGGCGTGTCGGTGCAGTCGCGCTTCCTGCAATACGCTGCCGCCAAGCAGTGGGGCGACAAGGAATACAACCGCCTCGACAAGTACACCCTGGCCGTGCCGCACCCCGATGCCACCGCCGCCCTGCTGGCCGGCGGCACCGAGTTGAACGGGCATTTCTCCAACCCACCCTTCCAGGAGCAGGCACTGGCCAACAAGGACGTGCACGTCGTGCTCAACAGCTACGACCTGCTCGGGCCCAATTCGCCGACCCTGCTGTTCGCCACGGAAAAATTCCGCAACGACAACCCCAAGACCTACAAGGCCTTCCTCCAGGCCCTGGCCGAGGCGGCGAGCTTTGCGCAGAACGACAAGGCCGCCGCTGCCGACACCTACATCCGCGTGACCAAGGCCAAGATCGACCGCGACGCGCTGATTCGCCTGATCGACAACCCGCAGTACGAATTCACCATCACCCCGAAGAATACCTACCCCCTGGCCGAATTCCTGTACCGGGTCGGCGCCATCAAGCACAAGCCCGAGTCGTGGAAGGACTACTTCTTCCAGGACGAGCAGCCACTGCAAGGGAGCTGAACCGCCATGAACGCGCCGTTGCCAGGTCACGCGGCCAGCACCCTGAGCCGCAATCCACAGGCTGCACCGCTGTTGGCGGTGGACCACCTGAGCCTTGAATACCGCAGCGCCCAGCACGTGGTGCGGGCCACTCACCAGGTCAGTTTCGAGGTCGACCAGGCCGACCGTTTCGTCCTGCTCGGCCCTTCAGGCTGCGGCAAGTCGAGCCTGCTCAAGGCTGTGGCCGGGTTTCTCGCCCCGCAGGAGGGGCAGATTCTGCTGCAGGGCGTGCCGGTGCGCGGGCCAGGACCGGACCGCATCGTGGTGTTCCAGGAGTTCGACCAACTGCCGCCGTGGAAAACGGTGAAACAGAACGTCATGTTTCCCTTGCTGGTGTCTGGCCAGCTCCCGCGCAAAGAGGCCGAACAGCGGGCCCTGCACTACCTCGACAAAGTGGGTCTGGCCGCCTTCGCTGAGGCCTACCCGCACACGCTGTCGGGTGGCATGAAGGCGCGGGTGGCGATCGCCCGGGCGCTGGCCACGCAGCCGAAGATTCTGCTGATGGACGAGCCGTTCGCCGCCCTCGACGCCCTGACCCGCCGCAAGATGCAGGAAGAACTGCTGCTGCTGTGGGAAGAAGTGCGCTTCACCCTGCTGTTCGTGACCCATTCCATCGAGGAGGCGCTGGTGGTGGGCAACCGCATTCTGTTGCTTTCGCCCCATCCGGGCCGCGTGCGCGCCGAGGTGCACAGCCATCAGTACGACCAGGGCAGCCTCGGTGGTGCCGAGCTCCAGGCCAGCGCGCGGCGCATCCATCGCTTGCTGTTCGATGAAGGCGACAGCCCGGCGCCGGCCACCGAGCTGGGCTTCAACGACATTCGCATTGCCTACTGACAGGAGCGACGCCATGACCACCACGCCTGTCCGACAGGAATTCGAGCACGTCCTGCAACCCTTGCAGAGCGTGCCACTGGAACGCCGTCTACCACTGACCCAGCGCCTGTGGCAGCACGGCTGGCTGCGCAAGGCGCTGATCCTCGCCGTGCTTGCGGTGCTCTGGGAAGCGCTGGCGCGTTACACCGACAACGACCTGCTGCTGCCCAGCTTCCTGCAAACCGCCAGCGCCTTCGCCGACGGCATGCTCAGTGGCGAACTGCCGGCCAAGGTCGCGGTGTCGCTGGTGGTGCTGCTCAAGGGTTATGTGATCGGCATCGTCCTGGCCTTCGCCCTCACCAGCCTGGCGGTGTCGACGCAACTGGGCCGCGACCTGCTCGGCAGTCTGACCTCGATGTTCAACCCGCTACCGGCCATCGCCCTGTTGCCGCTGGCGCTGCTGTGGTTCGGCCTGGGTGACAACAGCTTGATCTTCGTTCTCGTGCATTCGGTGCTGTGGGCCCTGGCGCTGAACACCTATGCCGGGTTTCTGGGGGTGTCCGAGACGTTGCGCATGGCCGGGCGCAACTATGGCCTGCGCGGTCTGCGCCTGGTGCTGCACATTCTGGTGCCGGCAGCGCTGCCCTCGATTCTGTCGGGGCTGAAGATTGGCTGGGCCTTCGCCTGGCGCACGCTGATCGCCGCCGAGCTGGTGTTCGGCGCCAGCAGTGGCAAGGGCGGACTGGGCTGGTACATCTTCCAGAACCGCAACGAGCTGTACACCGACAAGGTGTTTGCCGGCCTGGCCGTGGTGATCATCATTGGCCTGCTGGTCGAAGGGCTGGTGTTCAATACCCTCGAACGCCTGACCGTACGGCGTTGGGGCATGCAGCGCTGAGGGGCGTCAGCCTGGCGCGCAAGGCTCGATAAGCGGGGCGTCAGGGGAGGTAGCGCGCGGCGGCGCTGCTCAGGGTGTGGGCGATCTCTTCACGCAGTGACAGGGGCTGCTCGACCAGCAAACCGACGCCCTGGCTCAGCAGCCACCAGCGCAGCGGCAGGCTATCGCTGACCGTGGCACGCAAGCGGTGGCCCTGGTCCAGGGCGGTCAACTGCATGTCGGCACTCAGCGGCGCTTCGCGCAACTGCCGCGCCAGACCATCGCTGATCAACGCCTGCAACTCCAGACCAGCGCCAGGACTCGCCTGTAAACCGTCGGCGCGCAGGTAACCTTGCAGATCGAAGCTGCCCCGCAGCTCGCCGCCAGCCGTGGCCGACCAGTGCCAGCCGAACGGAATGCTCTTGTCGTTGCGCTCGATCGGGAAGATCAGCGACAGTTCGTTGAGGTCGCGTTCCACTGTCCGCTTGCTGACGCTGAATCCGACATCGCGCAGGCTCCATACCAGCTCTGCGCTGGTGGTTCCCGGCGAGCGACTGGGTAGTTGACGCAACAGCGCCCATTGGCGACTGAGGGTGGCGCGGGTAGTGGCAAACGGCAAATTAAAACGTCCTTGTCTAGGCTTGCCGACATAGCATGGCGGCAGCGGGAAGGCATGGCAATTAGCCACGTGTCGGTGAGATCAAGGAACCCGCATTTGGTTGCCTGAAACCGGATCGTTCGCGACAGGTTTTGTCGTGAGGTCGCGCAAGAATCATCGGGCTATCGCGGCCGAGGTCGCGGTTGCGGTCTGTTCAATGGGGATGAACATGGCGACTGCCAGCAATATCCATTCACTGCTAGAGCGCGTGCTGCCGCTTGCCGTCAGTCCGGCGCCGGCACGCTTCGGCCGTCGCCAACGGCTGTTCAACGGGGTCGGTCTGCCCAGCTCGGACGGTGGTACTACGTTGATCGAGCGTCTGGAGCTGGCTGAGCACCCCCATGCCCTGTACGCCGAGCTGCGCCTGCGCGCCTTGCAAGGTCAGCCGGCGGCGCTCAACGACCTCGGCTGGATCTGGCTCAATGGCCGTTACTGGCGGGCCGATCCGCTGTTGGCCGGGCACCTGCTGCGCATGGCGGCGCAGCAGGGCAGTGCTACCGCCTGGTACAACCTCGGTCAGCAGTACTACTTCGGCAAAGGCGTAGAGATCTCCTACGCCAGCGCCGCCGGCTACTACCGGCAGGCGTTCGAGCGCGGCATGGGGCATGCCGCGGCGGCGTTAGGCGACCTTTACGAAGAAGAGGTGTGCGACGGCGAGCAGGAGTGGAACGTCGATTCGCAGCTGGCTTACCAGTGGTTTCTGCGCGGCGCCGAGCAGGGTGAAGCACGTTGTCGCTTCGAGGTGGGGTATCGCCTGCTGTACGGTTTGCACATCGAGGCCGATGCCCGTGGCGCCCTGCATTGGCTGGAGCTGGCCAGCGCCGCCGGGGTGGTTCAGGCCGCCGAAGAACTGGAACTGCACTTTCGCCAGCACCATGCGGCACGTGCCCGCCACTGGCGCGAGCATGCCCTTGAACTTGGCAGCGATCACCCCGGTCGTACCCGCAACGACGACCAACTGAGCTCCTGAACGCCGACCGCGTGGGCCCGTGTCGATTTATCGTCACGGGCGCCGCCGGGCACCTGGCTGTTGACGACGGGGGGGAGGAGGGGCGTAACATTGATAGTTAGCAAACTATGAATTTATCGATCTCTCCCATGACCCTCGAGACCCTGCACTTGAAAATCAGCAGCGGTATGGTGGTTGCCGCTCGCCACTGGCGGCGGCTGTGCCACGCTGCGCTCACCGGCTATGGCATTTCCGAAGCCTGTGCCGTGCCGCTGCTGATGATCGTGCGCCTGGGCGATGGCGTACATCAGGTGGCGGTTGCCCAGGCGGCTGGTCTGGAAGGCCCCTCGCTGGTGCGCCTGCTCGATCAGCTGTGCAAGGCCGGTCTGGTCTGCCGCAGTGCCGATCCCCATGATCGCCGCGCCAAAGCCCTGAGCCTGACCGCGCAAGGGCGTGTTCTGGCCGAATCCATCGAAAACGAACTGGTGCGCCTGCGCCATGAGGTGCTGGAAGGCATCGATCAGGCTGATCTGGAAGCGACCCTGCGCGTCATTCGTGCCTTCGAGGCGGCGGGAGGCCCGGCATGAAGGGCTTTTTCAGCTCGGTGCCACCGGCCCGCGACTGGTTCTATGGCGTGCGCACCTTCGCCGCCTCGATGATCGCCCTGTACATCGCCTTGTGGATGCAACTGCCGCGCCCTTACTGGGCGATGGCCACGGTGTACATCGTCTCCAGCCCCTTCGTCGGCCCCACCAGTTCCAAAGCCCTCTACCGCGCCCTCGGCACCTTGCTCGGCGCAGGGGGTGCGGTGTTGCTGGTGCCGCCACTGGTGCAGTCGCCGCTGCTGCTGAGCGTGGCGGTGGCGCTGTGGACCGGCACCTTGCTGTACCTGTCGCTGAACCTGCGCACGGCCAACAACTACGTGCTGATGCTGGCCGGCTACACCCTGCCGATGATCGCCCTGGCGGTGGTCGACAACCCGACAGCGGTGTTCGATGTGGCGTCATCACGGGCCCAGGAAATCTGCCTGGGCATCGTCTGCGCAGCGGTGGTCGGGGCGATCTTCTGGCCACGGCGGCTGGCACCGGTGGTGGTTGGCGCCAGTGGCAACTGGTTCGCCGAAGCCGCGCGTTATTGCGAACACTACCTGGCGCGCACGGCCACTGGCGAGCAAGTCGCCAGCATGCGCGCGACCATGGTCACTACCTTCAACAGCCTGGAGGTGATGATCGGCCAGCTCGGCCACGAGGGGGTAGGGCGTCAGACCCTGAAGAACCTGCGCGAACTGCGCGGCCGTATGATCCACCTGCTGCCGGTGATCGACGCCCTCGACGATGCCCTGCTGGCGCTGGAAGGCCGCGCGCCGGCGCGCTTCGCTGAGCTGCAGCCGCTGTTGCAGGAAGCCCGTGACTGGCTGCAGCGGAGCACAGAGCGCCCCGACAGCCCCGGCTGGCAGGCCCTGCGTAGCCGCCTCACTGCCCTGCAACCGGATGCCGGCACGCTTGCCGAGCGCGAACGCCTGTTGCTGTCCAACGCCCTCTACCGCCTGCGCGAATGGATCGACCTCTGGCAAGACTGCTGGACCTTGCAACACGCCTTGCGCAACGACGACGCCAGCCCCTGGCGCGCCGTGTACCGGCACTGGCGGCTGGGCCGGCTGACGCCGTTCTTCGACCGTGGGCTGATGTTCTACTCGGTGTTTTCCACAGTGACGGCGATCATCGTCGCCTGCGCTTTGTGGATTCTGCTGGGCTGGCACGACGGCGGCAGTGCGGTGATTCTCGCTGCGGTGGCGTGCAGTTTCTTCGCTGCCATGGACGACCCGGCGCCGCAGATCTACCGGTTCTTTTTCTGGACCCTGATGTCGGTGATCTTCTCCAGCCTGTACCTGTTCTTGGTGCTGCCGAACCTGCACGACTTCCCCATGCTGGTGCTGGCCTTCGCGGTACCGTTCATTTGCGTCGGCACCCTTACGGTGCAGCCGCGGTTCTTCCTCGGCACCTTGCTGACCATCGTCAACACCGCCACCTTCATCAGCATTCAGGGTGCCTACGACGCCGATTTCTTCACCTTCATCAACGCCAACCTGGCCGGCCCGGTGGGGTTGTTGTTCGCCTTCATCTGGACCTTGCTGCTGCGCCCGTTCGGCGTCGAGCTGGCAGCCAAGCGCATGACCCGCTTCACCTGGCGCGACATCGTCGAGATGAGCGCCCCTGCGCCGCTGGCCGAGCAGCGCAAGGTCGGTGTGCAGATGCTCGACCGCCTCATGCAACACCTGCCGCGGCTGTCACAGACCGGCCAGGACAGTGGCGTGGCGCTGCGCGACGTGCGCGTCGGGCTCAACCTGCTCGACCTGCATGCGTACCTGCCACGGGTGGGGGCCGAGGCCGGCCAGCACCTGCAAACGGTGATCGACGAAGTGGGCGGGCACTACGCCAATTGTCTGCGCGCAGGCGAGCGACTGCCAGCGCCGCCGCTGCTGCTGCGCAACATGGAGCGCGCCCGCCGCGCGCTGGTGGCCGACAGCGGGGACGACCGTGGCGAGGCCCGCACGCACCTGCTGCACGCCCTGAGCGGCCTGCGCCTGGCGCTGTTGCCGGGGGTGGAGGTGATGCTCGAACCGAGCGAACAACTGCAATTGCCCGCAGGGCTTGATGGAGCGCCATTGTGATTGGTGATGTGGATGTCAGCGGGGTGTTCCTGCCCACGCTGCTGGTGATGATGGTGTTCACCTACGTGCTGTTTCTAGGACTGCACGCGGTGCTGGTGCGCGTGCATTTCTACCGTCTGGTCTGGCACCGGGCGCTGTTCAACGTTGCCTTGTATGCCGTGCTGCTGAGCGCGGTCGACCATTTTTGCCGAAGCCTGATGCTGCCATGAAAAAACCTATGTTGACCCTGGGCCGTGTGGTCCTGACCCTGTTGGTGGTGAGCTTCGCCGTCGTGCTGGTATGGCAGATGGTGGGCTACTACCTGTTCGCCCCCTGGACCCGCGACGGCCATATCCGCGCCGACGTGATCCAGATCGCCCCCGACGTCTCAGGCCTGATCCAGCACGTCGAGGTGCGTGACAACCAGGTCATCAAGCGTGGTGATGTGCTGTTCACCATCGACCAGGACCGCTTCCGCCTGGCGCTGCGCCAGGCCCAGGCGACCCTCGCCGAGCGCCAGGAAACCTTGGCCCAGGCGGCGCGGGAAACCCGCCGCAATCGCAAGCTGGGCAACCTGGTGGCGGCCGAGCAACTGGAAGAAAGCCAGTCCCGCGAAGCCCGCGCCCGTTCGGCGATGAACGAAGCCCAGGTGGCGGTCGATTCGGCGCAGCTCAACCTCGACCGCTCGGTGGTGCGCAGCCCGGTGGATGGGTATCTGAACGACCGCGCGCCGCGCAATCACGAGTTCGTCACCGCAGGCCGTCCGGTGCTGGCCGTGGTCGACAGCGCCTCGTATCACGTCGATGGCTACTTCGAGGAAACCAAACTTGGCGGCATTCATATCGGTGATGCCGTGGATATCCGCGTGATGGGCGATGACACCCCACTGCGCGGCCGTGTACAGAGCTTCGCCGCCGGCATCGAAGACCGCGACCGCAGCAGCGGCGCCAACCTGCTGCCCAACGTCAACCCGGCGTTCAGCTGGGTTCGCCTGGCCCAGCGGATTCCGGTGCGCATTGCCTTCGATGAAGTGCCGGCGGACTTCCGCATGATCGCCGGGCGCACCGCCACGGTATCGATCATCGAGGGGCAGCGGCCATGAAGCGCGCACTCGTATTGGGTCTGGCCCTGGCCGTAGCCGGCTGTTCGACGGTCGGCCCGGACTACCATGTCCCTGCTGAGGCCGCGGTACAGCGCAGCGACCTCAATGGCGCATTGCGTCAGGATGCGAGCAGCGTGGTGTCGGCGCCGGTTCCGCAGGATTGGTGGCGGCTGTATCAGGACCCGCGCCTGGACGCCCTGGTGCGCCAGGCGCTGGCCGCCAACACCGAGCTGCGCGTGGCTGCTGCGAACATCGCCAAGGCCCGCGCGCAGGTTGAGGTCGCTGAGAGCCAGGGTGGTTTTCAGGGTGGGGTGAAGGTCGGTGCGCAGCGGTTGCAGGAATCGGGCGAGGCATTCTTGAAACCCGACAAAGTGCCGGTGGCCAACGTCGGCGAGGCCATCGCCAGCGTCTCCTACCAGTTCGACCTGTGGGGCACGCTCAAGCGCGGTACTGAGGCAGCCCAGGCCAATGCCGATGCGGTACAGGCCGCCGCCGACACCGCGCGCATCACCCTGGTGGCCGATGTGGTCAAGGCCTACACCCAGGTGTGCTCGGCCAACGAGGAATACCACATCGCCCGTGAGTCGCTGGACTTGCAGGAACAAAGCGTGCAGCTCAACCAGCGCCTGCGCGATGCCGGCCGTGGCGATGAAACCCAAGTGACCCGCTCGCAGACCCAGTTCAAATCCCTAGGCGCCGAGCTGCCGCGCTTCAAGGCCGAGCGCGAGACCGGCCTGTACACCTTGGCTGCGTTGTTGGCCAAACCTGTCGATCAGCTTCCTTCGGGGGTGGCTGACTGCGCCGAGCTGCCGCAGCTGACGCAATTGATTCCGGTCGGTGATGGCGCAGCCCTGCTCAAACGCCGCCCGGACGTGCGCCAGGCCGAACGGCAACTGGCCGCCGCCACCGCCAACATCGGCGTGGCCATCGGCGCGCTGTACCCGGATATCAGCATCGGCGCGCAGATCGGCACCATCGGCATCGTCGACAACCTCGGCAAACCGGCTACCAACCGCTGGGGCTTCGGCCCACAGATCAGCTGGAACATCCCCACCAATGGCACCCGCGCCCGCATCCGCGAGGCCGAAGCCTCGACCCAGGCCGCACTGGCGCATTTCGACGGCGTGGTGCTCAACGCCGTGCGCGAAACCCAGACCCGTCTGGCCCAGTACAGCGCGCTGCTGGAACGCCGCGACGCGCTGGTCGACGCCGAACGCTCAGCCAAGGACGCCGCCGACCAGACTCATCGGTTCTACCAGGCGGGCAGAGAGTCGTTCCTCGCCGACCTGCAAGCGACCCGCACCTACACCGACATGCGCGCGCAACTGGCGGCGGCGAACAGTCAGGTGGCGATGGGGCAGGTGGGGGTGTTTTTGGCATTGGGTGGGGGGTGGCGGTAGGGATGGAGCGTCGGCCACTCGCGTTCTCATCGAAATGAGCCGCCCTGTAGGACCTTTCCGAACCTGAAACCAAATGCTTCAGATGTTCTGTGCGGTCGAATTATCCTACGGCGCTTATCGAACACCGCTGACTGTTCAGTCGGCCTCCTTGGGAATATTTTCCGTCAGTCGTCGTGCAAGACGACCGGGCGTGAGACCCCGAGGTGTACAGGCACCGCTTTATGGCGGTTGTGTGCGGGCAGGCTTACGCCTGGCCGGGTTGCCTACGCCCCGGGTCTCACCCCGCACACGACTGCCACCCATTCCGTGAGACGAGGAGGAGGCAGTGCTGACCAATCGTAGGAACCTCGCCATGAAAAAGCTCGTCCCCGACCCGCCACTTTCGCCAGCATCCTCCATTTCTCTGCCCACGCACCTCAGCGCCCGCGAAGCGCTGGTCTGTGCCGACACGCTGCTCAAGGATATCTACCAGACCACCGAGGCTTACCAGCGCACGCAGCCTGGTGAACCGCTCGATGCCGTACTGGACTCGGCGGTGATCGCCGCCACGTTGATCCTCCACGCGCTGGACCGGCTGGAACACCGCCCCGCTGGCCCCCCACGCTGATTTGTGACGCCTGCGCCAGCCGGCCATAATGCCTGCCCGCTCCCGCTGAAGAAGAACCGCCCCATGCGTATCTGGATAGACGCCGACGCCTGCCCACGCCCTGCCCGCGACTTGGTAGTCAAGTTCGCCCTCAAGCGCAAACTGGCGGTGATCATGGTCGCCGGGCAGGCGGTGGCCAAGCCGGCGTTCGCCGTGGTGCAGCTGATCGTGGTGCCCAGTGGGCCGGATGCTGCCGACGACTACCTGGTCGAGCACGCTCTGCCGGGTGAACTGGTGATCTGCAGCGATGTGCCGCTGGCCGACCGCCTGGTGAAGAAGGGTGTCGCTGCGCTCGATCCGCGGGGCAAGGAGTTCGATGAGCGCAACATGGGTGATCGTCTGGCGGTGCGTAACCTGTTCACCGAGCTGCGTGAGCAGGGCCAGGTCGGGGGAGGGCAGGCGCCCTATGGCGAGCGGGAAAAACAGGCGTTCGCCAATGCGCTGGATCGAATTCTCACGCGCTTGACCAAGGCCTGAGGCAGTCAGGGGCCTGCAAGGCAGGCCCCGGCGGGGTCATTGATCGTCTTCGTGGGTCAGTTCGAGGATGCGGTCGACCAGCTTGTAGATACCGCCGGCGGCATCGCTGATGTTTTCTGCCAGCATGTAGGCCGGGGTGCTGACCAGTCGGCGCTGGGTGTCTTCGACGATGTCGTGGACATCGCACTCTTCGTGAGTAGCGCCCATCTTGGTCATTGCATCGCTGGTGTCGGCGTCGTTGCCGATGGTGCAGACCACACCGGGACCGTAGATTTTCGCCGCCAGGGCCGGCGAAATGCAGATCAGCCCGACCGGCTTATTGGCCGCGGCGAAGCCTTCGGCCAGACGCAATACATCGGCTTGCACGGTGCAATCGGCACCTTTGCCGGCAAAGTCAGAAAGGTTCTTCGCAGCTCCAAAGCCGCCTGGCACGATCAGCGCGTCGAAGTCTTCGACTTTGGCCTCCTGTACATCCTTGACCTGACCCCGCGCGATGCGTGCCGACTCGACCAGGACGTTGCGTTTTTCCTGAGTCTGTTCACCGGTCAGGTGATTGATGACATGCATTTGCTCGACATTCGGCGCGAAGCACTGTACCTGGGCACCACGTTGATCCAGGCGCAGCAGGGTGATGACGCTTTCGTGGATTTCTGCGCCGTCATAGACACCGCAGCCGGACAGAATCACTGCAACTTTTTTTGTCATAGGGTTACTCCAGAGTCGAGGCGCTGACTGTACTCAGTTGGAACACAAACCGTGAAGCGTGTTCAGTCGGCCTCGGCTCAGGGATGTTCGCGCTCGGCTTCAGGTTCGGGGCGCTTGGGCCGGGTGTCTTCGGCGTGGGCCAGTGCCGCGGCGCGTTCGGCGCGCTCGGCACGGCGGTTGCGCAGGTAGCGGCGGACCCACAGCAGGATGCCGATCACCAGCAAGGTGCCCAGCACCCACAGCTCGTAGCGCTTCACATTGCCCAGCAGGCCTTCGAGGATGGCGCCGAAGTGGTAGGCGGCAGCGCCCAGGGCCAGGGCCCACACCGCAGCGCCGATGCCGTTGAGGATCAGGTAGCGGCGCGGCGGGTAACCGGAAAGACCAATCGCCACCGGCATCACCGTGCGCAGGCCGTAGACGAAGCGGAAGCTCAGCACCCAGATATCGGGATGCCGGCGGATATGGTCCAGCGCCTTGTCGCCCATGGCCTGCCAGCGCGGCTTGCGCGCCAGAATCGCGCGGCCATGGCGGCGGCCCATGAAGTACCAGAGCTGGTCCCCGGCGTAGCTGCCGAAGAACGCGACCACCACTACCAGACTGATGTCCATGTAACCGCGGAACGCAAGAAAGCCCGCGAGTACCAGAATGGTCTCACCTTCAAAAAACGTGCCGAGAAAAAGGGCAAAGTAGCCAAAATCGTGCAGGAATTGTTGAAGCATGGTGTAGGGGTGGTGGCGAAATGAACGCGCAGCCTACCCCTTAGTGAGCGTGGGGGAAAGTGTCCAAATGTGTCTCGACGTGAACATTTCCTACGAGGAGAATGCCTGCGGCCGCAAGTCGCAGGGTTGTCCTTCCCTGTCACACAGGGGTCATAATGGGCGCTTATAACTGTCGCGCTCGCCCGCCTGCGCGGGCTCAGGAGTCTGCCGTGAGCTTTACCCCCGCCAATCGCATGTTTCCTGCCACCCGTTTGCGCCGCAACCGTCGGGACGATTTTTCCCGGCGGCTGGTGCGCGAAAACGTTCTGACCGTCGATGACCTGATCTACCCGGTGTTCGTCCTCGATGGCGAAAATCGCCGCGAAGAAGTGCCTTCGATGCCGGGCGTCGAGCGCCTGTCCATCGACCTGCTACTAGAAGCAGCGCAAGGCTGGGTGGAGCTGGGCATTCCGGCGCTGGCGCTGTTCCCGGTCACCCCGGTGGAGAAGAAGTCGCTCGATGGTGCCGAAGGCTGGAACCCCGACGGCATCGCCCAGCGCGCCACCCGCGCCCTGCGCGAGCGCTTCCCGGAGCTGGGGGTGATCACCGACGTGGCGCTGGACCCGTTCACCACCCACGGGCAGGACGGCATTCTCGACGAAGAAGGCTACGTACAGAACGACATCACCGTCGATGCGCTGGTGCGCCAGGCGCTGTCCCATGCCGAAGCCGGTGCCCAGGTAGTGGCGCCGTCGGACATGATGGATGGCCGTCTGGGCGCGATTCGCGAGGCCCTGGAAGTGGCCGGTTACGTCAACGTGCGCATCATGGCCTACTCGGCCAAATACGCCAGCGCCTACTACGGCCCGTTCCGTGATGCAGTCGGCTCGGCGCTGAACCTGGGCAAGGCCAACAAGGCGTCCTACCAGATGGACCCGGCCAACAGTGACGAGGCCCTGCACGAAGTGGCCACCGATCTGGCCGAAGGCGCCGACATGGTCATGGTCAAGCCAGGCATGCCCTACCTGGATATCGTTCACCGGGTCAAAAGCCAGTTCAAGGTTCCGACTTTCGTTTACCAGGTCAGCGGCGAGTACGCCATGCACATGGCCGCCATTCAGAATGGCTGGCTCAGCGAGGCGGTGATTCTCGAGTCGCTGACCGCTTTCAAACGGGCAGGGGCCGATGGGGTCCTGACCTATTTCGCGGTGCGAGCCGCACAGATGCTCAAAGCGCAGTGATGCCTCCGAGCACGTCCTGACAGAGCTGTCCCAAACGGGCACGTTCTGTCAGGCCTGTCTTACAGGAATGTCCGATGAATAATGAAGTGCTGACCGCTGTCGATCTCAAGGATGCCCAAGCCGTGCCCGAAGAACTGGTGCAAACACCACCGGACCTGGCCCCGCCAGCCGAACCTGTGGTCGAGGCGCCGCCAGCGCCCCCGACCCCGGTGATCAACGTGCCTGGCCTGGACGACAGCAGCCTGTACATTCATCGCGAGCTGTCGCAGTTGCAGTTCAATATCCGCGTGCTGGAACAGGCGTTGGACGAGAGTTACCCGCTGCTCGAACGGCTGAAGTTCCTGTTGATCTTCTCTAGCAACCTGGATGAGTTCTTCGAAATCCGCGTCGCCGGGCTGAAGAAGCAGATCACCTTCGCTCGGGAACTGGCCGGTGCCGATGGCTTGCAGCCGCACCAGGCGCTGGCGCGGATCAGCGAACTGGTGCACATCGAAGTCGATCGCCAGTACGCGATCCTCAACGACGTGCTGCTGCCAGAGCTGGAAAAACACCAGATTCGCTTCATTCGCCGCCGTTACTGGACACCCAAGCTCAAGACCTGGGTGCGGCGCTTCTTCCGCGACGAGATCGCGCCGATCATCACCCCGATCGGCCTCGATCCGACCCACCCGTTCCCGCTGCTGGTCAACAAGAGCCTGAACTTCATCGTCGAGCTGGAAGGTGTCGATGCCTTCGGGCGCGATTCGGGCCTGGCGATCATCCCGGCGCCACGTCTGTTGCCGCGCGTGATTCGCGTGCCGGAAGAGGTCGGTGGCCCCGGCGCCAACCATGTGTTCCTGTCGTCGATGATCCACGCCCACGCCGATGACCTGTTCCAGGGCATGAAGGTCAAGGGCTGCTACCAGTTCCGCCTGACCCGAAACGCCGACCTGGCGCTGGACTCCGAAGACGTCGAAGACCTTGCCCGCGCCCTGCGCGGTGAACTGTTCTCGCGCCGTTACGGCGATGCCGTGCGCCTGGAAGTGGCCGATACCTGCCCCAAACACTTGTCCGACTACCTGCTCAAGCAGTTCAACCTCAGCGAGAGCGAGCTGTATCAGGTCAATGGACCGGTCAACCTGACCCGCCTGTTCAGCATCACCGGGCTGGACAGCCACCCCGAGCTGCAATACACCCCGTTCACCCCAGCGATCCCGAAGATCCTGCAGAACGGCGACAACATCTTCAGCGTGATCAGCAAGCAGGACGTGTTGCTGATGCACCCGTTCGAGTCGTTCACTCCGGTGGTCGACCTGCTGCGCCAGGCCGCCAAGGACCCGCACGTGCTGGCGGTGAGGCAGACCCTGTACCGCAGTGGCGCCAACTCCGAGATCGTCGATGCGCTGGTCGATGCGGCGCGTAACGGCAAGGAAGTGACCGCAGTCATCGAATTGCGTGCGCGTTTCGACGAAGAGTCCAACCTGCAGATGGCCAGCCGTCTGCAAGCGGCCGGCGCGGTGGTGATCTACGGCGTGGTGGGCTTCAAGACCCACGCCAAGATGATGCTGATTCTGCGCCGTGAACAGGGCGAGATCGTTCGCTACGCCCACCTCGGTACCGGTAACTACCATGCCGGTAATGCGCGCCTGTACACCGACTACAGCATGCTCACCTCCGATGCGGCGCTGACCGAAGACGTCGGCAAACTGTTCAGCCAGCTGATCGGCATGGGCAAGACCCTGCGCATGAAAAAGCTGCTGCATGCGCCGTTCACGCTGAAGAAGGGCATGCTCGACATGATCGCCCGGGAGACCCAGTTCGCCCTGGACGGCAAGCCGGCGCACATCATCGCCAAATTCAACTCGCTGACCGACGCCAAGGTGATCAAGGCGCTGTACAAGGCCAGCCAGTCAGGCGTGCGTATCGATCTGGTAGTGCGCGGCATGTGCTGCCTGCGACCCGGCATCGCCGGGGTATCGCACAACATCACCGTGCGCTCCATCATTGGCCGTTTCCTCGAACACACCCGGGTGTTCTACTTCCTCAACGGTGGGGAAGAGCAGATCTATCTCTCCAGTGCCGACTGGATGGAACGCAACCTCGACAAGCGCGTCGAGACCTGCTTCCCGGTCGAGGGCAAGAAGCTGCTGTTGCGGGTCAAGAAAGAGCTGGAAAGCTACCTCACCGACAACACCCACGCCTGGACCCTGCAGTCGGACGGGCGCTACGTGCGCAGCACCCCGACCGGCAACCAGAACTCGCGCAATGCCCAGGCGCAACTGCTCGAGCGCCTGAGCAACCCGGTCCTCAACGTACGCTGAGGACAAAGTTGACCCGGGTCAGCCACTCCGCCTCGTTGGCGAAGTCGGCCTGGGTCAGCGGGTGTTGTTCCAGCCAGCCTTCCGGGAAGATCACCTCCAGGCTGTTGGCGCCTGCCTGCAATTGCACCGTCGGCATCTCTTGGGTGCCGCGGATGTGATGGAACAGGATGGCGAAGCGCAGCAGCACGCACAGGCGCAGCAGCTGCACGCTTTCTTCAGCGAATTCAGCGAAGCGTTCCTTGGGGATGTTGCGCCGATGGCCGCGCACCAGCAGCGCGATCATCTGCTGGTCTTCGCGGGAAAAGCCGGCCAGGTCGGAGTGCTCCAGCAGGTAGGCGCCGTGCTTGTGGTAGTGGTAGTGGGCGATGTCCAGACCGACTTCATGCACTTTTGCCGCCCAGCCCAGCAGGTCGCGCCAGTTGCCGTCTTCCAGCTGCCAGGCAGCCGCTACCTGATCGAAGGCATGCAGCGCCTTGCGTTCGACGCGGGCGGCCTGGCCCTGGTCGACGTGGTAGCGCTCCATCAGCGAGTTGAGGGTGCGTTCACGCACGTCTTCGTGGTGATGACGGCCTAGCAGGTCGAACAGTACGCCTTCGCGCAAGGCGCCGTCGCAGTGGTCCATG
The DNA here is from genome assembly GCF_000759535.1 of Pseudomonas cremoricolorata. Lineage (NCBI taxonomy): Bacteria > Pseudomonadati > Pseudomonadota > Gammaproteobacteria > Pseudomonadales > Pseudomonadaceae > Pseudomonas > Pseudomonas cremoricolorata. The sequence continues at coordinate 1,230,279 of NZ_CP009455.1, read as the reverse complement.
CGCGCCAGTTCCAGGGCGTCGAAAATCGCCTCCAGAATCGCCAGGCCTGCCGGGAAGATCGCGCGGCGGTCGGGTTTTACCCCTTCGAAGTCGATACGGTCGGTTTCGCCCATCTTGAACAGCTTGCGCTTGGCCCAGGCCAGGCCTTCGGCATTGACTTCGCCATTGCCCAGGCCGCCGGCCTTGATCGCCGCGCCGATGGCGCGGATGGTGCCGGACGAGCCGATGGCTTCGTCCCAGGTCAGGCGGTGCAGGGCGTTTTCGATGCTCATCAGTTCCAGGCGCGCAGCGGTGTAGGCCTGGGCGTAGCGTGCCGGGGTGATCTTGCCATCACGGAAATAGCGCTGGGTGAAGCTGACGCAACCCATTTGCAGGCTTTCGCGCAATAGGGGTTCGAAGCGTTGGCCGATGATGAACTCGGTGCTGCCGCCGCCGATGTCGGCCACCAGGCGCTTGCCGGGGGTATCGGCCAGGGTGTGCGACACGCCGAGGTAGATCAGACGCGCCTCTTCGCGGCCGGAAATGACTTCCACCGGATGGCCGAGGATGGCTTCGGCGCGCTGGATGAACACCGCACGGTTGCGCGCTTCGCGCAGGGCGTTGGTGCCCACGATGCGTACCGCGCCCGGCGGCATGCCGTTGATCAATTGGGCGAAGCGCTTGAGGCATTCCAGGCCACGGTCCATGGCCTCTTCGCTGAGCAGGCGGTCTTCGTCGATGCCGGCGGCGAGCTGGACCTTCTCCCCCAGGCGTTCGAGGATGCGGATCTCGGTGTGATGGGCCTTGGCGACGACCATGTGGAAGCTGTTGGAGCCGAGGTCGATAGCGGCGATCAGAGACAGGTTCTTCGCGGTTTTATGCGGCATGGTCTGGTAGTTCTCGGTCGATAACCCGGCAATCGTGACACGATCGTTGGCCTACGCCAACGCGCGAAAGGCCGGGCTTTGATGCAGGACAAGGGCTCGATAGGGTGGCGATCGTTCCTCACATTAGCTGGCCGAACGCACCTGCGCCTGCCGCTTGAGCGTCAGCGCACCCGTCGTCCATCCTATGACAGGTATGTGACCGTTTCGATTCGTCGGGTCTTGCGCCATCATAGCGACAGTCAATCGGCTTCGGCTTCCTGTAGAACGAAGGGACGGCTATGATGGAAGCCGATTTTGCCTTATGACCTGGAGATATCCATGAGCAGCGATCTTATCAAACACGTCACCGACGCCACGTTCGAGGCAGAAGTGCTCAAGGCCGACCAACCGGTGCTGGTCGACTACTGGGCTGAATGGTGTGGCCCTTGCAAGATGATCGCTCCGGTGCTGGACGCCGTCGCCGCCGACTATGAAGGCAAACTGGTCGTCGCCAAGCTGAACATCGACGAAAACCAGGAAACCCCGGCCAAGCACGGCGTGCGCGGTATCCCGACGCTGATGCTGTTCAAGAACGGCAACGTCGAGGCGACCAAGGTCGGCGCCTTGTCCAAGTCGCAGTTGGCTGCGTTCATCGACGCCAATATCTGATCTGCGAAAGCCCCGGAAATCCGGGGCTTTTCTTTTTTAGCCCACTAGACGCCGAAAAAAGCAAGTGTTACATTCGGCCCCGCACTGCTTCTCCAGTGCCCTCTGCACGCCGTCGCCGACGCATCCCTAATTCGAATCAGTACGCGATCCTGTCGCCAATCTTGCGGCGCGGCTTCATTAAGCCAGAAGCTTAATTCTCCCTTCTTACATGATTACGTCACTCCCCTTATGAACCTGACAGAACTCAAGCAAAAGCCGATTACCGATCTGCTGGAAATGGCCGAGCAGATGGGCATCGAAAACATGGCCCGCTCGCGCAAGCAGGACGTGATCTTCGCCCTGTTGAAGAAACACGCGAAAAGCGGCGAAGAGATCTCGGGTGACGGCGTGCTGGAGATTCTCCAGGATGGATTCGGTTTCCTGCGTTCGGCAGATGCTTCGTATCTGGCCGGCCCTGACGACATCTATGTCTCGCCCAGCCAGATCCGCCGCTTCAACCTGCGCACCGGCGACACCATCGTCGGCAAGATCCGCCCGCCGAAGGAAGGGGAGCGCTACTTCGCGCTGCTGAAGGTCGATACCATCAACTTCGACCGTCCGGAAAACGCCAAGAACAAGATCCTGTTCGAAAACCTCACGCCGCTGTTCCCCAACAAGCGCCTGAAGATGGAAGCCGGCAACGGTTCCACCGAAGACCTGACCGGCCGCGTCATCGACCTGTGCGCCCCGATCGGCAAAGGCCAGCGCGGCCTGATCGTCGCGCCGCCGAAGGCGGGCAAGACCATCATGCTGCAGAACATCGCGGCCAACATTACCCGCAACAACCCCGAGTGCCACCTGATCGTCCTGCTGATCGACGAGCGCCCGGAAGAAGTGACCGAGATGCAGCGCACCGTGCGCGGCGAAGTGGTCGCCTCGACCTTCGATGAGCCACCGACCCGTCACGTACAGGTTGCCGAAATGGTCATCGAGAAGGCCAAGCGCCTGGTTGAGCACAAGAAGGACGTGGTCATTCTGCTCGACTCCATCACTCGTCTGGCCCGCGCCTACAACACCGTGATCCCGAGCTCGGGCAAGGTGCTCACCGGTGGTGTAGACGCCCACGCGCTTGAGAAACCCAAGCGCTTCTTCGGTGCGGCGCGCAACATCGAGGAAGGCGGTTCGCTGACCATCATCGCCACCGCGCTGGTGGAAACCGGCTCGAAGATGGATGAAGTCATCTACGAAGAGTTCAAGGGTACCGGCAACATGGAACTGCCCCTGGACCGTCGCATCGCTGAAAAACGCGTATTCCCGGCCATCAACATCAACCGCTCCGGCACCCGTCGCGAAGAGTTGCTGACCGCCGACGACGAACTGCAGCGCATGTGGATTCTGCGCAAGCTGCTGCACCCGATGGACGAGATCGCCGCCATCGAGTTCCTCACCGACAAGCTCAAGCAGACCAAGACCAACGACGAGTTCTTCCTGTCGATGAAGCGCAAGTAAGCGCGCTCGATCAGGCATGATTGGGGCCGATTCGCAGCCTTTCGCGGGTAAACCCGCTCCCACAGGTCCGCAATCTGTGGGCGCGGGTTTATCTGCGAAGGCAGGCGACGCGGCCTCAATGCATTGCGCTCCCCCTTTACCGACCGATACGGCCAATACGAGGCTCACGCATGCAGTATCGCGACCTACGCGACTTCATCCGAGGCCTGGAGCAGCGCGGCGAGCTCAAGCGCATCCAGGTTCCGATTTCCCCCGTGCTGGAAATGACCGAGGTCTGTGACCGCACGCTGCGGGCCAAGGGCCCGGCCTTGCTCTTCGAGAAACCCACCGGCTTCGATATCCCGGTGCTGGGCAACCTGTTCGGCACCCCGGAGCGCGTAGCCATGGGCATGGGCGCCGAGTCGGTCGAGGAACTGCGGGAAATCGGCAAGCTGCTGGCGTTTCTCAAGGAGCCCGAGCCGCCCAAGGGCTTGAAGGACGCCTGGTCGAAACTGCCGATCTTCAAGAAGGTCGTGTCCATGGCGCCAAAGGTGGTCAAGGATGCGGTGTGCCAGGAAGTGGTGGTGGAGGGCGATGATGTCGACCTCAACCAGTTGCCGATCCAGCACTGCTGGCCAGGCGATGTCGCCCCGCTGATCACCTGGGGCCTGACCGTGACCCGCGGCCCGAACAAGGACCGCCAGAACCTGGGCATCTACCGTCAGCAGTTGATTGGCCGCAACAAGGTCATCATGCGCTGGCTCAGCCATCGCGGCGGCGCGCTGGACTACCGCGAGTGGTGCGAGAAGCATCCTGGCGAACCATTCCCCGTGGCTGTCGCCCTGGGCGCCGATCCGGCGACCATTCTCGGCGCGGTGACGCCTGTGCCTGACACCCTGTCGGAGTACGCCTTCGCCGGCCTGTTGCGCGGCAACCGCACCGAGCTGGTCAAGTGCCGCGGCAGCAACCTGCAGGTGCCGGCCACCGCGGAAATCATTCTCGAAGGGGTCATCCACCCCGGCGAAATGGCGCCCGAGGGGCCGTACGGCGATCACACCGGCTACTACAACGAGGTGGACAGTTTTCCGGTGTTCACCGTCGAGCGCATCACCCATCGCCGCCAGCCGATCTACCACAGCACCTACACCGGGCGTCCACCGGATGAACCGGCCATCCTCGGCGTGGCATTGAACGAAGTGTTCGTGCCGATTCTGCAAAAGCAGTTTCCCGAGATCGTCGACTTCTACCTGCCGCCCGAGGGCTGCTCGTACCGCATGGCGGTGGTCACTATCAAGAAACAGTACCCCGGCCATGCCAAGCGCGTGATGCTCGGTGTGTGGTCGTTCCTGCGACAGTTCATGTACACCAAGTTCGTTATCGTGACCGACGACGATATCAATGCCCGCGACTGGAACGATGTGATCTGGGCTGTCACCACGCGCATGGACCCCAAGCGCGACACGGTGATGATCGACAATACCCCGATCGACTACCTCGACTTCGCCTCGCCCGTGTCGGGGCTGGGATCGAAGATGGGTCTGGATGCCACCCACAAGTGGCCGGGCGAAACCACGCGTGAATGGGGGCGTGCCATCGTCAAGGACGAGGCCGTGACCCGGCGTATCGATGAGCTGTGGGATCAGTTGGGAATAGAGTGATGCAGGTAACCTTGCAGCCATCCGGGGCAGTGCTCGCACTCGAGCCCGGAGAACGGATTCTGGATGCGGCGCGGCGCCTGGGCTATGACTGCCCCAACAGCTGCCGCAATGGCAACTGCCACGTCTGCGCGGCGTTGCTGGTGGAAGGGCGGGTACGTCAGGACGGTGAAGTGCGTGACCACGGTGAGCTGTTCACCTGTATCGCCGAGCCACTGGAGGATTGCGTGCTGCTGTGGGATGGCGTGCTGGCACTGGGTGAGCTGCCCGTACGCAAGCTGGCCTGCACCCTCACCGAGTGCGTCGAGGTGGGCGGTGATGTCTGGCGCGTGCGCCTGCGTGCTCCGGCCGGCAAACCGCTGCGTTATCACGCCGGGCAGTACCTGATGATCGAGCGTGAAGGCGCGAGCAAGGCGGCGTTTTCCCTGGCTTCGGCGCCGCACAGCGGGCGCGATCTGGAAATGCACATTCTTGCCCGCGAAGGCGGGGCCCGACTGTTGATCGAGCAGTTGCAGCGCGAGCGTCTGGCGCGCCTGGAGCTGCCGTTCGGCGACGCGCACCTGGCCGAGTTGCCGGACGGGCCGCTGGTGCTGATCGCTGCCGGCACCGGCATGGCGCAGATGCACAGCTTGCTGGAGCACTGCCGGGCGCAGGACTTCACGCACCCCGTGCACCTGTACTGGGGCGTGCGCCGGCCCGAGGATTTCTACCAGATCGAGCACTGGGACGAGTGGGCGCAACGTCCCAACCTGTTCCTGCACAAGGTGGTCAGCGACCTGTGCGGCTGGGACGGGCGCTGCGGGCTGTTGCATGAAGCGGTGTGCGAAGACATCGCCGAGCTTACCCACGTACACGTCTACGCCAGCGGTTCGCCGGCCATGGTCTACGCCACCCTGGATGCGCTGGTGGAGGCAGGGATGGATGCGCACCAGATGCGTGCTGACGTGTTCGCCTACGCACCGCGCGGCTGACTGCACCGGCGCCCTGCCAAGGCACGCCAGGGCGTCTGGCATAGAAACCGCAGGCAGGTCGTTATGCCAAGACGGTTTATCAGAACCGGGTCAATAGCGCTCGACGGACTTGAAAGCGGCGACCGTTCCGCCGTACGGTAAGTTCATAACGGCATCACTCAGTTACAGTTCGATGCTCCAGTGTTTTATGAGAAGCAATGGCGGCACGTTATGGCGGTAAGTGAACCTACGTCCTGGAAAGTCTCCTACCCTCCACGGCTCGATTTCGGCCCGCAACTGAGCCACGAGCAATTACTCCACTCGATGACCTCGACCATGTCGCGCCATGCCGGTGGCCCGGTCTGGCTGTTTGCCTACGGCTCGTTGATCTGGCGTCCCGAGGGCAATACCCTGGAGCGACAGCGCGCCAGGGTGCATGGCTATCACCGCGGTCTGTACCTGTGGTCGCACGCGCACCGTGGTACACCGCAGACGCCTGGGCTGGTCTTCGGGCTCGACCGCGGCGGCTCGTGCAGCGGCTTCGCCTATCGCCTCGACGAAGGCAGCCTGGAAGATTCGCTGATGGCGCTGTGGCAGCGCGAGATGCCGTACCCGGCCTACCGTCCGCACTGGCTCAATTGCCGGCTGGACGACGGCAGCAAGGTGCAGGCGCTGGGCTTCGTGCTCGAACGGCATCTGCCGTGTTACGCCGGTAACCTGCCGGACACACTGCTCAGCGAGATTCTCGCCAGGGCTGAAGGACGCTTCGGCAGCACCCGCGATTACGTCGAGCAGACCCTGCATGCCCTGCGTGATCATCAGATGCCTGATCGCAACCTGGAGGCGCGTTTCAAGCGCTGTCATACCTTGCGTCAGGCGTGAGGATTGCCGAGCGCAGTCTGCCAATCCAGCGCGTGACACCACGGCGGGCCTCTTTCTTTGCCGACGTTGGCCGATACCTGTAGCAATGCCCAAGTGCGAATCGATGCGCTTGGGTTTACTGCACTCGCTGGTTAAGCTGGCGCCAACTACGAAAGGAGCTGAACCGTGAAAGCGTGGATCTTGATGGTGCTGGCCTTGTTGCTACCCATGGCGGCACTGGCTGAAGAGGAAGCCAAGGAAGGAGAGGCCAAGGTCTCCTACTACAGCCTGACCCCGCCATTCGTGGGCAACTACGCCCTCGATGGCAGCCCGAAACTGCACGTGTACAAGGCCGATGTCGCTCTGCGCGTGACCGGCGCCGAGGCGGCTGCGGCGGTGAAGCTGCACGAGCCGCTGATTCGCAATCAGCTGGTTGCCTTGTTCACCCAGCAGACCCTTGACAGCATGAGTAACGTCGAAGCCAAGGAGCGGCTGCGCCAGGAGGCCTTGAAGCAAGTCCAGCAAGTGCTGGAAAGCGAAGAGGGCAAGCCGATCGTCGAAGACTTGCTGTTCAACAATCTGATCGTGCAGTAGGGCCTTGGTTATCCGGGCGGCCTGTCAGTTCTGTCAGTTGTAGGCGCTAGGCTGCTTCGCTGGAATGTCCTGAATCCCTCGAGCGTCATCGACGTCGCCGCAAGCCTCTTGATTCGAGCGGCTCGGCGCGAGGGTTTCAGGAGAGACATGGATGAACAGTTCGACCTTACCGCGTCTGCACAGGATCCCCGGTACACCCCTTGTTCCCCTCGGCCTTGCGGCACTGCTGCTGTCGGCGAGCGTAACCGCCGCTTCGGCATCGTTCGCGTTCGATTCACCCGTCAACGATACCGCGTCCGCCAACCCCGGTACGCTCATCAGCAAACGTGCCAGTGACAGCGGTCAGGCGCGCAAATGCCTGGTGGTGGGTGCGGACGGTAGTTCTCCAACGCTCGATCGTTGTGACATCGCGGGCAAGGGGCAGTGGCAGACCGTGCCGACCGGGCAAGGGATGATGCTGCAGGAGGTCGGCGGCCCGAGCCCGCAGCGGTGTCTGGTAAATGTCGGGTGGCAGGCCAAGGTCGCTGCCTGCGCCCCTTCCAGAGCCGAGCACGCCTGGCGAGTACGAGATGGTCAACCCGGTTTTGTCAGGCTGCAGAACGCTTACTCCACTGAAGAGCGCTGTCTGGCGTTCGATGGCGCGCGCGTCAGCCTGGACACATGCGCTGAGCAGGTCGATGCGGGGCAGTTGTGGAGCGACAGCATCGTGCCACGCGGCCCGACGTTCGAGCAGCGTCAGCTCGAGCGCTTTCCGCAGTCGCGCAGGCTAGTCCTGAGCCCTCTGCCGGACGCCAGCGCCGAACAGCAGCGGCTCAAGCAGCGGTTGAAATGGTCGGACTGGCAACCCACCGGTTTCTACCTGAATCATTCGACGCCACTGCAGGTGCAGGTCAGCGGCTTGCCAGCCGGCGCCACGTTGCAGTTGGCCGTGGGGGTGAATTCGCTGGTTCAGCCTTGGGAGCCGTCGACCTGCGAGAGGGGCATGTCGGTTACGGCGTTGCGCAATGGGACCAATACCATCTATCAACCGGTCCAAGGGGGACTGGTTCTCATGCGTTTTGTGGCGCCCGAGGCCGGTAGCCGAGTCACGGTCGAGCTGGGTCAGACTGCGATGCCAGTGCCCTATTACACCGAAGGGGTCGATTATTCTGCATGGACCTCGATGCTGGACGCGTCGACGGTTCCGTATGCGCTGCATTCGGGTAGTAGCGTGGTCATCGCCAGCAGCTTGTCGTCGGCAAAATACGTGGGTCCAGAGAGCCACCCGACGGCGTTGATGCTCTATTACCAGATGGGTATCAACGCACAGAGCGCGGCTGCCGGGCTGGACGGCCAACAGCCGCCCCATCAGGCCAGCCCTTTGCGTCCTTGGGTAGTGGAGACCTGCGCAGGCGTCAATCCAAATGCCTCGGACTACAGCGCCAACATGCCCTATCCTGCTCTGGACGCGCTGTCCGTGTTGAGAGCGCCGTCCACTTGGGGCCTGTGGCACGAGCTGGGGCATCAGCGCCAGAGCACCGTCTGGCCGTGGGACATGCCCTCGCTGGGGGAGGTAACGGTGAACATCTTCACCACGGCGGCGCTGCGTCGTTTCTGGGGAGAAAGCTTGCCGGTCGGCCCACGGGCAGCGACCTGGGACCGCGCGCAGATTTATCTCATGCAGCCCGATGCGGAGCGTGAATTCGACAACATGGAAAGCAACACAGGCGCCAATCGCGAGGTGATGTTCGAGCAGTTGCGACGCAGCTTTGGTGATACGTTCTATCCGCGTCTGGAGCGGGCGGCGCGCACCTTGGGCGACCCTGGCGACAAAGCCGCTCGCAAGCGCCTGTTCCAAGTCGAGGCGAGCAAGGCCGCTAATGCGGATCTGTCCGAGTACTTCGGCGCCTGGGGCCTGCGCCCCGATGCACAGACACTGGCACAGATCGCCGCATTGAGCCTTCCCAAACCACCCGGCCAACCTACCCAGGTTCCGGTGTTCGGTGGCAGTGCCGAGTCGCGGATACTGGATGTCTGGGCCTTTTCGGCGCAGGGCAGAAATGTGCAGATCGAAGGCCATGCCTGGCCACCAGGAGCGGTCATCGAAGCGCGTACCCAGCACAATGGCCGGGCGGGCGTCGCTACCGCCGATGCGTTCGGACGCTACCGCAATGATGCCCTCGACAAAGGCTATTTGCGCGACGGTGCAACCCTGCTCGAGCTTCGTACGGCCAACAGCGCGGGGGCATCACAGCAAGCGACTGTGACACAGCGTCCAGTGGTGACCAGCTTGCGCGTAAGGCGCACGCAGACCGGGGCGATCTGGGTCAACGGTACAGGCGCTCCGGCAGGTGCCGATGTCGAAGTGCACAATCGCGATGGCTCCTGGCCTGCCGTCGCCACCGTGGGTGGTGATGGGACGTTCGAGAACGATCACCTGAACGACAATCATCTGGTCGACGGCAGCACCATGCTGGAAGTACGCATGAATTTCCGTGAGCGTAGTTTCCCTGAGCGGTGGCGGGCCGTGCTGTTGCAAGCTATCGATGGCAGCTTCGACGTCGAGTGCCGATTCACTACATCAGAGCCTGCCGGCGAATCGTTGCAGGCCATTGAAGGGCAATGCGCGAAGGCTGTCTTGCCGTAGCGTGCGGGGCGGAGCGGGGCGGGGCGGCTCAGGCGCTCAGCGCCATGATCGCCGCCCACTGCGCTTCGCTCACAGGCATCACCGACAGCCGGCTGCCTTTGTGCACCAAAGGCAGCTCGGCGAGTGCCGTCTGTTGCTTGAGCAGTCCAAGCGGGAGCACGTGCCGGAAAGTCCGTACGTGGGCGACATCCACCGCACTCCACGGGTTTTTTTCCGCACTTGCTTTTGCATCATGATAGGGGCTGCTTGGGTCCAGTGCCGTGGGGTCGGGGTAGGCCGCCGTGATGATCCGCGCTATACCGGCAATGCCCGGTTGCGGACAGCTGGAGTGGTAGAAAAAGCATTCATCGCCTAGGCTCATGGCCCTCAGGAAATTGCGCGCCTGGTAGTTGCGTACGCCGTCCCAACGGGCCTCGTCCAAGCGGCTCAACCCTTCGATGGATAGCTCTTCGGGTTCGGATTTCATCAGCCAATAGGCCATCTGGGATGCTCCTGACAGTCGGTGAAATAATCTGTTTCATCAAACCGACCAGCGGTGACAAACAGCATTTGCGTGGCGACTTGGGTTGTCGCAGAATGCGCGCGATTTCAAAGCTCGTTGCCCTGTCAGCCCCTGTGTGCAGACGGGGCTGATCTGTTTGCCTGGGGGGCAATCGATGAACAAACGCAAACCGGATCTGCTCTGGGTCCTGGTCTTCATCTTCGGTCTAGGTGTCGTCACTACCGGTTACGCGCAAAGCTTCTGGGAACGCAAGCTCGACGCTGCGTACCAGGCTCCGGTCGTGCAGGTTCAATCGATACGCTAGATGCAGGTCGCGGCCTCTGGGGCCGAGGCCAGGTACCATCCCCCGTCGGATACCGTTCCCTTCAACGGCACATCCCAGCTGGCCTGGGTCAGCCGTTCGACCTTCTGGCACTCGTGGGCCAGCCCCAGCAACAGCGGCTTCTTCCAGCCCTTACGCCTTGATTGGTAAGCCAGGCTGCGGTCGTAGAAGCCGCCGCCCATGCCCAGCCGGCCACCCACCTCATCGAACCCGACCAGTGGTAGCAGAATCAGGTCCAGCGCCCAGGTTGGCCGCTGCCGTTTGCGGTTGATCACCGGCTCGGCAATGCCGAAGCGGTTGGGCCGCAAGGGTTCGTGGGCGTCGAAGCGTTGAAAGACCATGTGCGTGCGAGGCCAGGCGTGCAGTACCGGCAGATACGTGCGCTTGCCGCGCCGCTGAGCCTCACGCAACAGTAGGCGTGGATCGATTTCACCGTCGTTGGGCAGGTACAGGGCGATGTGCCGGGCGCGGCGGAACAGCGGGTGCTGCGCCAGCTGCCGGTACAGCCCACGGGCAGCCTGTCGCTGTTGCAACGGGGTGAGCGCACGGCGTGCATCACGCAGCAGGCGACGAAGCTGGGGGCGGGTGAGCGGCGCGGTGTCGGTCATGGCACAGGCGGTCTCGAATCGACAGGCCGGCGTGGACGGCCCAGACAAATTGCCCGCCAGGGAAGGCGGGCAAGAGAATTCAGGCTCCCCGATAAGACCGCTATCGGTGTAGCCCTTGAACCCGAAAGTTCAAGGTGGAGATTGCAGGAGGCATTAAGGCTTTCCGTCAGGCGGACATGCACACCTGCCTCAGCGTGCAACCCCCGTGGTTGTGCGTATCGGCTCAGGGACATAACCGACTGGCGCATCCACCAGGGAGTGGCGCCAGTATACCCACGTCAGTCGATTTTACTACCCACGTCGTCGGACAACGCCTGATCGACACGCTCCAGCAGTTCACGTACCTGCTCGCGGCTGGTGATCACCGGCGGGGCGTCCGGGGTCTCCTGGCGGTGCAGCAGTTCGTGGGTGATGTTGAGCGCGGCCATGACCGCGATGCGGTCGGCGCCAATGACTTTGCCACTGCTGCGGATCTCGCGCATCTTGCCGTCGAGGTAACGCGCGGCACCGACCAGATTGCTGCGTTCTTCCGGCGGGCAGATGATCGAATATTCTTTGTCGAGAATCTGCACGGTGACGCTGTTGGGTGAACTCATGAGTCTTGCTCCAGGGCCTTGAGGCGCACGATCATCGATTCGACCTTGCGCCTGGCGATCTCGTTCTTGTCGATGAGGAGGGCGCGCTCCTCGCGCCAGGATTTTTCCTGAGCCATTAGGAGTGCATTTCGCCGTTTTAGTTGCTCGACCCGCTCGATCAGTATCTCGAACCGGCTCATGAGCGTTTGCAGGTCGTTCTCTTGCGTGGGTTGCACTCGCTTCGCTCCATCGTTGACTCGCCAGACGATCATGCCTCGGTGCCTGCCCCGGCGGCCAGTGCCGATGGTCTTGGCGCGTCTGCCGGTGCTAGGATACAAGCCCTTCATTCTAGTCATCGCGCCGTCTGGCGCCTAGTTGCCCATGCCTAATACCCATTCGCCGTATACCGCGTTCGCTACGTTGCTTTCCAGTAACGGGCATCCTGTTTCTCCCGCCGAACTGCACGGCCTGCTGCTCGGCCGCTGCTGCGCCGGTGCCGGCTTCGATGCCGAGGCCTGGCTGGCCGATGCGGCGCAACTGCTGGAAAACGAGCCATCCGACCCGGTTCGCAATGCCCTGATCGGCCTGCAGGAAATGGTCAAGGGCGAGCTGACCGGCGAAGACATCGCCCTGGTTCTGCTGCTGCCGGGCGACGAAGCGGCGCTGCTCGACCGCGCCGTGGCGCTGGGACAGTGGTGCCAGGGCTTCCTCGCAGGCTTCGGTCAGCATTCGGGCGGCCTCGACCTGAGCAGCGACGCCAAGGAAGTGCTGCAGGACCTGGTGGCCATTTCCCAGGTGCAGGAAGCGCTGGAAGAATCCGAAGACGGCGAGAACGACTACATGGAGGTCATGGAGTACCTGCGTGTGGCGCCACTGTTGCTGTTCACCGAACTGGCCAAGCCGGCCGCGCCTGAGCCCAAGCCATCGCTGCACTGATCATCCGGGGGTCGTTTTGCCCATGAGCCACATACCCAAGGCGGAGTACGCCCGTCGGCGCAAGGCGCTGATGGCGCAGATGGTCCCCAACAGCATCGCCATCCTGCCGGCGGCTGCGGTCGCCATTCGCAACCGCGATGTCGAGCATGTCTATCGCCAGGACAGCGATTTCCAGTACCTCAGCGGCTTTGCCGAACCTGAGGCGGTGATCGCCCTGATCCCCGGCCGCGAGCATGGTGAGTACGTGCTGTTCTGCCGTGAGCGCAACCCTGAGCGCGAGCAATGGGACGGCCTGCGCGCCGGCCAGGACGGTGCGATCAAGGTGCATGGCGCAGACGATGCGTTTCCCATCGCCGACATCGACGAAATCCTGCCCGGCCTGATCGAAGGCCGCGAGCGGGTCTATAGCGCCATGGGCAGCAACCCCGAATTCGATCGCCGGCTGATGGACTGGATCAACGTGATCCGCTCCAAGGCCCGGCTCGGTGCGCAGCCGCCGAACGAGTTCGTTGCCCTGGATCACCTGCTGCACGACATGCGCCTGTATAAATCCGCCGCAGAAGTGAAAGTGATGCGCCTGGCTGCCGAGATTTCCGCCCGCGCCCATGTTCGCGCCATGCAGGCCTGCCGCGCCGGCCTGCATGAGTACAGCCTGGAGGCCGAGCTGGATTACATATTCCGCCAGGGCGGGGCGAAAATGCCGGCGTACGGCTCCATCGTCGCGGCGGGACGCAATGCCTGCATTCTGCACTACCAGGAGAACGACGCCGCGCTCAAGAACGGTGACCTGGTGCTGATCGACGCCGGCTGCGAAATCGATTGCTACGCCAGCGACATCACCCGCACCTTCCCGGTCAGCGGCACCTTCTCGCCTGAGCAGAAAGCTATCTATGAGCTGGTGCTGAAGGCTCAGGAGGCTGCATTCGCCGAGATTGCGCCGGGCAAGCACTGGAACCATGCCCACGAGGCAACCGTTCGCGTCATCACCGAAGGCCTGGTCGAACTGGGCCTGCTCAAGGGCGAGGTTCAGGCATTGATCGACAGCGAGGCGTACCGCGCCTTCTACATGCACCGCGCCGGCCATTGGCTGGGCATGGATGTACACGACGTCGGCGACTACAAGGTCGGCGGCCAGTGGCGGGTGCTGGAAGTAGGCATGGCATTGACCGTCGAGCCAGGCATCTACATCGGTGCCGATGACAAGTCGGTGGCCAAGAAATGGCGCGGCATCGGCGTGCGTATCGAGGACGATGTGGTGGTGACCCGACAAGGCTGCGAGATTCTCAGCGGTGGCGTGCCCAAGACCGTAAGCGAAATCGAGGCACTGATGGCCGCTGCCCGTGAGGCCGCCGCATGAGCCGGGTGAACCTGGCGATCATCGGCGGTGGGCTGGTCGGTGCCAGCCTGGCCCTGGCGCTGCAAGCCGGGGCCAAGGCGCGCGGCTGGAAGATCGTGCTGATCGAACCCTTCGCGCCGGGCGACAGTTTCCAGCCCAGTTACGATGCCCGCTCTTCCGCGCTGTCCTACGGCACTCGGCAGATCTATCAGCAGTTGGGCGTGTGGTCGCAGATCGCGCAGCGCGGCGAGCCGATCCTGCAGATTCAGGTATCGGACCGTGGCCGCTTTGGCGCCACCCGTCTTGCCGCCCATGATGAAGGCGTGCCGGCGTTGGGCTATGTGGTCGAGAACGCCTGGCTTGGCCAGTGCCTGTGGCAGGCCTTGGACACGGAAGTGGTCAGCTGGCGCTGCCCGGCCGAGGTGACCTCGCTGCAACCGATCGAGCACGGCTACCGGCTGCGCCTAGATGACGACACCTCGCTGGACTGCGACCTGGCCGTGCTCGCCGATGGCGGCCGCTCGGGCCTGCGCGAGCAGTTGGGCATCCATGTGCGCCGGCGGCCCTACGCGCAAAGCGCGCTGATCGCCAACATCACCCCTGGCGAACAGCATGCCGGGCAAGCGTTCGAACGTTTCACCGAGCAAGGTCCTATGGCCTTGCTGCCGCTGCCGGAAAACCGTTGTGCGCTGGTCTGGACCCGGCAGGGCATGGACGCGCAGCGTCTGGCCGAGATCGACGAGCGGCAGTTCCTGCGCGAGCTGCAAGACGCCTTCGGCTATCGCCTGGGGGCGTTGCGCCAGGTGGGCGCGCGTCATCTGTATCCACTGGCGCTGGTCGAAGCCCAGGAACAGGTGCGTCCGCACCTGGTGGTACTGGGCAACGCCGCGCACAGCCTGCACCCGATTGCCGGGCAAGGCTTCAACCTCTCGCTGCGCGACGTACAGGCGCTGGCCGAGGCGCTGCTCGGCGGCCCGGCGCAACCGGGTGACCTGGCCACCTTGCAGGCGTACCAGCAGCGCCAGCGGCTCGACCAGACCCTTACCGTCGGTTTCTCCGACCAGGTCACCCGACTGTTCGGCAGCCGACAGCCGCTGCTTGCCAACGCGCGCAACCTGGGCCTGCTCGGCCTCGACCTGCTGCCCCCGGCCAAGCGCTGGTTCGCGCGCCAGGCGATGGGGCTGGGCACGCGTCCTGCCCGGGGCGGACTGTGACCGACGCGCGCAGACTGGCCCGGCGGGCCCGCATGCTGCGCTGGCTGCTCAACTGCTACCCGCCTTATCTCGGGGCAGGCATTCGCGTGCAGTCGATCAGCCCGGACATGCGGCGCATCAAGGTGCGCATGAAACTGACCCGGTGGAATCGCAACTACGTCGGTACCCAGTTCGGCGGCAGCCTGTATTCAATGGTCGATCCTTTCTACATGCTGCTGCTGATCGAGCAACTGGGCAGTGAGTACATCGTCTGGGACAAGGCGGCCAGCATCGATTTCATCACCCCGGGCAAAGGTCCGGTGCATGCCGAGTTCGAAATCGATGACACCTTGCTGGACGACATCCGTCAGCAGACCGCCGGGGGCAAGAAATACCTGCCCAGGCTTCAGGTCGACATCCGCGACGACGCCGGCGAGCTGGTGGCGCGGGTCGACAAAACCTTATATGTGCGGCTCAAACCGCAAGCGAGGCAGGCGTAGATCATGGAATTGCGTGCGGATCTGGTGATTGTCGGTGCCGGTATGGTCGGCAGCGCCCTGGCGCTGGCCTTGCGCCACAGCGGCTTGCAGGTGCTGCTGGTCGACGGTGGGCCACTGGCGGTCGAGCCGTTCGATGCCGCAGCGCCGTTCGAGCCGCGGGTCAGTGCGTTGTCGGCGGCCAGCCAGCGCATCCTCGAACGCCTCGGTGCCTGGGACGGCATCGCCCGCAGGCGCTTGTCGCCGTATTCCGACATGCAGGTATGGGACGGCACCGGCACCGGCAACATCCACTTTTCCGCGGCCAGCGTGCATGCCGAGGTGCTGGGCCACATCGTGGAGAACCGTGTGGTTCAGGATGCTTTGGTCGAACGCCTGCACGACAGCGACATCGGCCTGCTGCCCGGCGCGCGGCTGGAACAGATGCGTCACTCCGGTGATGACTGGCTGCTGACCCTGGCCGATGGCCGCAGCCTGCGCGCGCCGCTGGTGATCGCCGCCGATGGCGCCCACTCGGCGGTGCGTCGCCTGACCGGGAGCGTCACGCGTGAGTGGGATTATCTGCACCATGCCATCGTCACCAGCGTTCGCTGCAGCCGACCGCACCAGTGTACCGCCTGGCAACGCTTCACCGATGAAGGCCCGCTGGCGTTCCTGCCGCTGGTCCGTGACGGCAACCAGGACTGGTGCTCGATCGTCTGGTCGATCACGCCTGAGCGCGCCGAGTGGGCCATGGGCCTGGATGACGCGGGCTTCTGCAAGGCGCTGGAACAGGCTTTCGAAGGACGCCTGGGCGAGGTGCTGCACGCCGACCCGAGGCTCTGTGTACCGCTGCGCCAGCGGCATGCCAAGCGCTACGTGGAACGCGGTCTGGCGCTGATCGGCGACGCAGCCCACACCATCCATCCCCTGGCTGGGCAGGGGGTGAACCTGGGCTTTCTCGATGCCGCCGTGCTCGCCGAAGAGTTGCAACACGCCGCCGCCCGTGGCGGGCGCCTGGCCGACCTCAAGGTGCTGAGCCGCTACGAGCGCCGGCGCATGCCGCACAACCTGGCGCTGATGGCCGCCATGGAGGGCTTCGAGCGGCTGTTCCAGGCCGACCCGCTGCCGCTGCGCTGGTTGCGCAACAGCGGCCTGAAAGTGGTCGAGCAACTGCCCGAAGCCAAAGCGCTGTTCGTTCGCCAGGCCCTGGGCCTGAGCGGTGACCTGCCGGAACTGGCGCGTCCGTGACCGACCCCCACCCCGCAGCAGACTACCGTCGCAACATCCGGTAACGCCTGGGTGGGTGAGTCGGCAAATAAGAACCACTACCCTTTGCGCCTCTCAATTCAGCGAGGAGCGCTTTCCATGTTGTCACGCAAGCCCCTGTTGGCCGCCCTGGCCCTTGTTCTGATCGGCGGCACTGCCCAGGCGGCGGACGAAGTGGTGGTCTATTCCTCGCGCATCGACGAGCTGATCAAGCCGGTGTTCGACGCCTACACCGCCAAGACCGGCGTCAAGGTCAAGTTCATCACCGACAAGGAAGCGCCGCTGATGCAACGCATCAAGGCCGAAGGGCAGAACGGCGTAGCCGATCTGCTGCTGACCGTCGATGCCGGCAACCTCTGGCAGGCCGAGCAGATGGGTATTCTCCAGCCGATCAAGTCGACCGTGATCGATCAGAACATCCCTGCCCAGTACCGCGCTTCGTCCCACGACTGGACCGGCCTGAGCCTGCGCGCACGCACCATCGTCTACGCCACCGACCGGGTCAAACCTGAAGAACTCAGCACCTATGAGGCGCTGGCCGACAAAGACTGGGAAGGCCGCCTGTGCCTGCGCACGGCGAAGAAGGTCTACAACCAGTCGCTGACCGCCACACTGATCGAAAACCACGGCCCGGCCAAAACCGAGGAAATCGT
The DNA here is from genome assembly GCF_000759535.1 of Pseudomonas cremoricolorata. Lineage (NCBI taxonomy): Bacteria > Pseudomonadati > Pseudomonadota > Gammaproteobacteria > Pseudomonadales > Pseudomonadaceae > Pseudomonas > Pseudomonas cremoricolorata. The sequence continues at coordinate 1,212,742 of NZ_CP009455.1, read as the reverse complement.
CAAGGGCTGGGTCGACAACCTCTCCACCGACGTGTTCTCCGACGACAACGCCGTGCTCCAGGCGATCGCCGCCGGGCAGTGCGATGTTGGTGTGGTCAACACCTACTATTTCGGGCGCATGCACAAGGCCGACCCGAACCTGCCGCTCAAGCTGTTCTGGCCCAATCAGGGCGACCGTGGTGTACACGTCAACCTCTCGGGCATTGGCCTGACCAAGCATGCACCGCACCCCGAAGCCGCCATCAAGCTGGTGGAATGGATGACCGGCGAGCAAGCGCAGAAGCTGTTCGCCGACCTCAACCAGGAGTTCCCGGCCAACCCCAAGGTCAAGCCATCGGATGAAGTGGCGGCCTGGGGCGACTTCAAGGCCGACAGCATTCCGGTAGAGGTGGCTGGCAAGCGCCAGGCCGAAGCGATCCGCCTCATGGATCGTGCAGGCTGGAACTGAGGCCTCCGCCCAACCAGCCCCACCCATGACGCCGTGGACCTGCCACGGCGTTGTGCCATCTGCCTTTCATCAAGTGATCGAGACCCTGCCGTGTCCCATGCTCCGCAACGCCGTTGGTACTTGCCCGTCGGCCTGACTGCTGCCCTGGTGATCCTGCCATTGAGCGTGCTGGTACTGTCTTGGCAGAGCATCGACATGCAGATCTGGTCGCACCTGCTCGATACGCAGATGCGCCGTTTGCTGGGCAATACCCTGACCCTGGTGGTCGGCGTGGGTGTGGGCGTGACGGTGCTCGGGGTCAGCCTGGCCTGGCTCACCACACTGTGCGAATTCCCGGGCCGGCGCTGGCTGGACTGGGCCTTGATGCTGCCGTTCGCCATTCCCGCCTATGTGCTGGCGTTCGTCTTCGTCGGCCTGCTGGATTTCGCAGGCCCGGTGCAGAGTGCCTTGCGCGAGGTGTTCGGACCGATGCGCCTGCCGCGGGTGCGCTCCACGGGTGGCGTGATCACGGTTCTGGTGCTGGTGTTCTACCCCTATGTCTATCTACTGGCGCGCAGCGCCTTCCTGGCCCAGGGCAGGGGCCTGATGGAGGTGGCACGGGTACTTGGGCTGTCGCCGCTGCAGGCGTTCTGGCGGGTGGCCCTGCCCATGGCCAGGCCCGCCATCGCGGCCGGTGTGGCGTTGGCGCTGATGGAGACGCTGGCCGATTTCGGCGCCGTATCCGTCTTCAATTTCGACACCTTCACTACCGCCATCTACAAGACCTGGTACGGCTTCTTCAGTCTGTCCAGCGCCGCGCAACTGGCCAGCCTGCTGCTGTTGTTCGTCATGTTGGTGCTCTACGCCGAGCGTCGCGCGCGAGGAGCGGGGCGCAGCGGCAACGAGCGCGCGCGGTCGCAGCCGTTGTACCGCTTGCGTGGCATCAAGGCGCTGGCTGCCAGCGGCTGGTGCCTGCTGGTGTTCGCCTGCGCGTTCGTCATTCCGCTGCTGCAACTGCTGGCCTGGTTCTGGCAGCGCGGCCGGCATGATCTCGACGAGCGGTACCTGGGCCTGGTGTCGCACACGGTTTCGCTTGGCCTGGGCGCTGCGGCGTTCACTGTCAGCGTGGCCCTGGTGCTGGCCTTCGCACGGCGTCAGGCGCCAACCTCGACCATTCGTAGCGGTGTGGCCGTGGCCAACCTGGGTTACGCCTTGCCCGGCTCGGTGCTGGCCGTTTCCCTGATGCTGGCGTTCAGCTACCTGGACAACCAGCTGGTGATTCCGCTGTCGCAGTGGCTCGGCGGGGCAGGCAAGCCGTTACTGCTGGGTAGTCTGTGGGCGCTGTTGCTGGCCTATCTGGTGCGCTTCATGGCGGTCGCCTACGGCCCGTTGGAAAGTACCCTGGCGCGCATTCGTCCGTCGCTGCCGGAAGCCTCGCGCAGCCTCGGTGTGGGCGGGCTGCCACTGCTGCGCAAGGTCTACCTGCCCTTGCTGCTACCTGGCACCCTCAGCGCGGCGCTGCTGGTATTCGTCGACGTCATCAAGGAAATGCCGGCCACCCTGCTGATGCGTCCATTCGGCTGGGACACCCTGGCGGTGCGCGTTTTCGAGATGACCAGTGAGGGCGAGTGGGCACGCGCCTCGCTGCCGGCGCTGACGCTGGTCGCGGTCGGCCTGGTACCGGTGATCGGGCTGATTCGCCGCTCGGCGCGGGCGCCAGGGCAACGCCACTGAGCGTGCCAGGGATCGCCCTTGTGTCTACAATGCGCGGCATTCGCAACGACGCGTCCTACAGCATCAACAGACAATTAAACGTCATCGGTCGTCGTTGCTTCGCCACGCCCGGAAGGAGAAACCCATGGGACAGCGTACGCCCCTGTATGACCTGCACTTGGCGCTCGGTGCCAAGATGGTCGACTTCGGTGGCTGGGATATGCCCTTGCACTATGGCTCGCAGGTCGAGGAGCACCATCAGGTGCGCGCTGACTGCGGCGTCTTCGATGTATCGCACATGACCGTGTTCGACCTCGACGGGGTCGATGCCACTGCCTACTTGCAGTACCTGATGGCCAACGATGCAGGTCAGCTCGATGAGATCGGCAAGGCGCATTGCAGCCCGATGCTCAACGAGCAAGGCAAGGTCATCGATGATCTGGTTGTCTACCGCACCGATGCTGGCTATCGCCTGGTGGCCAGCGCGCCCACCCGAGATCGGGTGCTCGGCTGGTTCCAGCAGCGCGGCAGCGGTTTCGAAGTCCGCGTAACGCCCTGTCCGCAACTGGCCATTCTTGCCATCCAGGGCCCGCATGCCCGGGAAAAGGTCGCTGAACTGCTCAGCAGCTCGCGCGCTGCCTTGGTTCGCAGGCTGCACCCGTTCGAGGGTGTGGCCGATGGCGAGTGGTTCATCGCCCGCACCGGCTATACCGGCGAGGACGGCCTGGAGATCATGCTGCCAGGCTCTCAGGCGCCCGGCTTCTTCTACGACCTGGTCGGGGCCGGTATCGCCCCGAGCGGCCTGGGCGCGCGTGACACCTTGCGCCTGGAGGCCGGGATGAACCTGTACGGCCAGGATATCGATGAGGCGCACACGCCGCTGACCTCCAACCTCGACACCTGCATCGCCTGGGAACCGGCCAGCCGGGATTTTCTCGGGCGCAGCGGCCTGCTGGCGGAGATCGAACGTGGCGTTCAGGAAAAGCTGGTCGGCCTGGTACTCGAAGAACGGGGCGTACTGCGCGCGCGTCAGGTGGTACGGGTGGCTGGGATTGGCGAAGGGGAGATCACCAGTGGTAGTTTCTCCCCTACGCTGAGCAAATCCATTGCCCTGGCAAGGTTGCCAATCGCCACGGGCGAGCGCGCCGAGGTGGAAATCCGCGGCAAGTGGTACCCGGTGCGCGTGGTCAAGCCGACCTTCGTGCGCCACGGCAAGATTCTGATCTGAACACACCAACGGCGGGATCGACCGCTGAACCTGATCGAGGAAAACACGACATGAGCAACATCCCCGCTGAGCTGCGTTTCGCCGAAAGTCACGAATGGGCCCGTCTGGAAGCTGACGGTTCCATCACCGTAGGCATCAGTGACCATGCCCAGGAAGCGTTGGGCGACGTGGTGTTCGTCGAGCTGGCGGAAGTGGGCAAGGTGTTCGCTGCGGGCGATGCGGCGGGTGTGGTCGAGTCGGTCAAGGCTGCGTCCGACATCTACTCGCCAGTCAGCGGTGAGGTGATCGCGGTCAACGAAGCGCTGGCCGACAGCCCGGAACAACTCAACGACGCGCCGTACCAGGCGTGGATCTTCAAGCTCAAGCCGAACGATGCCAGCGAGCTGGACAAACTGCTGGATGCGGCAGGCTACCAGGCTGCCATCGGCGAGTGATGCGCGGCGTTCGAAGCCAGGCCACCGCCTTCGGACGCCACACCCCGCTGTAAGACAAAACGACCATTCGTTCTTTTTTCTGAACGGCCTATTGTCCTACACCCCAGCAGACGCTTAGCATTCGTTTGAGATTTCAAACGCTCGATGCCCTGTGTCGGGCGCTTTTCAACAATCCACAATTCGGGAAGCCGACATGCAGCTCAAAGACGCTCAGTTGTTCCGCCAGCAAGCCTTCATCAACGGTGAGTGGCTGGATGCGGACAGCGGCCAGACCATCAACGTGACCAACCCGGCCACCGGTGAAGTCATCGGTACCGTCCCGAAGATGGGCACTGCCGAAACCCGCCGCGCCATCGAGGCGGCCGACAAGGCCTTGCCGGCCTGGCGTGCACTGACTGCCAAAGAGCGTTCCACCAAGCTGCGTCGCTGGTTCGAGCTGATGATCGAGCACCAGGACGACCTGGCCCGTCTGATGACCACCGAGCAGGGCAAGCCGCTGGCCGAAGCCAAGGGCGAAATCGCCTACGCCGCCTCGTTCATCGAGTGGTTCGCCGAAGAAGCCAAGCGCGTCTACGGTGACACCATCCCAGGCCACCAGCCGGACAAGCGCCTGATCGTCATCAAGCAGCCCATCGGCGTCACCGCGGCCATCACTCCGTGGAACTTCCCTGCGGCGATGATCACCCGTAAAGCCGGCCCGGCCCTGGCCGCCGGTTGCACCATGGTGGTCAAGCCTGCTTCGCAGACTCCGTACTCCGCCCTGGCCCTGGTCGAGCTGGCCACCCGTGCCGGTATTCCGCAAGGCGTACTCAGCGTGGTCACCGGCAGCGCCGGCGAAGTCGGCGGCGAGCTGACCGGCAACTCGCTGGTGCGCAAGCTGTCGTTCACCGGCTCGACCGAAATCGGTCGCCAGCTGATGCAGGAATGCGCCAAGGACATCAAGAAAGTCTCGCTGGAGCTGGGCGGCAATGCGCCGTTCATCGTGTTCGACGACGCCGACCTGGATAAGGCCGTCGAAGGCGCGATCATTTCCAAGTACCGCAACAACGGTCAGACCTGCGTCTGTGCCAACCGCATCTACGTGCAGGACGGCGTCTACGATGCCTTCGCCGAGAAGCTCAAGGCAGCGGTCGCCAAGCTCAAGATCGGCAACGGTCTGGAAGACGGCACCACCACTGGCCCGTTGATCGACAACAAGGCCGTGGCCAAGGTCCAGGAGCACATCGAAGATGCAGTCTCCAAGGGTGCCAAGGTGCTGTCCGGTGGCAAGCTGATCGAAGGCAACTTCTTTGAGCCGACCATTCTGGTCGACGTGCCGAAAACCGCTGCCGTCGCTAAAGAAGAGACTTTCGGCCCCCTGGCGCCGCTGTTCCGCTTCAAGGACGAGGCCGAAGTCATCGCCATGTCCAACGACACCGAGTTCGGCCTGGCTTCGTACTTCTACGCCCGTGACATGAGCCGTGTGTTCCGTGTCGCCGAGGCCCTGGAGTACGGCATGGTCGGTATCAACACCGGCCTGATTTCCAACGAAGTGGCGCCGTTCGGCGGCATCAAGGCTTCGGGCCTGGGCCGTGAAGGCTCCAAGTACGGCATCGAGGACTACCTCGAAATCAAATACCTGTGCATCAGCGTCTGATGCGCTGACAGGCTTTACCTCTGCCAGCGGGGCGCGAGAGCGACGCCTCGCTGGCCTTTTTTACAGCGCAGTACCTGGTGGCCAGGACGCGCGCGGCAGTCGATCAACGAATACTGTCCGCGGCGCACCCAGCCACCCCCGATAAGCGCGCCATCTGAATCGGCGCCAAAGAGGGCACCATGAGCAAGACCAACGAATCCTTGATGCAACGTCGTGTCGCCGCCGTTCCACGTGGCGTCGGCCAGATCCACCCGATCTTCGTCGAGAAAGCGAAGAACGCGACCGTGATCGACGTTGAAGGCCGCGAACTGATCGACTTCGCCGGCGGCATCGCCGTACTCAACACCGGCCACCTGCACCCGAAAGTGGTCGCCGCCGTTCAGGAACAGCTGACCAAAGTCAGCCACACCTGCTTCCAGGTACTGGCCTACGAGCCGTACGTTGAAGTCTGCGAAAAGATCAACGCCCTGGTGCCAGGCGACTTCGCCAAGAAGACCCTGCTGGTGTCGACCGGCTCCGAAGCGGTCGAGAACGCCGTGAAGATCGCCCGTGCCGCCACTGGCCGTGCCGGCGTGATCGCCTTCACCGGCGCCTACCACGGTCGCACCATGATGACCCTGGGCCTGACTGGCAAGGTCGTGCCGTACTCCGCAGGCATGGGCCTGATGCCAGGCGGCGTGTTCCGCGCGCTGTTCCCCAACGAACTGCACGGTGTCAGCGTCGATGAAGCCATCGCGTCGGTCGAGCGCATCTTCAAGAACGATGCCGAGCCTAAAGACATCGCCGCGATCATCCTCGAGCCAGTACAGGGCGAGGGCGGTTTCCTGCCAGCACCGAAAGAACTGATGCAGCGCCTGCGCGCGCTGTGCGACCAGCACGGCATCCTGCTGATCGCCGACGAAGTGCAGACCGGCGCTGGCCGTACTGGCACCTTCTTCGCCATGGAACAGATGGGCGTCGCGCCTGACCTGACCACCTTCGCCAAATCCATCGCTGGCGGCTTCCCGCTGGCCGGTGTGTGCGGCAAGGCAGAGTACATGGACGCCATCGCCCCAGGCGGCCTGGGCGGCACCTATGCCGGTTCGCCGATTGCCTGTGCTGCGGCCCTGGCGGTGATCGAAGTGTTCGAAGAAGAAAAACTGCTCGAGCGCAGCCAGGCAGTCGGTGAGCACCTGACCGCCGGCCTGCGCGCCATTCAGCAGAAGCACCCGATCATCGGTGATATTCGTGGTCTGGGCTCAATGATCGCCGTGGAAGTGTTCGAGAAGGGCACCCACACGCCGAACGCCGCAGCCGTTGCACAGGTCGTTGCCAAGGCTCGCGACAAGGGTCTGATCCTGCTGTCGTGCGGCACCTACGGCAACGTCCTGCGGATTCTGGTTCCGCTGACCGCCGAAGATGCACTGCTGGACAAAGGCCTGGCGATCATCGAAGAGTGCTTCGCTGAGCTGGGCTGATTACGCTGACCAAAGCCGCTCAGGTGATGAGGCTGTTCACTTGAACGGTGGTAGAACTGATCGGGGCTGCTATGCAGCCCCGATTGTTCTCACCCCAGCACGATCTGATTCTTGCCCTGACGCTTGGCCTGGTACATGGCTTCGTCGGCCCGGGCGAACAGGCTTTCCAGCCCTTCATCACCCTCGTCCAGACTGGTCAGGCCCTGGCTGACTGTCACGCAATACGGCTTCTGTCCATGGCTGAAACTCAGCCGCTGGATCTCCCGTTGCAGGCGCTCGGCGATTTGCTCGGCCACTTCTCGGGTGCAGCCGGGGAATACTGCGGCGAACTCTTCGCCCCCGACCCGCCCGAACAAATCCCCTCGGCGCAGCGCGCTCTTGCCACTGTCGGCAATGCGTTGCAGCACCTGATCGCCTTGCTGGTGGCCATAGCTGTCGTTGATCAGCTTGAAATCATCGATGTCGAGCAACAGGAATGACAGCGGGGTTCCGTCGGCGCGTGCGTCATCGAAGGCCTGCCGGGCACACTCGAAGAAATGCCGGCGGTTGCTGCTCTGGGTCAGCACATCGGTGGTGGCCAGGCGCTGCAGTTCGCGTTCTAGCTGTTTCTTCTCGGTGATGTCCTCGGCGATACCAACGATGATGACGCGGTTGTCGTCATCGTCACGGTGCTTGAGGTAGCACTTGTCGCTGAGCCAGCGCACTTCGCCTGCGGCGTTGATGATGCGGTACTCGCGATCTTCCACCGCGCCGTTGACCAGGACGTCGGCCATGCTGCGTTCTGCGTGGGCCAGGTCATCGGGGTACACGGCGTCGCGCCACTCGTTGTAGTCCGACAGCACCAGCGCAGCCTGGCGACCGAAGATGCGCTCGAACGCAGGGCTGACATACAGCACCTGGCGCGTTTCCCAATCGAACGCCCACAGCACCGCATTGACGCTTTCCAGCAAAGAACTGAACAGCTGTTCACGCTCGCCAAGACGAGAAACTTCGGCTTGGGCATGGAACAGGGCGAGCAGGGTCTGGGCAGTATCTGAAGGGGGCGCTTGGTACGCAGGGGGGTCGAGTTTCTTCGGCATCGGCAAGGATCGTCGGTTTGCGGTGGGCGTGTGGCACGGCCGGCCCGCCACGCGAGCGATTTGCCATATATGAGTAAATCACTGGGATTAAGTTCACACATCGCTTGCCGCTTGTCGTGTGTTCTCGCGTCGAAAAAAAACCTGTGCAGGACGCTGACGGGCAGCCATGGCGGCATTGTGCCCTTATACTTGCCGTTCATTTTCCCTGGGCTGACCCAACCCGTTATGTCTGTTTCCGTTCGCGACGCCTTGCGCATGGCTGCGCTGTACCTGGTGCTCTCGATAGTCTGGTTGGCGGTCGCCGGGCAGGTGCTCGACGACCTGATCGAAAACCCGCGCTGGCACGCCCTCGGCGGCCACCCCAGCGTGCTGGTCTGGGTGCTTGCCAGCAGCGTGCTGATATTCATCTCTCGCGCCCGTCTGCTCAGTTTCATCGGCTTGGGTGCGCGCCTGCGCCGCGAGGACCGCGAGCGGCTGCGCATGGCTGCAGCGGTGTTCGACACCACCCTCGAAGGGGTACTGGTGACCGACAGCAAGGGCCTGATCGTGCACGTCAACCGTGCCTTCATGCGCATCACCGGGTATCAGGAGGATGAAGTGCTCGGCCAGCGGCCGAACAAGTTCAAGTCCGGTCACCACGGCCCGGCCTTCTATCAGCAGATCTACGCCGCGCTGTCGAGCAATGGCGAGTGGAGCGGCGAGATCTGGAACCGTCGCAAGAGCGGGGAAATCTACCCGCAATGGCAGACCATCCGTGCCATCCGCGACGACCACGGTGCGGTCAGTCACTTCGTGGCGGTGTTCAGTGACATCAGCGCGATCAAGCACTCCGAGCAGGAGCTGGCGCACCTGGTGCATCACGATCCGCTCACCAGCCTGCCCAACCGCCTGTTGTTCAGCGACCGTGCCGAGCAGGCCCTGGCCGCCGCCCAGGCGCACAAGCGCGGGTGTGCCCTGTTGCTGATGGACCTCGACCATTTCCAGAGCATCAACGATGGCCTGGGCCACCCCATCGGAGACCAGTTGCTCAAGCGTGTCGCCGAGCGTCTGAGCGACGTGCTCGGCAGCGGCCTGACCCTGGCGCGGCTGGGCGGCGACGAGTTTGGTGTGTTGCTCGAAGGCTGTCAGCAGGTCGGCGAGGCCGCCAGCGTGGCGCGCACTGTCATCGAACGCATGAAGACGCCGTTCAGCTTCAATGGCCACCGGCTGTTCATCAGCGTCAGCATCGGCATCAGCCTGTTCCCCCACGATGCACTGACGGCCGAGCAGTTGCTGCGCAACGCCGATTCGGCGCTGTTCAAGGCCAAGACCTGTGGCCGTGCGGGTTACGCCTTGTACACCGAAGAGCTGACCGCCCACGCCCAGCACCGCGTGGAAACCGCCGGTGAGCTACGCCGGGCGCTGGAGCACGACGAGTTGCAGGCGTACTTCCAACCGGTACATGACCTGGCGTCCGGCGCCATGATCGGGGTCGAAACCCTGGTGCGCTGGCTGCACCCGCACCGCGGCCTGGTGGCCCCGGGTGAGTTCATTCCGATTGCCGAGCGTAGCGGGCTGATCGCCGAAATCGACACCTGGGTGCTGCGTCAGGCGTGCCAGCAGATGGTGCGCTGGCAGGCCGAAGGCCGGGCGCTGGAGTTCGTCGCGGTGAACATCTCCAGCCGTCTGTTCAGCCAGCGCAGCCTGTACCGGGAAGTGGCCAAGGTGCTGGACGAAACCGGCATGAACCCCGGGCTGCTGGAAATCGAGGTCACCGAGAGCGCAGTGATGGATGACCCGGAAGTGTCGCTGGAGCAATTGCATCGCCTGCGCGAACTGGGCCTGCGCCTGGCCATCGATGATTTCGGCACCGGTTATTCGTCGCTGCTGCGGCTAAAGCGCCTGCCGGTGCAGAAACTCAAGATCGACCAAGGCTTCGTCGCCGGTCTGCCGGATGACGAAGATGACATCGCCATCGTCCGGGTCATCATCGCCCTGGCTCGCAGCATGGGCATGCAGGTACATGCCGAGGGTATCGAGCACGCGCAACAGGCGCAGCTGCTGCTCACCCTGGAGTGTCAGCTGGGGCAAGGCTACTGGTTCGGCCGGCCGATGCCGGCGGATGAACTGATGGCCACGGCACACGCAGGGGTGGCGCGACACGGGCGGCGGCTACGCTGACCGCGTGTGGCGCCAGAGCGCTAGCCTTGCGCCGCCGTGCCGAGGAATTTGCGCAGAAATTGCCGGGTCCGTTCGTGTTGCGGGTTGGCGAACAGCGCCTTGGCCTCGCCCTGCTCGACGATCACCCCCTTGTCGAAGAAAATCACCCGGTGAGCGACATCGCGGGCGAAGCTCATTTCATGGGTGACGATGATCAACGTACGTTGCTCTTCGGCCAGGCTGCGGATGGTCCCGAGCACCTCACCGACCAGTTCCGGGTCGAGCGCCGAGGTCGGTTCATCGAACAGCATGACCTGCGGCTCCATCGCCAGGGCCCGGGCGATGGCCACACGCTGCTGCTGGCCGCCAGACAGGCGCCGCGGGTAGGCGTCTTCCTTGCCGGCCAGACCGACCTTGCCCAGCAGCCGACGGCCCAGCGCCAGCGCCTGCTCGCGCGGCGTCTTCTTCACCACCAGTGGCCCTTCGATGACGTTTTCCAACGCCGTACGGTGCGGGAACAGGTTGAAGTTCTGGAACACGAAACCGGCCTGCTGGCGCAGACGGCGGATCGCAGCCTGCTGGCTGCTTAGCGGGCGGTTGGCGTCGATGCTGATCTGGCCGATGCGAATGCTGCCGCTGTCGGGAGTCTCCAGCAGGTTCAGGCAGCGCAGGAAGGTGGTCTTGCCCGAGCCGCTGGGCCCGATGATGGCGATGACCTCACCGGCGCTGACCTGCAGGTCGATGTCGTGCAGGACGGTCTGGCCGTTGAAGCGTTTGCTCAGCCCTTTGACGGCGATCATGCCTCAGTGCTCCTGATCGTGGCGGTTGACCCGCGCTTCAAGGCGATTCTGCAAGTGCGCCAGGATGCTCGCCAGCACCCAGTAGATCAGCGCCGCCGCCAGGTACAGGGTGAACACCTCGAAGGTGCGTGCGGTGATCAACTGGGCCTGGCGGAACAGCTCCGGCACCTGGATGGTGGCCGCCAGGGCCGTGTCCTTGACCAGCGAAATGAAACTGTTGCCCAGCGGCGGCAAGGCCGTGCGCATGGCTTGCGGCAGGATCGCCCGGCGCAGTGCCTGGGCGCGGGTCATGCCGATGCTGGCGCAAGCTTCCCACTGGCCCTTGTCGATCGAGGAGATCGCCGCCCGGAGAATCTCGCAGGTATAGGCCGCCATGTTCAGGGAGAATCCGATCAGCGCGGCGGGCAGTGGGTCGAGCTCCAGTCCGACCTGGGGCAGGCCGTAGTAGATGACGAACAGTTGCACCAACAGCGGCGTGCCGCGAAAGAACGACACATAGATGCGCGCCAGCCAGCTCACCGGCCATAGCCGCGACAGCCGCATCAGCGCCAGGGCGAAGCCCAGCATCAGGCCGAAGAACATGCCGCCGACGCTGAGCACGATGGTGAAGTAGGCGCCCTTGAGCAGAAAGGGCGCCGAGTCCAGCGCCAGTTGCAGGCTTTCTTCGATCATTGGGTGACGTCGGCGCCGAAGTATTTCTCGGACAGTTTGCCGAGGGTGCCATCGGCCTTGAGTGCCGCCAGCGCCTTGTTCAGGGCTTCGAGCAGCTCAGGCTCGTTCTTGCGCACCGCGATGCCCGACTCCAAGTGTGAGAACGCTTCACCGGCCAACGCGGTGTCCTTGGCCTTCTTGGCATATTCCAGGGCCGCCAGGCGGTCGATGAGGATAGCGTCGATACGGCCCACGCGCAGGTCCTGGAATTTCGCCGGGTCATCGTTGTAGGTGCGCACATCGGCGCCCGGTACTTCCTTTCTCACCCATTGTTCGTAGTTGGTGCCCAGGCCCACCCCGACCTTCTTGCCATCCAGGTCGGCCGCGTTTTTGATCGCCAGTTTGGCGAGATTCTTCTCCAGCACCAGCGCCTGAATGCCCGAAACGGTGTAGGGCGTCGAGAAGTCGTAGGCCTTCTTGCGCTCATCGGAAATGGTCACCTGGTTGACCACCACATCGAGGCGTTTCGATTGCAGCGCAGCCAGAATGCCGTCCCATGGGGTGGGTTGCAGCTTGACCTTGACCCCCAGCTGCTTGGCCAGCGCCTCGGACAATTCGACCTCGAAGCCTGTGAGCTTGCCGCTTTCGTCGACGAAGCTGAAGGGCGGGTATGTGCCCTCCAGGCCGACGTTGAGCACGCCTTTTTCCTGGATGGTCTTGAGTTGTTCACCGGCAGAAGCCTGGCCCAACATGCCTGTGCCCAGCAGCAGGGCAAGACCAGCGGTGAGAAGCGGTTTGGCGAGCTTGATCATGTTAGGCCTGCTGAATGTGGGGATGGGGGTAGCGACTATAGAGGCGCGGCTTTTAGTGCAGGAAATAATAAAAAAGCATTTTGTTATTCCAGCCATTGGCTTGCTCAGCACCTCTGGCTATTAGGTTAGGCCAGGAAATGCCAACACGTGAGTCGACAGTGGTTCATGATCGGCCAATGGGACCAAAGCGGTGTTTTTTGCAGGAGCAGGATTCCCGTAGAGTGGGTCGCTGCTTGGGTTACCTTTCGAATCAGAATCTGTTGCAGGAGAACACCGTGAGCCAACCAACCTCTACCAGCCAGTGGCAGCTGCCGGCCATCGTCAGCGGCCTGCGCAGTGCCCGCGAACAGTGGCGTACGCGCAATGGGCGCAGCAGCGGCGAGCAGGGCGGGCGCGAACTGCCCTCGCGCGAAGCCATCGGTCAGGTGTTCGAGCAGCTCTGCGGTGCGCTGTTTCCCATGCGCCTGGGCCCGGTCGACCTGCGCGAAGAAAGCGAAGACTTCTATGTCGGGCACACCCTCGACACCGCGTTGACCTCGCTGCTGACCCAGGCGCGCCTGGAGCTGCGCTACGCCGCGCGCCACGACAACGCCGACGTCGCCGCCAGTGATGCCCGTGCGCTGAGTGTCATTCAGCACTTCGCCGCCGCCTTGCCGCACCTGCGTGTGCTGCTCGACACCGACGTGCTGGCCGCCTACCACGGCGACCCGGCGGCGCGCAGCGTCGATGAAGTGTTGCTGTGCTACCCCGGCATTCTGGCAATCATCCACCACCGCCTGGCGCATCACCTGTACCGCGCCGGTTTGCCGCTGCTGGCGCGGATCGGCTCGGAGCTGGCGCACTCGGCCACCGGCATCGACATCCATCCGGGTGCGCAGATCGGCCCCGGCTTCTTCATCGACCACGGCACCGGCGTGGTGATCGGCGAGACCGCGATCATTGGCGAGCGGGTGCGCATCTACCAGGCCGTGACCTTGGGCGCCAAGCGGTTCCCGGCCGATGAGTCCGGCACGCTGCACAAGGGCCAGCCGCGCCACCCCATCGTCGAGGACGATGTGGTGATCTACGCCGGCGCCACCATCCTTGGACGCATCACCATCGGCCAGGGCTCGACCATCGGTGGCAACGTCTGGCTGACCCGCAGCGTGCCGGCGCAGAGCAACATCACCCAGGCCAACCTGCAACTCGATTGCCAGGACAAGCACTGAGCCACGTGATGCCCGCAACGGCGGCAGGGTGCAGCGACCCATGCCCGCCGTTGAACACCTTGGCCGCTGCCCCGATACGCCTGTGAATCGCCGGTTGCAGGTGCGGAACTTGCCTCTGCCAACCCTTCTCTGAGTCAGACACCGAGAGCGACCCCGCCATGCCCGTTCGGCTCGAGCGGGTCGCCATGGACGACGATCCGTGGTTAACTTGAACGCTTGTTCAATTTAAAAACGCTGGTCCGTTGCCGGTGTTCAACAGGAGGATTCCCTTTGCTGAACCCGTTCAATCCGAACATTCCGAACCCTTGCGAGGTGCCCGTCCGATGAGTGCCTCCAGCGCATCTGCTACTCCCGAGCAGTCCCCCGACAAGATCCGCATGAACCCGCCAGTGTTCTACTTCGCGGCGAGCGTCATTCTGCTGTTCGGCCTCACCGTCATCAGTTTCCCCGACGCCGCCGGCCAGTGGCTGCTGGCGGCGCAGAACTGGGCCGCCAACACCGTTGGTTGGTACTACATGCTGGCGATGACGCTGTATCTGGTCTTCGTGGTGGTCACCGCCTTGTCTGGCTACGGCAAGATCAAGCTCGGTGCCGACCACGACGAGCCCGAATTCAGTTACCTGTCATGGGCCGGCATGCTGTTCGCCGCCGGCATCAGCATCACGCTGTTCTTCTTCTGCGTCTCCGAACCCCTGACCCACATGCTGCAGCCGCCCCAGGGCGAGGCCGGCACGGTCGAGGCCGGGCGTCAGGCGATGCAGATCCTGTTCCTGCATTGGGGCCTGCACGGTTGGGGCGTGTTCGCCTTCGTCGGCATGGCCCTGGCCTACTTCGCCTATCGGCATAACCTGCCGCTGGCGCTGCGCTCGGCGCTGTACCCGCTGATCGGCAAGCGCATCAACGGCCCGATCGGCTACGCGGTGGACGGCTTCGGCATCATCGCCACGGTGTTCGGCCTGGGGGCCGACATGGGCTTTGGCGTGCTGCATCTCAACTCCGGGCTGGACTACCTGTTCGGCGTCAGCCACAGCCAGTGGGTGCAGGTGCTGCTGGTCACGCTGATGATGGGCGCGGCGGTGGCCGTGGCGGTCGCTGGCGTCGAGAAAGGCGTACGGGTGATGTCCGACATCAACCTGTTCCTGGCCTGTGCGCTGTTGCTGTTCGTGCTGTTCGCAGGCCCCACCCAGCACCTGTTCAACACCCTGATCCAGAACCTTGGAGACTACCTCGGCGCCTTGCCGAGCAAGAGCTTCGATGTCTACGCCTACGGTGAAAACCGCGACTGGCTGGGCGGCTGGACGGTGTTCTATTGGGCCTGGTGGATTGCCTGGTCGCCGTTCGTGGGCCTGTTCATCGCGCGTATTTCCCGTGGCCGCACCATCCGCGAGTTCGTCTTCGGCGTGCTGCTGATTCCACTGGGCTTCACCCTGGCGTGGATGTCGATCTTCGGCAACAGCGCGCTCGACCAGGTGATCAACCACGGCATGACCGCCCTCGGCCAGTCGGCCCTGGACAACCCGTCCATGAGCCTGTACCTGCTGCTTGAAACCTATCCGTGGAGCAAGACGGTGATCGCCGTCACCGTGTTCATCAGTTTCGTGTTCTTCGTCACCTCGGCCGACTCCGGCACCGTGGTGTTGTCGACGCTGTCGGCCAAAGGTGGGCAGGCCGATGAAGATGGTCCGAACTGGCTGCGCATCTTCTGGGGCGCGATGACCGCACTGGTGACCAGCAGCCTGCTGTTCGCCGGCAGCATCGACTCGCTGAAATCGGCGGTGGTGCTGACCTCGTTGCCGTTCTCGCTGATTTTGCTGTGCATGATGTGGGGGCTGCACAAGGCCTTCTACATGGAATCGCAGCGGCTGATCGCGCGGACCCATTCACTGGCGCCGTTCGCCCAGACCCGCCGCGGTCGTGGTGGTTGGCGTCAGCGCTTGAGCCAGGTGGTGCACTTCCCGTCGCGCGACGAAGTCTATCGGTTCATGGATGACGTGGTGCGCCCGGCGATCAAGGACGTCACCGAGATGTTCGAGCAGAAGGGCCTGGTGTTGATCACCCAGGACGACCCGGCGCACGACAACGTCAGCCTCAAGGTCGGTCATGGTGAAGAGCAGCCGTTCATCTACCAGGTGCAGATGCGTGGCTACTTCACCCCCTCGTTCGCTCTGGGCGGGCTCGGTTCGCAGCCGCTGAACAACCGCCGCTACTACCGCGCCGAGGTGCATCTGTCAGAGGGCAGCCAGGACTACGACCTGGTGGGCTACAGCAAGGAGCAGATCATCAACGACATCCTCGACCAGTACGAACGGCACATGCAGTTCCTGCACATGGTCAGGTAGGTCAGTGATGAAGGCTGGGCCGCGCTGCGGCCCAGCCTTCAGAACGGCACATCCCCCAGAATCGTCGCCCGGTGCATCACCCGCCGCTGTGGGCGGTAGTCGTCCACCGCGTAATGCTGGGTCACGCGGTTGTCCCAGAACGCGACGTCGTTTTCCTGCCAACGCCAGCGGATGCTGAATTCCGGGCGGGTGGCGTGGGCGAACAGCAGTTTGAGCAAGGCGTCGCTCTCGTGCGCCTCCAGCTCATTGATCCGTGTGGTGAACCCCTCACTGACGAACAGTGCCTTGCGCCCGCTCTGCGGATGGGTGCGCACCACCGGGTGCGACAGCGGCGGGTGCTCGCGGCGGGTGGCTTCCCAGCGCGCCAGGTCTTCGGCGGTGTTGCCGAAGCGCTCCAGCGGAAACGAGCGGGTGAAATCATGGGTGGCCGTCAGGCCATCGAGCAAACTCCGCAGCGGCGCCGACAGCGCCTCGAAGGCGGCGATACCACTGGCCCACAGGGTATCGCCGCCATAGGCCGGTAACTGCTTGGCGCTGAGCACCGCGCCCAGTGCCGGGGTGGGCAGGAAGGTCACGTCGGTGTGCCAGATGGCGTTGTCACGAACGTCGGTCACGGCGGTGTCGAGCACCAGCACCTGTGGCACATCGGCCACCTTGGGGTAAATCGGGTGAATGTGCAGGTCGCCGAACTGCGCGGCGAAGTGCGCCTGCTGCTGCGGGCTGATCGGCTGATCGCGGAAGAACAGCACCTGGTGCTTGAGCAGCGCCTGCTCGATGGTGTCGCGTTGTGCACGGTCCAGCGGGCGGGCCAGGTCGATACCGCTGAGCTGCGCGCCGAGGGCGGGGCCAAGGGGGTGGATGGTCAGGCTCATGTGGCGCTCCGGGTTCGGCAAAAAGGTAGGTTCAGTGACTTTTGCCGTGCCACGGCACCAGCGTGCGTTGCAGGGCACGCAGGCCCATCTCCAGGGCAAAGGCGATCAGCGCGATCAGCACGATGCCCAGCACCACCACATCGGTGACCAAAAACTGCGCCGCGGACTGCACCATGAAGCCCAGGCCGCGTGTGGCGGCGATCAGCTCGGCCGCCACCAGGGTCGACCAGCCGACCCCCAGGCCAATGCGGATGCCGGTGAGCATCTCTGGCAAGGCGCTGGGCACGATCACGTGGGCGATCAACTGCGCCCGACTGGCGCCCAGCGATTGCGCCGCGCGCAGCTTGACCGGGTCGACGGTACGCACTGCCGTGGCGGTGGCGATGGCAACCGGGGCGAAGATCGCCAGGTAGATCAGCAGCACCTTGGACAGCTCGCCGATGCCGCACCAGATCACGATCAACGGTAGGTACGCCAGCGGTGGAATCGGCCGGTAGAACTCGATCAACGGGTCGAAGATGCCCCGCGCCACCCGGTTGCAGCCGATGGCGATACCCAGCGGAATCGCCGTGAGCACCGCCGCCAGCAAGGCCACGCCGATACGTCCCAGGCTCGCGCCCAGGTGCTGCCACAGGCTGGCGTCCATGTAACCCTGGCTGAGCAGGCTTGCGGTCTTGCGCACGATGTCGCCGGGCGAGGGGAGAAACAGCGGCTCGATCCAGCCGGCTGCCGTCACCAGCCACCACAGGGCGAGCAAGGTGAGCGCGGTCAGGGTGCTGATCCAGCGGGTCGAAAGGGCACGCCGTGGTGGGCGCGCCAACGCGGCGGCAGGCTGCGATTGCGCCTGCAGAGGTACTTGCAGACTGCTCATGCTGTTGCCCGCCGTGTGGCCTGACGCTGTTCGAAGACCCGCGCCAGCACCTGCTCGCGGGTGGCGATGAAGGCCGGGTCCGACTTGATCGCCCGCGCCGACTCGCCGGCTGCATAGCGCTGGCCGAAGTTCAGTTGCAGGCGTTCGACGATGCGCCCCGGGTCAGGCGCCAGCAGCACCAGATCGGTGGCGAGGAACACCGCCTCTTCGATGTCGTGGGTGATCAGCAATACCGGCTTGGCACTGCGTTGCCATATGCGCAGAAGCAATTCCTGCATCTGCTCGCGGGTAAAGGCATCGAGGGCGCCGAACGGCTCATCCATCAACAGCAACTGTGGTTCGGCAGCCAGCGCCCGGGCCAGCCCCACGCGCTGTTTCTGCCCGCCCGACAGTTGCCAGATGCGCCGCTCGGCGAAGCCGGCGAGGTCGACCAGTGCCAGCATCTCCCGCGCGCGGGCTTCGCGTTCCGCCTTGGCGACCCCGGCCAGGGCCAGGCCGAAGGCGACGTTGCCCAGCACGGTTTGCCACGGCAGCAGCGCGTCATCCTGAAACACCACGCCGCGCTCGGCGCCCGGGCCGCTGATCGGCACGCCATCGAGGGTGATGTGCCCGGCGCTGGGGGCGACGAAACCGGCGATGAGGTTGAGCAGCGAGGTCTTGCCGCTGCCCGAAGGGCCCAGCGCCACCACTAACTGGCGTGGGCCGAGGCTCAGGTCGATGTCGGCCAGCACCGGGGTGGCGGCGCCGGGGTACTGTGCGCTGATGCGCTGCAGTTCAAGCAAGGCCATGGCAGGCTCCGGTCAAGGGCGAATCACTGGGGGATGTACTGGGCGCTGACGTAGGGCGCGTAGTCCGGCAGCACCGCTTCGACCTTGCCTTGCTCTTTAAGGAAGGCGGCAGTGTCGCTCAGGGCCTGGGTGGTCGGTGCGCCAAGCGCCGTGCGCTGATCGGCTGCCAGCGGATAGACGTTGCCTTGCAGCAGCAACGGGATGTCTGCGGGTTTGGCCCCCGACAGGCGCGCCACTTTGCTGATGTTGTCGGCCTTGGCCAACCACGCCTTGGGGTCCTGGCGGTAATCGGCATAGGCGTCCAGGGTGACCTTGGCGAAGGCCTTGACCACCTCGGGGTGCTTGGCCGCAAAGTCCTTGCGCACGATCCAGGCATCGAACGTCGGCGCGCCTTTGCTGGCCAGCTCGCCGGAGGTGATCAGCACCTTGCCGCTTTCCTTGGCCACGCCCAGGGCGGGGTCCCAGACGTAGGTGGCATCGATGTCGCCACGCTTCCAGGCGGCAATGATCGCCGGCGGCGCGAGGTTGAGAATCTGCACCTTGGCCGGGTCGATGTCCCACTGCTTGAGCGCTGCCAGCAGGCTGTAGTGACCGGTGGACACGAACGGTACGGCGATTTTCTTGCCGATCAGGTCGTGTGGGGTATCGATGCCGTTGCGCGCCACCAGGGCCTCACCGGCACCGATCTGGGTGGCGATGAGGAAGGTCTCGATCGGCAGCTTGCGGGTGGCCGCCGCGGCCAGGGGGCTGGAGCCAAGATACCCGATCTGTACGTCGCCCGAGGCCACGGCGGTGATGACATCCGCGCCGTTGTCGAACTTGCGCCAGTCGATGCTGGCCTTGCTCGATTGCTCATAGGCGCCATCAGCCTGGGCCACTTTGGCCGGGTCGACGGTGGTCTGGTAGGCCACGGTCAGGTCGGCGGCCTGGGCGGCCCAACTGGCGCTGGCCAGAGCGATGGCGGCGAACAGACGCAACGGAGCATGGACGATCATGGAGCATTCCTCGGCAGACGATCAGGGATGAGCGAATGCTGTGAAGGCTAAATGATCTAAAAAAACAAATATAAATAACTTTTAAGAATTAGCTTAGGCGGCTGCCGTTGGTCGCTGGATGCGGCTTCACGTTGCTGCCCGTGAGACACACCTGACGCAGCGGTAGGACAGCCGTTTGAGCCTTACTTTGTGGAATAAAAAACCGCTTGCTCGAATGCGCTCGATGAAAAGGGCTCAAGGTTATTCCGCAAAAATCTTACAAATTTGGAAAACAATCATTCTTGATTTATCAGATTGTCATTATTCTGTAGCCCGTTTGGCGTATTAGACCAAAGTCGCGAAACGAACTGTAACGATTGACTTCGCGAGGACGCTTTGGCGCTAATCGCCAATCCACGGTGAGCACGGCATCAGACCAGGCCACTGCAGACGCACAAAAATTAGAACGTAGAGGAGCACATCATGTACAAGTCCAGCCTGGCTCTGGCCGTGGCCCTGGGGGTTTTCGCCCAACAAGCAGCAGCTGCCGGTTTCGTTGAAGACAGCAAGTTGTCGGTCAGCTCGCGCACCATGTACTTCGACAACAACAACCGTGAAGTCCACAGCAACCCGCGCCCTGATCAGCGCGAATCGGGTCAAGGCTTCAAGCTCGACTACATCTCCGGCTTCACCCAAGGCACCGTGGGCTTTGGTGTAGACGCACAGGCCCTGTGGGGTATTCACCTCGACGGCGGCCGCGGCTACCACAAGTCGGGCTTCTTCCCCAACGACGGTGATGGCTCTGCCAGCCAGTGGGCACGCTTGGGCGCAAACGCCAAGGCGCGCTTCTCCAAGACTGAAGCGCACTTCGGTAGCGCGCTCGCCCCGAGCCTGCCGATTCTGGTTTCCAACGACGGTCGTCTGCTGCCACAGACCTTCGAAGGCGGCACCATTCAGTCCAAAGAAATCGACAACCTGACCATCAACGCCGGTCAGCTGACCCACGCCATGGGCCGTGCGTCGAGCAACCGTACGGGTCTGTCGGTCAATGGTGCTACCGAAGACAGCAACAAGTTCCGCTACGGTGGCCTGGACTACAAGCTCACCAAAGACCTGACCCTGCAGTACTACTACTCGAACCTGGAAGACTTCTACAAACAGCACTTCCTGGGCGCGACCCACCTGTTCCAGATCGACAAGGATCAGTCGTTCAAGACCGACCTGCGCTTCTTCGACAGCAGCAGCGACGGCAAGAACGGTGAAGCCGGCTACCGCTTCAACAACAACGGCGGCTACGCCAAGAACCCAGGCAAGGTCGACAACAAGACCTGGTCGGCCATGTTCACTTACACCCTCGGCAGCCATGCCCTGTTGGTCGGCCACCAGCGCGTCAGCGACGACGGTGGTTTCGTCTGGCTGAACCAGGGCAGCCTGGTCAACGAAGGTGCAGCGGGCGCAAGCTTCTACCTGTTCACCGACAGCATGCTCAACCAGTTCGCCAAGGCCGGTGAAAACACCACCTTCGGCCAGTACTCGTACGACTTCGCTAGTCTCGGCGTACCGGGCCTGAAGGCGTCGGTTTCGTACCTGCGCGGCGAAGACGGCAAGAATGCCAGCGGCAACGGTACCTTCAACGAGTGGGAGCGCGATGCGCGCATCGACTACGTGATCCAGGAAGGCCCGCTCAAAGGCCTGGGCACCAGTCTGCGTCATGGCGTATACCGTGGGTCGGGCGCCAGCTCGCTGGCTGACCAGGATCAGACCCGTCTGATCTTCAACTACACCTACAACTTCCTGTAAGGCGTAGCTGGAGCGGGGCGTTCGCGAGTCGATATCGCGTTCAAGGCCCTCAACCTGAAAACCCTGCCCCTTGCGGCAGGGTTTTTTACGATACGAATCTAATATTCCTAAATCTTATAAATAAATCGATATTTATTCTTTTTAATTTATCGGCGGCACAGGCACATTGCTGACATCAGGCCTGACTCAGCATAGGAGCCGCACCCCATGAGCCTCAAACTTGGCGACATCGCCCCCGATTTCGAACAGGACTCCAGCGTCGGTACGCTGCGCTTTCACCAGTGGCTGGGTGACAGCTGGGGGGTGTTGTTTTCCCACCCTGCCGACTTCACCCCGGTGTGCACCACCGAACTGGGGCTGACCGCCAAGCTCAAGGACGAATTCGCCCAGCGCGGGGTCAAGGCCATCGCGCTGTCGGTCGACCCGGTCGAATCCCATCACCGCTGGATCGACGACATCAACGAAACCCAGAACACCGTGGTGAATTTCCCCATCATCGCCGACGCCGACCGCAAGGTCTCCGACCTCTACGACCTGATTCACCCCAACGCCAGCGACACCCTGACGGTGCGCTCGTTGTTCGTCATCGACCCGCACAAGAAAGTGCGTCTGACCATCACTTACCCAGCCAGCACCGGGCGTAATTTCAACGAGATTCTGCGGGTGATCGACTCACTGCAGCTGACCGACAGTCATAAGGTGGCGACGCCCGGCAATTGGCAGGACGGCGACGATGTCGTGATCGTGCCGTCACTCAAGGACGAAGACGAAATCAAGCGACGCTTCCCCAAAGGCTATCGCGCCGTGAAGCCGTATCTGCGCCTGACCCCGCAACCCAATCGCTGAACCTCATTGATTGCCTCGCGCTTGCCTAACAGGGATTTTCGGGCCGTTTCGACGGCCCTTTTTTTTGCTTTGCCGAAAAGTCGCGGGTGCGTGACGTCCATTAATTAATAATGGAATAAGCAAATGAAAAAATATGATTTCTAGCTATATGAAAGTGCTGGTAACGTCACCCCCAACTGAACACAAGGAAACGTCGTGATGCTGGTCGTCTCAATCGGTGGAAGCCCCAGTCCTCGTTCGCGCTCAGGCGTGCTGCTCGAGCATTCGCGCCAATGGCTGCAGGAGCGTGGCGTGGAAGTAGTGAGTTTCCAGGTACGTGACTTTGCCGCCGAAGACCTGCTCCACGCGCGTTTCGACAGCCCTCAGGTCAAGCACTTCCAGGACGTCGTGGCCCAGGCCGACGGCCTGATCGTCGCCACTCCGGTGTACAAGGCGTCGTTTTCCGGCGCGCTGAAGACCTTGCTCGACCTGCTGCCTGAGCGTGCTCTGGAACACCGCATCGTGCTGCCGATCGCCACTGGCGGCAGCATCGCCCATATGCTCGCGGTGGACTATGCACTCAAGCCGGTCCTGGCTGCGTTGAAGGCGCAAGAGACCCTGCACGGGATCTTCGCCGACGACAGCCAGATCAGCTACGGCCAGGGCGACACCCCGGCGCAGCTCGCGCCGGTACTGCAGGAACGCTTGCTCGACTCGCTGCAGACGTTTCACCTGGCCTTGGCCCGGCGCCCACAGGCCGTGGCACCAGGGGTGCTCAACGAACGGCTGATCAGCGCTCGCTGGAGTATCTGATCGGTTTTACCGCTGTACTGCTTTTCCACCTTACTGGCCCGCCAACGGGCAAGCAGGTGCAACCCGAACCTCATTCGTACAGGAGAGCGCTATGCGCACAGTCTTCTTGCGTCGTGGTCTGGTCGCCCTGTTTGCGGCGGCCGTGTCCTACGGCGTCATTACCCAGGCCCAGGCTGAAACCCTGCGCATCGGCTATCAGAAATACGGCACGCTGGTGCTGCTCAAGGCCAAGGGCTCGCTGGAAAAGCGCCTGGCCGAGCAGGGCATCAAGGTGCAATGGACCGAATTTCCAGGTGGCCCGCAGTTGCTCGAAGGGCTGAACGTCGGCTCGATCGACTTCGGCGTCACCGGCGAAACCCCACCGGTCTTCGCCCAGGCCGCGGGCGCCGACCTGCTGTATGTCGCCTATGAACCGCCTGCGCCCCACAGCGAGGCGATTCTGGTGCCCAAAGGCTCGGACATCCAGGCGGTGAAAGACCTCAAGGGCAAGAAAGTCGCCCTGAACAAAGGCTCCAACGTGCACTACTTGCTTGTGCGTGCGCTGCAGAACGCCGGCCTGCAATACAGCGACATTCAGCCCGTCTACCTGCCCCCGGCCGATGCCCGCGCCGCCTTCGAGCGCGGCAGTGTTGATGCCTGGGTGATCTGGGACCCGTACCAGGCGGCTGCCGAGCAGCAGCTGCAGGCACGCACCCTGCGCGACGGCGAAAACCTGGTCGACAACCATCAGTTCTACCTGGCCACCCGCAACTACGCCACCCAGCATCCCGCGGTGATCAGCACCTTGATCGAAGAAGTGCGCACGGTGGGCGAGTGGTCGCAGGCCAACCCGCAGCAAGTCACCGACCAGGTTGCGCCGCTGCTCGGGCTGCCCGCCGACATCACCCTGACCTCGGTCAAGCGCCAAGGCTATGGCGCTGCGCCGCTCACCCCCGAGGTGGTCGCCGCGCAGCAGAAGATCGCCGACACCTTCCAGGCGCT
Organism: Pseudomonas cremoricolorata; assembly: GCF_000759535.1. Taxonomy (NCBI): domain Bacteria; kingdom Pseudomonadati; phylum Pseudomonadota; class Gammaproteobacteria; order Pseudomonadales; family Pseudomonadaceae; genus Pseudomonas; species Pseudomonas cremoricolorata. Next base: position 1,188,895 of record NZ_CP009455.1, on the reverse strand, counting down.
CAAGCTGATTCCCAAGCCCCTGAGCATCAAGGACGTGATCTGGACCCCACCTGCCAAGGTCGCCAGCGCGCCTTGATTGATTCGCCAGCGGCGGCCCGGTGCCGGCGCTGCTCACCCTTGAGGAGACAACTCCAATGAGCCTGAATATTTTCTGGTTCCTTCCCACCCACGGCGATGGCAAATACCTCGGCACTGCCGAAGGCGCGCGGGCGGTCGACCATGGCTACCTGCAACAGATCGCCCAGGCTGCCGACCGCCTTGGCTTCGGCGGCGTGCTGATCCCTACCGGACGCTCCTGCGAGGACTCCTGGCTGGTGGCCGCCTCGCTGATTCCGGTCACCGAGCGGCTGAAATTCCTCGTCGCGCTGCGCCCTGGGATCATTTCCCCCACCGTCGCGGCGCGCCAGGCCGCGACCCTCGACCGACTGTCCAATGGTCGCGCACTGTTCAATCTGGTGACCGGCGGTGACCCCGACGAGCTGGCTGGCGACGGCCTGCACCTGAGTCATCAGGAGCGCTACGAAGCCTCGGTGGAATTCACCCGCATCTGGCGCAAGGTGCTCGAAGGCGAAACGGTCGACTACGACGGCAAGCATTTGCAGGTCAAAGGCGCCAAGCTGCTCTATCCACCGGTGCAGCAACCGCGGCCGCCGCTGTACTTCGGTGGCTCGTCGGAGGCAGCGCAGGACTTGGCTGCCGAGCAGGTCGAGCTGTACCTGACCTGGGGCGAACCACCGGCGGCGGTTGCCGAGAAGATCGCCGTAGTGCGCGAGAAAGCTGCCGCGCAGGGCAGGGAAGTGCGCTTCGGTATTCGTCTGCACGTGATCGTGCGCGAGACCAACGAAGAAGCCTGGGCGGCCGCAGATCGGCTGATTTCGCACCTGGACGACGACACCATCGCCCGTGCCCAGGCCTCGCTGGCGCGCTTCGATTCGGTGGGACAACAGCGCATGGCTGCCCTGCATGGCGGCAAGCGTGACCAGCTCGAAGTCAGCCCCAACCTGTGGGCCGGGGTCGGGCTGGTGCGTGGGGGTGCCGGGACTGCACTGGTCGGTGATGGCCCGACCGTAGCGGCGCGGGTCAAGGAATACGCAGCGCTGGGCATCGACACCTTCATCTTCTCCGGCTACCCGCACCTGGAAGAATCCTACCGGGTGGCTGAACTGCTCTTCCCGCACCTGGACGTGCAGCGCCCCGAGCGGCCTACAAGCTGCGGTTATGTGAGTCCGTTCGGCGAGATGGTGGCCAACGACATCCTGCCCAAAGCCGCGTCGCAGAGCTGAGGGGCGATCATGAGTACGACATCTTCCAACACCCTGGCCAAGCGCCTGGCGCCCTGGGCCTTGCCGGTTCTGCTGCTGGCACTGTGGCAACTGGCGGTCAGCGCCGGCTGGCTGTCCACGCGCATTCTGCCGGCGCCCAGCGCGGTCATCAGTGCCGGCGTCGAGCTGGTGCGCAGTGGCGAAATCTGGACGCACCTGGCGATCAGCGGCTGGCGCGCAGGCCTCGGCTTCGCCATCGGCGGCAGCATCGGCCTGGTGCTGGGCTTCATCACCGGGCTGTCGAACTGGGGTGAGCGTCTGCTCGACAGCTCGGTGCAGATGATCCGCAACGTGCCGCACCTGGCGTTGATTCCGCTGGTGATTCTGTGGTTCGGCATCGATGAGTCGGCGAAGATTTTCCTGGTCGCCCTGGGCACCTTGTTCCCGATCTACCTGAACACCTACCACGGCATCCGCAACGTCGACCCGGCGCTGGTGGAGATGGCGCGCAGCTACGGGCTGTCGGGCTTTGCCCTGTTCCGCCAGGTGATCCTGCCCGGCGCCCTGCCATCGATTCTGGTCGGTGTGCGCTTCGCCCTGGGCTTCATGTGGCTGACCCTGATCGTCGCCGAAACCATTTCCGCCAATGCCGGCATTGGCTACCTGGCGATGAACGCCCGGGAATTTCTGCAAACCGACGTGGTAGTGCTGGCAATCGTGCTGTACGCGGTGCTCGGCAAACTGGCCGACCTGGCCGCACGGGGGCTGGAGCGCGCCTGGCTGCGCTGGCACCCGGCCTACCAAGTGGCGAAGAAGGAGGGCGCATGACCGTGCTCAAGCAACAACCCCCGCACCTGCTGCGCGGCATCCCGCTGGCGACCCGCGACCTGCGCAAGACCTTCGGCAAGCGCGAGGTACTGCGCGGCATCGACCTGCACATTCCGGCGGGGCAGTTCGTCGCTATCGTCGGGCGCAGTGGCTGCGGCAAGAGCACCTTGCTGCGCCTGCTGGCCGGCCTCGACCTGCCCAGCCAGGGTCAGTTGCTGGCTGGCGCGGCGCCTCTGGCCGATGCCCGCGAGGAAACCCGCCTGATGTTCCAGGACGCCCGGCTGCTGCCGTGGAAGAAAGTCATCGACAACGTCGGCCTGGGCCTGTCGGGCAACTGGCGTGAACAGGCGTTGCAGGCGCTGGATGCGGTCGGTCTGATCGACCGCGCCAACGAGTGGCCAGCGGCATTGTCGGGCGGGCAGAAACAGCGCGTAGCGCTGGCCCGTGCGCTGATCCACGAACCGCGCCTGCTGCTGCTCGACGAACCCCTAGGCGCGCTCGATGCGCTGACCCGCATCGAGATGCAACAACTGATCGAGCGACTCTGGCGCCAGCACGGTTTCACCGTCCTGCTGGTGACCCACGATGTCAGCGAAGCGGTGGCGGTGGCCGACCGGGTCATCCTCATCGAAGACGGCGAAATCGGCCTCGACCTGGAAGTCGATCTGCCCAGGCCCCGCGCACGCGGTTCACACCGCCTGGCGGCGCTGGAAAGCGAAGTGCTCAACCGTGTCATGTCGGTGCCGGGCGCCCAGCCCGAACCCGACCCTGTAGCACCCCTGCCTACGCAACTGCGTTGGGCGCACTGAACCCTGAAACCCTGAAGTACCGCATCCAACCACTCTCGAAGGAAATAGCCATGACCATCAAAGCGATCAACGTCCGTAACCAGTTCAAAGGCACCGTGAAAGAAATCCTCGAAGGCCCGGTGTTGTCGGAAATCGATGTGCAGACCGCCTCAGGCGTCGTCACGTCAGTCATCACCACCCGCTCGGTGCGCGAGCTGGAATTGCAGGTGGGCAGTGAAGTGATTGCCTTCGTCAAATCGACCGAGGTGTCGATCGCCAAGTTGTAATGCCTGGCAGGGTTGCTTGCGCTACTGATCTGCGCCCCAAAAGTGGACGGATGTCCAACCAAGGGAAGCGCCGATCAGTGCGCTAGCCCCTGGCCGGCATCCAGAGTTACCCAGCCCAATTGCAAATCCCCCACCACTTGCTCACAATGCGACCGGTTATCATTTACGCTGCGTCCGGACGCGCTCTATGCCCTCTCACAACCACGGCGTGACTACGCTCTACCTCGACCATCACCGTTGGCTGCATGCCTGGTTGCACGGCAGGCTGGGCAATGCCGCGGACGCGGCCGATCTGGTTCAGGAAACGTTCGTTCGCCTGCTCAACCGCCGCGAGCGGCTCGAACTGAAAACCCCGCGGGCGTTTCTGCGCACGGTGGCCAAGGGTCTGGTCATCGATCACTGGCGGCGCGGCGAAATCGAGCGGGCCTATCTGGAAGCGCTGGCCCAGCGTCCTGACCTGGAATCGCCTTCACCTGAATCCCGCGAGTTGGTTTTTGAATTGCTCGAGCGTATCGCGCGGATGCTCGACGGCTTGAAACCCAAGGTCCGCCAGGCCTTTCTGCTGGCGCAATGCGAGGGCTTGAGCCATCCGCAGGTCGCTGCGCGCATGGGCATTTCGCTGCGCTCGGTCGAGCGCTACGTCGCCGATGCGCTGTACCACTGCTACCTGTTGCGATACGGCGCGTGAGCGGCGCACAGGCGCGGCAGCTGCCTTGCGAGGCGGTGGTCAGGCAAGCCATCGAATGGTCGTTGCGCTTGCAGGTTCACCCCTGCGACACCGCCTTGTACGAGCAGTGCCAGCGCTGGCGAACCCACGCTGCCGAGCATGAGCGTGCCTGGCAACAGGTGCAGGCGCTCACTGGCGAATTGAGTCAGCAGTTCGCCGCGCTGCCTGCATCCGGTCTGGCGATCGAAGCGCTGGAGCAGAGCCAACAACGCCTGCACCGGCGCCAGGCCTTGAAGCTGTTGTCGAGCGTGGCGGTAGTGGGCTCGGCCGCCTGGTTCGCCCGCGACGTGGCACCCATGCAGCAGTGGCGCGCCGACTACGCCACCGGCATTGCCCAGCGTGGCAGTTTCCACCTGGCCGATGGCACCTCGCTGCAACTGAACACCGACAGCGCGGTGAACCACGCTGTCGGTGAGGGGCGCCGATCGATCACCCTAACCCGTGGGGAAATTCTGCTGGATACCGCGACCTCGCAGCCTGGTGAAGGCCGGTCGCTTCTGCAGGTTCACAGCGGTCACGGCGTGTTCGAAACCCTGGCCGGGCGCTTCGTGGTGCGCCGCGACGAGCGCCAGACCCGCCTGAGCGTGATCGCGGGTGAAGTGCTGGTGCGGCCTATGAAGGGTCAGCCGGTGCAGGCACGCGCCGGCCAGGACTATCGGGTCAGCGCGATCCAGGCACACCTGGTGCCTGACCCGGACATGGACGCCAGCGCATGGATCGACGGGCTGATCGTCACCCGCGGCATGCGCCTGCGCGACTTCCTCGCGGAAGTGGCGCGTTATCGCCGGGGGCGTGTGGCGTGCAGTGACGATATCGCCGACTTGCGGCTTTCCGGGGTGTTTCGCCTGCAAGACACCGACAAGCTGCTGGCCGTGCTGCCACGGACGTTGCCCGTGCAGGTCGATTACCGCACACGCTGGTGGGTGACCCTGCGACGACAGGCGTGATTTTTTGGCGGGTTTCCCGAGGTCGTGCGGCTAAAGAGCAATTCCCTCTTCAACCCCTTCTTCCATGGAAGCCCCCGATGACCCGGCAACTGACTCCTTTTCTCGCGCATTCGTCCGTCGCTTGCGTTCGTGCACCACGCACCCGGCTAGGCAGCGCGATCAGGCTCGCGACCTTGACCACTGCGTTGGGCATCACCGCTTTGCCCATGCTGAGCCTGGCCGAGGAAACCGCAGCGGTAGCCGCCAGCACTCGCGCCTACACCATTGCACCAGCTCCGCTGGGCGAAGCACTGAACCAGTTCGCCCGTCAGGCTGGCATCACCCTGTCGGTCACGCCCCAGCAGACGGCCGGCGTGCAGTCTGCCGGTTTGCAGGGCCAATACTCGGTCGAGCAAGGGTTGGCGATGCTGCTGGGTGCCAGTGGCTTGCAGGCGGTGGCCACCGACAGCGGAAGTTACGTGGTGCGCAGCGCTGAAACCGAGGCGTTGTCGTTGTCGGCAACCGACATCCGCAGCTTCACCTTGGGCAACGCCCTGGGCAGCACCGAAGGCTACAACGCGTCGCACAGCCAGATCGCGACCAAGACCAGTACCGCATTGCTGGAAACCTCACAGTCGGTGTCGGTGGTGACCCGTCAGCAGATGGACGACCAGGGCGCGCAGACCGTCGCCCAGGCCATGCGTTACACCCCCGGCGTGCTGACCAACCCCTATGGTGCCACCCACCGCTACGACTACGTCGCCATGCGCGGCTTCAATGACGGCGCTGTGGATAACATCTACCTCGACGGCCTGAAGTCGATGGGCGACAGTGGCACCTTCAGCACCATGCAGGTCGACCCGTACTTCCTCGAACGCGTGGATATTCTCAAAGGCCCTTCGTCAGTGCTCTACGGCCGCAGCTCTCCCGGTGGCCTGGTGGCGCTGACCAGCAAGAAACCGCTGTACACGCCTTATCACCAGATCCAGGCAACCGTCGGCACCCAGGGTCAACGTGGCGTGGGCTTCGATTTCAGCGGGCCGGTCGATGACGACAAACGCATCGCTTACCGGCTGATCGGCCTGGCGGACAAATCCGATACACAATTCGATCATGCCGAAGAAAAGCGCTACGTCATTTCGCCGACGGTCAGCATCGACTTTTCCGAAGACACCTCGCTTACCCTGCAGGCCTATCTGCAGCACGATCCCGAAGGCGGCTATCACGGCGGCGTGCCGGCGGATGGCGCCCTGCACAAGCGCAATGGCCGACGTATTTCCGAGCACTTCTTCGACGGCGAGCCGGATGTCGACGGCTATAGCCGCGATCAGAAGTCGTTCAGCTACCAGTTCGAACATCGCATCAATGATGTCTTCACCGCGCGCCAGAACTTCCGCTACCAGGACTCGAAGGTCAACATCGACCAGATCTACAGCTATGGCTGGACCACACCGACCAGCAACCAGCTGAACCGCTACTACACCGGCGGCGACGAGCGCCTGCATGCCTTCATCATCGACAACATGCTGCAAGCCGACGTCTTCACCGGCAGCGCCAAGCACACGCTGCTGCTGGGCGCTGACTACCAGCGGCGTAAGACCGTGGTCGACTGGACCAGCGGCGCCGTGGCCCCGCTCGATGCCTTCGATCCGGCCTACGGCAACGATGCGATCGACTACTACAGCCCCACCAGCTACCTGCGGCGCCTGGAGCAAACCGGGGTGTATGCCCAGGACTTGATCGAGTGGGATCAATGGCGTTTCTCGCTGGGCCTGCGCCACGATTGGGTCACCACCTCGGACGAAAACCGCATCGCCGAGGCCGCGCGCCCGCAAGGCACCGAGATCGAAGACAAACGCACCAAGACCACCGGCCGTGCCGGCGTGCTGTATCTGTTCGAAAACGGCATTGCGCCGTACCTGAGCTATTCGCAGTCGTTCAACCCCAACTCCTATTCCGACAGCGCCGGCAACCCGCTGGCGCCCACCGACGGCACCCAGTTGGAGGCCGGCCTCAAGTACCAGCCGCCGGGCACGGACAATCTGTTCACCGCTTCGGTGTTCCACATCGAGCAGGAAAACCTCGCCTCCAAACTGCCCCAGGAGAACTTCTACCGGCCCGTCGGCGCGGTGCGCTCGCAGGGCCTGGAGCTCGAAGCGCACCTGCAGCTGACCGACAACTTCAAGCTGCTGGGCAGCTACACCCTGACTGACATCGAGTATTCGAAGTCGATGCCGAGCACCTTGAGCACACCAGGCAATGTCATCGACAACAAAAGCAACTCACCGACTCAGGCGCCCAAGCACATGGCGTCGCTGTGGGGTGACTACGCGTTCGACAGCGGTGCGCTGGATGGCCTGCGGGTGGGCGGTGGCGTGCGTTACGTCGGCTACAGCTGGGCCGATGCCGAGAACACCATGAAGGTGCCGTCGTACACGCTGTTCGACGCCTCGGTGGGCTATGACCTGGGCAAGGTGGGGCTCAAGGGCGTGGATGTGCGGGTCAATGCCAACAACCTGACCAACGAATCCTATGTGGCGTCGTGTGCGAGCCTGAGCTTTTGCTACATGGGCGAAGAGCGCAACGTGAATGCGACGGTGAGTTATCAGTTCTGAAGGGCCATTCGCGGCTCACGCCGCTCCTACGGGGTCAATCTGTAGGAGCGCACAAGCCGCGATGGACCGCGACGCTCAAACCGCCGCGTTCTTTTGCAGATACACCGGCAGATACATCCCCAGATACGCCTCGAACACGCGCATGCCTTCCTCGGCCATGCGCGGGGTAATTACCTCGTGCTGCTGGATCGAGCGGGCATAGACACGGTCGCTCAACGCCAGCGCCAGGGCGAATACCTCGACATCGTCAGGCAGGGCCGGCAACTGGAAATGCTGTTCGAACAGCTGGTGCAGCAGCTTGTCCAGTTCGAGATCGTGCTTTCGGTCGGCCTGGCTCACCTCGTTGAGCCCGTGCTGGGCGAGAATCAACTGACGGGCCGCGGCATCGTGGTGATACACCGCCAGCATGCGCTGTTCGAGCAGGCGCGCCAGGTCATGCCAGGTGTGCAAGGTGCTGCTGTCGATGGGCGCCAGCAGCGCCTGGCGGAAGGCGTGGTGGATGTCGCCGGTCAGCGCTTCGAGCAGCGCCGGGACGCTGGCGAAGAAGTGATAGACCGACGACGGCGGAATCTGTGCGCGTTCAGCCACGCTGTAGATCGACAGCCCGGCCACGCCCTGCTCGGGCAGCAGGGCGCGGGCGGCGGCGAGGATCGCTGCGATCCGCGCCTGGCTGCTGGCGCGCGGCCGACGCGGGACGAGCGCGCGGCTCATCAGGTACTGATGGCCAGGATGCTGGCCTGGTAGGCACCGACGAACAGGTCGAAATCACCCACTTCCTGCTGTTCGAGGCGAGTCTGCTCGTCCAGCGACTTTCGCGCCATGGCCTCGAACGCCTGTTGCCGCTCGCTGGACAATGGCTGGCTGCGCAGGGTCTCGGCGTGGGCCAGGCTTTGGCGCATGGAGAATGCGGCGAAGCTTTCGTTGTGCTGCTGCATGCTGGCCAGCACCCGTGCCGACGGGGTCTGTGACGGATCGTCGACCTTGGCTTGCTGCGCGCCCAGTGCGTTGACGTGCTCGTCGCTGGCGTTGGCCTGGTCGAGTAACTCGGCGAACGGCCTGATTCGTTCCAGCAGTTCGTTGGCCCAGGTGGTGAGGGGGATCGCCTGGCCATTGCGACTCAGTTCCAGACCCGGGCGCCGGCCTTCCTTGACCACACTGAGGAAGTTGTCGCTGCACTGGCGGCACTCGGCATTGTCCAGCTGTGGACTGTCGTCCAGGGCGCAGAGCAGCAGGAAGGCATCGAGGAAACGCGACTGCGGCAGATCGATGCCCACGGGCAGGTACGGGTTGATGTCCAGGCAGCGCACTTCGACATACTGCACGCCCCGGGCGACCAGCGCCTGGATCGGCCGTTCGCCGGTGTACGTGACGCGCTTGGGGCGAATGTTGGAGTAGTACTCGTTTTCGATCTGCAGCACGTTGGTGTTGAGCTGCACCCATTCGCCGTCTTTGTGCGTACCCACTTCGACATAGGCCGGGTAGGGCGTTGCCACCGCTTTGCGCAAACTGTCGGTGTAGCTCTGCAGGTCGTTGTAGCAGGGCGTCAGGCCGGCCTGGGCATTGCTCTGGTAACCCAGGTCGCTCATGCGCAGGCTGGTGGCGTAGGGCAGGTACAGGGTGGTGGCATCGAGCTGTTCGAGCTGGTGCGCACGGCCGCGCAGGAAGCCCGCATCCAGTGCTGGCGAGGCGCCGAACAGGTACATCAGCAACCAGCTGTAGCGGCGGAAGTTGCGGATCAGTCCGATGTAGGTTCGGGACTGAAAGTCGCGGTCGCTTTCCTGGCTGCCCTCGGCGGCACGCAGCAGCGGCCACAGGGCTTCAGGCAGGGAAAAATTGTAGTGAATGCCGGCGATGCATTGCATGGTGCGTCCGTAACGCAGGGCCAGGCCCTTGCGGTACACGTGCTTGAGCTTGCCGATGTTCGAGGTGCCGTACTCGGCGATGGGAATGTCTTCCTCGGCCGGCAATGCGCACGGCATCGACGGGCTCCACAGGTACTCGTCGCCAAGACCGGTGTAGACGAAACGATGGATGTCTTCGAGGTTTTCCAGCACCTGGGCCGGGTCGGTCAGCGCCGGAGTGATGAACTCCAGCAGCGATTCGGAATAGTCAGTGGTGATCTGCTCGTTGGTCAGTGCCGAGCCCAGCGTGTGCGGATGCGGGGTCTGGGCCAGGCGACCTTCGGCGGTCACACGAAGGCATTCACGTTCAATGCCATGCAGACACTGCGCGAGCAGGGGAAGATTGGCGCTGAGCAGGCTCAGGCGGCTGTTGAGGAGGTCGCTCAAGATGTATTCCTTCACGCGTCAGTCGCCCCAATATGGGGGTGGAAGTGACGGTCTACAAGGGTAGGAAAAAAGGAACTGGCGTGGTCGCCTGGTTTACGCGGTTCCAGCAGTGCCACAGCAGTATGGAAAATACCGCAGATACCAATTGGTGAGCTAGACCGGGGAGAAGGTTCCTTGGACATTGCTGGACTGCCATGTCGCCCTCGAGCGTGCCAGTGTCGGGCTGCGAAGCAGCCCCACTGGGTATTGCCTGAACGAACGGTATCAGGGCATCACGCTCACTTCTTCTTCAACTGGCGAGCATTGGCGAACAGTGCCGCCATGGCATTGTTGGCCGGCGCTGGCGCGGCAGTTTCGCGCGGGCGCGGTGCCTGCGCCGGACGATTGCCCCCGGCGCCACGGCCGCCGCCACGCTGGCCGTCGACCTTCTCGCCTGGGGTATCGCTCATGCGCATGGACAGGCCGACCCGTTTGCGCGGGATATCCACCTCCATCACCTTGACCTTCACCACGTCACCGGCCTTGACCGCTTCACGCGGATCCTTGACGAACTTCTCCGACAGCGCCGAGATGTGCACCAGACCATCCTGATGGACACCGATGTCGACGAACGCACCGAAGTTGGTGACGTTGGTCACCACGCCTTCGAGGATCATGCCAGGTTCCAGGTCCTTGAGGTCTTCGACGCCATCCTGGAAGGTCGCGGTCTTGAACTCGGGACGCGGGTCGCGACCGGGTTTGTCCAGCTCCTGGAGGATGTCGGTGACCGTTGGCAGGCCGAAGGTTTCGTCGGTGAAGCGCTTGGGGTCGAGGCGCTTGAGGAAGCCGCTGTCGCCGATCAGCGAGCGGATGTCGCGCTCGGTGCCGGCCGCGATGCGCTGCACCAGCGGGTAGGCTTCCGGGTGTACGGCCGAAGCGTCCAGCGGGTTGTCGCCGTTCATCACGCGCAGGAAGCCTGCGGCTTGCTCGAAGGTTTTTTCGCCCAGGCGGCTGACTTTCTTCAGCGCCGCACGGGTGGCGAACGGGCCGTTGGCGTCGCGGTGGGCGACAATGTTCTGCGCCAGGGTGGCGTTTAGGCCGGAGATGCGCGTGAGCAGCGCCACCGACGCGGTGTTGACGTCGACACCGACGGCGTTCACGCAGTCTTCCACTACTGCGTCCAGGCCGCGCGCCAGCTTCACCTGCGACACGTCGTGCTGGTACTGGCCAACGCCAATGGATTTTGGCTCGATCTTCACCAGTTCGGCCAACGGATCCTGCAGGCGGCGGGCGATCGACACCGCGCCACGAATCGACACGTCCAGATCAGGGAATTCGCGGGCGGCCAGCTCGGAGGCCGAGTACACCGAGGCGCCGGCTTCCGAGACCATGACCTTGGTCATCTTCAGCGCGGGGTACTGCTTGATCAGGTCGGCGGCCAGCTTGTCGGTCTCGCGGCTGGCGGTGCCGTTGCCGATGGCGATCAGTTCCACCGAGTGCTTGGCGCACAGCGCGGCCAGCACGGCCAGGGTGCGATCCCAGTCGTTGCGCGGCGCGTGCGGGTATACGGTGGCGGTGTCGAGCAGCTTGCCGGTGGCATCGACCACCGCCACCTTGCAGCCGGTGCGCAGGCCCGGGTCCAGGCCCAGGGTGGTGCGCGGGCCGGCGGGGGCGGCCAGCAGCAGGTCGTGCAGGTTGTGCGCGAAGACGTTGATCGCCTCGCTCTCGGCGCTGTCACGCAGTTCGCCGAGCAGGTCGGTTTCCAGGTGGGTGTAGAGCTTGACCTTCCAGGTCCAGCGCACCACCTCGCCCAGCCACTTGTCGGCGGCGCGGCCACGGTTCTCGATGCCGACGTGTTCGCCGATCATCTGCTCGCACGGGTGCAGAGTGCCGGGCAGCTCTTCGCCGACCTTCAAGGACGCGCTGAGCATGCCTTCGTTGCGGCCGCGGAAGATCGCCAGGGCGCGGTGCGACGGCACGCTGCGCAGCAGTTCGTCATGGGCGAAGTAGTCGCGGAACTTGGCGCCTTCCTCTTCCTTGCCCGGCACCAGTCGGGCACTGAGCACCGCTTCGTGCTTGAGGAAGGTGCGCAGTTTCTCGAGCAGGCTGGCGTCTTCGGCGAAGCGCTCCATGAGGATGTACTTGGCACCTTCCAGCGCAGCCTTGACGTCGGCCACGCCCTTGTCGGCATCGACGAAGCGTGCGGCCTCGGTTTCCGGCGCCAACTGCGGATCGCCGAACAGGGCATCGGCCAACTCGCCGAGGCCGGCTTCCAGGGCGATCTGACCCTTGGTGCGGCGCTTTTGTTTGTACGGCAGGTAGAGGTCTTCGAGGCGGGTCTTGGTGTCGGCGAGCTGGATGTCGCGGGTCAGCTCCGGGGTCAGCTTGCCCTGTTCCTGGATGCTGGCGAGGATGCTCGCGCGGCGCTCGTCGAGTTCGCGCAGGTAGCGCAGGCGCTCGTCGAGGTGGCGCAGTTGGGTGTCGTCCAAGCTGCCGGTGACCTCTTTGCGGTAACGGGCGATGAAGGGCACCGTCGAGCCTTCGTCCAACAAGGCTACGGCCGCCGCGACCTGCTGCGGGCGAACGCCCAGTTCCTCGGCGATACGGCTGTTGATGCTGTCCATGAGAACTACCTGACAATGGGTGAATGCGTGAGGCCGCGGGCGGGCGGCAAGCCCGGCGCTGCTCGGTCAAGGCCGGGGATTATACGCATCGCATCCGGCTTGCGGTGATGGCCCCCGGCCACCTGCGCAGGTGGGAAGTGGCGCCCCGGGAAAAATCTGCTAACAATGCACACGGCACGGGCTACAGCGGCTACGCCATAATGCCGGCCGACATCAGAGGAGCTATTCATGAGTGGCACTGCAAACAACGCTGAAGGCGAAAAGATTCTCATCGTCGATGACGATCCGGGGCTGAGCAACCTGCTTGAGCGTTTCTTCACCAGCAAGGGCTACCGTGCCCGCGCCGTGCCCAATGTCGAACAGATGGATCGCCTGCTGGCGCGCGAGGTGTTCAACCTGGTCGTGCTCGATCTCATGCTCCCTGGCGAAGATGGACTGTCGGCCTGCCGTCGGCTGCGCGCCGCGAACAACCAGATCCCTATCATCATGCTCACCGCCAAGGGCGATGAGCTCAGCCGCATCAAGGGCCTGGAGCTGGGCGCGGACGATTACCTGGCCAAGCCCTTCAACCCCGACGAACTGGTGGCGCGGGTCAAGGCCGTGCTGCGCCGGCAATCGCCGAGCGTTCCCGGCGCCCCGGGCAGCGAAGACGAAACCGTCACCTTTGGCGACTACGAGTTGTCGCTGGCGACCCGTGAGCTCAAGCGCGGCAACGAGGTGCACATGCTCACCACCGGCGAGTTCGCCGTGCTCAAGGCACTGGTCATGCATGCCCGCGAGCCGATGACCCGCGACAAGCTGATGAACCTGGCCCGGGGTCGCGAGTGGGATGCCTTGGAGCGCTCCATCGACGTCCAGATTTCCCGCCTGCGGCGCATGATCGAGCCCGACCCTTCCAAGCCGCGCTACATCCAGACGGTGTGGGGCGTCGGCTACGTGTTCGTACCGGACGGCAACGCCAGTAAATGAAGCCCCGTTCGCGGGCGCTCCCTGATGCAGCAGGGCGATCCTCGGTGATCGCCCTGTTTGCGTTCGCGTTGGGCCAGCGGCATCGCTGCGCCCCTGTCATTCAGCAGTTGGTCCGATGAAAACGCCTCTCTGGTTCCCGCAAAGCTTCTTCTCTCGCACCCTCTGGCTGGTGCTGATCGTCGTGCTGTTCTCCAAGGCGTTGACCCTGGTCTACCTGCTGATGAACGAGGATGTGCTGGTCGACCGTCAGTACAGCCACGGTGTGGCCCTGACGCTACGCGCGTACTGGGCCGCCGATGAAGAAAACCGTGATCAGATCGCCGAGGCAGCCGGGCTGATCCGCGTCACCGGCGCCGGCGTGCCGGAAGGCGAGCAGCACTGGCCCTACAGCGAAATCTATCAACGCCAGATGCAGGCCGAGCTGGGCGAAGACACCGAAGTGCGTCTGCGTATCCATGCGCCACCGGCGCTGTGGGTCAACGCGCCAAGCCTGGGGCCGGGCTGGCTGAAAGTGCCGCTCTATCCGCACCCGTTGCGCGGTCAGAAGATCTGGAACGTCTTGGGCTGGTTCCTCGCCATCGGCCTGCTGTCCACGGCCTCGGCGTGGATTTTCGTGCGTCAGCTGAACCAACCGCTCAAGCGCCTGGTATTCGCCGCACGGCAATTGGGCCAGGGCCGCAGTGTGCGCCTGCCGATCAGCGATACCCCGAGCGAGATGACCGAGGTGTATCGCTCGTTCAACCAGATGGCCGAAGACGTCGAGCAAGCCGGGCGCGAGCGGGAACTGATGCTCGCCGGAGTTTCCCACGACTTGCGCACACCGCTCACGCGCCTGCGGCTGTCGTTGTCGTTGATGGACGCGGAACACGACCTCACCGACGACATGGTCCGCGACATCGAAGACATGGACGCCATTCTCGACCAGTTCCTCGCCTTCATTCGCGATGGGCGTGACGAGCCTGTGGAGGAGGTCGACCTCAATCACCTGATTCGTGAAGTGGTGGCCCCGTACAACCAGCCCGAGGAACAGGTGCGCCTGTGCCTCGAGCCGATCCCGCCCTTCCCGCTGCGGCGGGTGTCGCTCAAGCGCATGCTCGGCAACCTGATCGGTAACGCCTTGCATCATGGCGGACAGGCGGTGGAAGTGGCGGCCTATGTGTCGGGCGACCACAGCGCGCCCTACGTGGTGCTCAGTGTGCTCGACCGTGGCGCCGGCATCGACGAGTCGGAGCTGCAAAGCATCTTCAACCCGTTCATTCGTGGCGACCGCGCCCGTGGCGGCAAGGGCACCGGCCTGGGCCTGGCGATCGTCAAGCGCATCGCAGCCCAGCACGGCGGCAACGTCGAGCTGCGCAATCGTTCAGGTGGCGGGATCGAAGCCCGGGTGCGGTTGCCGCTGGGGCTGCTGTTGCCGCGCAACGCGGTCTGAGTGCAGGGCAGTTGCTGCGCCTGGGCGGCGCAGCGTGCCTGACGGGTCGTCAGCCTTTGCCCTTGGTGCGGGTCTGGTTCGGGCCGCCGTTCTTTTCCAGATGCTCGATGATCATTCCGGCCACGTCCTTGCCGGTGGTCACCTCGATGCCCTCAAGGCCCGGCGAGGAATTCACCTCCATCACCAGCGGGCCGTGATTGGAGCGCAGAATGTCGACCCCGGCCACGCTCAGGCCCATGACCTTGGCCGCGCGAATGGCCGTCATGCGTTCTTCCGGGGTGATCTTGATCAGGCTGGCCACGCCGCCGCGGTGCAGGTTGGAGCGAAACTCGCCGGGCTTGGCCTGACGCTTCATCGAGGCGATGACCTTGTCGCCGACCACGAAACAACGGATGTCCGCCCCGCCGGCTTCCTTGATGTATTCCTGGACCATGATGTTCTGTTTCAGGCCCATGAACGCCTCGATCACCGACTCGGCCGCCTTGGTGGTCTCGCACAGCACCACGCCGATGCCTTGGGTGCCCTCCAGTACCTTGATCACCAGGGGCGCGCCGTTGACCATCTGGATCAGGTCGGGGATGTCGTCTGGGGAGTGGGCGAAACCTGTGACCGGCAGACCGATGCCACGCCGCGACAGCAACTGCAGCGAGCGCAGCTTGTCGCGCGAGCGGGCGATGGCCACCGATTCGTTGAGCGGGTAGACACCCATCATTTCGAACTGGCGCAACACGGCGCAGCCGTAGAAGGTCACCGAGGCGCCGATCCGTGGAATCACCGCATCGAACCCTTGCAACGGTTTGCCGCGGTAGTGGATCTGC
This sequence comes from Pseudomonas cremoricolorata, assembly GCF_000759535.1. Taxonomy (NCBI): domain Bacteria; kingdom Pseudomonadati; phylum Pseudomonadota; class Gammaproteobacteria; order Pseudomonadales; family Pseudomonadaceae; genus Pseudomonas; species Pseudomonas cremoricolorata. The sequence continues at coordinate 1,173,355 of NZ_CP009455.1, read as the reverse complement.
GGCTTGTGGCTGGCGATGTTCATGTAGGCCCGAAGGGTATCGATGACGACGACTTCATGACCACGTTGGGTACCGGCCTCGACCAGACGGCGGGTTGAATACAGACGCGGATTGCGCGACAGCACGGCGATCTTCATGCGGCACCTGTGGCAGGAAAGGTAGTTGCCGGGTAGGCCGGCTTGTCCTGAACGTATTTCAAACCTGGGTTCACTACCAGTTGACCGTGAACCAACGCTTTCGAGCCAATCAAAAGGCGATATCGCATGCGCTTGCGGCAGGCGAGGGTGAATTCCACCTCCCAAAGCCGGTCGCCCAATGCCAGGGACGTGCGAATGACGTAACGCATCTGCTCGTGGCCGTTGGAGCTTCTGATCAGGCGCATGCTTACCAGCGGTGCTTCGCACGGGTGATCGCGCAACTGCTTGAGGCTGCCTAGATGCGCGATGAACCGTACCCAGGGCTCGCCGTCGCGCTCGAACGGTTCGATCTCGGTGGCGTGCAGGCTGGAGGTGCTGGCGCCGGTGTCGATCTTGGCGCGCAGGTTGGCAACGCCCAGGCCGGGCAGGGCGACCCATTCGCGCAGGCCGATCACACTCAGATGGTCAAATGTCTTCACATAACGCGCCTTGTGGATAAGGGGGTGAACTGTAAGCACCACGCGGACTTTTTGCATCCGCCAGTGAAGGTAGTACAGTTCCGTGAACGACTGAATTCGAGGAATCGGGATGACCGCCAAAGGCGAAGATGACGACAAGGTCCGCCTGGATAAATGGCTATGGGCAGCACGTTTCTATAAAACCCGGGCGCTGGCCAAGGCAGCGATCGAGAGCGGCAAGGTGCATTGCCGCGGCGAACGCTGCAAACCGGGCAAGGAGCCGCGCGTGGGCGACAGCTTCGTGCTGCGCATGGGCTTCGATGAAAAGACCGTGGTGGTCAAGGCGCTGTCCGCCGTGCGCCGCGGGGCGCCCGAGGCACAACTGCTGTATGAGGAAACCGAAGACAGCATCCGTCGCCGCGAGCAGGCTGCCCAGTTGCGCAAGGCCGGTGCCACCGGTGTCACCACCGATGGCCGACCGAACAAGAAGCAGCGACGGCAGATCCATCAACTGCATGGCCACTTCGGCTGAGCGAAACAGGCCCCGGAACGATCAGGCGCGGCGCACGATGCTCATGCGGTTGATCAGCGGCAGTTTCTGCAACAGGGTGAATAGCGGCGTGGTCCAGCGTACCAGGGCGTCGCTGGCCTTTGCCGCCATGGGCGTGTAGCAGCTCCAGCCCAGCGCCAGAATCGCCATCAGCAACCCGCCGATGTAGTCGTCCTGGCCCCAGTGGGCGCCGGCCACCAGGCGTGGCAGCATGAAGATCACTGCCAGGCTCCAGATCACCACGTGCTGCCAGGTCCGGCGGCTGAACAGGCTCATGAACAACGCCCAGATCAGCAGTACCGAGGCGTGGTCGCCTGGGAAACTCTTGCTGGAGCGGTCCTTCAGTTCCCACGATTGCTCGAGATGGGGGTAGTAGTCGCTGAGGTGAATGGCGCTGGCGAAGTTCATCGATGGACTGGAGTGTTGCCAGCCCATGGCGTCCACCCACTTGGAAAACACCGCGCGAATCACCACTAACAGCAGCAGCGTGACCAGAAAGCCGAAGAATGCGGCGCGCACCTGGAATGCGCTGAACACCCAGTTCCCGCGAATTAGCAACCCGAGCATGATCAGGCCGACGACAATGTCGAATGGCCGCAGGCTGCCGACAGTCCAGATATAGCGCCATGTGGTGCTTTCGGACAGGGGCGCGTTGAGGGTGTGGAACAACCACTCGTCGAAAGTCAGACACAGTTGATGGCCAATAGGCCATAACCAGAAACACAGCAGGCCGATGGGCAGCAAGGTGCACACCGCCAGCGGTCCCCAAGCCCACCTGGCTTGGAACAAGGGTTGATTGTCCATAAGATACCTTTATCACCAGCGAAATTTGAGTGCGTCAGACCGCACTCGGCAGCGGGCTTTCATTTCCCGAATATCATTTTGTCATTATTTTCAGATAGCCAGAACCTATGAGCGACTTGCCTGATACAGATTTCACTCAACGCTTCATCTTCGACGACCGCGATGTCCGCGGCGAGTGGGTGTCGCTTGAACACAGCTATGCCGAGGTCCTGGCCCGGCATCCCTATCCGGCCCCGGTAGCGACATTGCTCGGTGAACTGATGGCGGCCACTGCTTTGCTGGTCGGCGCTCTCAAGTTCGACGGCCTTCTGATTCTGCAGGCACGCTCCCAGGGGCCGATTCCTCTACTGATGGTGGAATGCTCGGGTGATCGCGAGATCCGTGGCATGGCCCGTTACGAGGCCGAGCAGATCGCTGCCGATGCGACCTTGGCCGAGCTGATGCCTGATGGCCATCTGACCCTGACCATCGACCCGGTCAAGGGCCAGCGTTATCAGGGTACGGTCGATCTCGATGGCGCCGACCTGGCGCAATGCTTCACCAACTACTTCCTTCAGTCGCAGCAGCTCAACACGCGGTTCTGGCTCGATGCCACCGATGGCAAGGCCCGGGGCCTGCTGTTGCAGCAACTGCCGGCCGATCGCGAGACCGACGCGGATGAGCGCGAGGAAAGTTGGCAGCACGTCCTGGCTCTGGCCAGCACACTCAAGGCAGAAGAATGGGCGCAGGACAACGAAACGCTGTTGCACCGCCTCTACCACGAAGATGCCGTGCGCCTGTTCGACGGCAACCCGCTGCGATTCCATTGCAGTTGCTCTCGCGAACGATCCGGCAATGCGCTTGTCAGTCTTGGCGAAGCCGATGCCAAGGCCCTGGTGGACGAGTGTGATGGGCAGATCGAGATCGATTGCCAGTTCTGTAACGAGCGGTACTTATTCGATGCCAGCGATGTTGAACAACTGTTCAACGGCGGTGGAACGGACGCGCCTTCAGAAACTCGCCACTGAAACGTTTAAGCCCAAGATATTCTCCTGCCGAATTGCGCAAATCCGCAGTTCTGACAGGAGGGGCCTACTTTTTTTGGGCTTTTCTGGCATAATCCGGCCACTTTTTTCGCTGTAGTAGTTTTATTCCGACCACTACAAATCGTTTGGAGCACTCGGCCTCGGGCCGGATGAGGATCTCTCATGACGCAAGCCAACAACACCGTGTACAAAGACCTGAGCGTCGATGAACTGGTAAAACAAGCGCTGTCCCGCGGTGAAGGCGTGCTGGCCGATACAGGTGCACTGGTTGTCGAGACCGGCCACCGTACTGGCCGTTCGCCGGCTGACCGTTTCATCGTCGAAGAACCTACCACCCAGGACGCCATCGCCTGGGGCCCGATCAACCGCAAGTTCCCGGCCGACAAGTTCGATGCCCTGTGGGACCGCGTGCAAGCCTTCAACGATGCCCAGGATCACTTCGTTTCCTACGTCCACGTAGGGGCTGCCGACGCGCACTACCTGCCCGTCAAGATGACCACCCAGACCGCTTGGCAGAACCTGTTCGGCCGTTGCCTGTTCATCAATCCCGAACAGTACAACCCGGCTGGCCGTGGCGAGTGGCAAGTGCTCAACGTCGCCAACTTCGTGTGTGAGCCCGAGCGTGACGGCACCAACTCCGATGGTTGCGTGATCATCAACTTCGCGCAGAAGAAAGTGCTCATCGCCGGCATGCGTTACGCCGGTGAAATGAAAAAAGCCATGTTCTCGGTGCAGAACTTCCTGCTGCCGGCCGCCGACGTACTGCCGATGCACTGCGCCGCCAACATCGGTGAAGACGGCGACGTGACCCTGTTCTTCGGCCTGTCCGGCACCGGCAAGACCACCCTGTCGGCCGACGAAAGCCGTTACCTGATCGGTGACGACGAGCACGGCTGGGGCGAGGGCGTGGTGTTCAACATGGAAGGTGGTTGCTATGCCAAGTGCATCGACCTGTCCGAGAAGAACGAGCCGGTCATCTGGAAAGCGATCAAGCATGGTTCGGTACTGGAAAACGTCATCATCGATGACGCCAAACATGCCGACTACAGCGACGTCAGTCTGACCCAGAACAGCCGGGCGGCCTACCCGCTGGAGCACGTCGCCAAGCGTTCCGAAAAGAACCTGGGCGGCGAACCCAATGCCGTGATCTTCCTGACCTGCGACCTGACTGGCGTACTGCCTCCGGTGTCGATCCTGAACAACGAGCAGGCGGCCTACCACTTCCTGTCCGGCTACACCGCACTGGTCGGCTCCACCGAAATGGGCTCGGGCAGCGGCATCAAGTCGACCTTCTCGACCTGCTTCGGCGCGCCGTTCTTCCCGCGTCCGGCAGGCGAGTACGCCGAGCTGCTGATCAAGCGTATCAACGCCTTCGGCTCCAAGGTGTATCTGGTCAACACCGGCTGGACCGGCGGTGGCTACGGCGTCGGCAAGCGCTTCAACATCCCGACCACCCGTGCGGTGATCGCGGCGATCCAGAGCGGTGCGCTGATCGGCGCTGAAACCGAGCACGTCGCCACCATCAACCTGGATGTGCCAAAAGCCGTTCCGGGCGTCGACACCGAGCTGCTCAACCCGCGCAACACCTGGGCTGACAAAGCCGCTTACGACGAAGCCGCCAAAGGCCTGGCCAAACTGTTCACGGAAAACTTCAAGAAATTCGAAGTGTCCGAGGCCATCGTTGCCGCAGGTCCTCAGCTGTAAGCCATTACCGCTGACCGAAAGCCGCCCCCATGGGCGGCTTTTTCGTTTCCAAGGGGGCAAGCGGCTGGCGGCCGAACGATGCCTGTCAGGTATATTTTCAATGCCGCTCAGGCATGCCATGCAATGGCTTTGCTTTCCAGCCCTGAAAATCCGCGACTTCGGGCGCTGCGATCACGCTAAATATCAGCTTTAGTTATAACTTTAATTTTAAACATTACTTTATGCGATAAGCCCTGCTGACGATGATTCGTTCACAGCATGCCCCAAGGCACGCTGTTTCGAATCAACGCCCCCAGGAGCTCGATCAATGGGTAATGTCCAGACGGCCGTCAAGGCTTACGACCTGCCATGGCGCCCGGCGCCGGGTGATCTGGTCGAGCTTGGACGCACGCTACGCGTGCCGCTGGCTCAACTACGTCTACAACGCACGCCGTTCAGCGGCCTCAAGGGCCGCGACAAGCTGCTGCTGGGTTTGCTGGTAGTGGCACTGCATGGCGCGGCTGCCTACTGGATCAGCCAGGCGCCGACGCCGGCGCTGCCGGTGGTGCCCCCGCAGATTCCGCCGATGACCATCGAGTTCGCCGCCCCGGCGCCACCGGTGGTCGAACCGCCGCCGCCCGCGCCTGCTCCGCCAGTGGTCGAGCCACCGCCACCGCCGGTGGTGGATGAACTGGCTGCCAAGCCTGCGCCCAAGCCGGTACCCAAGCCCAAACCGTTGCCCAAGCCAGTCGCCAAGCCCGTGCCCAAGCCGCAGCCAGAGCCGGTGCAGGCACCGCCGCCAGCACCTGCGGCTGCTCCCGCACAGCCGGCGCCGAAACCGGCACCGGTCACTCCGCCTTCGGCCAATGCCGCCTACCTGAAGAATCCGGCACCCGAATATCCGCAGCTGGCCCAGCGTCGGGGCTGGGAAGGCACCGTGCTGCTTCGCGTGGAGGTGTTGCCCAGCGGCAAACCCGGACAGATTCAGCTGCAGAAAAGCAGTGGCCGCGATGCCCTGGACGCTGCCGCCATCGCCGCGGTCAAGCGCTGGAGCTTCGTGCCGGCCAAGCAGGGCGACGTGGCTCAGGCGGGCTGGGTCAGCGTCCCGATCGATTTCAAACTTCGTTAACCGGCGTCCATCGACCGAACATAGGAAGACCCCATCATGAGCGTGTTGGCATCCCCCCTCGAATCCGTTGAAAGTGCAGTCATCTGGCTGCTGGTTGGTTTCTCTGTTGCCACCTGGGCGCTGGCGCTGATCAAGATCACGCAGTTCATACGCCTGAAACGTCAGGACAAACGTTTCCACAGCCATTTCTGGGCCGCCTCCAGCCTCGATTCTGCGGCTGAGTTCAGCCAGACACAGCCAGGCCCCGCCGCACGGGTTGCCCAGGCAGGTTACGCAGCCATCGCCGTGGCCGAGCCCGGCCAGGCCAGCGACCTGAGCCACGCCATCAATCACCAGGACCGCCTTGAGCGCGCCTTGCGCCAACAGATTGTGCGGGAACGACGCTCACTGGAAAGCGGCCTGGCGGTGGTTGCCAGTATCGGTACCACGTCGCCGTTCATCGGCCTGTTCGGCACCGTGTGGGGCATCATGGAGGCGCTCAAGGGTATCAGCGCGGCAGGCTCGGCCAGCCTTGAAACCGTGGCAGGACCAATCGGCGCTGCGCTGGTGGCCACCGGGGTCGGCATCGCCGTCGCCGTGCCGGCAGTGCTGGTCTACAACTATTTCCTGCGCCGGCTCAAGCTGACCACCGCCGACCTCGATGATTTCGCCCACGACTTCTACAGCCTGGCGCAGAAGAGTGCGTTCCGCGTGCTGCTGCACCCAGCCTTGCACAAGCACCAGGCCGGCCCAGCCGTAGCCGTGAAGGAGGCGTCCTGACATGGCTTTTTCGACCCAGGACAGTGACGAAGTCCTCAGTGAAATCAACGTCACCCCGCTGGTGGACGTCATGCTGGTGCTACTGGTGGTGTTCATCGTCACCGCGCCGCTGCTGACCAACGCCATTCCCATCAACCTGCCCAAGACCGAGGCGGTGGCGCCGGTCGAGCAGAAAGACCCGCTGGTGGTCAGCATCGATGGCTCGGGCGCGCTGTTCATCAACAAGGATGAACTGCCCGCCGACGGCCTGGAAGCACGGCTCAAGCGCGCCAAGCTCGACGACCCGGAGGTGCGCGTGCAACTGCAGGCCGATGATGGCGTGAATTACGGCGAAGTGGCGCGGGCGATGGCGGCGATCGAGCGGGCGGGAATCAGCAAGCTGGCAGTGATCACTGCGCGTTGAGTGGAATCAGGCAGGGCTTGGAGGGTCGGTCTCTTGGCAGAGGTCGGCCCTTTTTTGATCTGGATTTATGGTTATTAACAAATAGCTTCTTATTCCTTTACGCATATATCACCACCTTTATAATCGGCCACATCAATGCATACGTTAGGGAGGCGTACCCATGCGCAATGAGTCGATCCGCTATCTGATCGTGCCGGGCTGGCAAGGATCGCCAGACAACCATTGGCAGAGTCACTGGCAGCGTACCCTGCCTAACAGCGCGCGGGTCGAGCAACTCGACTGGTTCACCCCGCAGCGCGAGGACTGGGTGTCGGCGCTGGAGCAGGCGATCTCCGCCGAGCGCTCGCCGGTGATTCTGGTAGCCCATAGCCTGGGTTGCGTCACCGTGGCGCACTGGGCCGCACAGGCCAGCCCGACCCTGCTGCGCCGGGTGCGCGCGGCATTGCTGGTGGCGCCTGCCGACGTCGAGCGCCCTGGCTGCGCCGCTGCGCTGCGCAACTTCGCACCGATTCCAAGGCAGCGCCTGCCGTTCGCCACCCATGTGGTGAGTTCCGATAACGACCCAGCCGTCAGCGTGCCACGGGCGATGTGCCTGGCCCAGGACTGGGGTGCCGAGGTGGGCTTGTTGGCCAGCGCCGGGCACATCAACGTCAAGTCCGGGCACGAGTGCTGGGAACAGGGCTTCGCCTACCTCTATCGATTGCAGGGCCGGGCCGAACAGCGCAGCCTGCGCCGCGCCTGACGCGCCTCTGCCATCACCGTTTTCCCCGTACACGCCAGGGCCACCGACGCCGTGGTGGGAGTTCACATGCCGTTCCACAACACCTTCGGCCAGCCACTGCTGACCTTTCCCGAACTGGACAAAAGCCCGCTGAGCATTCGCGCCAAGGCGCTGGTGTTCGTCGACCCGCGCTCGCAGCAACTGCGTTACCAGCTCGAACGCCTGGCGCCGCAGCCTTTGCCGGTGCTGATTCGCGGTGAGACCGGCAGTGGCAAGGAGCTGTTGGCGCGGCAGATCCACCGGGCCAGCGACCGGGCAGGGCTGTTCGTTTCAGTCAACTGCGCGGCGATCAGCCCGACCTATGCCGATGCCGAGCTGTTCGGCTACAGCGCCGGCAGCCATGGCGGCACGGCCAGTGGCCGCGCCGGCTGGTTCGGCTCGGCCAACGGCGGCACGTTGTATCTGGATGAAATCGCCGACCTGCCGCTGGCGATTCAGGGCAAGTTGCTCGCCGCCCTGGAAAACCGCGAGGTCACCCGCGTTGGCGCGCAGCGCCCGCAGGCGGTGGATGTGCGGCTGGTGGCGGCGTCGAGCATCGACCTTGCCGATGCGGTGCGCGCTGGCCTGTTCAACGAGCGGCTGTATCACTATTTGCATGAGGGCGAGCTGCAACTGCCAGCGCTGCGCGCGCGGGTCGGTGACATCCTGCCGCTTGCCGAATACTTCGTAGGCATCTACAGCGCGCGACTCGACCGGCCTGTTCCTTTGCTGAGCGAAGCGGCACAGTTGGTGCTGGAAGGGTATGACTGGCCCGGTAATACCCGCGAGCTGGAAAACGTCATCCACTTTGCCCTGTTGGTCAGCCACGGACCTGAAGTGCTGCCTGAACACCTCGGGTTGCCCCCTGCCGACCCCATCGAACAGCTGGCAGCCAAAGCGGCGCAACTCGGCGCCAGCCGCGAGCCGCAGACCCTGGAACGCCTGCGCGACACCCTGCGTCAGGCACTGGCGCAGCTTGAATTCGGCGAGTCGGGGCAGGGCGTTGCGGGCAGCAGGAGCAACAGGAATAACGACTGATTAATTTGGAATAAGAAGCAAATCAAAATATATTGTTAAGGCATAAGTATTACCGGTATCGTCCGCTTCATGCCGGCCCCTTAGCGGCGCCCGGCCCACGTTGTCGACCCCGTACTCGCACACTTTCAAGGAACATCATGAAGAAGACGTTGCTGACCACGGCCCTGGCCGCTGCCCTCGCATTCACTGGCCTGGCCTCGGCGGCTGAAAAACTGGTGGTGGCTGCCACCCCGGTGCCGCATGCCGAGATCCTCGAGCTGATCAAGCCAACCCTGGCCAAAGAAGGCGTGGACCTGGAAATCAAGGTCTTCACCGACTACGTGCAGCCCAACGTACAGGTCGACCAGAAGCGTTTGGATGCCAACTACTTCCAGACCTTGCCGTACCTGAAGAACTTCAACGAAGGCAAAGGCACCAACTTGGTGACCGTGGTCGGCGTGCACGTCGAACCCTTCGGTGGCTACTCCAAGAAGGTCAAGAGCCTTGACGAGCTCAAGCAAGGCGCCACCGTCGCCATTCCCAACGAGGGCAGCAACAGCGGCCGCGCCTTGCTGCTGCTGCAAAAAGCCGGGTTGATCACCCTGAAAGACCCGAACAATGCCCTGGCGACCCCCAAGGACATCGTCAAGAACGACAAGCAGCTGAAATTCCGTGAGCTGGAATCGGCCATGCTGCCGCGGGTTCTCGACCAGGTCGACCTGGACATGATCAACACCAACTATGCCCTGGAAGCGGGCTTGAACCCGGCCAAGGATGCGCTGGTCATCGAAGGCAGCGACTCGCCGTACGTCAACTTCCTGGTGGCTCGCCCGGACAACAAGGACAGCGATGCCATGCAGAAACTGGCCAAGGCCCTGACCAGCCCTGAAGTGAAAACCTTCATCGAGAAGAAATACCAGGGCGCGGTACTGCCCGCGTTCTGATCCCACCGCTTCGCTGCCCCCGCAGCGAACGCAAGCGGCCCCCCACAGTGTGTGCACGGCACCTGTGGGGCGCCTGCCGCCACTCAGCCCGCCGCGCGCGGCAGCCAGTTCAGCAGAAAATCATTGATCACCCTGGGGTTCTCGAGGCTGGAGATGTGCCCGGCATCGGGTATCTGCGCCGCCAGACAGCCGATCAGACGGGACATTTCATTGGCTTCGGCGGGTGGACGCGGGATGTCCTGATCGCCACCCAGAACGATGCTGCGCTCGGCAGGCAGTTGGCTGAGCTGTTCAAGCAGGTTTTCCCGACCGAAGATCAGCCGGCCCAAGGGGTCGATGCTATTGCGGATGGTCTCGGCGCTGAAGGCTTTCAAATCGCTGCGAAAGCGCTCGCGCACTTCAGGTACCGTTGCGCCACCGGCGTGGAAGAAGATCGGCACGATGATGTCCAGCAACGGGTCGGTGAACTCACCGGCTTGGGAAGCGGCGTCGAGCAGGGCGAAATAGCGCTCGCGGGTGGGGTCGGGTTCAGCGCCCAGGTAGGTGTCCATCAGCACCAGACGATCGACTCGCGACGGGTGCGCAAGGGCCAGGTGCACGCCCCACATCCCGCCCACCGACAGCCCGACGACATGGCAGCGGCTGATGCTCAGGGCGTCGAGCAGTTGCAGGTACTGGCGCGCCAGGGCGGCCATGTCGGTGGTGCCGGGCGGTGGCGGTGCCGAATCACCATGGCCCCAGAGCTCCGGGACGATCACTCGATAGCGGGTAGACAGGGCTTCGACCTGCGGTGCCCACATTTCGGCAGACCACAGGTAGCTGTGCCCCATCAGCACGACCGGCCCCTGGCCTTGGTCGACGTAGCTCAGGCGTGCGCCTTCGATGTCGATGAAGTGTTTGTCCATGGCGGGCTATTCCTGTTGGCTAGGGTTGGCGGGGAGCAAGCGTAGCGTGCTCTGGCCATCCTCCGTGGGTTGGCGCGCCGGGAAATCTTGTCCAGTTATGTATGCCTGGGCCTGGTCGGCGTAGTGGCGGTCGAAGGGCACACCGCTCTGGCCGACCGGGTTGAGGGTGCGTGCCAGCTGCGGGTGGGCGAAGTCGATCACCCGCCGCGTCGAGGGGCCATAAGTGACGGGCCAGGGCGCCGGGCCGATTTTTGCCGATAGATTGTTCGGCACTTCGTGGCTGCCCGGTGCTTCGAACGGGCCGATGTCCAGCAGCAGGTTCAGCGGTTTTTTCGCCCCCAGCGGGTGGTGGTGGGTGAGGGTGTGTGCCTGGCCCCAGTGCCAGCCTGCCGGATCCTCCCCATAGAGCGCTTGCAGGTGGCTCAGGCTGCGTTGCCAGGCCAGGCGCACCACCGCCTCGCGCCCACTTGCCGATGGCTCATGGCGGTTCTGCCACCAGGGTGAGCTGGCATCGGCTGCCAGGCGCGGCAGCGCGGCATCGATGGCGCGGGTGCCCAGCAGCACCTCGAACCAGGTGTCGCCCAGCTCGTCATGCAGGGCGGCGAAGGCCAGCTCATAGAGGAACTGGTTGAACAGCGTGGCCGCCGTGGACTCCAGCGGGTAGTCGCCTTGCCAGTCTGCCAAGGCCTGAACCAGTGCCTGTTGCCGATCACCCTCGGCCACCCGGCGCAAGGTCGGCAGCAGCGGTGCCAGGGTGCGCGGGCCGTAGTCGCTGCCGACCTCGCGTTGCAGCGCCTGGCTGCGCGCGGTGTCCCACTGCGTGCCGCCTTCGCGCAGACGCTGGTCGAGGCGGCGGCCGCGGTCGGCCAGGTTGTAGTAGCCGGGGATGGCGACCTCGCCAGGCGGCTGTGCGTTGGCCGAAACCACATAGCCGCGCGCCGGGTTTTCCTCCTGCGGGTTGTCGCTGAAGGGGCGAAAGCCCAGCTTGTCGGCGGCGTGGCTGCTGCCGTCGAGAAGGAACGCCGGATTGACCCCGTCGGGGCGAATCGGCAACTGCGCCGCGGCCCACCAGCCGATGTCGCCAGCGGCGTTGGCCCACACCAGATTCAACCCCGGAGCGTGGATTTTGCTCGCCGCTTCGCGCATCTGCGTCAGCGAGGCGGCGCGGTTGATCTGGTAGAAGCCGTCGAGAATAGGGTTTTCGGTTTCCAGAAACGCCCACCATAGGGCAATCGGCGCATCGCCTGCGCTGTCGCCCAGCACGCGATTGACGATCGGGCCGTGGGCCGAACGGCGCAGTTCGATCACCTGCGCTGGCTCACCTTTGACGGCAATCGATTCGGCGCGGCGTTCGAGGAGTTGCCAGCGCCCGTCGATCAGCACCTGCTCGCTGTTGGCTGGATTGACCTGCTCGCGGACAAGGTCGACGTCATCGTTCTGGAACATGGTCAGGCTCCAGGCGAACTCGGCGTTGTGCCCGAGCAGGGCGAACGGCGTCAGCGCCAGGTGATGGCCATAGAGGTTGAAGCCTGGCGCGCTCAGCTCGGCCTCGTACCACACCGACGGCACGGCGAAGCTGATGTGCGGGTCGCCGGCCAGCAGCGGCTTGCCGCTGCGGGTATGGCTGCCAGACACCGCCCAGGCGTTGCTGCCTTCGAACTGGGCGATGCCGGTGAGCTGCAGGGCCTCATGGCTGGTCCGCGCCAAGTGTTCGAGGCCGCGCCAGTCGGCAGTGGCCAAGGGGGCGGCGACGCTACCGGTGGGCTGCCAGTCGAGATCGAACACCCGCAGATAGTCGCTGCCCAGTTGGTCACGAATGTAGGTCAGCGCAGGTTCGGTGCGAAACGCCGCCGCGAAGCTGTAGGCCAGGTAGCCGGCAATGCTGAAGGTGTCCTCGGCGGTGAATGGGCGCGGAGTGATGCCGAGCAGGTCGAATTCCATCGGCCGGTGTTCGGCCTGCCAGGCGTTGACGCCCTGGAGGTAGGCCTGCAGCGCCTGCCAGGTGGCGCCCTGGCGGTCCTGACGTTGCGCCATGCGCGTGGCGCGTTCGGCGATGCGCAGGCTGCGAAACAGCGCATCGGTGGGCACCAGGGCCTTGCCGAGTACTTCGGCCAGTTCGCCACGGGCGAGGCGGCGCATCAGCTCCATCTGGAACAGGCGATCCTGGGCGTGCACATAGCCCAGCGCTCGGTACAGGTCAGCCTCGTTCTGCGCCTGGAGATGCGGCACGCCGCGGGCGTCGTAGTCGACCTGCACCGGCGCCTGCAAGCCGGCCAGGCGTATGTCGCCTTGGCGTTGTGGTTGTTTCTGATAGAGGTAGACGCCGACACAGGCGGCCAGGGTCAGCACGACGCTCAGCGCCAGCAGGCTCAGGCGAGTTTTCATCGAGGTTCCTCAGCGGCAGACCATGGACAGTAGCAGCCCACCGCCAGGGTGTTGGTCGCCGTCACCGTGCGCCCGGCGCGCAGGGCTTGGATGATCGGTTCGACGAAGCTGTTGCTGGCATTGCAGACCGCGCCTTCGCTCCATGGCCCGAAGTACACCAGCGTTCCTTGCCGATCCCAGATCGCCACGGCGGGGCTTGCGGGTAGTTGCGCGCTGCCCGGCAACGCTGGCAGCTCCGGCAAGTCTGCCAACGGCTGCGGCAATTGGCCGTGGCTGCCGGGCTTGCGCACGGTATGGAACTGCACCTCGGGCCCGGCGAAGCGTTGCACCAGCTCGCTCAGGTGCTGCTGATTGCCGACATTGCAAGGGCAGCTTGGGTCCCAGAAATGCACCACGCGAATCGCACCGGGGCCGGCGATTTCCGCTGGCAGTTGCAATTGCCTGCCATCGAACAGGGTGGCCTGATGATCGAACGGGCGCAGGTAGCGGGCCTGGAAACGCTCATAAGCGAACCACGCCACGGCGGCGCCGAATAGCACCAGCAGGACAAGCATCAGGGTAGAGCGAGAAGGGCTGGACATGGGCGATCCACGGATGCCGCGCCGCGGCGCTGGCGATGAACGATTCGCACAGCTTGCCATGGCGTGAACCAGAGCTGAATATCGCAGGTCAATGCTTGCTCGATTCGGACCTGTCCCATGCCTGCCAGTTTTCATCCCGACCAACTGCGCGCCAGCCTAGCGCCGCTGACCGCGCGATCCGCGCTGAGTGAGCAAGGCCTGATCTACCAGCGTTACTACGGCCTCGACCTGCCCACGTCGAGCACCCTGGGCACGTTCGAGGTGGCCGGATTCGAGGTGGTCGGACAGGCATGGCTGCCACCTCAGCCGGTGGCGACGCTGTTCCTGCTGCATGGCTTCTATGACCACATGGGGTTGTTCCGCCACGTCATCGAATGGGCGTTGGGCAAGGGCTATGCCGTGCTCAGCTGTGACCTGCCGGGGCATGGGCTGTCCAGCGGCGCGCGGGCCAGCATCGATGACTTCGCGGTGTATCAGCAGGTGCTCGACGCACTGTTCCTCCAGGCCCAGGCCCTCGACCTGCCGCAACCCTGGCACCTGTGCGGGCAGAGCACCGGTGGCGCCATCGTCGTCGATCACCTGTTGCACTGCGCCGAACAGAGCCCTGCGCAAGGCCAGGTGGTGTTGCTGGCACCGCTGGTGCGACCGCGCGCCTGGGGCCGCTCGAAGCTCAGCTACAGCGTGCTGCGGCACTTCGTCAGTGGTATCGAGCGGCGCTTCACCGACAACAGCAGCGACCCGGCCTTCCTGCCGTTTCTGCAGGCAGACCCTTTACAGCCACGGCGGCTACCGACCGCCTGGGTCGGTGCGCTGGTGCAGTGGGTCAAGCACATCGAAGCGGCGCCGCGCAGCAACCGGCCCTTGCTCATCGTGCAGGGCGAGGCTGACGGCACGGTGGATTGGCAACACAACCTGCGCGTGCTGCAAGACAAGTTCGCCAAGCCGCAGATTCTCATGTTGCCCCAGGCGCGCCATCACCTTGCCAACGAGCTGCCTGATGTGCGCCAGCAGTACTTCACCTTCCTCGGCCAGCACCTGGGCTGATCAGTTCAGGTCGGCGCCGCTCTGGCCCACGGCCAGCCCGGCGCGCACGGCAGCCAGGGCGGCCTGGTAGTAGGCCTTGCCTTCGGCGGACTCGGCGAAGGTGGCGAATTCTTCCAGTTCGTTGTCGGACAGGTCGCGATAGACATACAGCAAGGTGTTGTTCAGGTCGCTGCCAATCTGCTGCATCAGCCGTTGCCGCTGGCCGTCGAGCATGCCCTGCGCCTGCCCGCCGCCGAACAGGCCGGGCAGCATCGAGCTCAAGCTGTCGGCGGCAACACCGGCGATGGCCAGGCTGACCTCCGCCCCGGCTTCACGCGCCGGCAACGCCCGCGCCAGGTGGTCGATGAGCAGCAGGCGATTATCGCTGGCCTGAATCTTCGGCAGCCCCTCGGCGTTTTTCGCCAACTGATCCTTGCGCGTGGCCAGCAACTCGGCGGCGACCACCTTGCGCCCCAGCGGCGACTGGAAGAAGGTCAGCGCCGCGGTGGGATCAGGCAGGGTGGCGCGCAACTGGGCCTGGGCACGGCGGTCCATGGCCTGGGCCTGGAAGCGCTGGTTGCTGTTGTTGACCAGGGCCTGGAACACCGCAGGTGGCAAGCTGTTGCGGTAGCGCTGCTGGGCGGCGCCAACGGCATCGGTGAAGTGGGCGCGTTGGTCGGCCCAGCCAGCGGCTTTGTACAGTTGGTCGAGACTGTCTGCCCAGACAGGCATGGCGCAGATCATCAGCACAAGCAGGGAAAACGGACGGCGCATTCAGGACTCCTGTCGGCAGGGCGCCATTGTCCTAGGCACCGGCCTGATTTGTCGAGAACCCCGAGACGGCTGGCCGTCAGGTGGTACGCGCGTACCGCCAGCGAAGCCTACTGTTTGTGCGCTTGGGTTACCGCTATGATGCCGGCCATGACCCTACCTTCCGAACACCCGATGTTGTCGGCCATCGTCGACGATCTAGCCGCCCGTGGCTGGTCGCAGCAGGCCCTGTTCTTGCCCGGCGAGCTGATCCGCGCGCTGGCGGCCGAGTGTCGCCGCCGCGCGGCGCAAGGCGAGCTGGAGCCGGCGGCGATTGGCCGAGGCGATGCACAGACCATCCGCGAGGCGATTCGCGGCGACCGTATCCAGTGGATCGAGCCCGGTGACGCCGACTGCTGCGACCGCTACCTGGAGGTGATGGACTGTCTGCGTCAGACCATCAACCGCGAGCTGTTCCTGGGCCTCGAAGACTTCGAATGCCACTTCGCCCTGTACCCGCCCGGTGCGTTCTACCGGCGCCACCTCGACCGTTTCCAGGATGACGACCGGCGCATGGTCTCGGCGGTGTTGTACCTCAACGATGACTGGCAGGCCGGCCAGGGTGGGGAACTGCGCATGTACCTGGATGGACGTGAGCACGACGTTCCCCCTGAGGCAGCTTCGCTGGTGGTGTTTCTGTCCGGCGATGTGCCCCATGAGGTACTGCCGGCCAGCCGTGATCGGCTGTCGCTCACCGGCTGGTTCAGGCGCCGCGGCAATGACCCGTTCTGAGCTGCCCAAGGTGCTGGTCAGTGCCTGCCTGCTCGGTCAGGCGGTGCGCTATGACGGTCGCGACAGTGGCCATCCTGATGTGTTGCGCGCCTGGCAGGCCCAAGGTCGGGTGGTGGCGCTATGTCCCGAGGTGGCGGGGGGACTGTCGACACCCCGCCCGCCGGCAGAGATTCTCGGCGGGCAGGGCGGGCAGGTGCTCGATGACCAGGTTCAGGTGCTGACCGTCGAGGGCGAGGATGTCTCCCAGGCCTTCCTGCACGGCGCGCAGCGGGCGCTGATGCTGGTGCGGCGGCACGGCATCGGTGTGGCGGTGCTCAAATCAGGCAGCCCTTCGTGCGGCAATCGCCTGACCTATGACGGCAGCTTCAGCGGGGTCAAGGTAAGCGGCGAGGGCGTCACAGCGGCACTGTTGCGCCGCGAAGGCGTGCAGGTATTCAGCGAGCTTGAACTGGAGCAGGCCAGCCAGGCCCTCGGGCGAATGACAGCGCCTAACGCGCCGCGGTAGGTTGCTCGGCAGGCTTGAGCCACTTGGCTTCCAGCTCGGCCAGGCGTCCCGCTTCGCTCAGGCGCTGCAAGGCATTGTTGACTGCGCTCTGGAAGGCTGGATTGTCTTTCTGAAATGGGATCACCCGCGTTTCGCTGCTGAACGGTTGGCTGGTGTCGATTTCGGCCTGGGTGGGCGGCTTGAGGTCATTCAGGGCGATGTCGTAGCGCCCGCTTTCCAGGCCCGCTACCAGTTCCGACTCCGGTGCCTCGACGAAAGTCGCGCGTACATCCAGTTCATCGGCCAGGGCCTGACCCAACTCCACCTCGAAGCCTGTCAGGCGCTCATCTTCCTTGAAGGTGTAGGGCGGGGTATCGGCCAGCACGGCAATGCGCAGTTCGCCCCGGTCGTTGACTTCATCCAGCAGCTCGGCCTGGGCCAATGGATTGATCAGTACTGCAAGCAGTACGCCAATGGTTAAACGCATGGGTGTCCCTTTTCTTGTGTCTGGCAGGTGTATGGCGTTCGCCGGCGCTGCTCCAGGCCGGTGAAGCGCAGGCTATGACCGTGCGAGGCGGGGAATGTTTGCCAGCGGAGGGATTTTTTCCCGCGCCAGAGGGGCGGGGTAGTGCAGAAGGGGCTGATTGGCCCGGTCATGATGATCCGGGCCGGCACTGCGTGCCCGGTTTCGGCCTGCCGAAGCAGACCTTGGCCGGGCGAGCGCGGCGTATCAGAACAAGACGCGCGAGCGGATGGTGCCTTTGACGTGCTGGAGTTTTTCCTGAGCCAGGTCGGAGTACTCGGCATCGACGTCGATGACCACGTAGCCGACCTTGTCGTCGGTCTGCAGGAACTGGCCGGAGATGTTGATGCCGTTTTCCGCGAACACGTTGTTGATTTCGCTGAGCACGCCCGGGATGTTCTCGTGGATGTGCAGCAGACGGTGCTTGCCCGGGTGCGCCGGCAGGGCCACTTCAGGGAAGTTGACCGAGGAAACGGTGGTGCCGTTGTCGCTGTACTTGACCAGCTTCTCGGCCACTTCCAGGCCGATGTTGGCCTGTGCCTCGGCGGTGGAACCACCGATGTGCGGGGTGAGGATGACGTTGTCCAGGCCGCGCAGCGGGCTTTCGAACTCTTCATCGTTGGAGCGCGGCTCGACCGGGAAGACGTCGATAGCGGCGCCGATCAGGTGCTTGTCCTTGATCGCGGCGGCCAGGTGATCGAGCTCGACCACGGTGCCGCGGGCGGCGTTGATCAGGATCGAGCCTTTCTTCATGGCGCGGATTTCTTTCTCGCCGATCATCCACTGGGTGGACGGCAACTCAGGCACGTGCAGCGACACGATGTCGGCCAGGCCCAGCAGTTCGTGCAGGTTGGCGACCTGGGTGGCGTTGCCCAGCGGCAGTTTGGTCAGCGGATCATAGAAGTAGACTTGCATGCCCAGGCTCTCGGCCAGTACCGACAGCTGAGTACCGATCGAGCCATAGCCGACGATGCCGAGCTTCTTGCCACGAATCTCGAAGGAGTTGGCAGCGCTCTTGATCCAGCCGCCGCGATGGCACGAAGCGTTTTTCTCGGGGATGCCGCGCAGCAGCAGGATGGCTTCGGCCAGCACCAGCTCGGCGACCGAACGGGTATTGGAGTAGGGTGCGTTGAATACGGCGATGCCGCGCTGGCGGGCGGCATTGAGGTCGACCTGGTTGGTGCCGATGCAGAAGCAACCGACCGCGACCAGTTTCTTCGCACAGTCGAAGATCTCTTCGGTCAACTGGGTGCGTGAGCGGATACCGATGAAGTGGGCATCGGCGATCTTTTCTTTCAGCTCGGCTTCGGGCAACGAACCAGTGAGG
Organism: Pseudomonas cremoricolorata; assembly: GCF_000759535.1. Lineage (NCBI taxonomy): Bacteria > Pseudomonadati > Pseudomonadota > Gammaproteobacteria > Pseudomonadales > Pseudomonadaceae > Pseudomonas > Pseudomonas cremoricolorata. The sequence continues at coordinate 1,154,916 of NZ_CP009455.1, read as the reverse complement.
TACTCGATATTGGTGTAACCGGCTGACGTGAGGGTATCGACAGCGTTCTGGTGCACACCTTCAAGGAGAAGGAACCTGATCTTGCTCTTTTCGAGAGAAGTCTTGCTCATCTGCGTAAACCTGTATCCCGGAGAAAAATGGCGAGAAGTTGCAGCGGCACGGCGAGGGGCCTAGCACGAACAACGGGGGCGATATGCTACCATGCGCGACGCAATCTGCGCTGATTCCGCCACATGAAGCCTGTTCAGGCTGACCATGAATAGTCCGAGTGTTCCTGCCATGACCGACACCGCGGTACTCGCTGAACTCATGACGCTGGTCGCACCCGCCAAGGTGCTGACCGACCCCGCCTCGCTGCAGGCCTACGGCACCGACTGGACCCGGCATTACCCGCCTGCACCCAGTGCCGTGGTGCTGCCCAGAACCCTCGAACAGGTCCAGGCCATCGTCCGTTGGGCCAACCGTCACCAGGTTGCGCTGGTGCCGTCGGGCGGGCGTACCGGGCTGTCGGGGGCGGCGGTGGCGGCCCATGGCGAAGTGGTGGTGGCGTTCGACCTGATGAACCAGATCATCGGCTTCGATGCGGTCGATCGCAGCGTGGTCTGTCAGCCTGGGGTCATTACCCGGCAGTTGCAGGCCTTCGCCGAAGAGAACGGCCTGTATTACCCGGTCGACTTCGCTTCGTCCGGCTCCAGCCAGGTGGGCGGCAATATCGGCACCAACGCCGGCGGGATCAAAGTGATCCGCTACGGCATGACGCGCAACTGGGTCGCCGGGCTGAAGGTGGTCACCGGCACGGGCGAGTTGCTCGAACTGAACAAAGGCCTGGTGAAGAACGCCACCGGCTACGACCTGCGCCAGTTGTTCATCGGTGCCGAGGGCACCCTGGGCTTCGTGGTCGAGGCCACCCTGCGGCTGGAGCGCGCCCCGCGCAACCTCACGGCGATGGTGCTCGGTACGCCTGATTTCGATTCGATCATGCCGGTGCTGCATGCCTTCCAGGGACAGCTCGACCTCACCGCTTTCGAATTCTTTTCCGACAAGGGGCTGGCGCACATCCTGGCTCGCGGCGATGTCCCAGCACCGTTCGAGACGCCATGCCCGTTCTACGCCCTGCTCGAATTCGAAGCGCTCAATGACGAGGTCGCCGAGCAGGCCCTGGCCACCTTCGAGCGCTGCGTGGAACAGGGCTGGGTACTCGATGGGGTGATGAGCCAGAGCGAAACCCAGCTCAGGAACCTGTGGAAACTGCGCGAATACCTGTCGGAAACCATTTCCCATTTCACCCCATACAAGAACGACATCTCGGTCACCGTGGCCAAGGTGCCGGCGTTCCTGCGCGAGATCGATGCGGTGGTCAGCCAGCATTACCCGGACTTCGAGGTGGTCTGGTACGGCCATATCGGTGACGGCAACCTGCACCTGAACATCCTCAAGCCGGCCCATCTCGACAAGGCGGCGTTCTTCGCCCGCTGCGCCACGGTCAACCAGTGGGTGTTCGAGATCGTCGAGCGCTACCAGGGCTCGATCTCTGCCGAACATGGCGTTGGCATGATCAAGCGCGACTATCTGCATTACAGTCGCTCGCCGGCGGAAATCGCCTGCATGAAAGCGATCAAGGCGGTGTTCGACCCGAATGGCATTCTCAATCCGGGTAAGATCTTCGCTCCTGACCACCAGTAGCAAAGGAATCGGCCATGAATTACCAGCACCAATACGTAGACGGCACGCGCATCCACTTTCCACTGGGCAAGGTGGTGTGCGTGGGGCGTAACTACGCCGAACATGCCAAAGAGCTGAACAACCCCATTCCGACCGAGCCGCTGCTGTTCATCAAGCCGGGCAGTTGCGTGGTGCCTGCCGAAGGTGGGTTCAACATCCCAAGCGATCGCGGTTCGGTGCACTTCGAGGCGGAAATCGCGGTGCTGCTGGGCAAGCCGCTGTCGGCCCGGGCCAGCGAAGAAGACGTGCGCGATGCCATTTCCGGCTTCGCCCCGGCGCTCGACCTGACCCTGCGCGATGTGCAGAGCAAACTGCGCGACAAGGGCCTGCCATGGGAAATCGCCAAGTGCTTCGACGGTGCCTGCGTGCTGCCGCCGTTCGTGTCTGCCGACGCCTTCGCCGACGTCAATGACATTCCGATTCGCCTGACCATCAATGGTGAAGTACGCCAGGATGGCAACAGCGCAATGATGCTCAACCCCATCGTGCCGATCATCCAGCACATGGCCGCGCAGTTCTCGCTGCAGGCCGGTGACGTCATTCTCACCGGCACCCCGGCCGGCGTTGGCCCGTTCCACTCCGGCGACGAGTTGGTGCTGGAACTGCCGGGCGTCAGCCGTTTCGACAGCCGGGTGCTGTAAATCACCGCAGCCGCCAGCGGCGCGGGCTTTACCCTTTTTTCACAACCCATGTGGATAATCGCCGGGTCTTTTTCCCGGGCGCAGGCGCATGACCGGGGCTGCAGGTCGGCCCCAGGCATCGCGCTGGCTGCCCATGATTCAGGTGACCCGCACGATGCCCCGTTCCTCCTCTTCATTGGCCTTGCCGCCCAAACGTTCTGCCCTGCGCCGCTGGCCAGTGTGGCTGGCGCTGCTGGCGGTGGTTTTCTATGGCGTTGCCGTGCTCATGCACTGGGACGACCGCGGCCTGCTGTGGCTCAAGGAAAGCCAGCAAAGCCCCGGCACGCGCCTGGAAAGCGTCTGGCTGCCCGACTACAGCGTCGACATCGACGCCAAGCAGATGGCCGGTATCGGCGATGATGAAGCCTCCGACCTGGCCTTCAGCCCGCAGACCCGCACGTTGTTTTCGGTGATGGGCAAGCACCCATTTCTGGTCGAGCTGAGCCTCGATGGCGAGGTGTTGCGCAAGATTCCCCTGCTTGGCTGGGACAACCCTGAAGGTGTGGCCGTCATGGCTGACGGGCAGATCGCGATCACCGACGAGCGCAAGCACGATCTGGTGCTGGTCAAACTCGACGCCACCACCACGACCCTCAACCGCGCGGACTTCACCTCTTATGACCTGGGCACCTCGCCTGAAGAGAACAAAGGCTTCGAAGCCATCGCCTGGGACGCCCACCGCCAGCGGCTGCTGATCGGCCAGGAGCGTCCACCGAAGCTCTACACCTGGGCCACCAACGGCCATGGCCCGCTCACCGGCGACAAGCGCCACCTGCCCAGCGACCAGCTCGACCTGCGCAATTTGTCGGCGCTGACCGTCGACCCGCGCAGCGGTCACCTGCTGGCACTGTCGGCCGACTCACACCTGCTGCTGGAACTGGACGAAGAGGGTCGGCAGGTCAGCTTCATGGCCTTGCTCGGCGGTTTCAACGGCCTCGCGGCGCACATTCCCCGGGCCGAGGGCGTGGCGCTGGATGACCAGGGCACGCTGTACATGGTCAGCGAGCCAGACCTGTTCTACCGCTTCAAGAAAAACCCGTCGACAGCGCCGGATCATTAAGCGCCGCTTCAGCTATTCGTGCTTAGATGCGCCACCTTTGATTGCCGAGTCGTTTTTCCATGCGCCGTGTTTTCCGCTTGCCGCTGCTGCTGTCGATGCTGGGTCTGTGTCTGCTGTTGCTCGCCGCCGCGGCGCAGGAGTTTCGCCTGTTCGAGCGCGCCTGGTTCAACGTCAAGGCCTGGTGGCAACCGGCCCAGGAGGGCATCGCCTTGCAGGGCTACCAGGTGAGCATCGAGGCCAAGGTGATCGACGGCCTGGACGACGACGTATCGGCGCTGACCTACGATCCCGAGCGCAAGACCCTGTTCACCGTCACCAACGCCCGCCCTGAACTGATCGAACTGTCGCTGGATGGGCGTATCCTACGCCGGGTGGCGCTGACCGGCTTCGGCGATCCGGAGGCGGTCGAGTACGTCGGCCCTGGCAGCTTCGTCATTACCGACGAGCGCCAGCAGCGGCTGATCAAGGTGCAACTCGATGACAACACCACCGCCCTGGACGCCAGTGACGCGCAGCAGTTGACCCTGGGTATCGGCTTCAATGGCAACAAGGGCTTCGAGGGGCTGGCCTACGACTCGCTGGGCAAGCGCCTGTTCGTCGCCAAGGAGCGCGACCCGATGATGATCTACGAAGTGCGCGGCTTCCCCAACGAACAGCCCGACAAACCCTTCGCCGTGCACGTGGTGCAGGACCGCGAGCGTGACTCACGGTTGTTCGTGCGCGACCTGTCGAGCCTGCAGTTCGATGAGCGCAGCGGGCATTTGCTGGCGTTGTCCGATGAGTCGCGGCTGATCGTGGAACTGAGCGTGGAGGGCAAGCCGCTCAGTACCCTGTCGCTGCGCAAGGGCTACCAAGGCCTGCAGCGTACCGTGCCGCAGGCCGAGGGCCTGGCGATGGACGAGGCCGGCACGCTGTACCTGGTCAGCGAGCCGAACCTGTTCTACGTATTCAAGCCGCAGCAGCCCTGAGGCGGCTTAGCGGGCCTTGAGGGTCTGTACACCTTCAGCGGTGCCCAGCAGCAGCACGTCGGCTGGACGCGCAGCGAACAGACCATTGGTGACCACGCCGACGATGGCGTTGATCTGGCTTTCCAGCAGGCGCGGGTCGGCGATCTGCAGGTTGTACACATCGAGGATGATGTTGCCGTTGTCGGTCACCACGCCTTCACGGTAGACCGGGTCGCCGCCGAGCTTGACCAGCTCGCGGGCTACATGACTGCGGGCCATGGGAATCACTTCCACCGGCAGCGGGAAGGCCCCCAGCACCGGCACCAGCTTGCTGGCGTCGGCAATGCAGATGAAGGTCTGCGCCACGGCCGCGACGATCTTCTCGCGGGTCAGTGCGGCACCACCACCCTTGATCAGGTTCAGGTGCTCGTCGCTTTCGTCGGCGCCGTCGACATAGAACTCCAGCTGGTTGACGCTGTTGAGTTCGTACACGGCAATGCCGTGGCCCTTGAGCCGCGCCGCCGTGGCTTCGGAACTGGCGACGGCGCCGTCGAAGGCGGTCTTGTGCTGAGCCAGGGCATCGATGAAGAAGTTGGCCGTGGAGCCTGTGCCGACGCCAACCACGCTGTCCTTGTCGAGTTTCGGCAGGATGAGGTCGACGGCGGCCTGGGCGACGGCCTGTTTGAGTTGGTCCTGGGTCATGCGGGCTCCAAAAAGGGGCGGGAGATTCAAAAGCGGCCAGTATAGCGACTCGCGCGGCATTGCTGTGGTCGCCCGACGGGACGCTGGGGTAGACTTCCAGGCCTTGTCCCGCGGCCCAGTGTGCTTCCCCGATGCTTGAACAGTACGTCAAGAAGATCCTCACCTCGCGCGTCTACGACGTCGCCGTCGAAACCCCACTGCACAGTGCCGGGCAACTGAGCCGGCGCCTGGGCAATCAGATTCTGCTCAAGCGCGAAGACTTGCAGCCGGTGTTCTCGTTCAAGATTCGCGGGGCCTACAACAAGCTGGCGCAACTGAGCGCCGAGGAACTGGCCCGTGGCGTGGTCACCGCCTCGGCCGGCAACCACGCCCAGGGCCTGGCCCTGGCGGCGCGCGAGATGGGTATCAAGGCGACCATCGTCATGCCCAAGACCACCCCCGAGATCAAGATCGAAGGTGTGCGCTCGCGTGGCGGCAAGGTGGTGTTGCACGGCGACTCGTTCCCCGAAGCGCTGGCCTACTCGCTGAAGCTGGTCGATGAGCGCGGGCTGGTCTACATCCATCCCTACGATGACCCGCACACCATCGCCGGCCAGGGCACCGTGGCCATGGAAATCCTGCGCCAGCACCAGGGCCGGCTGGACGCCATCTTCGTGCCGGTCGGCGGCGGCGGGTTGATCGCCGGCATCGCCGCCTATGTGAAGTACCTGCGCCCGGACATCAAGGTCATCGGTGTCGAACCGGACGACTCCAACTGCCTGCAAGCGGCCATGGCTGCGGGCGAGCGCGTGGTGTTGCCGCAAGTCGGGCTGTTCGCCGACGGTGTTGCGGTGGCGCAGATCGGCCAGCACACCTTCGACATCTGCCGTTTGCATGTCGATGAAGTGATCACGGTCAGCACCGATGAAATCTGCGCGGCGATCAAGGACATCTACGACGACACCCGCTCGATCACCGAACCGGCCGGCGCCCTGGGCGTGGCCGGGATCAAGAAGTACGTCGAGCGCACAGGTCTCACCGGGCACACCTTCGTTGCCATCGATTCGGGGGCCAACGTCAACTTCGACCGCCTGCGCCATGTGGCCGAGCGCGCCGAGCTTGGCGAAAAGCGCGAAGCGATCATCGCCGTGACCATCCCCGAGCACCCCGGCAGCTTCAAGGCGTTCTGCGAAGCGGTGGGCAAGCGCCAGATCACCGAATTCAACTACCGCAAGCACACCGCCGATGAAGCGCACATCTTCGTCGGCGTGCAGACCCACCCCGACAGCGATCCGCGTGCAGCCTTGGTCCAGCAGTTGACTGACCAGGGCTTCCCGGTCATCGACCTGACCGACAACGAACTGGCCAAGTTGCACATCCGCCACATGGTCGGCGGCCATTCAGCCAAGGCCCATGACGAGATCGTGCTGCGTTTCGAGTTCCCCGAGCGTCCGGGCGCACTGTTCAACTTCCTCGACAAGCTCGGCGGGCGCTGGAACATCTCGATGTTCCACTACCGTAACCACGGCGCAGCCGATGGCCGGGTGGTCGCCGGGTTGCAGGTACCGGAGGACGAGCGTCACCTGGTGCCGGCGGCGCTGGCCAGGATCGGCTACCCGTACTGGGATGAAACCGATAACCCGGCCTACCAGATGTTCCTCGGCTAGGCTTGGTCTGATTCTACGGAGCTGACCCATGGACCTGCTGACAACGCTCAAGACCGTGCATATCGCGGCAAACCTGCTGGCGGTAGGCAGCGCCCTGGGCCTGGGCGTATGGGCCTGGCGGGCGCGGCAGCAGGCGGGGGCGGCCATGGCTGCCGGCCTACTGCGCGGTCCGCTGCTGGCGGCGTGGCTGTTGCTCGTACTCAGCCTGTTGAGCATGCCGTTCAGCGGCTGGTGGCTGGTGCATCTGGTCGGCTGGCCGCTCGGCCAGGCCTGGCTTCTGGCTTCCAGCACGCTCTATGGCGTCGCGGCGGCAAGCACCGCCTGGCTGCTGCTGCGGCTCTACCGCCAGCGCCGCGGCGCTTCGGCACGGCCGCGTCTGACCTTGGCCCTGGCGCTGTTCAGCGCGCTGTGCTTCGTGCTGATCGCTGCGTTGATGGGCGCCAAGCCGGTCTGACTCACGCCGTCATCCCCCGGTCATGCCTTGGCGGTATATACCTGACACGGCCCATCACGCCCGAGGCGTCACCGGTTCCACGACGCCGGTCAATACCGCGCGCTCACACCCTGCCAGACTCGCAGCGGATATGCGCTGCGGGCGCGTTGCTGCGCTTGCAAGCTTTGTGGAACAATGCGGCGACATGCGTTTTCGAGGTTGCGGCCGTGATCGACCCGGATGGTTTTCGCCCCAATGTCGGGATCATTCTTACGAATGATGTCGGACAGGTGTTATGGGCTCGGCGGATCAACCAGGATGCCTGGCAGTTTCCCCAGGGCGGCATCAACCCTGATGAAACGCCGGAAGATGCCCTGTACCGCGAGCTGAATGAAGAAGTGGGGCTCGAGCGCGATGACGTGGAAATTCTTGCCTGCACCCGCGGCTGGTTGCGTTATCGTCTACCCCAACGTCTGGTCCGCACACACAGCCAGCCGCTGTGTATCGGCCAGAAGCAAAAATGGTTTCTGCTGCGTTTGGTCACCAATGAGCAGCGAGTACGTATGGACCTGACCGGAAAACCGGAGTTCGACGGCTGGCGCTGGGTCAGCTACTGGTATCCGTTGGGCCAGGTGGTGACATTCAAGCGCGAGGTCTATCGCCGCGCGCTCAAAGAGCTTGCCCCGCGCTTGCTGATGCGCGACTGACCACGGAGTCCGACCCCGAGCCATGCTCAATACGCTGCGCAAGATCGTCCAGGAAGTGAACTCCGCCAAAGATCTCAAGACGGCGCTGGGTATCATCGTCTTGCGCGTCAAAGAGGCCATGGCCAGCCAGGTCTGCTCGGTCTATCTGCTCGACCCGGAAACCAATCGCTTCGTGCTGATGGCCTCCGAGGGTCTCAACAAACGCTCCATCGGCAAGGTCAGCATGGCCCCCAACGAGGGCCTGGTCGGTCTGGTCGGCACCCGCGAGGAGCCGCTCAACCTGGAAGACGCCGCCGCCCACCCGCGTTATCGCTACTTCGCCGAAACCGGTGAAGAACGTTACGCCTCCTTCCTCGGCGCGCCGATCATCCACCACCGCCGTGTGGTCGGCGTGCTGGTCATCCAGCAGAAGGAACGTCGTCAGTTCGACGAAGGCGAAGAGGCCTTCCTGGTCACCATGAGCGCGCAACTGGCCGGGGTCATCGCCCATGCCGAGGCTACAGGCTCGATTCGCGGCCTGAACCGCCAGGGCAAGGGCATTCAGGAAGCGCGCTTCGTCGGTGTGCCGGGCTCGCCCGGTGCCGCCGTCGGCCGCGCCGTGGTGATGCTGCCGCCTGCCGATCTGGATGTGGTGCCCGACAAGACCGTCGAGGATATCGACGCCGAGCTGCTGCTGTTCAGCGCGGCCCTGGAAGGCGTACGCGCCGACATGCGCAAGCTCTCGGCCAAGCTGGCGACTCAGTTGCGCCCCGAAGAGCGTGCACTGTTCGACGTTTACCTGATGATGCTCGAAGACGCCGCCCTCGGCGGTGAAGTGGTGGCGGTGATCAAGACCGGCCAGTGGGCCCAGGGCGCCTTGCGCCAGGTGGTCAGCGAGCACGTCAACCGTTTCGAGCTGATGGACGATGACTACCTGCGCGAGCGCGCCTCCGACGTCAAGGACCTCGGCCGCCGCCTGCTCGCCTATTTGCAGGAAGCGCGCTCGATGGCGCTGGTGTACGCGGAAAACACCATTCTGGTCAGCGAAGAGCTGACCCCTGCCATGCTCGGTGAAGTGCCCGAGGGCAAGCTGGTCGGGCTGGTGTCGGTGCTGGGCTCGGGCAACTCCCACGTGGCCATCCTGGCCCGCGCCATGGGCATTCCCACGGTCATGGGCCTGGTCGATCTGCCGTATTCCAAGGTCGATGGCATCGAGCTGATCGTCGACGGCTACAAGGGCGAAGTCTTCACCAACCCCAGCGAAGTGCTGCGCAAACAGTACGGCGATGTGGTGGAAGAGGAGCGCCAGCTGGCCCAGGGCCTCGATGCCCTGCGCGAATTGCCCTGCGTGACCCCTGACGGCCATCGCATGCCGCTGTGGGTCAACACCGGGCTGCTCGCCGATGTCGCCCGCGCCCAGCAGCGCGGGGCCGAGGGCGTCGGGCTGTACCGCACCGAAGTACCGTTCATGATCAACCAGCGCTTCCCCAGCGAGAAGGAACAGCTGGCGATCTACCGCGAGCAGTTGCAAGCCTTCCATCCGCTGCCGGTGACCATGCGTACGCTGGATATCGGCGGTGACAAGGCACTGTCGTATTTCCCGATCAAGGAAGAAAACCCCTTCCTCGGCTGGCGCGGCATTCGCGTCACCCTCGATCACCCGGAAATCTTCCTGGTGCAGACTCGCGCCATGCTCAAGGCCAGCGAGGGCCTGAACAACCTGCGCATCCTGCTGCCAATGATTTCCGGCATCCACGAACTCGAAGAAGCCTTGCACCTGATCCACCGCGCCTGGGGCGAGGTGCGCGATGAAGGCACCGACGTGCCGATGCCGCCGGTTGGGGTGATGGTGGAAATTCCTGCAGCGGTGTATCAGACCCGCGAGCTGGCGCGTCAGGTCGATTTCCTCTCGGTGGGCTCCAACGACCTGACCCAGTATTTGCTGGCGGTCGATCGCAACAACCCGCGGGTCGCCGATCTGTATGACTACCTGCATCCGGCGGTGTTGCAAGCTTTGCAGACGGTGGTGCGCGACGCCCACGGCGAAGGTAAGCCGGTGAGCATTTGCGGAGAAATGGCCGGTGATCCGGCGGCGGCGATATTGCTCATGGCCATGGGCTTCGACAGTCTGTCGATGAACGCTACCAACCTGCCCAAGGTCAAGTGGATGCTGCGCCAGGTCAACATGAGCAAAGCCCACGAGCTGCTCGCCGACGCCATGAGCCATGACAGCCCGCAACTTATCCACAGTGCGCTGCAACTGGCGTTGAAGAACCTCGGCCTGGCGCGGATGATCGCCCCCGGCGCCAACAAGTCGCTTTAAGCGCCCGGCCCAAGGGCCAGCGCCACCTCCCCTAAGTGCCCGCCATGCGGGCCGAAACTGCGCTCGATCAGTTGGCGATTGCCTTGCGCATCGCACAGCAGCACGGTGCTGGCACGGGTGCCGTAGTGCGGGCTGGCGATAAACACACTCGACAGCAAGCGCTCGGTTTCGCGGCCTACGCCGGTGTCAGGCAGTGCGCTGTCGGCGGGGCGTTGGTCATCGCCCAGCAGTGCCAGCAAGCGATCCGCGTGCGGCGCCGACAACTCGGCGCGCAACCCTTCACGCGCCTTGTGCAATTTCGGCCACGGCGTGTCGAGCGCTGCGTTGCTCAACCCATACACACCCGGTTCGAGCAGGCGCGGCTGTGCCTGGAGCGCGTTGAGGTAGCCCAGGTGCAGGCCGTCGCCGACCAGTAGGTTGAACCCCGCATACTCCCCAACGCGCGGCGCCAGCGCGTCCAGATACTGTGCTGCGCTGAGCTGCCCGCGCAGGAAGCCCGCCACCAGCTCGCCACGCGAGCGAAGGCCGGTGGTAAGGTCCGGGTTGCGGATATTGGTGAGGGCGGCAAAGCGCCCCCCGGCAGCGACGCCGAGCCAGCTGCCGCCAGCTTGCAGGTCGCGCCCGGCATGCACGCCGGGGGCATCGTGCCACGCCGCCAGGGGCTGGGTAGGGCGGGCGTAGAACTCGTCACGGTTGGCCGCGACGATCAGCGGCAGGGCCTGGCCCGGCTGCCAGGCAAAAACGATCAGGCACATTCGAAGGTCTCCGATTGCTACCACTGTAGCGGCGTTGCCCAAAGACTTCACTAGAGCCCCGACCTTGGCTTCCGTTACCATGCCCAACTGATTTTCTCGGGGATGGCGCAGTGTTTGTCGCCATGTCCGCCCACGCATACGTTCACCGCGCCGTGGTTTGGCGTCGGTTTCAGTTCTGTGATGTGAACCATAAGGAATCACCATGCTGCCTTACCCGCAGATCGACCCCGTGGCCCTGGCCATCGGGCCGCTGAAAATTCACTGGTACGGCCTGATGTACCTGGTCGGCATCGGCGGTGCCTGGCTGCTCGCCTCGCGCCGGCTCAACCGCTTCGACCCAACCTGGAGCCGCGAGAAACTCTCCGACCTGGTGTTCTGGCTGTCGATGGGGGTGATCGTCGGCGGGCGCCTGGGTTACGTGCTGTTCTACGACCTGCACGCCTACCTGAGCAATCCGACGTTGATCTTCGAAGTGTGGAAAGGCGGCATGTCGTTCCACGGCGGGTTCATCGGGGTGATGCTGGCGGCGCTGTGGTTCGGCAAGCGCAACAACAAGTCGTTCTTCGAACTGATGGACTTCGTCGCACCGATGGTGCCGATCGGTCTGGGCGCCGGACGCATCGGCAACTTCATCAATGCCGAGCTGTGGGGCAAGCCGACCGATGTGCCGTGGGCGATGATCTTCCCGCCGTTCAGCGACCCGGCGCAGTTGCCGCGCCACCCGTCGCAGCTGTACCAGTTCGCCCTCGAAGGCGTGGCGCTGTTCCTGGTGCTGTGGTTCTACTCGCGCAAACCGCGCCCGACCATGGCGGTGTCCGGCATGTTCGCGCTGTTCTACGGCATCTTCCGCTTCATCGTCGAGTTCTACCGGGTGCCGGATGCACAGCTCGGCTATCTGGCGTTCGGCTGGCTGACCATGGGTCAGTTGCTCTGCGTGCCAATGATCGTCGCCGGCCTTGCCATGATCTGGTGGGCCTATAATCGCAAGCCCACGGCGACATCCGCCCATTGATCCACACGGCAGGGGTGATCCCTCTGCCGCTTCGCTACAGGTAGGCCATGAAACAGTATCTAGACCTGGTCCGTGACGTGATCGACAACGGCACGCTTCAGGAAAACCGCACCGGCATCCGCACCATCAGCCGGCCCGGCGCCATGCTGCGCTTCGACCTGCAGCAAGGTTTTCCGGCCATCACCACGCGCCGGCTGGCGTTCAAGTCGGCCATCGGCGAGATGGTCGGCTTCCTGCGCGGGGTGAACAACGCCGCGCGCTTCCGCGAGCTGGGCTGCAAGGTGTGGGATCAGAACGCCAACGAAAATGCCCAGTGGCTGGCCAACCCGTTCCGTCAGGGCGAAGACGACCTCGGCGAAATCTACGGCGTGCAATGGCGCAAATGGCCGGGCTACAAGCGCATCCCGCTGAGCAACCCGGCCGCCATCGCCATGGCCGAGCAGCAAGGCTTTCGCACGATCGCCCGCGATGAAGAAGACGGCCAGGGCTTCGTCATTCTGTACAAGGCCATCGACCAGGTGCGCCAGTGCCTGGACACCATCGTCAACGACCCCGGCAGCCGCCGCATCCTGTTCCACGGCTGGAACTGCGCGCAGCTCGATGAAATGGCTCTGCCGCCGTGCCACTTGCTGTACCAGTTCCACGCCGACGCAAGCAAACGCGAGCTGTCGCTGACCTTGTACATCCGCTCCAACGACCTGGGCCTCGGCACCCCGTTCAACCTCACCGAGGGCGCCGCGCTGCTGTCGCTGTTCGCCCGCCTCACCGGCTACACGCCGCGCTGGTTCACCTATTTCATCGGTGATGCGCACGTCTATGAAAACCATCTCGACATGCTCAACGAGCAGTTCAGCCGCGCGCCCATGGCGGCGCCGAAGCTGGTGATCAGTGAGCGCGTGCCTGAGTTCGCCAAGACCGGCCAGTACCAGCCCGAATGGCTGGAGCTGATCGAACCTGGCGATTTCACCCTGGAAGGCTACGAGCATCACCCGCCGCTGACGGCGCCGATGGCGGTGTGAGGTCGCGCGGCAGCGCGCAGGTGCGTCAGCCCTGCGCGGTGATCTCGGGGTGCGCGGTGTAGCAGACGAAGCACAGCTTGTTGCCCTCCGGGTCGCGGCAGTAGGCGCCGTAGTAGTCCTCGGCGTAGTGCGGCCTGAGTCCGGGCGCGCCTTCGTCGATGCCGCCCTGGGCGAGGGCGGTGGCCCACGCCTGATCGACCGCTTCGCTGGAACGCGCCAGAAAGCTGACTTGGGTGCCATTGCCCCAGGTCGCGGGCAGGCCGTTGATCGGCAACTGGATATAGAACCTGCGCCAGGCCACGGCCTTGTCATGCCAGCCGGCGCCGGTCGGGCCGCCATCGTGGGGTTCTTCGATGCGCTCGAGCCCGAGCGGTGCCAGCACGGCATCGTAGAAGGCCGTCATGCCGGCGAGGTCTTTCGCGCCGAGTTGGATATGGCTGAACATCGCTCGCTCCTTGTCGCTGAAGTGAGGGTGGGTACGGGCTCAGTGTCCGTGGCTGCGCCCAACGTGGGAGTGCTCGGTGTCGGTCGCGGTGACGGCACCGTTGACCTCCAACTGCTGGAGGATGGCGCATTCGGCGCCTTGCTGGCTGCAGCGCTGGCGCAGCTCGACCAATTGCCGTTGCAGCGCCACCAGGCCGTCGATGCGTGCCTGGACATGCTCGATATGCTCGTCGATCAGCGCGTTGACGCTGCCGCACTGGCCTTCAGGGCGGTCGCGCAGGTTGAGCAGGCTGCGGATTTCATCGAGGGTCATGTCCAGGGTGCGGCAGTTGCGGATGAAGGTCAGCCGCTCGACATGGGCCTGGGTGTAGAGCCGGTAGTTGCCGTCGGTGCGCGCCGGTTCCGGCAGCAGGCGTTCACGCTCGTAGTACCGGATGGTCTCGACGGCGCAGTCGGTGGCCCTGGCCAGTTCGCCAATCTTCATCACTGATCTCCACAGGAAAGCTTGACCCTATAGTGGCTACAGGGTGTTCACTTGGCAACAGGTGCACATTAAGGACGCGTCCATGAACCAGCCTGTCAGCCCGCCGACCCACCACGATCACGATCACGATCACGATCACGATCACGATCACGATCACGATCATGCCCATGCGCCCGAGCAGGCGCAGAACGGACATGCCCACGCCCATGCCGCCGGCAGTTGCTGCAGCAGCGCCGCGCCTGCGCAGGTGCAACTCACCGCGCACAGCAGCGCTGACGCCCGGCTCAGCCGTTTTCGCATCGAGGCCATGGATTGCCCGACCGAGCAGACGCTGATTCAGGACAAACTCAGCAAGCAGCCGGGCATCGAGCAGCTGGAATTCAACCTGATCAACCGGGTGCTTGGCGTGCGTCACACGCTGACCGGCACCGAGCCGATCGAGCAGGCCATCGCCAGCCTGGGCATGCACGCCGAGCCGCTGGAGGGCGATGCCGAGGTCGGCGCTGCGGCGGCGGCACCGACGCGCTGGTGGCCACTGGCGTTGTCTGGCCTGGCGGCGCTGGCTGCCGAAGTGGTGCATTTCACCGGGCTGGCCCCCGAGTGGTTGGTGGCCGCCCTGGCGCTGGCGGCGATTCTCGGCTGCGGCCTAGGCACCTACAAGAAGGGCTGGATCGCCCTGAAGAACCGCAACCTCAACATCAACGCGCTGATGAGCATTGCCGTGACCGGCGCGGTGCTGATCGGCCAGTGGCCGGAAGCGGCCATGGTCATGGTGCTGTTCAGCGTTGCCGAGCTCATCGAAGCGCGCTCGCTGGACCGCGCGCGCAACGCCATCGGTGGGCTGATGCAGCTCAGTCCCGACCTTGCCACCGTGCGTGAGGCCGACGGCCAGTGGCGCGAAGTGGACGTGCGTGAAGTCGCCGTCGGCGCAGTGGTGCGGGTCAAGCCAGGCGAGCGCATCGGCCTGGACGGCGAGGTGCTCAGCGGGCAATCAAGTGTCGATCAGGCGCCGATCACCGGCGAAAGCCTGCCGGTGGAAAAGACCGTGGGCGACAAATTGTTCGCCGGTACCATCAACCAGGCCGGGGCGCTGGAGTATCGGGTCACTGCGGCGGCCGGGCAGTCGACCTTGGCGCGAATCATCAAGGCGGTGGAAGAAGCCCAGGGCAGCCGCGCGCCGACCCAGCGCTTCGTCGACCGTTTCTCGCGCATCTATACCCCGGCGGTGTTCGCCGTGGCCCTGGCGATTGCCGTGCTGCCGCCGCTGTTCGGCGCCGGCGCCTGGTTCGACTGGATCTACCGCGCTCTGGTGCTGCTGGTGGTGGCGTGCCCCTGCGCGCTGGTGATTTCTACCCCGGTGACCATCGTCAGTGGTCTGGCAGCGGCGGCGCGCAAGGGCATTCTGGTCAAGGGCGGGGTGTACCTGGAAGGCGGGCGCAAGCTCGATTTCCTGGCGCTGGACAAGACGGGCACCATCACCCACGGCAAGCCGGTACAGACCGACTTCCACCTGCTCGACCCGCGTTTCGAAGGCCGCGCCCAGGCGCTGGGCGCAAGCCTGGGCGAGCGCTCCGACCATCCGGTATCTCGCGCCATCGCCCAGTTCGCCCGCCAGCCGAATCAGCCACTGAGTGAGGTGCAGGACTTCGCCGCGCTGGCCGGGCGGGGCGTGCGTGGCGAGATCGACGGCGTGCGTTATCACTTGGGCAACCACCGCCTGGTGGAAGAGCTGGGGCTGTGCTCACCGGAGCTGGAAGCCCGGCTCGATGGCCTTGAGCGTCAGGGCAAGACCGTGGTGCTGCTGCTCGATGACAGCGGCCCCCTGGCGCTGTTCGCCGTGGCCGATACGGTCAAGGAAAGCAGCCGTCAGGCGATTGCCGAGTTGCACGAATTGGGCATCAAGACCCTCATGCTCACCGGCGACAACCCACACACAGCCCAGGCCATCGCCGCCCAAGTGGGCATCGACTGCGCCGAAGGCAATCTGCTGCCGGCCGACAAGCTCGCCGCCATCGAGGCGCTGTACGCACAAGGCCACCGCGCCGGGATGGTCGGCGACGGCATCAACGATGCCCCGGCGCTGGCGCGGGCCGAGATCGGCTTCGCCATGGCCGCCGCCGGCACCGACACCGCCATCGAGACCGCCGACGTGGCGCTGATGGACGACGACCTGCGCAAGATTCCGGCATTCGTGCGCCTGTCACGCCAGACCGCGGCGATTCTCACCCAGAACATCGTGCTGGCTCTGGGCATCAAGGCGATCTTCCTCGCCATCACCTTCGCCGGCCTGGCCACCATGTGGATGGCGGTGTTCGCCGACATGGGCGTGAGCTTGCTGGTGGTGTTCAACGGGTTGCGTCTGCTGCGCAAGTAGCGCCGCTTAAAGTCCATCCAGAAGCGTGCGGTAGTCGTCCACTGCATCGAACTCCTGGGTATCTCTGATCGCCGCCTTGCTGTCCGGTTGAAGAACCGCCAGCAGGTGCGCGACACCGAAGCGCCGGGCGCTGCGCAGAATCGCCAGGGTGTCGTCGATGAACAGGCTGCGCGAAGGCTCGAAGCCGATGTCGGCGTGCAGCGCATCCCAGAACTGCGGGCTTTCCTTGGGGAAGCCGTAATCGTGTGAGCTGATCAGCCGCTCGAAGTACGGCGCCAGCTCCACCCGCTCCAGCTTCAGCGACAGCGAGTCGCGGTGCGCGTTGGTGATCAGCACCACGCGCTTGCCGGCGTCGCGGATCGCCGTCAGGAACGGCCCGGCATCCGGGCGCAGGGCGATCAGCTCGGCCAGTTCCTGTTTGAGTTCGCGAATCGGCAGGCGCAGTTCTCGGCTCCAGAAATCTAGGCAGTACCAGTTCAGCGTGCCGGCGTTGCGCTCGAACAATGGCTGCAGCTCCAGCTCGGCCATCGCCCGGCTGACGCCATGCAGTTCGGCGTAGCGCTGGGGCAGGTGCTGCATCCAGAACTGGTTGTCGTAGTGCAGGTCGAGCAGGGTGCCGTCCATGTCGAGCAGGACGGTATCGATCTCGGACCAGGGAAGAAGTGCCATGGGAAACTCTCGTTCAGTCAGCAAGCCACGGTATAGTAACCCGTTCACGTCTAGGAGCCTGCCATGCGCGAGAAACCCACCGTCCTGAGCCGCGAGATCGTCGCCAGCAGCCACCTGTTTCGCGTCGAAGCGGTGCAGTTGCGTTTCAGCAACGGCACCGAGCGCACTTACGAACGTCTGGTCGGGCGCGGCACCGGGCACGGCGCCGTGATGATCGTGGCGATGCTCGACGGCGAGCGCGCGTTGCTGGTCGAGGAATACTGCGGGGGCACCGATGCCTACGAGCTGTCGCTGCCCAAGGGCCTGATCGAGCCGGGTGAGGACGTGCTGGCCGCCGCCAACCGTGAGCTCAAGGAGGAAGCCGGTTATGGTGCCCGCGAGCTGGAACACCTGACCGAGCTGTCGTTGTCGCCGGGCTACATGAGCCAGAAAATCCAGGTGGTGCTGGCCACCGACCTGTACGAAGAACGCCTGGAGGGCGACGAGCCCGAGCCGATGCGCGTCGACACGGTCAATCTGCGCGAGCTGTCCGCCCTCGCCACCCACCCGCAGTTCTCCGAAGGCCGCGCCCTGGCGGCGCTGTACCTGGTGCGTGACCTGCTCACTCAACGAGGCCTGCTCAGCGCATGAATCAGCAACGACTGCTCGCCGAGGTGGTGACCCTCGCGCAACGTGCCGGCGAGGCGATTTTGCCGTTCTGGCGTGCCGATGTCGCCGTCACCGCCAAGGCCGATGATTCCCCGGTAACGGCCGCTGATCTGGCTGCGCATCATGTGATCGTCGCCGGGCTACAGGCTCTGACCCCGGACATTCCGGTGCTGTCGGAAGAAGACTGCGGCATCGCCCTGGAGCAGCGTCAGCGCTGGCAGCGCTGGTGGCTGGTCGATCCGCTGGACGGCACCAAGGAATTCATCGCCGGCAGTGAAGAATTCACCGTCAACATCGCCCTGATCGAGCGCGGTGAGGTGGTGTTCGGCGTGGTATCGATGCCCACCAATGGCCGCTGCTACTTCGGTGGGCGCGCATTGGGTGCCTGGCGTGCCGAAGCTGGCGCTGCGCCCGAGGCGATCGCGGTGCGCAGCCAGCCTGGCGCCGGTGAGCGCTTCACCGTGGTCGCCAGTCGCCGGCACAGCAGCCCGGCCCAGGAGCTGTTGCTCGAAGGGCTGTCGGCGGCGGTCGGCGAGCTGACCCTGGCGAACATCGGCAGCTCGCTGAAATTCTGCCTGCTGGCCGAAGGCAGTGCCGATTGCTATCCGCGCCTGGCCCCGACCTCGCAATGGGACACCGCCGCCGCGCAAGGCGTGCTGGAAGGCGCCGGCGGCGCGGTACTTGGCCTCGACGGCCAGGCATTGCAGTACCCGCCCCGCGAATCGCTGCTCAACCCGTTCTTCCTTGCGTTGCCGGCCACTGCCAGTTGGCGGGATGCCTTGGTGCGGTTGGCTTCGGCGGTCTGACGCGCTGCGGTTGATCTTGAGCCTTTCGCGGCTGAAGACGCGAAAGGCCGGCAAAGCCGGCCTGCCCCAACACCTACCCCCGCCCGTCCTCATGCTCATCATGCCCGCTGCTGCCCTCGAAACTCAGGCCATGCTTGCGCAGTTTGTCGTGCAGGGTCTTGCGCGGCATGCCCAGCGCTTCGGCGAGGCTGCGCATCGAGCTATGCGGCTGGCTCAGTTCGGCGGCGATCAGCGAGCGTTCGAACTGCTCGACCTGTTCGCTGAGGCTGCCACCGCGCGCTACCGGGGTGGCGGTGGCGGCGGCGGGTTGCGGTGTGTCCAGGGCCAGTTCCAGGCCCAGGGCGAAGCGTTCGGCGGCGTTTTGCAGTTCACGCACGTTACCCGGCCAGTCGTGGCGCAGCAGTAACGCGCGCTGCGCCGGTTGCAGGCTGTGCGGGGGCAAGCCATGGCGCTGGCTGGCGGCATCGGCAAAATGCTGGAACAGCACCAGAATGTCATCGCCACGCTCGCGCAGCGCCGGTATACGCAGTGAAGCCACGTTCAGCCGGTAGTACAGGTCGGCGCGGAAGCGGCCCTGGTCGGCGGCCTGGCGCAGGTCTTCCTTGGTGGCGGCGACTATGCGGATATCCAGCGGAATCAGCTGGTTGCCGCCCAGGCGTTCCACCACCCGCTCCTGCAACAGGCGCAGCAGCTTGACCTGCACATCCAGGCTCATGCTTTCGATTTCATCGAGGAACAGCGTGCCGCCGTTGGCGAATTCGAACTTGCCGATGCGCCGCTTCTGCGCCCCGGTGAAGGCCCCCGGTTCGTGGCCGAACAGTTCGCTCTCGACCACCGACTCGGCCAGCGCCCCGGCGTTGATCGCCACGAATGGCCCGTCGCGGCGGCTCGACAGATCGTGCAGGGCGCGCGCCACCACCTCCTTGCCGGCACCGGTCTCGCCCAGGATCAGCACGTCGGCGCGGGTGCCGGCCAGGGCGCCGATCTGCTCGTGCAGGCGCAGCATCGACGGTGCTTGCCCGACCAGGCGGGTGGCCAGTTGCTGGCGGTCGCTCAGGGCCAGGCGCAGGCTGCGGTTATCAAGCACCAGGCGGCGCAGGGCGAGGGCGCGACGCACACTGTCGAGCAGCGCATCACTGGCGAACGGCTTTTCCAGAAAATCGTAGGCGCCGGCGCGCATCGCCTGTACCGCCAGCGGCACATCGCCGTGGCCGGTGATCAACAGCACCGGCAGCTCCGGGTCGCGGCCATGCAGTTGCTCGAGCAGTTGCAGGCCGTCGATGCCGGGCATGCGGATGTCACTGACCACCACCCCTGGCCAGTCTTCGCCAATGCGTTCGGCCAGGCCCTGGGCATCGCTCAGCGCCGTGACCTTGAGCCCGGCCAGGTCCAGGGTCTGGCTCAGGGCCTGGCGCAGGTGCGGGTCGTCGTCGACCAGGATGACCTGGGTCGGGCTGTCGATCAGAAAGGTCATGCCGAAGGGTCCTCAGAGGGTTTCAGGTTGGCGCCGCCGCTGGCCACGCGCAGGCGCAAGGTCAGCAAGGCGCCGCCTTCGGGGTGGTTGCCCAGCAGCAATTCGCCGCCCAGGGTGCGCATCAGGCTGTCGCAGATGGCCAGGCCCAGGCCCAGCCCCTGGGTGCGGGTCTTGGTGGTGAAGAACGGCTCGCGGGCGTGGGCCAGGGCCTGGCTGCTGAAGCCTGGGCCGTTGTCGCGAATCAGCAGATACACATGGTCGTCGCGTTTTTCCGCGCTCAGCCACAGGGTGCGCGGATTGGCTTTCTCGGTGAGGGCATCGAGGGCATTGGCCAGCAGGTTGCCGAGCACCTGGCGCAGGCGGGTTTCGCCGGCCTGCACCCACAACGTGGCATCGGGGATGTCGCGCACCAACTCTACGGCCATGGCGCGGCGGCGCTTGGCCAGCAAGGCCAGGGCGTCTTCCAGCGCTGGTTGCAGGGCCACGCTTTCCGGGGCGTGGCGGTCGCGCCGGGCGAAGGCGCGCAGGTGGGCGATGATCGAGGCCATGCGCCCGGTCAGCTCGCCGATCTGCTTGAGGTTGCCGCGGGCATCGTCGGTGCGCTGGTGGTCGAGCAGCACCTCGGCGTTCTCGGCATAGCTGCGGATCGCCGCCAGCGGCTGGTTGAGCTCATGGCTGATGCTTGCCGACATGGTGCCGAGCACCGACAACTTGCCGGCCTGCACCAGTTCGTCCTGGGCGCGCACCAGTTCCTGCTGGGCGTTTTCCCGCTCCAGCACGGCGCTCTTGAGACGCGTGTTGAGGCCTTCCAGCGCCGCAGTGCGCTCGACCACGCGTTTTTCCAGGTCTTGCCGGCCACGTGCCTCGAAGCGAATGCGGTCGATGTAATGGCGCCGGCGTTGCATCACCAGCCCGGCCAGCAGCATGACCACCAGCAGCGCACCGGCGCCAATGGCGGTGACCGTTTGCACCGAGCGGTCGAGAAGGATGCGTGGGGCGAGAATGCTCACCTGCCAGCCGGTTTCACGGATGTCGCGGGTCTGGGTGATCCAGGCATCGGGGTTGAGGGTCAGCGGCTGTGGCGCCTGGGTCGGGTAGGGCTGGATGGCGATGATCGCCTGACGCTCGGCGGCGCTCAGCGGGCGGGTCGCGCGGAAGCGCCAGTCGGGCCGCGAGGTGAGCACCACCACGCCATTCTGGTCGGTCAGCAGCAGTTGTTCCGGGGTGCGCCCCCACAGCGTTTCGGTGTGGTCGAGGTCGACCTTGACCACCAGCACGCCGATCACCTTGCCGGCATCGCGCACGGCGGCGGCGAAGAAGTAGCCGCGCTTGGCCGAGGTGGTGCCCTGGCCGAAGAAGCGGCCCAGATTGCCCTGCATGGCTTCGATGAAATACGGGCGGAAGGCGAAGTTACGACCGACGAAAGAATCGTGCTTGTCCCAGTTGGAGCCGGCCAGGGTGTTGCCGCTGACGTCCATCAGGTACATCACCTCGGCGCCGGTCTGCTGGGAAATGTCCTTGAGCAGACGGTTGGCGTTGGTGACCGCTTCCAGGCGGAACGGATCTTTCAGCACGCCGCGCAGCGCTGGCAGTTCGCCGAGAATCTGCGGCAGGGTTTCGTAGCGGTGCAGGGTGCCGAGCAGGTTGGCGACGTACAGGTCGAGGGTCTGGCGATTCTGCGAAGCCAGTTGGTCCTGATAGTAGCGCTCGGCCAGGTGATGCAGCGGCCACAACAGCGGCGCCAGGCACAGCGCCAACAGGGCCAGGCTGCGCCAGCGGGGGCGTCGGGGTGGAGTGGGGGTCGGGGTCATCGCCTGTCGCGCCAGTCAAAGAGGCGGTAATTATGCGCTACTTCGCCTTGCCCCTTGAATATCGCTGGGCACGATGGCGATATAGGCGGCAAAAAATCGAGGCTTTACCATGCCCCTGAGCACTTTGTTGCAGCGCTCCAGCCTGCCCAACCCCGTACTTGACCCGCTTCAGGCCGAATCCTTGCTGCGCCGTCACTACGGACTACACGGCACATTGAAGTCGCTGGGCAGCCAGCAGGACCTCAACCTGCGTCTGGACACCGGCCAGGCGCGCTATGTGCTCAAGGTCTGCCACGCCAGTTATGCCGAGCAGGAACTGCACGCGCAGCACGCGGCCCTGGCGCATCTGCGTGCCCACGGCCTGCCGGTGCCGGCCGTGTTGCCCGCTGTCGATGGCAGCACGCTGCTGAGCATCGAGGCCGACGGGCAGCCCCTGCGCGCGCGCCTGCTCGACTACATCGAAGGCCAGCCGCTGGGCGAACTGCAGCACCTGCCCACGCGGCTGATCGCCGAGCTGGGTGCGCTATGCGGGCGGGTCGACCTGGCCCTGGCCGAGTTTCATCACCCCGGCCTGCAACGCACCTTGCAATGGGACCCGCGCCACGCCGTCGCGTTGATCGAACACCTGCTGCCGGCACTCCCGGATGCCGAGCGCCAGGCCCAGGTGCGGCAGGTTTGCGCCGCTGCGGCCGAGCGCCTGCAAGCGCTGGCCGAGCACCTGCCGCTGCAAGCCGTGCACCTTGACATCACCGACGACAACACTGTCTGGGCCCGCGATGAACAGCGCCAGTGGCAGTTGCAGGGGGTGATCGATTTCAGCGATCTGCTGCACACCTGGCGCATCGCCGAGCTGTCGATCACCTGCGCCGGCCTGTTGCATCAACTGCCCGACGACCCGCTGCGCATCGCTTCAGCGGTGCGCGCCTACCATGCCGTCAACCCGCTGCATGAAGCCGAGCTGCGCGCGCTGTGGCCGCTGATCGTGCTGCGCGCCGGGGTCTTGGTGCTGAGCAGCGCCCACCACCTGCAACACGACCCGCACAACGCGTACATCCGCGCCAACCTCGACTGTGAATGGGGCATCTTCGATGTCGCGGCGGCAGCGCCTGCCGCGCTGATGGAGGCCGCGTTCCTCGAGGCCGGCGATTGCTCACCCCTTGCCCTGCCGCTGGATGGCTGCACGCCGCTGTTGCCGGCACTGGCCGCCCAGCCGCCTAGGGGTGTCGACCTCGGCGTGCTCAGCCCGCACTGCGAGGCCGGCAACTGGCAGCAGGCTGATTTCGACCGCCAAGTGCTCGAGGCCCAACCGGGCGCAGCCTGCACCCTGCATGGGCAATACCGCCTGTCGCAAACCCACATCGACCGCGCCGACGAGCCGGCCACCTGCGCCCTCGGCGTGCAGCTCAAGCTGGCGCCGGGCAGCGCACTGGTCGCACCGCTCGAAGGTATCTGGCAGCGCCATGACGAGGGCCAGGGCTGCCTGCGCATGGCGTCCTGCACCCTGTGGATAATTGGCTTGCAGCAGGCGCCGGCCGAGGGGCAGCGGCTGGCCCAGGGTGATGCACTGGGCAGCAGCAGTGGCTGGTTGACCGTGCAACTGTGCCGGGCGGCCGAACTGCGTCCGCCGTTTTTCGCCAAGCCCTCCGAGGCGCCTGCGTGGCTGGCGCTGTGCCCGTCACCGGGCGCGCTGCTCGGTATTGCCTGCGAAGCGCCGCCGCTGGTCGATGCCCAGGCGCTGCTGGCGCGCCGCGATGCCAGCTTCGCCC
Source organism: Pseudomonas cremoricolorata (assembly GCF_000759535.1). Lineage (NCBI taxonomy): Bacteria > Pseudomonadati > Pseudomonadota > Gammaproteobacteria > Pseudomonadales > Pseudomonadaceae > Pseudomonas > Pseudomonas cremoricolorata. The sequence goes on along the minus strand of NZ_CP009455.1, from coordinate 1,131,455 downwards.
GCTCGCAGAAACACTACTACCAGCAGCCGCCACACATCGAGCGGGGTTGGCGCAACTACCTGATCGACATGCACGGTCGCTCGTACCTGGACATGCTCAACAATGTCGCGGTGCTCGGCCACGGCCATCCGCGCATGGCCGCTGAATCGGCCCGGCAGTGGTCGTTGCTCAACACCAACTCACGTTTCCACTATGCCGCCATCGCTGAGTTTTCCGAGCGTCTGTTGGCCCTGGCGCCGCCAGGCTTCGACCGGGTGTTTCTGGTCAACAGCGGCACCGAGGCGAACGACCTGGCGATTCGCCTGGCCTGGGCCTACAGCGGCGGGCGTGACCTGCTCAGCGTGCTGGAGGCCTATCACGGCTGGTCGGTGGCGACCGATGCCATTTCCACCTCCATCGCCGACAACCCGCAAGCCCTGCAGACGCGCCCGAACTGGGTGCATGCAGTGGAGGCGCCGAATACCTTCCGCGGGCGCTATCGCGGCGCCGACAGTGCGGCGCACTACCTGCGCGACGTCGACGCCAAGCTCGCCATGCTCGACGCCCAGGGGCGGCAACTGGCGGGGTTCATCTGCGAGCCGGTGTATGGCAATGCCGGCGGTATCGCCCTGCCGCGCGGCTATCTGCAACAGGCCTATGCCAAGGTGCGCGAACGCGGCGGGGTGTGCATCGCCGACGAAGTGCAGGTCGGCTATGGCCGTTTGGGTGAGTACTTCTGGGGCTTCGAAGAGCAGGGCGTGGTGCCGGACATCATCACCATGGCCAAGGGCATGGGCAACGGCCAGCCGCTGGGCGCGGTGATCACCCGCCGCGAAATCGCCGAAGCGCTGGAGGCCGAGGGTTACTTCTTCTCCTCCGCAGGCGGCAGCCCGGTGAGTTGCCGTATCGGCCTGGCGGTGCTGGAGGTGATGGAAGACGAGCAACTGGTGCAGAACGCTCGCGAGGTGGGCGGCTACTTCAAGGCGCGTCTGCAAGGCCTTGTGGATAAACATCCGCTGGCCGGTGCCGTGCATGGCTCGGGGTTCTACCTGGGGCTGGAACTGGTGCGTGATCGCATCACCCAGGAACCGGCCAGCGGCGAAACCCACCAGTTGTGTGAACGCCTGCGTGAGCTGGGTATTTTCATGCAGCCAACCGGCGATTACCTGAACATTCTCAAGATCAAACCGCCGATGGTCACCACCCGCGCCAGTGTCGATTACTTCGTGGATTGTGTGGATCGAATTTTGGGGGAGGGGCTCTAGAGGAGGTGTGCGTTGGAGTTAAGCCGATAATGATCGGCTTTTTTGAGGCGTCATTAGATTTGCCAAGGCTTTGCCTTGGATCGCGGCTGAAGCCAATCCTACACGGATAACTTAACCGTTTAGGAGCGGCTTCAGCCGCGAAGCTCTTACTATACACAGGCTTTAAAGTCAGATAATTATCGGCTATAAGTTATCCACAATTCTCACCACGCCATGGCGCCCCGCGCGTCTGGCCGCCACAGAGGTCATTCATGAAAACCCTCACTTCGACTCCGCGCGCCGATGGTTTCCACATGCCCGCCGAATGGGCGCCGCAGACCCAGGTCTGGATGGTCTGGCCAGAGCGCTCGGACAACTGGCGGCTGGGCGGCAAGCCGGCGCAGGCTGCCCACGTTACTCTGGCCAAGGCCATTGCCCGCTTCGAACCGGTCACCGTGGCCGCCTCGGCCGGCCAGTACGAAAACGCTCGCCGCCAGCTCGACCTGCCCAACATCCGGGTTGTGGAAATCAGCAGCGACGACGCCTGGGTGCGTGACACCGGGCCGACGTTCGTGATCGACGCTAGCGGCGAAGTGCGCGGCGTCGACTGGGCCTTCAACGCCTGGGGCGGCTTCGACGGCGGCCTGTACTCGCCGTGGAACCGCGACGCCGAACTGGCGGCCAAGGTGCTGGAAATGGAGCGCTGCCAGCGTTACCACACCGAGGGCTTCGTGCTCGAAGGCGGCTCGATTCATGTCGATGGTGAAGGCACCCTGATCACCACCGAAGAATGCTTGCTCAACCGCAATCGCAACCCGCACCTGAACCGCGAGCAGATCGAGCAGGTGTTGGCCGAGCAGTTGGCGGTAGAGAAGGTCATCTGGCTGCCGGATGGCCTGTTCAACGATGAAACCGACGGCCATGTGGATAACTTCTGCTGCTACGTGCGCCCGGGCGAGGTGCTGCTGGCCTGGACCGACGATCCGCAAAACCCCAACTACCCACGCTGCCAGGCGGCGATGCAGGTGCTAGAAAGCAGCCGTGACGCCAAGGGCCGTGCGCTGACTGTGCACAAGATGCCGATCCCCGGGCCCTTGTTCGCCACCGAAGAGGAGTGCGCAGGCGTCGATCAAGTAGCCGGCAGCCAACCGCGCGATCCGTCGGTGCGTCTGGCCGGCTCCTACGTCAACTTCCTCATCGTCAACGGCGGCATCATCGCGCCGAGCTTCGATGACCCAATGGACGCCCAGGCCCGCGACATTCTGGCGGCGCTGTTCCCGGACCACGAAGTGGTGATGATTCCGGGCCGCGAACTGCTGCTCGGCGGCGGCAACATCCACTGCCTGACCCAGCAGCAGCCGGCGCCTGTGCACGCCTGATTGGCGCTGCGTTGTAGTGTGGGCGCGGCAAAAGCGCTCACACATTGCGACTTTTCCTACAGAATAATTCACCAGTTCTGCTCGATATGACCCTTCAAATGTGCTGTTGAAACGGCAGATTCTGGTTATAACCTTATTCTTTTCACGATTTTTTGACATTTTCGTCAAGTCGCAGCTAGGATTCGACCCCTCTTTGCTGGCCCGGCTTGGGTCAGTCTGCTGCCAGGTGCCGTGGATCGCTCACAGCGCTTGTTGATGTCGTGATAAGGAAAACGCCGCAATGTTGAACACCAGGATCAGCCTCGTCGCACTGGCATTGATTGCCGCGAGCCAGGCCCAGGCCAATGACCAGGCCCAAAGCAAAGGCTTCGTCGAAGACAGCCACGCCAACGTGCTGCTGCGCAACGCCTACATCAACCGTGACAAGAAGCACGGTAATTCCGACCAGGCCGAGTGGGGCCAGGCGTTCATCGGCAAGTTCAGCTCAGGCTTCACCCAAGGCACGGTCGGCGTTGGTGTCGATGCCTTCGGCCTGTATGCGCTGCGCCTGGATGGCGGCAAGGGCCGCAACGGTGGTGCCGGCATCGATTTCTTCAAGCCTAGCGATACCGCGCCAGCCAATTCCCCGCACAACCTCGCCCGCGCCGGTGCAGCGGTGAAGTTCCGTATCTCCAACACCGTGCTCAAGTACGGCGACCAGATGCCGTCGTTGCCCGTGCTGCAACACGACGACGCCCGCCTGCTGCCCGAGAGCTTCACCGGCACGCTGATCACCTCCAAGGAGATCAAGGGCCTGGAGCTGAACGCCGGCCGCTTCACCCAGGAAGCGCGCAAGAGCGCCGAAGGCCGCGACAGTGGTGGTCTGAAGTCGATCAACGTGCTCGGCGGCAGCTACCACTTCACCGACAGCTTCAGCGGCTCGCTGTACACCTCGCAGGTCGAGGACGTGCTGCAAAAGCACTACCTGGGCCTGAACTACGTCCATGCCATCGCCGACGATCAGTCGCTGACCCTGGACTTCAATGGCTACAAGACCGAAATCAACAACAAGTACGTCAAGGCCGCTGACCTGACCGGCGATCGCAACACCATCTGGAGCCTGGCGGCGACCTACGCCTTCGGCCCGCACGCGCTGACCCTGGCGCACCAGCGCAGCACCGGCAGCACCGGTTACAACTACGGCTGGTACCAGAACCGTGGCGGCGTCGGCGACGGCGGCTCGAGCATCTTCCTGGCCAACTCCTACTGGTCCGACTTCAACGCCGAAGACGAACGTTCCTGGCAGATCGCCTACGACCTCGACTTCGCTGGCTTCGGCGTGCCGGGCCTGACCTACAAGGTCGCCTATGTGCGCGGCGACAACATCAACACCCACGGCTTCGGCGAAGGCAAAGAGCGCGAGATCTTCAACCAGGTGCGCTACGTCGTGCAGGAAGGCCCGGCCAAGGACCTCTCGGTCAAGCTGCGCAGCTCGTTCCTGCGCACTTCGGAGAGCGTGCGCCAGAACGGCTACAACGACGACGGCAACGAAGTGCGCGTATTCGTCGAGTACCCGATCAGCATCTTCTGATTTGTCGCTCAGCGGTACCCCAACAGCCTCGGTGAATGCCGGGGCTGTTTCGTTTCAACGCCGCTTCGATGTTCAGGTGGACTGAAGGAAGAAGTATCCCCCTTCATCCCCCTCCTTGCCGCGCCGCGCCTGTCGGTCGACGTAGACGTAGCCGATCCCTTCTGCGAGCAGGCCCTCATGCTCGGGGCTCCATTGGGCGATGTCGTAGTCCCTCAATTGCAGCAGAAACAGATAACGGTTCGGCTCGTAGATCGGGTCTTGCAGCCACGACGGCCGACCGACCGGTTTGCTCACTTCCAGCCCGTTGTCGTCATCTTCCAGCTCCTGCTCGAGCTCTTCGTCGCTCATCGCCTGAAAGTGGATGAACGCGCTTGGCAGCAGCAGCGTGCCCGGCGTCGGCGACAGGGGCTGGTCGCTCAGGCGGTGCAGCAGGACCCGGGCGTAACCTGCGTTGCGCACGGTTTCCAGCTCGCTTTGCTGATTGACGGTGTAGCGGCGTTGGGTCGCTTCGTTGAACTCACCGTCGCGTTGCTTGACTGCGATGAACACGGTCAGCGCCATGCCCTCGGGGATGAAGGTCACCGGCAGGAAACGCTCGGTAAGGGTCATCAATGGGGTTAGCAGTTCGCCGGAATCCGGGGCCCGTGGCCACAGCGCCATATCGGGCAAAAAAGCCCCGCCGCCGACCTGGCCGAGCCCTGCGTCCTGGTCGGAAAACACGATCTTGTTCGAGCTCATGGTCAGTAACATCCCTTGCTCTTGGCGAACGACTTGGCATAGCGCCGTGCGGTTCGCAGTTGTTGAATGGTCATCTCGCCCTTCACCACCATGGAGTTGTAGATTGCCTTGGACATCAGCTTGATCTCCAGGCGGCCGCTGCGCAGCATCTGATTGCCTTTCAGACCTAGCTGTTTACGCAGCCGCCGTTCCTCGCGGTGCACGGCGCGGTGGTTGGTTGGGCTCAGGGCGATGGACGGGTTGCCACGCAGGCGCTGGCCATTGCTGGCGATGCCTTTGTCCTGGAGGAATTTGTTGCGCACCACTTCGTGGGCCTCGCGGCCATCGTTCTTGTGCACCTCGGCGCCGTAGCCTGCGACCTCACCTTCATTCAATAACCCCCACGGATCGATCCAGGTAAAGGGATTCGGCGCATACGCATAGTGATTCAGACCGCCCGATATACCGATCGGATCAGGCTGGGTGAAGCGTCCGATGTCCGGGTCGTAGAAGCGGAACAGGTTGTAGTGCAGGCCGCTCTCGCGGTCCAGGTACTGGCCCTGGAAGCGCAGGTTCTGCTGTTCGGCGAAGTCGCTGCTGGCGTATTCCTGGCGGGTCTGGCCCCAGGTCGAGTAACGCGCACTCCAGCACAGCTCACCGTTGTCGTCGCTGAGTTGTTCAGGCAGGCCGTTGAGGTCGTTGTGGTAGTGGCGCAGGTGCTGGTAGTCGCCTTCACCGTCGATGCGCGCCAGTGGCTCGTGGCCGTCATCCAGGTACAGGTACAACGTCTGCCGGCCATCGCGGCGCTCGCCGCTCAGGCGCAGGCCATCCCAGGTGAACTCGGTCTGCCCCAGCGGCACACCGCCGAGGGTGGTCTCGCGTTTGCCAATGCGCCGTCCCATCGGGTCGTAATGCATGTGCAGGACCCGCTCGCGTCCGGGCTGCAGGGTGTGCACTTCGATCAGGCGGTGTTCGGCGTCATACACGAAGCGTTGCGTGCCATGGCGGCGGCTGCGCTTTTCCTTGAGCCGCCCAAATCCGTCGTAGGCATAGCGCTTGTCTTCGAAGGTCAGCAGCCGGTCATGCTTGACCGGCCCGGCGCCAGGCGGGTGTGGATCGAGCAAGTTGCCGGCCGGGTCGTAGTGGAACTGCTCATGCAGGCCCTGGCTGGGCGCATCGACGGCGGCGATACGTCCGCTGGCGTCGTGGTTGAAGCTCTGCCAGCCCTGCAGGTCGGGGCGCTGCACATAGCGGCTGGCGAGGTGGTCGAGCAGGTCGTAGGCAAAGCGCAGTTGATCGCTGGCGGGCACGTGTTGCGCCTGGCTCGCCGGGCGCCTCAGTCGCGCACGCAGGTGCCCGGCACGGTCGTATTCGCTGCGGGTCAGCAACTGCCCTTGGCTGCGCTGCACTTCGCGATGCAGGCGGTCGCGCTCGAAGTCGCTGACCAGCCGGCCGTCGACGTTGACCTGGTGCAGGTGGCCACTGCCGTAGTACAGGCGATTGATCCAACGGCCATCGGCCACACGGGTGCGGGTCAGGTTGCCGAGCGGGTCGTATTCATGGCGCAGGCTGCCGCTGGCGCTGCGTTCTTCGAGCAATTGGCCGAGGGCGTCGTAGGCGAAGCCCAACGACTGACTACTGCCGTCGACCCCCTCGAAGGTCATGTCCAGCAACTGATCGACCGCGTCGTAGCGGTAGCGGGTGCATCCATCGCGGGTGGTGCGGGTCAGCAGGCGGCCGACGGCATCGTGCTGCATCCGATGCACGATCGGCGCTTCGTCACTGCCTGCGGTGGGCACGAACTGCACCTCGCAGAGGTGATCGCCGGCATCGTAGCGATAGTGGCGGGTGCTGCCGTCGAGGTTGCACTCGGCCACCAGCCGGTCGGCCGCGTCCCAGGTGAAACTGTGCAGTTCACCGTTGGCATTGCGCATGCCGGTCAGCCGCCCGTAGCGGTCGTGCAGGTAGTTGACGCTGCGGCCAAAGGCGTCGCGCCGGGTGGTCAGCTGACCGCGACTGTTGTAGCCCAGCTCGGTGACATGCCCGGCCGGGTCGAGGTAGCCCACCAGCAAGCCGCGCTCGTCGTAGCGGTACTGCTCGATGCGCCCGTCGGGCTGGGTCACTTGCAGCAAACGGCCATCGACGTCGTGCTGGTAGTCGGTGACCTCGCCCAGAGCGTTGCTCAGGCTGCGCAGGTGGCCGTGGGCGTCGTAGCTCAACCGGGTGACGGCGTCGGTGCAATCGGTCTGGCGCAGCAGCACGCCGCGCAGGCTCCAGTGCAGGGTGCGGCGGGTGCCGGCGGCATCGATGATCTCGCACGGACAACCGTGAGCGTCGTAGCGGTAGCGGGTGATGCCGCCCAGCGGATCGGTCTCGCTGATGCAGTTGCCGCGTGGGTCGTAGCGGTACTGCCAGCGCTGCCCGGCGGCATCGGTCTGCACCGTCGGTAGCGACCAGTGTTCGAGCCAGGTGGTGGATTCCCGTCGGCCCAGCGGGTCGAGCGTTTCCACCAGGTTGCCCGAGGCATCGTAGAGAAAGCGCCACTGGCCACCGGCAGGGTCGGTGGCGCCGAGCAGTTGGCGTTCGTCATCCCACTCGAACTGCCATGTCTGGCCCAGCGGATTGCTGTGCCGGGTGATCTGCAACTGCGCGTTCCAGGCATGCAGGTTGACCCGTTGCAGGCTGTCGGTGACGCGGGTGATGCCGGCTTCGAGGTCGTAGTCGAACTGGTAGCTGTCGCCGGCATCGGTCCAGTGCCGTATCACCCGCGCAGCGTCGCCGATCTCGGCCCACTCGTAGAAGCAGCGCAGGCCGCTGCGGGTCTGGTGCTGGCACAGGCGTTCGGCGGCGTCGTAGGCAAAGCTGCGCAGCAAGCGCTGCTGGCCGTCACGAACCTCGACCAGCAGGCCGCGGGCATCGTAGTGATAGTGCGCGCGCACTGCGTTGTGGCCCTCGGCATCGCGCTGCTCGATATGGCTGACGCGCTGCGGCCAGTGCTCGTTGTAGTGCAGGTGCAGGCAGACGCTGTCGAAGGTGTCGCGCAATTGGCTGAGGCGGCCTTGGGCGTCGTAGTCCAGGTAGATGCGGTTGTCGTTGCGATCGCCCAGCTGGCTCAGGCGCAGGTGCTCGGGACGTCCTGGCGTGGGCTGGAACAGCCGGTACTGGCCCTCACGGCTCTCGCTGAGCAGTTCGCCGTTGGCTGCGCGGCGAATGCTCAGGCCTTCGCCGACGCTGAACACTGCCTCGCCCGGGGCGATGTTGCCCATGTCCACGGCCCGCGCCTGTTCGTCGTAGAGCCACAGCCGTTCGCTGCCGTCGGCGTCTGCAACGAGACTCACACTGACCTCGAAAGCCGTGCTCCAGCCCGGCCCGAACAACGTGTGTCGGCGCTCGTCTCGGCTGCTGTAGAAACGCTGCCAGTCGATGGCCAGCATTGCCTGCACGCTGAAGTCGAGGTCGTCCTCGCCGCACAGCACCTTGGCCCCGGTGGCGGCATGCACCGGGTTCGGTGAGGCGCTGGTGGCGCGAACCAGCGCGCCGGTCACGGCACTGGTGGCGTAGCTGGTGGCGCCGCCCAGCAGCATGCAGCCCAGCTTGCTGTAGAACTTGCCACCACGCCCGCGCAGCAGCATCAACGCCGAAATCGCCAAACCGATGCCCGGCGTCTTGCCGCTGCGAATCTCACGTACCACGATCGGCTCGCCGCCGATGCGTACGTCGCTCGACACCTCGCCACCATCGACCACCACCGCCTCGCAGGTGCTGCGGTCGCCGCTGCGCACGGCGGGGTGGCCGTTGATCATGACCTTGCTCGAGCCTTCGGCCAGGTACTGCGGCGGCATGGCCGGGTGCTTGCTGCACAGAACCTTGTCGTCGTTGGCTTCCTGGGTATTCGGCGCGGGGCTGGCGACGGTCGGGCGCCACATCTGCGAGAAGAAGCCCTTGGCCATGTCGAGGAAGGTTTGTTCCTCGGCCTGGGCGTCGGCGGCGGCCTGTTCTGCCTCCAGCGGCGTCAGGGGCGCCAGCACGATACCGGCGGCGCGGGCGGCGGGCTTGCCGTTGATGTGGGTGTCGCTGGAGCCGCTGGCGATGGTGGCCTGCACGGTGGGCGGCGAGAGGGCATTGCCGATGCCCTCGCATAATCGACTGAGCCCGGTGTCGGCGCCGGTCTTGGCCATCGCCACGCCGACCACCAGGCCGACCGCGGCGCCGAGCACGAAGCAGCCCAGCCCGCCCGTGGCCACGGTGATGCCGAAGGCCGCCGCCACCGCGGCGGTGGCCAGCGCGCCGATGGCCACGGTGGCAGCCACCTCCAGCACGCCGCCGACGATGTCGGCCAGCATCGAGGTGTGCAGCAGCGCATCGCCTTCGCGGGCGGCCCAGAATGCGTCAGACATCGCCGGGTCCGGTCAGCCGAGGTTGTCGAAGTCGAGCGATTGCTTGAGCTGGGCCCAGTGCGCAGCCTCGGCCGCGCCCAAGGGCTGCGGCTTGACATAGCTGAGCGCGAACATCTTGCGTGTGCCCGGCAGCAGCAACGCCAGCTGGTACTGGTAGACCTTGTCCTGGCCCTTGCTGAACTGGCTGCTCAGCTCGATGGCGTCGATGTCCTGCGCGGCACCGACCTTGACTGCGCTGGCCGGCACGAAGTGCAGGTCCTTGACCTGCTGCTGCAAGCGCTGCAATTGGCCGTCGAAGTTGCTCTGCAGGGTTTCGCCTTCGGCCAGCAGGCTGCGGCTGACGATCAGCGAGGTGCCCAGCGCGTCGAAGCGCAAGATGTTGATGCTGGTGTCGGTGACCCGCGCATCCGGCAGGGCGAAACGAAATTCGTTGAGGCGGTAGGTCATGAAGGTCTCGTCACGTGTTCGCGTCGGGGAACAGGCCCTCGACCGCGTCCTGAATGTCTTTCTGAATGCCCTGGCCATCGGCCGAGGTCTGCGCGCCGCCGCCCAGGTTGAGGTCGAGGGTACCGCCGGTGTTGATTTCGGCATCCTGTCTGGCGTGGAAGCTGAACTGCTCGCAGCTGATGTTGATCTGCCCGCTGGCGTTGAGCTCGATGACGCTCTTGCCGCACACCAGGCGTAGCACGTTGCCCACTTCCAGCAGGTAGCTGGCGCCGATGCTGTCGGACTTGCTGGCACCGACCATCACCACATCGTCGAAACGCACCGCCCGCAGGCGACTGGCGCCGATGGTGATCTGCTCCATCTGGCCGACCGACTGAGTGCGGTTGGCGCCAACCGAAAGGGTTTCGTTCTGCTCGACCACGGTGTCGAGGTTGCGCTCGGCGTGCACGTAGAGCTGCTCTTCGCCCTTTTTGTCTTCCATGCGGATTTCGTTGAAGTTGGCCGGCGAACCGCCCTTGCTGGAGCGGCTCTTGATGCCGCTCTGGGTGGCGCTGGCGGGCAGGTCGTAGGGCACGGTCTGTTCGGCGTTGTACACCCGACCGGTAATGATCGGCTGGTCCGGGTCGCCTTCGAGGAAGCTGACGATGACTTCCTGACCAATGCGCGGCACCTGCATCGAACCCCAGTTCTTGCCGGCCCAGGCCTGCGACACGCGAATCCAGCACGAGCTGTTTTCGTTGGACTGGTCGTGGCGGTCCCAGTGGAAATGCACCTTGACCCGGCCGTATTGGTCGGTCCAGATCTCTTCGCCGGCGGGGCCCACTACCACGGCGGTCTGCGGCCCCTTGACCAGGGGTCGCTGGGTGCTGGCCAGCGGACGGAAGCTCTGCTGCGCGTCGATGCAACTGAGGTTGCCGTGAAACTGTGCGCTGGTATTGCCGCCGCCGCTTTCCAGACGCTCCTGCACCACGTGATAGCGGGCGGCGACGATCAGGTATTCGCGGTTCTGGTCGGCGCGGGTGAAGCCGCTCAGGCTGAACAGATGACCGCTGCCAAGGCCACGGGCGTTGCCACTGAGTTCGACCCGTTCGTGCTGGGTTTGCAGCGCTTCCAGGCGGGTGCGGGCGTAGTGCTCGCCGTGCTCGCTGTGCTGGTATTCGCCGGGGTAGTCGAACAGCGGGTAGTCGCCAGCCTGGTGCGGACGCGGCATGGCCGAACGCACGTTGATGCGCGCGCCGGGGCGCTGGAAGTCGTAATCGTTGAGTTCCAGCGAGCCGGGCTGCACCTCTTGCGCCAGGTACCAGTCGTTGATGTGGTCGCGCTCGCGGTGCTGGCCGTCGGGTGGGTAGAACGGCACGCTCTCATAGCCGGCCACGCTCTGGTGCGCGCCATAGGCGTCGGCCAGCACCAGCACGTGGCGCTCCTGCTCGTGGCGGAAGTAGTAGTAGATGCCTTCTTCTTCGAGCAGCCGGCTGATGAATTCGAAGCTGGTCTCGCGGTACTGCACGCAGTATTCGCGCTCGCGGTAACTGCGGCTGAGCTGTTCCTCGAAGTCCGAAAAGCCGAGGTCGCGAAACACCTGCTTGACGATCTGCGGGGCGCTCTGGTTCTGGAAGATCCGGCAGTCGCTGGTGCGGGTCAGCAGCCACAGCCAGGGACGCAGCGTTACCCGGTAGCTGGCGAACTGGCCGCGATCCACCGACTGGCTGCAACGGGCGACGATACCGTGGAAATGGCGCTGCGCGCCCAGGCTCATCTGCAGGCTCAGGCACATCGGCTTGCCCAGCAGTTGGTTGAGGTCGATGGCCGAATCCTGGCTGGTCAGCTGCAGCTCGTATTCGAACAGCCGCCCCAGCTCGTCACTGCCGCTCATTTCACTGAGCAGCAGGCTATTGGGTGGCAGCGGGCTGGTGATCTGCGCCAGGCGGGTGAGTTGCGAGAACAGCATGGCAGGTCCTGTCAGTCGGCAGTGGCGAAGGCGTAGTGCAGGTCGTTGTGCTGGCGACTGATGTGTACGCTCGCCAGCGGCCGACCTTCGAGCAGGCGGGTGAGGAACTCGCGGCTCATGTCCGGCAGCAGGCCATTGGTGAGAATGGCGTCGATCATGCGCCCGCCGCTTTCGCTTTGCGTGCAGCGCGAGACGATCAGGTCCACCACCGCATCGTCATAGCTGAAGCCGACCCTGTGCGTGTGCTCGACGCGGCGGCGGATGCGTTCGAGCTGCAAGCGCGTGATGGCCTTGAGCATGGCGTCACTGAGCGGGTAGTAGGGGATGGTCACCAGGCGTCCGAGCAGGGCCGGGGGGAAAATCTCCAGCAGCGGACCGCGCAACTGCGTGGCGACCGCTTCGGGTGACGGCAGCGCGCTGGCGTCTTGGCACAGGCCTGCAAGCAGGTCGGTGCCGGCGTTGGTGGTCAGCAAAATCAGCGTGTTGCGAAAATCGATCTGGCGCCCTTCGCCGTCTTCCATCACCCCTTTGTCGAACACCTGGAAGAAGATTTCGTGTACGTCCGGGTGGGCCTTTTCCACCTCGTCGAGCAGCACCACGCTGTAGGGGCGGCGGCGCACGGCTTCGGTCAGGACACCGCCTTCGCCATAGCCGACATAGCCCGGCGGCGCGCCCTTGAGGGTCGACACGGTGTGGGCTTCCTGGAACTCGCTCATGTTGATGGTGATGAGGTTCTGCTCACCGCCATACAGCGCCTCGGCCAGGGCCAGGGCGGTTTCGGTCTTGCCCACCCCGGAGGTGCCGGCGAGCATGAACACGCCAACCGGCTTGTTCGGGTTGTCGAGGCCGGCGCGCGAGGTCTGGATGCGTTTGGCGATCATCTGCAAGGCATGGTCCTGGCCGATGATGCGTTTGCCCAGGTGCTGGTCGAGGTTGAGCACGGTTTCGATTTCATTGCGTGCCATGCGCCCGACCGGGATGCCGGTCCAGTCGGCCACCACTGCGGCCACCGCCTGGTAGTCGACCGTGGGCAGGATCAACGGCGTCTCACCCTGCACGGTGGCCAGGCGCGCTTGCAGGTCGACCAAGGTGGCGCGCAGCGGATTGTCGCCCTGATCGACGCTGGCGCCGCCTTCACGCAGTTGCGCGCGGGTAGCGAGCAGTTCGTTGACCAGTGCCTTTTCTTCGGCCCAGCGCGCTTCCAGAGTTTCCAGGCGCGTCTGCTCGGCGGCCAGGGCCTGCTCGGCCTGCACCTGACGTTGACCGATGGCCACGCCAATGGCCGCTTCGCGGGCGATGATCTGCAACTCGACCTGCAACGCCTCGATCCGCCGGCGGCTGTCGTCAACCTCCGCCGGCACCGCGTGCAGGCTGATCGCCACGCGGGCGCAGGCGGTGTCGAGCAGGCTCACCGACTTGTCGGGCAACTGCCGCGCCGGAATGTAGCGGTGCGACAGCTTCACCGCCGCCTCCAGCGCTTCATCGAGAATCTGTACCTGGTGGTGCTGCTCCATGGTCGAGGCCACACCGCGCATCATCAGCAGGGCCTTGGCTTCGCTGGGCTCGGCCACCTGCACCACCTGGAAGCGCCGGGTCAGGGCCGGGTCTTTCTCGATGTGCTTCTTGTACTCGGCCCAGGTGGTGGCGGCTACTGTGCGCAGGCTGCCACGGGCCAGGGCGGGCTTGAGCAGGTTGGCGGCATCGCCGGTGCCCGCGGCGCCGCCGGCACCGACCAGGGTGTGAGCTTCATCGATGAACAGGATGATCGGCCGCGGTGAGGCCTGGACGTCTTCGATGACCTGGCGCAGGCGCTGTTCGAATTCGCCTTTCATGCTCGCCCCGGCCTGCAGCAGGCCGACATCGAGGCTGCGCAGTTCGACGTCCTTGAGCGCCGGCGGCACGTCACCGGCGACGATGCGCAGGGCGAAACCTTCGACCACGGCGGTCTTGCCCACCCCGGCCTCGCCGGTGAGGATCGGGTTGTTCTGGCGCCGGCGCATGAGGATGTCGACCAGTTGGCGAATCTCGTCATCGCGGCCAACGATGGGGTCGAGCTGGCCGTTGCGGGCCTGCTCGGTGAGGTCGACGGTAAAGCGCTGCAATGCCTCCTGCTTGCCCAGCGCTGCCGGCGCCACCGCGCCACTGGCTTCACCGGGCACGCCGGCGCTGGAGCCGTCGCTGGCACCGAGGGCGTTTTCCGGCGAGTCACCGACGTACTCGTCGAAGCGCTCGCTCAAGGCCTCGATGCGCAGCTTGGCGAACTCGCCCGACAGCCCCAGCAGCGCGTTGCGCAGGCTCGGGGTCTTGAGGATGCCGACCAGCAGGTAGCCGCTGCGCACCTGGCTTGCGCCGAACATCAGGCTGCCGTAGACCCAGCCACGCTCCACGGCATCCTCGACCTGCGAGGACAGGTCGGTGATCGAGGTCGAGCCGCGTGGCAGGCGGTCCAGCGCGGCGGTGAGGTCGGCCGCCAGGCGCGCCGGCTCGACGTTGAACTGGCGCAGGATGCGCTGCAGGTCGCTGTCGGGCAGTTGCAGCAGCTGGTGCAGCCAGTGCGCCAGTTCGACATAGGGATTGCCGCGCAGCTTGCAGAACACCGTGGCGGCTTCGATGGCCTGATAGGCCAGGCTGTTGAGTTTGCCGAACAGTGCGGCGCGGCTGATTTCACCCATGGTCCGGGCTCCTGGAGGCTGTGCGGGACAGCGTGGCGTAGTGGTGGGCCAGCTTGAGGTCGCTGGCATCGTGCTCGGGGCTGCCGAGCCAGGTGTCGAAGCCCAGGCGCCGGCCGGCACCGGGTTGCAGGGCCGGCACCTGTTCGCGGCGCAGAATCAGTTGCACCTCCCAGTCCAACTCGTGGCCCAGGTACTCGGCGACCCAGGCGGCCAGTTCGCTGAAGGCTTGTCCTCCGGGCAGCAGTGCGTGGTACTGGTCGAGACTGAGCGGGCCCAGGCGCAGGCGGAACGTGTGCTGGCGATCCCATACATGCCGGCCCAGGCACGTATCCACGCCCAGGCGGTTGGCGCGCACGCCGAGCTGGCTGCGTTCGGGCAGCTCGAGCCATTGCCCGACGTATTCCTCCAGGCTCACCGGCACGCCGAAATAACTGCCGAGAATGCCGCACAGGCCATCGGGGTAGCGGGTTTGCGCAGCGAGGTGGCCGGAGTAGTGCAGCTTGGCGGTGTCGGGCAGCGGCCCCTGGCCTTGCAAGGCCGGTTGGCCGCGGCCACTGAGGGCGGCCAGGCGCCCGGCCCAGTAGTCGTCACCGGGGCGGTCGTGGCTGACCGTTGGCCGCGCTTCGGCCCAGGCCCGGTAGAACAGACTCAGCAGGCGATGGTGGAAGACATCGAGGAAACGCTTGCTGGTGGCGTCGGCGTGGTTGCGCTGGCGCTCGCGGGCGTATTCGGTCAGGTGCAGCGGTAGCGGCCCGTTGGGCCCGCCAAGGCCGAAGAAGAACTGCTCCAGGCGCGCCGGCGTGTGCTCATCGGCCGGCGTCACCGAGGCCAGGGTGGCCGGGGCGAAGGCGCTGTCCAGGCGCTGGCCGAGGCGCACCGGTTCATCGCTCAGGCGCAGCGAATGGCCGAAGCGTGGCAGTTCTGGGTGTTCGGCTTCGAGCCGGCGCAGGGCCTGGAAGAAATCGTACTGCCAGGGCTCGGCCTGCATCGCCTCGAGGATGTTCACAGGGTCGGCCTGCGTCCGGGTTTGGCTGTCCATCGCATGATCTCGCCGCGCTCGGTGGTGCGCAGCACGGTTTCGGTGAAGCTGTTGATCGACACGTAGCGGGTCAGGAAGCGCTCGAACACCGCGCCCAGCAGAAACACGCCCGTGCCGCGGAAGGCGTTCTCGTCGAAGGTCAGGGTGATCTCCAGGCCACGGCCGAAGACGATTGGCCCGGGCATCGGCAGGCGCCGCGTGCACGGCGTGCAGCTGACCTCGCGCAGGCCGTCGATCTGCAACTGCAGGGCGCTGTCGTGGCTGTCGCCGTATAGCCGCAGCAGTTCGCGCAGGGCAGCAGCGCCCTGGCCTTGTTCAGTCAGCGACAGGTAGTTCAACGACAACTGGCTGATCAGCCGCCAGGCGCGGTTGTCGTGGGCATGGCTGGGGCGGGGTCGGCTAGGCCCGGCCAGGCAGCGCACGGCACTGACCGGCGCGCTGTCGGCCAGGCTGAAGTCGCTGCGCGCGTCACCCACGGCCATGAACAGCGGCAGGTCGCGGTTGCTGCACAGCGCGCTGATGCCAAGCTGGCGCAGGTCGTGACGGTACGGCGCCTGCTGGCCATCGACCAGGCTGATGAAGGTTTCACTGCCGATGTAGCTCGAACGGTTACCGTTGCGCCGCTGTTCGCTGGACAGCACGCGCGGTTCGCGGCGCACGATGTAGTAGGCCTGATCGCGGCCATAGCGCGACGGATCACGCACGGCATAGAACGGCAGGAACGGCTGATCGGGGCCGGTACCGTGGCCACTGACCTGTTGCAACGAATGGATTTCGAAGTCCAGCGGGCGCGTACGGTCGGCGATCACATGGTGTTCGTTGACCTTGTCGCTCAGGTGGATGCGGTCGACCCGGCGCGGGAACAGATTGATTGCCGGTGTGCAGAAGGGCACGAACTGCTGGGCGCTGACGCTGCCTTCCAGGCTGCTCTCGAACCGCTCGAACAGCACCAGCAGTTCCAGCTCGTGGCCGTCGCAGCGCTCTACGGCGCGTTCCAGCCCGGCGAAGTCGACGAACAGATAACGCTGCGGCAGGGCGAAGTATTCCTGCAGCAGCCGATAGCCCTGGAACGCCTGCGGCACCACCGGCAACGCTGCGTCGCGGTCATCGAAGCCGCACGGACGCAGGGCGTGCTCCAGTGCAATGCGCTCGACCCAGTCGGCCCCCGGCTGGCGCACGAACACCGCGCAGGCACTGCCCAGCAGTTGCTCGTACAGCCGATACGGGGTTTCGTCGCTGCCGTTGAGGTACAGCGGCAGGTGCTTGAGCGGCAATTGGCAGAAGGGCATTTGCGCGCCGCTGCGCAGGGTCAGGCGCAGCCCGGCGCGGGCCTTGGGTTCGCTGGCCGCGAGGCGTCCGAGCACGGCGCCGGGGTTGCCGAAGTACTGCGCACGGGTCACTTCCAGCGGCCACAGGGTCACGTCCTGGGTACTGCGAAACTCGCACGGTGTCTGCGACTCGCGGCCCAGGTTGGCGCGCAGGGTGCTGCCCCGTGGCAGGCAGAAACCTTCGCTCAGCGAGCCTTCGTTGGGGTCGGTCTGAAGCTGCACCACGGTCATCGACGGAGTCGGTGCCAGGTAGTGCGGGTAGGCGATTTCCAGCAGGTTGTGGGTGAAGGTCGGGTACTCGGCATCGAGCTTGAGCTGCACCCGCGCGGTCAGGTAGGCGAAGCCTTCGAGCAGGCGTTCGACGTACGGGTCGGCGCAGTCGATACCCGACAGGGTCAGGCGCCCGGCGATCTTCGGGTATTCCTTGGCGAACTCCGCAGCGCCCTCGCGGATGTGTTGCAGCTCCTGGTTGTACAGCTCCAGCAGGCGCGGGTTCATGGGCGCCTCCGGCGCAGCAGCGGCGCCACCCGCACCTGCCCTGATTCCAGGTCCAGGTCGGTCTGCAGCAGCAGCGGCAGGGCGGCGGGCTGCGCCCACAGGTCGCCTTCGATCTCGAAACTCAGGGCGTTGGCGTTCATCTCGCCAGGGGCGCTTTGTGCGCGCACCTTAAGGGTGTGGGCAAGGATGCGCGGTTCGAAGTTGACGATGGCCTGGTGGATGATCTGCTCCAGCAGGCCAATATCGATGTTCGAGGCACTGTTGCCGGCCAGAGCCGGCAGGCCGTAGTTGAGCACCGACACGCCCGCCGGGGTGCGCAGGGTGGCGTCGGCGTCGAGCAGGGCGGTGGTGTTGAGCAGCCAGGTGAGGTCGCGCAGCACCGAGGCCTTGAGCTGTTGCAGCGACAGCACGCGCTTGTCCGGAGCTTCCTGCGGGTTGCCGGGGTCATCGTCGGTCAGACGATCGAGCAGCGAGGGTTGCAGGCGGTCACGGGCGGCGATGTCGGCTACCACGGATGTGTTCCTTCGAATTCGGTAGAAGATCCTGTAGGAGTGGCCGTGCCGGCGCTTCGGTTCGGCTGGGATGGGCCCGCGAGCGGGCCTTCGCGGCTAACAGCCGCTCCTACAGGACGGTGTCAGATCTTGACGTTCTGGCGCACGTTCCAGCCGTACTTGATCGCCCCGCCGTCCTTGCTGCCATCGGCCTTCTGCGGCTGATAGTCGACGGTGACCTTGGCGAAGTTCAGCGAGATGTTTTCGGTCAGGCGGTCATCGTGGCCCGAGCCGCCGGTGCTCAGCGAGCTGATCAGCACTTCTTCGAGGTTGATGATCAGGTACTCGACCTGGCTTTCGCCACCGGCCTTGCGCACGGTCAGCTTGACCTTGTCGATGTGCTTGCCGCTGGAGCAGTGGGCCATCAGGTTGGGGCTGGACTTGTCGACGTACTTGGTGATCGCCATGTCCTGGATGTTGACCTTGCCCGCACCGCCGCCGCCGCCCATGTGCATGTTGCCGGACTGCGCCATGCCCCAGCTCCAGTTGAGCACGTCGATCTCGTCCTTGTGGGCCTTGTCCATGGACTCGCCCTTGATGTCGCCGATCTTGATGAAGATGTCTACAGCCATGATGTCTCCGAAATGTCGGGTCTAAGTGGATTACGCGTTCTTCGCCGAAGGCAGCTTCGATACCAGGCGCAGCGACACCGTCAGCCCTTCGAGCTGGTAGTGCGGGCGCAGGTAGAAGCGCGAGTTGTAATAGCCCGGGCTGCCTTCGACGTCTTCCACCACCACCTCGGCGGCGGCCAGCGGGTGCTGGGCCTTGGTGGTCTCGGTGGAGTGCGCCGGGTCGCCGTCGACGTAGTTGAGAATCCAGTCCTGCAGCCAGCGCTGCATCTCGTCCTTCTCTTTGAACGAGCCGACCTTGTCGCGCACGATGCACTTGAGGTAGTGGGCGAAGCGGCAGGTGGCGAACAGGTACGGCAGGCGTGCGGCCAGGTTGGCGTTGGCGGTGGCGTCCGGGTCGTCGTATTCGGCCGGCTTTTGCAGCGACTGGGCGCCGATGAACGCAGCGAAGTCGGTGTTCTTCTTGTGCAGCAGCGGCATGAAGCCGTTCTTCGCCAGCTCCGCCTCGCGGCGGTCGGAAATGGCGATCTCGGTCGGGCACTTCATGTCCACGCCACCGTCGTCGGTGGGGAAGGTGTGCGCCGGCAGGCCCTGTACTTCACCGCCCGATTCCACGCCACGAATGCGCGAGCACCAGCCGTAGTGCTTGAACGAGCGGTTGATGTTCACCGCCATGGCGTAGGCGGCGTTGGCCCAGGTGTACTTGCTGCTGTCGGCGCCGTCGGTGTCTTCCTCGAAGGCGAAGGCCTCGACCGGGTCGGTCTTGGCACCGTAGGGCAGACGAGCCAGGAAGCGCGGCATGGTCAGGCCGATGTAGCGGGCATCTTCCGATTCGCGCAGCGAACGCCAGCCGGCGTATTCCGGGGTGGTGAAGATCTTGCTCAGGTCACGCGGGTTGGACAGCTCCTGCCATGAACCCATGCCCATCACGGTTGGCGAAGCGGCGGCAATGAACGGCGCGTGCATCGACGCGCAGACCTTGGCCATCTCGCCCAGCAGCTCGACGTCCGGCGGCGACTGGTCGAAGTAGTAGTCGCCGACCAGGCAGCCGTACGGCTCGCCGCCGAACTGGCCGTATTCCTCTTCGTAGAGCTTCTTGAACACCGGGCTCTGGTCCCAGGCGGTGCCCTTGAATTTCTTCAGAGTCTTGTGCAGGTCGGTCTTCGACACGTTGAGCACACGAATCTTCAGTTGTTCGTCGCTCTCGGTGTTGGTCACCAGGTAATGCAGGCCACGCCAGGCACTTTCCAGCTGCTGGAAGTCGGGGTGGTGGATGACCTGGTTGACCTGGGCGGTGAGCTTGGCGTCGATGGCGGCGATGATCTGCTCGATCGAGCCGATGGCATCGTCGGAGACCAGGCTGGTCTGCGCCAGGGCCTGCTCGGCGAGGGTGCGCACGGCGCTCTCGACAGCTTCCTTGGCGCGCTCGGTCTTGGGCTTGAATTCCTGCAGCAGCAGGGCCGCGAACTCGCTGGTCTGCTCGTGGCTGGCGGTCGGCTGGGCCTGGGTGTCGCGCAGTGAATCGGTCATGGGCAGGCTCCTCAGGCGCTCGGCTCGTTGTCAGCGGATTTTGGCGCGCTGGCCAGGGCCTGCAGCAGGGCAGGGTCCTTGATGGCTTTCAGGACGATGTCTTCGGCGCCGGTCTTGCCGTCCATGTAGGTCAGCAGGTTGGCCAGCTGGGTGCGCGCTTCGAGCAACTGGTTGAGCGCGTCGATCTTGCGTGCCACGGCGGCGGGGCTGAAGTCGTCCATGCTCTCGAAGGTCAGGTCCAGGCTCAGGTTGCCTTCGCCGGTCAGCTCGTTGGGCACGTTGAACGCCACCCGCGGCTGCATGGCCTTGAGGCGCGAGTCGAAGTTATCCACATCGACTTCGAGGAACTTGCGCTCGGCCACCGCGGGCAGCGGCTCGGCGGGCTTGCCGGCGAGGTCGGCCAGTACGCCCATGACGAACGGCAGCTGGACCTTTTTCTCGGCACCGTACAGCTCGACGTCGTATTCGATCTGCACCCGTGGCGCGCGGTTGCGCGCGATGAATTTCTGGGAGCTGTCTTTCGCCACGTTGTTCCTCCTGGTCGCCGTTGAGGCGCTGTGTTTCGTTGCGGGCGTTATGGGGCGCAGCCGAAGGCGTCAGTCGCTCTCCGGGCCACGAAGATTCTCGAATTGCGACAGGCCATCTGGGATCAGGTCGCGGACGATGGTGGCAAAGTCCGCCTCGACCAGATTCTGCGCACGGCGCAGCAGCACCGGCAGCGGGCTGGAGGGTTCGTGACGGGCGTAGTATTGCAACAGCCGCTCGAGGCTGGCGCGCACGTCCTGGCGGCTGTTGATCTCGCCGGGGCGTGCCACTGGGCGCGCTGCCGGGGCTTGGGCGACGGCAGGCTGCGCAGCGGCTGCGGGCGCATCGAGGCTGGCAGCGGCAGTGGCTTGGCTCGGTTGCGGCGCGTAGTCGGCCAGCACTTGCCGTGCCTGGCGCAGCGGCTGGCTCAGCGCACCCAGATCGACACCGCGAGCCGAGCCGACCTGCTCGTTGACCCGCCGTTCGATGGCCGCACAGTGTTCGAGCGCCTGTTCCAAGGCCTGGCGGGTGTCCTCGAGCAGCGTGGCGTCGGTGTCACGCAGCGCCGCTGCCAGCTCTTCGCTGCCCAGGGTGCCGGACCCCGAGGCCAGCCCGGCTGCCTGCAAGGCGCCGCGCAGGCTGACCTGGCCAAACGTGCGCGAGCGTGCCAGTACGGCATCGCGCAGCAGGTTGACGGTGGTTTCGCTGGTCAGTCCGGCCAGGGCATTGAGGCGCACGGTGGGGTCGTTGTCGTCGGCGGCGTCGAGTTGCGGGTGCAGGTGCAGCCAGTACTCGGCGAGCAGGGCGTCGATCAGCGCGAGGCTCGCGGCAAGGCCAGGCAGGCCGTGCAAGGCCAGTCGAGCCTGGCTGAGGAAATGGGTGATACGCAGGTCTTTGCTGTCGTGCAGCAAGGCTTCGCTGGCCTGCTCGAGGGCCCGCCAGTCCGGCGCTTCTGCCGGCTGCACGGCATCGCCCATGACCCGTTCCGGACGGCCTTGGGCATCCCGTTCGAGTTGAAGGAATTTCGCGTCGTATTCGAGGTCTGTTCCGCACGGAAAGTCGTCGGAAACAGGCGCCAAGAGCTGCGAGTTATTCACCGAAGAATGCGATCCTTGTCATTTCGTGATGAGGGCTTTGAAGCACTGGTTTGAGGTGTGAACTGGTCCACAAGTTCAGACGAAAGTGATATCTAAGTGATGTCATCCAGCGTTTCGAAAGTTGCGCATTTTTGGTTTATTTCATAAATGCTGTCAAGGTAAGCTAGCGCGGCGCAGCGCGCTATCAAACATTGGGTAACAGTTTTGCTGAGTTCCCGATCGCGCGGCCAGGAGTAGCCTCAGCGTTGCGATCATTGCTGAAAAATCGTGATTTTTTCATTAAATTCAATGACTTGCATGTTCGCTAAACGGCCCATGGCAGACCAGTTTCACTCAACGGACGACGAACACAATCGTATGCAGGAGGCGCGATGGCACTTTGCCTTACCATCACCAGTTACCACAAGATAACCCCGGGACAGGCCCCGGAGTTCGTGGTGGGTGAGGGTGCCATCAGCATTGGTAGAAACCCCGATAATGATTGGGTATTGCCCGACCCGGAACGCCTGGTGTCCGCGAAACATTGCATTATTCAGTACCGTGATGGGCATTATTACTTGACCGACAGTAGTACCAACGGCGTCGAGCTAGTGCAGGCCGGGGTAAAACTAAGGCGCGGCAACAGCGAGCCGTTATTGAACGGTGAAGTTATCCGTATCGGCGAGTACGAAATTCACGCAAGAATCGATTCAGCGCTGGCTCAGGGTATCGCCGGGCAGTTGGAACCTGCCAGTTTCGAAGCGCTGATGGCCAACCAGCAAGCAGCACCTGCGCAGGCGCTGCAGCCACAGTCCGCGGCCCTGCTGCAGGGGGCGCCAAGCCATCAGACGCTGCCGGACCTGTTCGATTTCCTCGAACCCTCCCGCGTGCCGCCGCCCAGTCAGCCCGACCATGTGCCGGCCCAACAGCACGATTTTCGTCCACCTGCAGCCATCGCCCCAGCCCCGCCAGAGCCTTCGCCAGAGCCGCCGTTGCCGAGCGCGGCGCCGGGCCTGATTCCGGCCGATTGGGATGCGCCCTTGGCTAGCTCAGCGCCCGCAGTGCCTGCGCCTCCAGTCCTCGAGGTGCCTGCGACGCCGAACATGCCGCCTGAGCCGGTCGCAGTCGCTGCGTCACGCCCTGACGCCGAAGCGCTCAGCACACCGACAACCCCTGCACCTGCCATGGCCGAACGCCAGGACCTGCTCGACGCCTTCCTGCGTGGCGCCGGCATCGAGCACCTGCGTGTCGACGCCGAGCAGGCCCAGGCGCAGATGGAGGCGCTCGGGCGCAGCTACCGGCTGATGGTCGAAGGGCTGATCGACGTGCTGCGCGCGCGCAGCAGCCTGAAGGGTGAGTTCCGCATGCAGCAGACCAGCATCGCGCCGTTGCAGAACAACCCGCTCAAATTCGCACCCAATGCCGATGAAGCGCTGCTCTTGCTGCTGCGCCACGGCAACCAGGCGTTCATGGCGCCTGACCAGGCCGTGCAGGACAGCTTCGATGATCTGCGTGCCCACCAGATGGCAGTGATGGCCGGCGTCGAAGCCGCCATCAAGCACCTGCTGGCACGCTTCGAGCCGGGCCGGCTGGAAGCCCGTCTGGCCCCGGCCAGTGGCCTGGCCAAGCTGTTCGGCAACTCCCGTCAGGCCCACTGCTGGCAGCAGTTCACCGAGTTGTTCGGGCAGATATCCCGTGAGGCCGAAGACGATTTCCACGACCTGTTCGGCCGCGAATTCAGCCGCGCCTACCAGGCCCACAGCACCCGCAGCCCACGCCACTGAGCGACCCCGCCGACCAGGAACCGCACCCTTGATCACGAGAACACGGATGACAATCACCAGGCTGGTCGCTGCTGCGGCCCTGATCCTGCTCAGTGCCTGTAGCAAGGACGCCACGCCCCAGGCCCCGGCCGAACAGGCGGTGCAGTTGTATTTCAGCGCGGCTGCCGGGCTCAACCCGGGCGCCAGTGGAGAGCCGGCGCCAGTGCGCGTGCGCATCTTCGAATTGAAGAACGCCGCGGCCTTTGCCCGCGCCGATTATTTCGCTCTGGCCGAACGCGCTCAGCAAACCTTGGGCAGCGATCTGATCGATCAGGACGAAGTGCTGCTGCGCCCTGGCCAGCAACTGCCGGTGCACCGTGCGCTGGACCCATCGACCCGGCAGATCGGCCTGGTGGTCGGCTATCGCGAGATCGACCGCGCGCAATGGCGCGCCGTGCTGGCGGTGCCGCCGCGTGATTACCAGATCAGCCTCGATGTGCGCGCCGTGCGCAGCGCCGTGGCCACCCCTCAACCTGCGCCTGCCCGCTAGGCCACCGGAGCTCCCATGTCCTGGAACAATCGTGTCGTCTGGTCGGAAGGGATGTTCCTCACCACCCAGCATTTCCAGCAGCAAGACCGCTACCTGGAAAACCTCATCGACGCCCGCAGCCGCCCGCTGCACGCCGCGGCCTGGGGTTTTTCCGAGCTGCTGATCGATCAGGGCTTGCTCAGCCAGGGCAAGCTGGCGATCCTCGCCGCCCGTGGCCTGCTGCCCGATGGCACACCGTTCGACATTCCCCGTGACGACCTGCCGCCGCCACCGCTGGAGATCCCCGAAGACCTGCGCGACGGCGTCATCTACCTGGGCCTGGCGCTCAAGCGCGCCGGTGCCCGCGACACCGTCGATGAAGGCGAGGCGCAGGAAGGCGCGCGCTATGTCAGCCGGGTCAGCGAAGTGCGCGACGACAATGCCGCTTTTGAAAACCGTGCGCCGCTGGCCCTGGGCAGCCGTGCCCTGCGCCTGCTGCGTGCCGAGGATGGCCTGAGCGATCACGCAGCCCTCGGTGTGGTGCGGATTCGCGAGCGCCGCGCCGATCGTGCCCTGTCACTGGATGACAGCTACATCCCGCCGTTGCTGGACGTTGCCGCCAACCCGGCGCTGTCGAGCTTTCGCAGTGAACTGCTGGGCCTGCTGCATCAGCGCGGCGAAGCCCTGGCCGGGCGCGTGGTGGCCTCGGCCAACGGTGGCGCTTCGGAAATCGCCGACTTCATGCTCCTGCAACTGGTCAACCGCGCCCAGCCGCTGATCGAACACCTCAACCAGCTCAGCCCGCTGCATCCCGAGCGCCTGTACAGCGAGCTGCTGGCATTGGCCGGTGAGTTCGCCACCTTCTGCAGCGAAGCGCGCCGCCCGCATAGCTTTCCCATGTACCAGCACGACGACCTGGCCGCGACCTTCGCGCCGGTCACTGCGGCGCTACGTGAGGCGCTGTCGATGCTGATCGACAGTAAGGCGGTGGCGATTCCCATCGTCGAGAAGGCCTACGGCATCCATGTGGCGATGCTCGCCGACCGCAGCCTGCTCGACAGCGCCAGTTTCATTCTGGTGGTGCGCGCCGATGTGCCCAGCGAAACCCTGCGCAGCCGCTTCGGCCAGCAGAGCAAGATCGGCTCGGTGGAGCGCATCCGCGACCTGGTCAATCTGCAACTGCCGGGCATTGGCCTGCTGCCATTGCCGGTGGCGCCGCGGCAGATTCCGTTCCACGCCGGCTCGACCTACTTCGAACTCGACCGCGGCAGCGAGCAGTGGCAGATGCTGCAAAGCTCGGGCGGCTTCGCCTTCTACGTGGCCGGCGAGTTCCCGGGCCTGGAACTGGCCTTCTGGGCCATTCGAGGGTGACCGCCGATGCAGCCTGAAGATCCCTCGGCCAACGACCGTACGCAATTCATGCCGCGCCCCGGTGGGCGCCCTGCGCCGGCCCCTGCTGCTGCGCCGGCAGCGCCGCTGAGCATGCCCGGCGAGCCGCTGGCGCCCGGTCAGGGCCAGGGCCTGAACCCGCTGGAGCAGGCCGCCTCGCCGCTGCTGAGCCTGCTCACGCGGCTGCGCAACACCCTGGCCCATCCGGCGCCGGCCAGCCTGCGCGCGCAGTTGCTGGCCTACCTGCGCCAGTTCGAAGCCCAGGCCGAGGCGGCCGGGGTGCCGCGCAACGAAGTGTTGCTGGCGCGCTACGCGCTATGTACCGCGCTCGATGAAGCCGTGCTGAGCACGCCGTGGGGCAGCGCCAGTGACTGGGGCAAGCAGAGCCTGCTGATCACCGTGCACAACGAGGCCTGGGGCGGCGAGAAGGTCTTCCAGCTGCTCGAACACTGCCTGCAAAGCCCGCGCGAGCGGCTCAACCTGCTGGAGCTGCTGTACCTGTGCACCAGCCTCGGTTTCGAGGGGCGCTACCGGGTCATCAACGGCGGCCGGGCGCAGCTCGAAGCCCTGCGTGAGCGCACCGCGGCGGTGATTCGCAGCGCCCGTGGCGAGGCCGAGCGCGAGCTGTCGCCGCACTGGCGTGGAGTGACCGCCAAAGGCGATCGCCTGGGACGTTGGCTGCCGGCCTGGGTCGCCCTGGCAGTGGCCCTGGCATTGCTGCTGCTGGTGCTGTTCGGCCTGCGCCTGAAACTGGCCAGCGATGCCGAGCCGGTGTTCCGCGGCATCCATGCTCTGGGTGAGATTCCGGTGCAGGCCATGGATCGTCCGGTGGTGCAGCCCAAGGCGGTCGAGCGTCCGCGCCTGGCCGGTTTCCTCGCCGAGGACATCAAGGCCGGGCGGGTCGCGGTGGAAGATGCCGTCGACCGCTCGGTGGTGACCATCCGCGGCGATGAGCTGTTCGCCAGCGCCAGTGCCAGCATCAAGGGCGATTTCCAGCCGCTGATGACGCGTATCGCCGAGGCCATCGGCAAGGTCAAGGGCGAGGTGCGTATCACCGGTCACAGCGACAACCAGCCCATCGCCACACTGCGCTTCCCCTCCAACTGGGCGTTGTCCCAGGCCCGCGCCGAACAGGTGCGCGAACTGCTCGCGGCACGCACCGGGCAGGCCCAGCGCTTCACCGCACAAGGCCTGAGCGACACCGAACCGCTGGCGTCCAACACCACCGCGCAAGGCCGGGCGAAGAACCGTCGGGTGGAAATCACTGTTCTGGCGGAGGGTGCCGAGTGAAGTCGTTCGTAGGATTGGTAACGCGATGGCTGGTGCCTTTGCTGGGCCTGCTGGCGCTGAGTCTGATCATCTGGTTCGTCGGCCCGCTGCTCGATGTGCTGGTCAGCCCGCTGCGGCGCGCGGCGCTGATTGCCCTGCTGTTCGGGTTGTGGCTGGCCTGGCGTATCTACCAGGTGGTGCAGGCGCGCCGTCAGGCCGCCAAGGTGCTCGACAGCCTGGCCGCCGATACCCCGCCGGACCCTGCCAGTGTCGCCACCGCCGAAGAGCTGAGCGCCCTGCGCCAGCGCATGGCCGAGGCGGTTGCGCTGCTGAAGAAGGCGCGCCTGGGCGGCGACGAGCGGCGCAACCTGTACCAACTGCCGTGGTACGTGATCATCGGGCCACCGGGGTCGGGCAAGACCACCGCGCTGGTCAACTCCGGGCTGCACTTCCCGCTCGCCGCGCAACTGGGCGAGGGTGCGGTGCGCGGTGTCGGCGGCACGCGCAACTGCGACTGGTGGTTCACCGACCAGGCGGTGCTGCTCGACACCGCTGGGCGCTACACCACCCAGGACAGCCACGCCCAGGTCGACAAAGCCGCCTGGCTGGGCTTTCTCGACCTGCTGCGCAATCAGCGCTCGCGGCGGCCCATCGACGGTGCGTTCATCGCCATCAGCCTGGCCGACCTGCTGCTGGGCAGTGAGGCCGAACGCGCAGCCCACGCCGCAGCCATTCGCAGCCGCATTCAGGAGTTGTACGAACGCCTTGGCGTGCGCTTCCCGATCTACCTGATGCTGACCAAGCTCGACCTGGTGCCGGGCTTCATGGAGTTCTTCGACAACCTCGGCAAAGAGGAACGCGCGCAGGTCTGGGGCATGACCTTCGCCCTCGACGATGGCGAGCAGGGCGCCGGCCCCCTGGGCCGCTTTGGCAGCGAATTCAGCCTGCTCGAACAGCGCCTCAATCAGCGCCTGGTCGAGCGCCTGCAACACGAGCGCGACCCGGCGCGGCGTGATCTGGTGTACGGCTTCGTGCAGCAGTTCGCCGCCTTGCGCAGCAACCTCGAGCAGTTCCTCGAGGCACTGTTCAAGCCCAATGCCTTCGAGACCCGCGCCTTGCTGCGCGGCGTGTACTTCACCAGCGGCACCCAGGAAGGCAGCCCCATCGACCGGCTGATCGGCAGCATGGCGCAGAGCATGGGCCTGGATCGCGCGCAGCTGGCGCGCCAGAGCGGCAGCGGGCGCAGCTATTTCATCCAGCGCCTGTTCAGCGACGTGGCCTTCGCCGAGCGCGGCCTGGCCGGCAGCAACCCCAAGGTCGAACGCCGCCAGCGCTGGCTGACCCGCGCTGCACTGGGCCTGAGCGTGGCACTGTTGCTGCTGGTGGGCAGCGTGTGGGCGCTGAGCTACCGCGCCAACCAGGCCTACATCGCCGAGGTCGAGCAGCGTCTCGAGCCGGTCGGGAAAAGCGTGCAGACCCTGAGCCCGGCGCAGCGCAGCGTGCTCGAGGTGCTGCCACTGCTCGATGCCGTGCGCCACCTGGCCGACGACCCGCCGTCGTGGGCTGAAGGCTGGGGGCTGTACCAGGGCGATATGCTGGAAAGCGAATCGTCCAGCGTCTACCGCAAGCTGTTGATCGCGGTGTTCGCCCCACGGCTGGTCACCCGCATCGAAGAACAGCTGTATGCCGGCGGTTCTTCCGATTACCTCTACGAAGGCCTCAAGGCCTACCTGATGCTGGCTGACACCGAGCATTACGACCCGGCCTTCATCAAGGCCTGGGTACTGCTCGACTGGGAGCGCGCGCTGCCCCGTGACCTTGCCCCGGAACAGCGCGAGGCCCTGGAACAGCACTTGGACGCGTTGTTCGAACGCCGCCCGCCCAATGCCCGCCTCGACCAACGCCTGATCGACGACATGCGCCAGCAGTTGCAGCAGTTGCCGGTGGCCCAGCGCGTCTACGACCGGGTCAAGCGCCAGCCGCTGCCGGCTGGGGTCAGTGACCTCAGCCTCAGCGAAACAGCCGGGCGCGATGCTGCCCTGGTGCTGCGGCGCAAGAGCGGCAAACCGTTGAGCGAGCCACTGCCGGGCCTGTTCACCGTGCAGGGTTACCGCAAGGCGTTTCTCGCCGCGAGCCTGGCCCAAGCCACCACCCTTGCCGAAGAACGCTGGGTACTGGGCCGTGAGATGGGCGATGCCGGCGATGCCAAGCGCCTGGCCGATGATGTACGCGACCTGTACTTCCAGGATTACATTCGCCACTGGGACGCGCTGCTGGCCGACCTCGATGTGGCGCCGGTAACCAGTGTCGGCCAGGCCGCCGACGTGCTGCGGGTGCTCTCAGGCCCGGCGTCGCCGTTGAAGAAACTGTTGCAGAGCGTGGCGCGGGAAACCGATCTGCAACAGCCCAGCGAGCTCGATGCGGTCAAGGCCAAGGTCGAGGACAGCGGCGTCGATCAACTGCGCCAGCGCCTTGGCGGCCTGCTCGGCGATACGCCGGTGGCGGCCGGTGCCGAGCGCCCGGCGTCCCGCGACCCGGTCACCGAACATTTCGCGCCGCTGGCCGCGCTGGTACAGGGCGGTGAGGGCGAAGCGCTGCCCATCGACGGTCTGCTCAGTGACCTCAACAGCCTCTACGTGCAAGTCAGCGCGATGGTCGGGGCCAGTGGCGATGCCCTGCTCGGTGAGGCGAAGAACCAGGCCCAGGCGGCGGCGCAGCGGGTCACCCTCGGTGCCGCGCGTCAGCCGCAGTTGGTGCAGGACATGCTCGGCTCGCTGGTCGGCTCGACCAACGCGGTGGTCATGGGCGGGGTGCGCAACCAGCTCAATGCAGCGTGGAAAAGCGAGGTGGTGACGGTTTATCGGCAGTCGCTGGGCGGGCGTTACCCGCTGGCCCGTGGCAGCGCGCAAGACGCCACCCTGGAAGACTTCGGGCAGTTCTTCGGGGTCGGCGGGGTGATGGACAACTACTTCCGCAAGTACCTGCAACCCTACGTCAACACCAGCTCCAACCCCTGGAGCTGGCAGCCGGGCGCTGCGCAGAAACTGGGTATCAACGCCTCGGTGCTGGGCACCTTCCAGCGCGCCGCGAGCATCCGCGATGCGTTCTTCCGCAACACCGGCAGCACCCAGCCGCTGGTGCGCTTCGAGCTCAAACCGGTGGCGATGGATGCCTCGATCACACAGTTCCTGCTCGACCTCGATGGCCAGCAGATCAGCTATGACCACGGCCCCAGCCGCCCGGTGGCGGTGCAGTGGCCGAACAACAACAGCATCGGTGTGGTGCGCCTGGCGATCACTCCACCGGCGGCCAGTGGCCGCTCGGGGCTGACCGTGGAAGGGCCGTGGGCGTGGTTCCGCCTGCTCGATCAGGCCGACCTGGTCGCCGGCAACTCGCCGGAGCGCTTCAACCTGCGTCTGCGTGTCGAAGGCCTCAGCGTGTCGTACGAGCTGCGCGCCAGCAGTGCCTTCAACCCGTTCCGCAGCCGCGTGCTCAACGGCTTCAGCCTGCCGGAGCGGTTATGAACAGCGTGGGCTTCTACGGCAAGCTGGCCTGCCGCGGCGATTTCGTCAGCCGCGGCCTGCCGGGCAGTTTCGTACAACCGTGGGACCAGTGGCTGGCAGCCGGCGTGCAAACCAGCCAGCGCCAGTTGGGCGAGGCCTGGCTGCCGGCGTATCTGGTCAGCCCGTTATGGCGTTTCGCCCTGGCGCCGGGCCTGTGCGGGCCGCAGGCGGTGGTGGGCGTGCTGATGCCGAGCATCGACCGGGTCGGACGGTATTTCCCCCTGACCCTGGCCCAGCCATTGCCGGCCGATACCTCGCTGGCAGCCGTGCTCGGCGCGTCGGATGACTGGTTCGACGCCGCGGAAGGCCTGCTGTTGGCAAGCCTCGAAGCCCAGGCGAGCTTCGAGGACTTCGACGCTGCGGTCAGCGCTCTGGCGCCGCTCGAAGCACCTGCCGCGCGGCCTGTGCAGGTCAGCCTCGGCGGCTTGCAACGGCTGACCGAAGGCTACGCCGACGACCGTCTTCGGGCTCTGGCCGACAGTGCGTGTGCAGGCATGAGCCTGTGGTGGGGCAAAGGCTCGGCGCAGATCGCTCCGGGCTTGCTGCGCTGTCAGGGACTGCCGCGCAGTGACGCGTTCGGCGCCTTCATTCTGGGTAAAGAGGCCCCGTGCAGATGACCGCCATGCAGTACACCGCGGCCAGTTACAGCCACACCGGCATGGTGCGCCGGATCAACGAAGACGCCTGCCTGGAGCTGACCGCAGAGGGCCTGTGGGCCGTGGCCGACGGCATGGGTGGGCATGCGGCCGGTGATTACGTCAGCAGCCTGACCGTCGACAGCCTGCGCCGTCTGCCGGCGTGCCAGAGCCTTGCCGAGCGCAGCGCTGCATTGCGCAGCCGGCTCGCTCAGGTCAACCAGGCGGTGCGCGAGGAAACCCTGCGCCGCGGCGTGAGCCTGATGGGCAGCACCGTGGTGGTCATGACCGCCTGTGACGATCAGGCCCTGGCGCTGTGGGCTGGCGACAGCCGCCTGTACCGCTTGCGCGGCGCGCGCCTGACTCGCCTGACCCACGACCACAGCTACGTGCAGGAACTGCAGGACAGCGGCCTGCTCAACGAGGCCGAAGCCCGCGAGCACCCGCGTGGCAACATCATCACCCGGGCGATTGGCGTGCAGGCGCAGTTGGACTTGCAGGCGGTCGAGAT
Organism: Pseudomonas cremoricolorata; assembly: GCF_000759535.1. Classification (NCBI taxonomy): domain Bacteria; kingdom Pseudomonadati; phylum Pseudomonadota; class Gammaproteobacteria; order Pseudomonadales; family Pseudomonadaceae; genus Pseudomonas; species Pseudomonas cremoricolorata. The sequence continues at coordinate 1,100,327 of NZ_CP009455.1, read as the reverse complement.
CGCCGTGCAGCCCGGTGACACCTACCTGCTGTGCAGCGACGGCCTGACCAAGACCGCCGAAGACCACGAGATCGCCGACGTGCTGGTGCACCCCGACCCGTACCAGGTGGTGCGCAGCCTGGTGCACCTTGGGCTGACCCGCGGCGCACCGGACAACATCACCGCCATCGTGATCAAGGCCGGTGAACCACGATGAACGCCGACATGCACATTCCAGGCTTCGACATCGACGGCGAGATCGGTCAGGGCGCCATGGCCAGCGTCTACCTGGCGACCCAGCGCTCGTTGCAGCGCAAGGTGGCGCTGAAGGTGATGGCCGCAAGCCTGGCCCAGGACCCGACCTTCTGCGAGCGCTTCCTGCGCGAAGGCCGCACCCTGGCCCGGCTGGCGCACCCCCACATCGCCACCATCCACGACATCGGTAACGTCGACGCGCTGTACTACATGGCCATGGAGTACTTGCCCAACGGCACGCTCAAGGAGCGCATCGCCGCTGGACTCGACCCCGAACAGGGCCTGCTGTACGTGCGCCAGATCGCCCAGGCGCTGGGCTATGCCCATGCCCAGGGGCTGGTGCACCGCGACGTCAAACCGGCCAACATTCTGTTCCGCGCCGACGGTACGGCGGTGCTGTCCGACTTTGGCATCGCCAAGTCGCTGGACGACCGCACGCAATTCACCCAGGCCGGCTTTGCCGTCGGTACCCCCAGCTACATGAGCCCCGAGCAGGCGCGCGGGCAGGAAATCGACGGCCGCGCCGACCTCTACGCCCTGGGCGTGGTGCTGTACGAAATCCTCGTCGGCGAGCTGCCCTACAACGGCACCGATGCCCTGTCGACCGCGCTGGCGCACCTGACCGAGCCACTGCCGGCGCTGCCGCTCGAGCATGGCCGCTACCAGGCCATTCTCAGCGGCCTGCTGGCCAAATCCGCCGATGAACGCTTCAGCGATGCCGCCGCCTTGCTGGCGGCGCTCGACCGCCTGCCGTTGCAGGACGACGACGCCACGGTGTTTCGTCCATTGCTCGGCGGTGAAGTGCTGACGCCACTGACCCCGGCCGGGGTGGCCGCAGAACTCGCTGAGCCGCCTCCCGCCAGCGTCAGCCCGGCCCCAGCGCCGACCCCGATTGAGCCCGCGCCTGTGCTGGCGGCAACCCCCGCAGCCACCACCCGCACCCCGCGCAACGCCTTGCTGGCACTGGCCGTGGCGGCGGTGCTGGGCCTGGCCGGCGGTGCCTACTGGTGGCTGCAACCTGGGTCGCCGCTGGCGGGGCAGGCGAGTCCTGACAGTGAGCCTGTAGCGTCGCCGGTGATTGCCGAGGCCAATGCCGAAGGTGACCGGCCGCTGCTGATGGCCGGCAAGCAGACCCTGTTCCAGCGCGTGCTGAGCAAGCCCGGTGCGCGCCTGCTGAGCAGCCCCGAGGCGGGTGACGGCAAGGCCGTGCCAGCGTTCTCGGTGCTGTACGTGTACCAGCGCAAGAACGTCGACGGGCAACCCTGGCTGCAAGTCGGCGCCGCCAGTGACGGCCAGCGCGAAGGCTGGATCGCCGGCGCGCAGCTCAGCGACTGGAAGCAGAGCCTGGTGCTGACCTTCACCGAGCGCTCCGGGCGAGCGCCGCTGATGTTCCTGCGCCAGCCGGATGACGTGCAGCACCTGCTCGATGACCCGGCCCAGGCGCAGAAGGTGCTGCACAGCGCGCAAACCGCGCCCGAGCAAGTGCCGCAGGTGATGGCGCTGGAGCCGGCCGGGCAGGCGGTTGCGGCCAGTCAGTTCTACCTGATGCCGATCTTCGATTACCGGGAAAGCTTCGATGCCAGCGGCCAGCCGGTGCAGTTGCTCAACATCGCCTCCATCGACCCTGGCACCCGCGCCGACCCGCCTGCGGCAAAAAAACCACAGACGCCTGCGGCCGACAACGCCTTCCGCACCGGCATCGTGCTGGTGGTCGACACGTCGGTGTCGATGCAGCCTTACATCGACCGGGTGCAGCAAGTCGTCAGCGAGCTGCAGGCACAGTTGCAGGCCCGTGGTGAGCTGGACAACGTCAGCTTTGGTCTGGTGGGCTTTCGCAACAGCGTCAAGCGCACACCGGGGTTGCAGTATCTGAGCAAGACCCTGGTCGATCTGCAGCAGGGCCGCGACCCGGCGCGCTTCCTGCGCGCGGCGCGCGAGGTCAAGGCCACTACGGTGTCCAGTCATGCCTTCAACGAAGACGCCTTCGCTGGCGTGATGCAGGCGGTCGAAGGCCTGGACTGGTCGGGCTATGGCGGGCGCATCGTGTTGCTGGTCAGCGATGCCGGCGCGCTGCGCAAGAGCGATCCTGCCAGCAGCACGCAGATGAACGAAGCCGAAGTGCGCCAGGCGGCGCTGAGCAAGCAGATCAAGATCTACGCCCTGCACCTGCGCACCCCGGCCGGGCAGCACAACCATGCCAGCGCCGAGGCGCAGTACCGCGTGCTGACGGCCGACAGCAACCCGCAGATCGGCGACCTCTACGTGTCGGTGCCTGGCGGTGACGTGAAGCTGTTCGGTGAGCGCGTGCGCGAGATCGGCACGACCTTCGCCGAACTGGCGCAACAGGTGCGCGAGCGCCAGCCGCAAGCGACCCCGGTGCTCGATGCGGCACCGAGCCTGGCGGCCAAGTCGGCGGCCATCGGCTATGCCATGCACATGGATTTTCTCGGTCGCCAGCAGGCCAGCCAGGCGCCACAACTGGTCAGCGCCTGGACCGCCGACCGCGACCTGAGCAACCCCGCGCTGCCAGCGTTGCAGGTGTGCGTGATGCTCACCAAGTTGCAACTCAACGACCTGCAACAGTCGCTCAAGCTGATCGTCGATGCCGCGCGCAAGACGCGCAGCTCACCAGCCGACTTCTTCAACGAGATCGCCAGCGCCAGCGCCTACATGACCCGCGACCCTGGCGCCCTGCGCGACGGCGCCAACCTGGCGGCCAGTGGTGTGCTGGGTGAATACCTCGACGGGCTGCCGTACCGCAGCAAATCGCTGAGCATGACCCAGGACCTGTGGCTGTCGCTGTCGGTGGCCGAGCAGGAAGACTTCATCGACGAGCTGGAGTCGAAGATCAGCCTCTACGAAACCTTCCACAACGACCTCGGTAACTGGGTGCGCTTCGGCAATGCCGAACCGGGCGACGCCTTGTACCGCGTACCGCTGTCGACCTTGCCATGATGCGCTTGCAGGCAGTGAGCAAACGCCGCGGCAGCGCCAGCCAGCGCTTCAGCCTGGAGATCGAGCGGCTGCACCTGCGCGCCGGGCAAGTGCTGGGGCTGGTCGGGCCGAGCGGCTGCGGCAAGAGCACCGTGCTCGACCTGCTGGCGCTGACCCTGGCCCCGGATCAGGCCGAGCACTTCAGCCTGCACGCCGAAGGCGGTGAGCACGACCTGGCGCAGTTGTGGCGCAACGCGCGCCGCGACCAGTTGGCCGCGCTGCGCAGCCGGCAGATGGGCTACGTGCTGCAAACCGGCGGGTTGCTGGGTTTTCTCGATGTGCGTGACAACATCGCCTTGCCCCGGCAACTGCTCGGCCTGGCGGATGATGGCAGCGTCGAGCGCCTGGCCACGGCACTGGAGCTGGATGGACACCTGCGTCATTACCCGGCCGAGCTGTCGGTGGGCCAGCGCCAGCGGGTCGGCTGCGCACGCGCCCTGGTGCACGCCCCGCAACTGCTGCTGGCCGACGAGCCGACCGCAGCCCTCGATCCGCTCAACGCCGAGCGGGTCATGCGTCTGTTGCTGTCCCAGGTGCGCCAGGCCGGTGCGGCCTGCGTCATCGCCAGTCACGACGAGCCCTTGTTGCGCGCCGCCGGTGTGCCCGTGCTGCGCATGGGCTGCCGGCGCGATGGCGATGGCGGCGTGACCTCTGTACTGGAGGTCGGGCACTGATGCGTGTACCTCTGATCGCCAGGCTGGCCTGGCAGGACTACCGCCGTGATGGGCGTTTGTCCGCGTGCAGCATACTGGCCCTGGTGGCGGTCATCGCACCGCTGCTGGTGCTGTTCGGGCTCAAGTTCGGCCTGATCGGCAGCCTCACCGAGCGCCTGCAACGCGAGCCGTCGGTGCGCGAAATCATTCCGCTGGGCGGCGGGCGCTTCGATGCCGCGTTCATCGCCGCGCTGGCGCAGCGCAGCGATGTGGCCTTTGCCCTCCCGCGCACACGACAGATTGCCGCCACCGCAGAACTGCTGCGTGCGGCTGGCGAGCGCCGGGTCAGCGTCGAAATGCTGCCGACCGCAGCCGGCGATCCATTACTGCAAGACATCCCCGCGCCCAGTGCGGCGGGGCACGTAGTGCTCAGCCACACCGCTGCGGAAAAACTCGGCGTGCAGGCTGGCGACCAGGTGCAGGCCAGCTTCGCCCGCCAGCGCGACGGCGAGCTGCACTGGCAGCACAGCGCCCTGCAGGTGCAGGCAGTGCTGCCGCTCAGCGTGTTCGAGCGCGATGCACTGTTCGCCCCGTTGGCCTTGCTCGAAGCGGTCGAGGACTACCGCGACGGTTTCGCCGTGCCGGCGCTGGGCTGGCCCGGTGCGGTGCGCCAGGCCGATGGCAAACGTGTCTACCCGGCATTTCGCTTGTATGCCCAGACCCTGGATGACGTCGAGCCGCTGCGCCAGTGGTTCGCCGAGCGGCAGTTGCTGGTCTCGACCCAGGCCGCGCAGATCGCCCAGGTGCAGTCGCTTCGGCGCAACCTCGACCTGGTGTTCTGGCTGGTCGCGGCCCTGGCGGTGGCTGGGGCGCTGGCGGCGGTGGCGGCAGGCACGCTGGCGGCGGTCGAGCGCAAGCAGCGTGAGCTTTCGGTGCTGCGCCTGCTGGGGTTTGGCAGCGCTGCGCTGTTGCTGTTCGGCGTGTTGCAGGCGCTGTACAGCGCGCTGTTCGCAGCGTCCCTGGCGGCGTTGCTGTATCAGGGCGCCGAATACGCCCTGAACCGTTTGTTCGTGCACACGCCCGGCGAACACGCCAGCCGTCTGCTGCCCGTGCACTACCTCGTGGCCCTCGGCGCAACGCTGCTGGCCGCTGCCAGCGCGGCGGCCGTCGGCGGCTGGCGCGTGGTGCGTATCGACCCCTCCCAAGGAATCCGAGATGTCTGACTGCCGCCTGCGGGCTTCGGCCCTGCTGCTGACCCTGTTGAGCCTGGGTGCCTGTTCGCCGGGCGATGAGCCGGCGGCGCCTGCCGGCAAGGCCGCTCAAGAAGGGGCCGCGCATGCGTCTGCCAGCGTGCCCGATGAACAACTGGACAACCCCAAACCGCTGCCCGACGACATCGCCCTGCCATTGCCCTGTGGCGGGCAGATGGTGTTTCGCCACGTCTACGTGCTGGCCCAGGGCAGCCTCGACGACCGAGAAGTCAGCCTCGGCTACCCGTTCAGTGAAGGCGAGCCGGGCTACAAGCAGTCGTTCATCTCTGGCTACCGGCGCGACTTCATCAACGGCCAGTTCAGCCTCGCTGACCTCGCGCCGCAGTGGCAGAAGCGCATCGCCGGCAGCTTGCCGACGCTGGAAAAAGACAGCCCGCTCAAGCCAATGATGTATTTCATCGGCAAGTACGAGGTGACCGCGCGGCAGTACGCCCAGGTCATGGCCCAGGCGCAGTCGCTGAGCACTGGCGAGACGCCGCCGGCCTGCACAGGCAACGACGGCATGAGCGGGCGTCTGCCCAAGGTCGACCTGTCGCGCTTCGAGGCCGAGCGCTTTTCAGCGGTGTACAGCGCCTGGTTGATGAAACACCACCGCGACCTGCTGCCTGTCAGCGGGCGCGGCAAGCAGGATGAAGACGGCGGTGTCGGCTTCGTGCGTCTGCCCACTGAAGTGGAGTGGGAATTCGCCGCCCGTGGCGGCTCGGCGGTCAGCCGTCAGGACCTCGAAGGCCGACTGTTCCCGCGCCTGCGCGAAGGCAGTGACAGCGACGGGCCGCTGGCTGACTGGGCCGTGTTCAACCAGGTCGCCGGTGGCACTGGGCAGGCTCCGCGGCTGATGCCGATCGGCACCAAGCAGCCCAACCCGCTGGGGCTGTTCGACGTCATCGGCAACGCCGCGGAAATGGTTCAGGAGTCGTTCCAGCTGGTGCATGCCGGACGCCGGCAAGGCGCCTATGGCGGCTTCGTGGTCAAGGGCGGCAACTACCTGGAAGGCGAGGGCACGTTGTTCACCGGCATGCGCCGTGAATATCCGCTGTTCGCCGCCGACGGCCGCGAGCAGCACAACGAGACCACCGGCTTCCGCGTGGCCATTGGCGCGCTGTCGGCGCCCCGTTCGCGTTACCAAGAGCTGTTCGAGCAGTGGCAGAAGGAGGGGCGTCTGGCCAGCCTGACCGACGACATCCAGGCCGCCGAAGACCCGACCCAACGCCTGGACAGTGTCATCGCCAGCACCACCGACCCGCGCTTGCAGGCCGAGCTGGGCGTGGTCAACGAAGAGCTCAAACGCACCGTGTCGCTGATCGCCCGCCAGCGTGAGGAAGCGGCCGGCAACCTGATCCAGTCGGCAGCGTTGGTGGCCGAGACCATCAACAACTACAACATCCGCCTGAGCAACCTGCGCAAGAGCCAGGCCGACGCCAAGGCCTCCGGCGACCCGGCCACCGCGCGCATGTTCGGCGCGGCCATTGGCAACGGCCAGACCGCACTCAACGGCGCCGTGGCGATCTACATCGACAACCTGGCCAGCGGCACACGCTACACCGATGCCGTGATCCAGGCGCAGTTTCAGCGGGTCAAGACCGAACTCAACCGCAACCCGGTGCTGGGCAAGAGCCTCACCGCGCGCGCGACGCTGTTCGTCAAGCACGTCGGCCAATACCGCCAGAACCGCCGGGCCGACCCGGCCACCATTCTCAAGGAGCTGCTCGCCGCAGCGGCTCGTTGAGCCCGATGGATTGTTTCACCGAAAGGAAATCCGCCCGGCATGAGGCTGAGCGGTCGTCATCACACCAAGAGAGAACTGACCATGCTTTTCAAACGCAACCCACTGTTCACCGCCACCCATGCGCGCAGCGCCCTGCTGCTGGCCGCAGGTTTCAGCACCGTGCTGCTGACTGGCTGCGCCACGTCAGCCTCGGACAAGGTCGGTGCGACCACCAAGGTCGAGTACTACCCGAGCTGCTACGAGCCGGTGCAGCACCTGCGCGCCACCGACGGTGACATGACCAGGTCGGTCGCCACCGGCGCAGCGCTGGGCGCGCTCGGCGGTGCCCTGACCGGCGCCCTGACCGACAAGGAGCACCGTGGTCGCAATGCCGCCATCGGTGCGGCCGGTGGTGCGTTGGTCGGCGGCGCAGCCGGTTACTACACCGAACGCCAGAAGCAGATCAGCGATGACAAGCAGCGCATCGCCTCGTACGCCGTGGACATCGACAAGAGCAGCGCCGACCTGGACCGCACCAGCGCCTACGCCCAGGCTTCGCAGACCTGCTACCAGCGCGAGTTCACCCAGCTGATCGAAGGCCGCAAGGCCAACCGCATCGACGCCGCCGAAGGCCGCAAGCGCCTGGCCGAAATCGTCTCCGGCCTGCAGGAGTCGAACAACCTGCTGGCAGCGGTCAACGGCCGTGTCGGTGAAGACCTGAACAACTACACCCAGGCTTACGAGCAGGACCTCAAGCAGGTTGGCGTGCAGCGCACCGAAGTCGCCCAGGTGGCCAAGACCGCCAAGGCCACCACGGCCAAGGCCAAGGCGATTCCGACCGAAGCGGTGAACACCGAGAAGACCTTGCAACTGGCCAACACCAAGAAGGCCCAGGCCGCTGCCGTGGCCAAGACCGGCCAGAGCAAGGTCGAAGGCATGTGCCGCAGCGCCGACGTCGGCGACTGGGCACCGGTACCTTGCCCGAACGTCTAAGGGCTCTGTCGCCGCCTGCGGGCGGCGCATGTTCCAGGGTCGGAATCGGCGTGCCGGTTCCGACCGGGCCAGAGGCCAGCGTCGCGCTGGCCTGAACCCTTGCGAGGATCTTTCCCTTGAACAGTCTCCTGCCCCCAGCACTGGGCAACCATTCACAATTCATGGCGCGCCAGCGCATCGAGGGCATGGTCAACCTGCCCAAGCTGTTTTCCGCCATCGATGCCGATCCGAACATCGTTGGGGCGGGTGTGGTGTATATCGATAGCACGCTCAATATCGTCACCCTGCGCGAGTTCCAGCCGATCTGCAGCATCCGTCCGAAGCGGGTGATTCTGCGTGAGATCGAGAAATATCAGACCCCCGAGCAGTACACCGAGGTGCTGCAGAACAGCGCCCGTGAGTCCAAGCTCATCCAGGAAGCGGTCAATACCAGCCTGGCGTGCGCCGGTGCGGTGCTGGGCTGGATCGTGGTATGCAGCGGCACCATCGCCGCGCCGTTCACGGCCGGCACCAGCCTGGTCCTGACCTACATCGGCGGCGCTGCGGCAGCGGCCAGCGGCGCGCAGTGTCTGATCGGCGGAATACGCACCGTCCGTGAGGTGACCAACCCGGCCGCCAACGACGCTCTCGACAGCGAACCCTGGTATCAGGCAGCGTCACTGGTGCTCGATGGTGTGTCGCTGTTGGGCGTTGGGGCTTCGGCACTGACGACCATCAAGTACCTGCAAGTGGTCAAGGCACGTACGGGCCGCAGCTGGTACGAACTGGGCAAGACCCTGAGCCGTCAGCAGCGCAAGGCGCTGACCGACGAATTGCTCTCGCTCAAGCATCCTGCGTTGACCGCCAAGCAACTCAAGCTGGAACAGGCGGCCAGCAACCTGACCAAGCGCTATACCCCAACCCAGGTCAGCCACGCCACGCGGACGTTGATCAAGGACTCGGTCAGCGCGGTGTTCGGTTTCGTTGGCAATGCTCGGGTGCAGAGCGTCGCGGTGGGTTTGTATGAGGAGTTGGAATGAAACCGCAGGCCTACTCTCGGTTCATGTCGCGATTCTTCCCCACATTTTTGCTGGGGTTCTTCAGTGCAGTGTTCGGTCTGTCGATCGCGGTCGCGCTATGGAGCGACCTGCAATGGCGCAACCCAAGCGACAATGCGCAATACAGCACCTTGCTCGGCGCCGGTCTGGCCTTGCTGCTCAGCCTCGGGCATTTCGTGATGATCCGCGGTCGCCGCTGGGGACTGGGGGTAATCTGGGCGGTACTGGGTATCGGCCTTCTGATGGGCGTGAGCCTGCTCGGTTCGAGGATGCCGGCCGTGCTGGTGGGCGCCAGCCTATTGCTGTTGCTGGTGTCGTTGCTTGTGCTCAATAGCGCTCGCCATCGCGAGATGCGCGCCTACCTGATCGCCCTGGCGATCGAGCGTCGCGGTTCATAGCGGCTGGCCGACCGGCAACCACAGACTGACGCGCAAACCACCATCGGCACGGTTGACCAGCAGCAGCCCGCCACCGTGGCTGCTGGCGATGCGCTGGACGATGCTCAGGCCCAGGCCGTAGCCACCGGAGGCCTGGCTTCGCGAGGCTTCGCCGCGCACGAACGGGTCGGTGATGGTCGCCAGCAGCTCGGGGGCGATGCCTGGGCCGTGGTCGTCGACATGGATGTAGGCAGCGCTGGCCGTGCGCTCCAGGTGCAATGACACGCCGCTGGCATAGCGCAGGGCATTGACCAGAAGGTTTTGCAGGCAGCGCTGCAGCATCAGCGCGTCGGCCTGCACGCTACCGGCCTGGCCGAGGATCGGCAGCGGTTCCTCGGCGCTGGCAAGCTCGCTGCACTGACGCGCCACCAGGCGGTCGAGGTCGACGCTTTGCAGGTTCTGCTGTTCGCCTGCGCGCAAGTAGTCGAGCACCTGGCTGATCATGTCGTCCATCTGCGCGATGTTCTGCCGCAGACGCTGTTTGTCTTCCCCTTCCGGCAAGCGTTCCAGACGCAGCCGCATGCGCGTCAGCGGCGTGCGCAGGTCGTGGGACACGGCGGCAAGGAAGTAGGCCTTGTCGTTGACCATGGCGATCAGTCGCTGCTGCATGGCGTTGAAGGCCTGCGCGGCTTGGCGCACTTCCTGCGGGCCGTCCAGCGGCAGCGGTGCCTGTTTGAGGTCGTTGCCCAGCCCGCGTGCGGCATCGGCCAGGCGGCGCAGCGGGCGTAGGCACAGGCGCACGGCTACCAGGCACGCCAGCAATACGGCGACGATGCGCAGGGCGTAGACGCGCAGCAGGTAGTCGCTGATCAGCACCCAGGCCGATTCGCCACTCCAGCCCTGCATTTCCATACCGTCGATGGTCAGCCAGTGGCCGTCGCCCAAGGGCACGGCGAAGCGAATGTGTGCCTGGGCCGTGCGCAGGCCGAACAGGCTGCGCCAGAGCAGCGGCTGGCCGAGTTCGTCGGTCAGTTGCACCTTGAGCACCCGGGCGTTCTGCGTGTGCCCCAGCTCTGCGGTAAGCGCCTGGTGCAACAGCAGCTCGATGCGTCGGCGGCCGCGGCCTTCATCGCTCACGGTCGGCGGCGCCTGCTCGGTGCAGCGCAGATGGTAGTTGCGTGGCAAGGTCGGGCGGCTGGCGTGGCACTGGGCCTGGGCGATCAGCGGTGCGCTGCGCGCCGCCATCAGCCGCACTGGCGCTTCCAGCACCTGGGCGAAGCGCACATCGAACCAGATGCTGCTCGATACCACCTGCACCAGCAGCGTGCCGCTGACCATGATCAGCAACAGTTGCCCGAACAGCGTGCCCGGCCACAGCCAGCGCACAGGCCGAGGCAGACGCACGTCAGGCGTCCGCGCCGTGCGGCTCGATGCTCAGCAGGTAGCCTTCGTTGCGGATGGTGAGGATTTGCGCCGCGCCCTCGGGAGCCTTGCGCAGGTGCTGGCGCAGGCGGCTGATGCACATGTCCACCGAGCGGTCGTCAGGCAGGTGGTCGCGGCTGAAGGCGCTGCGGGTGAGGTGGTCGCGTGAGACCACGCGGTTGTTCGCCTCGAGCAGTTCGCGCAGCACCCGGTAGTCGGAGCGTGGCAGGGTCAGGGTGTCACCATCCGGGCAGGTCAGCAGGCGCTTGATATGGTCGAGGCTGAAGCCTGCGAAGCCGTGTACGGCACTGGCCGGCGCTTCGTCGTGTAGCTCCAGGCGCTGCGGGCGGCGCAGCACGGCCTTGATCCGGGCGATTAGCTCGCGGGGTTCGAAGGGCTTGCCGAGGTAGTCGTCGGCGCCTACCTCCAGTCCGATGATACGGTCGAAGGCGCTGCCTTTGGCCGACAGCATGATTACCGCCAGCCCGGCATGGGCCTGCAATTGCCGGCACAGGCTCAGGCCATCTTCGCCGGGCAGCATCAGGTCGAGCACCACCAGGCGCACCGGGTGGCTGGCCAGTTGCTGACGCATCTCATCGCCATTGGCCGCAGCCAGAACCTGATATCCGGCATCGCTGAGGTAGTCGCAAAGCAGTTCGCGGATCTCGTCGTCATCGTCGACGACAAGCAAGGTGATAGCCATCGAGCCCTTACCTGTGTGAAGCGGCGCCCAGGCCGCTCATTACATTCGATTACATGCGCGTACATGCCGCCCATGGAGTGGCGCAGGGCGAACCCTAAAATGCTAACAAAAAAACATCTGCGAATAAGACGCTTTCCCAAATGATCCAGAAGAGCATCATGATCCCTTCTACTTCCCCAGCCCGAGGCGGCTTGCGCCTCACCCCCCTGGCCCTAGCCGTCGCCCTCAGTCTTGGCACCAGCGCCCACGCCGCCGAGGGCGGCGCGCTGGAGCTCGACGCCACCACGATCGAAGACAGCAGCCTGGGTGCCGATGAAACCGGCCAGCTAGGGTACACCGTCGAGAGCACTCGTAGCGCCACCGGGATGAAACTCAGCCCACGTCAGACCCCGCAATCGGTCACCACCATTACCCGTCAGCAGATGCAGGATCGCGATATCCATAGCATCGAGCAGGCGCTGGAGACCGCACCAGGCGTGACCGCCAGCAAGATGGAAGTCGGCGGGCGTACCGAGTTCCGCGCGCGCGGCTACGGCATCAGCAACTGGAAAATCGATGGTCTGCAGTACCCCGGCAGCACCGACTTCAGCGGTGGTGGTGCGGCGCTGAACATGGACATGTACGAGCGCGTCGACATCGTGCGCGGTGCCAACGGCCTGCTCGGCGGCACCGGCGACCCGTCTGCCGCAGTCAACCTGATCCGCAAGGCGCCGACCAAGACCTTTGGCGGCAGCGCCTATGCCACCTACGGCAGCTGGGATAAACGCCGCCTGGGCGCCGACCTCAACGTGCCGCTGTCCGAAGATGGCCGTCTGCGCTCGCGCTTCGTGGTCACCCAGCAGGACGCCAACTCGTTCCGCGACAACCAGTCCGAGCGCTCCCGTGCCGCGCTGGCCAACTTCGCCTTCGACCTCAGCGATGCCACCACCCTCAACGCCGGCTACCAGTACGAATACAGCAAGACCGTCGGCGGCGGCTGGGGCGCCAACATTCCGATCTGGTTCGCCGATGGCAGCAAGACCAACCTGCCGCGCAGCAGCAACCTGGCACCGAGCTGGAGCTTCGGCGAAACCGAGACGCAAACCGTGTTCGCGGGCTTGCAGCACCGCTTCGAGAATGACTGGGAACTGGAACTTAAAGGTTCTCAGAGCTCTATCGATGCCCTGAGCCACCGCGGCCTGGCCAAGGTTAACTCGCTGCGCCGTGGCGTGTATGGGGGCTACTGGGATCAGGATGGCGGCGGGGCGATTCTCAACGGCCTGCACCAGTCCACCGACACCACCCAGCAGTCGGCACAGATCGATTTGTCCGGCCCGTTCCAACTGCTGGGGCGTACCCACCAGGCGATGGTTGGCTATAGCGACAGCCGCACCGTAGCCTGGTCGCCGCAGTACAGCTGCACCATGGTCAGTAACGGGCAAAGCTCGGGCCCAGTGACCGGCTGCCTGTTCCGCGCCAACAACGGCCTGCCGATCAGCAACTGGCACGACGGGGTGGACGACGACCTGAACATGCTGGCCTCCAAGACCGGGCTGCACAGCAAGGTCACCACGCGCCTGCAAGGCATGTACGCCGCGACCCGCCTGAGCATCACCGAACCCCTGTCGGTGATCGTCGGCGCCCGCACCAGCGATTACTCGGCCATCACCCGTGGCGTCGATGGCAGCCGCACCAGCCAACACAACAACGGTGTGGTCACCCCTTACCTGGGCGCCGTCTACGACCTGGACGACAACTACTCGCTGTACGCCAGCTACACCGACATCTTCACTCCGCAGACCCAGCAGACCGTCAGTGGCGGCACGGTCGAGCCGATCCGTGGCCAGAGCTATGAAACCGGTATCAAGGGTGAGTGGTTCGATGGTCGGCTGAATGCTTCGGCGGCGTACTTCCGCACTAAGCAGGACAACAAGGCTGTGCTCGACGGCGACCTCACCACGCCGACCGGCAACTCGGCCTATAAAGCCGGCACTGGCCAGGAAACCGACGGCATCGACCTGGAGCTGGCCGGCGCACTGACCCCGGACTGGAACGTCTACGCCGGCTACACCTACCTGCACTTCCGTCGCGTCGACAGCGATGGCCGGCAAGACCCGTCGCACCTGTTCAAGGCCTCGACCACCTATCGCCTGTCCGGCGCGTTGGATCGCCTGACCCTGGGCGCCGGCGTCACCGCGCAAACCAATATTCGCGCCGTGTCTTCGCCTGCCGGTCAGCCGAGCAATGGCATCAGCACCGGCCCGAGCGATGTGAACTGGTCGGGTTATGCGATCTGGAACGCGCTCGCCAAGTACCAGGTGACCGACGACACCAGCGTCACCCTCAACGCCAACAACCTGTTCGACAAGCACTATTACACCCGCTACGGCTTCTACGCCGGCGCCATCTACGGCGACCCGCGCAGCCTGTCGCTGACGGTGAACACTGCCTTCTGAGGCAACGAAAAACGGCCCGCAGATGCGGGCCGTTTTGTTTTTCCAGTCAATGCAGGGGCGAGTGCCTCAGCGCTTGGCGATCTTTAGGTCTTGCGCATTGAGCGGCTCTTTGGGCAGCACGCGTTTGGCGACCACGTAATGCTGCTGCCAGTACGGTTTTTTCAGGGTGTCGATGCTGACGTTCTTGCCACGCCGTGGCGCGTGGATGAAGCGATCGTTGCCCAGGTAGATGGCCACGTGGTTGACGCGGCGGCTCTTGATGTTGAAGAAGATCAGGTCGCCCGGCTTCAGGTCAGCCTTGGCAACCTTGACGCCGTGGCCGGCGGCCATTGCGCTGGAGGTGCGCGGCAGGTCGACATTGGCGACGTCATTGAAGGCGTACTGCACCAGACCGCTGCAATCGAAGCCTTTTTTCGGGCTGCTGCCGCCCCAACGATAGGGTGTACCGAGCACGTTCACGGCACGGCTGAGCACGGCGTTGCTCTGCTTGGCCGGCGCTGCGGCGGTGGTCAGGGTATGTGCTTTGCGGCTGACCGGAACGGCGCGCAGCACATTGACCTGTTTGACTTGTGGACGCTTGACCGAGGCGCTGTGCACGGTCTGGCCAGTGAAGCCGTTGGGAAGACGTTGCTCACGATTGGTGGCGTGGGCGGCCAGTGGCAATAATAGACAGAGGGTCAGCCATGTCTTGAACAGAGGTGGCATAGATGAAGCTCTTATGAAAGTTGTGTGTTTGGCGCGCAACTTTATAACAGCTTTTTGATCAACTCCTGATCCGTTGGTCGATTGCACGGCTACCGCCCGTCGGCCATCCTGAAAAAAGTCACAACTTTTTTTAGAAAATTTTTCGTATAAGCGGCGAGGTTTACGCAATGAATGGTTATGGACAAAGTCAGCCGTTGCACGACACCCACAGCAAGGTGCTGGGGTATCTGCTGTGGATTTTCGGCTTTACCGGCTCGCACCGGTTCTACTACGGCAAGCCGATCACCGGCACGATCTGGTTCTTCACCCTGGGCCTGCTGGGCATCGGCTGGCTGATCGACCTGTTCCTGATTCCGGCCATGGACCGCGAGGCCGATGCGCGCTTCCAGCCAGGGCGGGTGGACTACAACCTGGCGTGGATTCTGCTGACCTTCCTCGGTGTGTTCGGCCTGCACCGGTTGTACCAAGGCAAGTGGATTTCCGCCCTGATCTACCTGTGCACCGGCGGGCTGTTCCTGCTGGGTGTGCTGTACGACTTCTGGACCCTCAACCGGCAAATCTCCGAGGTCAACGCCAGCCGCCGCTGAGGCAGAAAAAAGGCCTTGTCAGCTGTGCTGGCAAGGCCTTTTTCGTTACTGGCGGGTTTGTCGCTGTTGCAACAGCAGGTTGCTGAAGCCTGCCCCGGCCAGTTGCTTCTGCGCCACGGTCAGCTGTTCGCGGTTGCTGAACGGACCGACCAGCACGCGGTACCAGGTTTCCTCTTTCACCGTGCCCGACTCGACCTTGACCGTCTGCCCGAGCAGGATGATCTGCGCGCGGACCTTGTCGGCGTCAGCCTGCTTGCGGAACGAGCCGGCCTGCAGGAAGAACTGTGTGGTGGCCGCAGGTTTGATCACCGGCGGGGCGGGGGGTGGGGTCTGGCCGAGCAGCGCGGCCTGGGCGCGGGCGGTGTCGATTTTCGCCGCTTCGGCCGGGGTCACTGGGGTGACGGGCTGCGCAGGCACTGGCGGGGTTTTTTCCGGTACCGCTTCAGGCGGCACGATGACTTCCGATTCCGGTAGCAGGGTGTAGAAGTCGTATTTGGGCTTGACCGGCTGCTGCGGCGAGGGCGCGGTCTTGTTGTCCTGTGCGACTTTGCCCGGCGCCTGTTTCTCGGGCTTGGCGCGCTGGATGTCGCCCGACCCCGGTTCAAGCTTCATCAGAAACACCACGAAGGCGCCCACGGTGAGGCCCACGGCCAGCCAGATCCACCCCGGGATCGGCTTCTTGCTGGGGGCTTGCTGGCGGCTGGCGCCGCGCTTGGGGGCAGGTTTTTTCTTGGCGGCCAAGTTACATGCGCTCCAGGGTTTCCAGGCCAAGCAGTTCCAGGCCCTGTTTGAGAGTGCGGCCGGTCAGCGCGGCCAGGCGCAGACGGCTCTGCTGCAGCTCGGGCGTTTCGGCGGCAAGAATCGGGCAGTTCTCGTAGAAGCTGGAGAACAGCCCGGCGATGTCGTAGAGGTAGCTGCACAGCACATGGGGCGTGCCTTTTTCCGCGACGCTGTTCAGCACTTCGCCGAACTGCGCCAGGCGCGCGGCCAGCTCCTGCTCGTGGGCCGCCTGCAGCACGATACTGCCCTCGACCTGTTCGAAGCCTTTGCCCAGCTTGCGGAACACGCTGGCAACCCGGGTGTAGGCATACAGCAGGTAGGGCGCGGTGTTGCCGTCGAAGTTGAGCATCAGCTCGAAGTTGAAGCTGTAGTCGCTGGTGCGGTGCTTGGACAGGTCGGCGTATTTCACCGCACCGATGCCCACCACTTCGCCGATACGGCGCAGTTCCTCTTCACCGAGGCCTGCGTTCTTTTCCTTGACCAGCGTGTAGGCACGTTCCTTGGCTTCGGTGAGCAGGTCGATCAGCTTGACCGTGCCGCCGTCGCGGGTCTTGAACGGTCGGCCATCGGCGCCGTTCATGGTGCCGAAGCCCATGTGCTCCATGCGCATCGGGTGACCGACGAAACCAGCGCGGCGGGCCACTTCGAACACCTGGTTGAAGTGCAGCGCCTGACGCTGGTCGACGAAGTACAGCGCACGGTCGGCCTTGAGCACGTTGCTGCGGTAGCGCACGGCGGCAAGGTCGGTGGTGGCGTACAGGTAACCACCGTCGGCCTTCTGCACGATCACCGGCAACGGGTCGCCTTCGGCATTCTTGAACTCTTCCAGGAACACGCACTGCGCGCCCTGGTTCTCGACCAGCAGGCCGCTGTGCTTGAGGTCGCTGACGACGTTGGCCAGGTCATCGTTGTAGGCGCTTTCGCCCATCACGTCGGCCATGCTCAACTTGACGTTGAGCTGTTCGTAGGTCTTCTGGCAGTGCGACAGCGAGATGTCCTTGAAGCGGGTCCACAGCGCCATGCACTCCGGATCGCCGGCCTGCAGCTTGACCACCAGGCTGCGCGCGCGGGTGGCGAAGGCTTCGGATTCGTCGAAGCGCTTCTTCGCCGCGCGGTAGAAGTTTTCCAGGTCGGACAGCTCGTCGCTGGTGATGGGGTTTTCTTCCAGATAGGCCAGCAGCATGCCGAACTGGGTGCCCCAGTCGCCGACGTGGTTCTGCCGGATCACCTCGTCACCGAGAAACTCCAGAATCCGCGCCACGCTGTCGCCGATGATGGTCGAGCGCAGGTGGCCGACGTGCATTTCCTTGGCCAGGTTCGGCGCCGACAGGTCGACCACTACCTTCTCGGCGGCACCGGCCTTGCGCACGCCGAGGCGTGCATCGGTCAGCGCTGCGTCGAGGCGGTTGGCCAGGGCCGCAGTGTTCTGGAAGAAGTTGAGAAAGCCGGGACCGGCGATTTCCACCTTGCTGATGTCGTCGCTGGCCGGCAGGGCCTGGATGAGTTTTTCCGCCAGGTCGCGTGGCTTCATCCCGGCCGGCTTGGCCAGCATCATGGCGATGTTGCTGGCGAAGTCACCGTGGGTCTTGTCGCGGGCGTTTTCCACCTGGATCGCAGGCGACAGCCCCTCAGGCAGCACACCGTCGGTGACGAGTTGGGTGAGGGCTTGCTGGACCAGCTGGCGAATGGTGTCTTTCATCAGGTTCTCTTTTCGACCGCAAGCGCGGCGGGGCGCTTCGATGCGCTGGTGGAAAAACTGCACATTATCCGTGGCCGGAAGCGGGTTGCCAACCTTTCACGGCCAATGGTCGTGCACACCGCGTCGCCAGCGGGCGTGGCTCAATACAGGTCGACCGGATCGACGTCCAGCGACCAGCGCACCTGTCGGCCGCTAGGCAATTGCTCCAGCTGCACCAGCCAGGCGCTGAGCAGCCGGTGCAGCGCCGCCCGGCCGCTGGCCTGCACCAGCAACTGCGCGCGGAAGCGCCCGGCGCGGCGTTCCATCGGCGCTGGCACCGGGCCCAGCAGCTCGATGCCGGTCTGCGGAAATGCTGCCAGCCAGGCCTCGGCGGCCGAGCACGCCAGGTCGAGAAACGCCTCGGCCTGGCCCGGCTTGTGCGCCTCGGCACGCAACAGCGCCAAGTGCGAGAACGGCGGCAGGCCAGCGCTGCGACGTTCGCTCAGGGCCTGTTCGGCGAAGGCGAAGTAGCCCTGCTCGGTCAACTGCACCAGTAACGGATGCTCGGCCAGGTGGGTCTGGATGATCACCTTGCCTGGCTCTTCGGCACGTCCTGCGCGCCCTGCGACCTGCATGATCAACTGCGCCATGTGTTCACTGGCGCGGAAATCACCGGAAAACAGTCCGCCGTCGGCATTGAGCACGGCCACCAGGGTCACCTTGGGGAAGTGGTGCCCTTTGGCGAGCATCTGCGTGCCCACCAGGATGCTCGGCTGGCCGCGCTGGATGGTGGTGAACAACGTGTGCATGGCGTCCTTGCGCGAGGTACTGTCGCGGTCGACGCGCAGCACCGGGTAATCCGGGAACAGCAGCTTGAGCCGATCCTCGGCGCGCTCGGTGCCGGCACCGATTGGGCGCAGGTCGACGTGGTCGCACTGCGGGCATTGCTGCGGCAGGCGTTCTTCATGGCCGCAGTGGTGGCAGCGCAGCAGACCCGAGCGCTGGTGCACGGTCATCCGCGCGTCGCAGCGCGGGCAGCCCGACAACCAGCCGCAGTCGTGGCACAGCAATGTGGGCGCGAATCCACGGCGGTTGAGGAACACCAGCACCTGCTGGCCGGCTTCCAGGGTCTGGCGGATGGCCTGTTGCAGAGGCCCGCTGATGCCGCTGTCCAGCGGCAGGCTGCGCACGTCCAGGCGCAGCAGTCGTGGCGGCTGCGCGCCGCCAGCCCGTTGGTGCATACGCAACAGGCCGTAACGGCCGGTGTGGGCGTTGTGCAGGCTTTCCAGCGATGGCGTGGCCGAGCCGAGCAGAATCGGAACCTGCTCTTGGTGGGCGCGTACCACTGCCAGGTCGCGGGCGTGGTAACGCAGGCCTTCCTGCTGTTTATAGGAACCGTCGTGTTCCTCGTCGATGATGATCAGCCCAGGGTGCTTCATGGGCGTGAACAGCGCTGAGCGGGTGCCGATGATGATGTCGGCTTCGCCATCGCGGGCCGCCAGCCAGGCGTCCAGGCGCTCGCGGTCACTCAGGCCTGAATGCAGCAGGGCGACGCGCGCGTTGAAGCGCTGCTCGAAGCGCGCCACGGTTTGCGGGCCCAGGTTGATCTCGGGAATCAGGATCAGCGCCTGCTTGCCGGCCTGCAACGCTTCGCGGATCAGTTGCAGGTACACCTCGGTCTTGCCGCTGCCGGTCACCCCCGCCAGCAGAAAGGCGTGAAAGGCACCGAAGCCTGAGCGCACGGCGGCAAACGCGGCCTGTTGCTCATCGTTGAGGGTCAGTTCCGGCTGCGCCAGCCAGTGCTCATGGCGCGGGGCCGGCAGTTGCCGGCGCACTTCCACGCTGACCAGGCCCTTGGCCAGCAGCAGGTCGAGGCTGTCCTTGTTCAGTTGCAGCTTGCTCAGCAGGCTGTGGGCCACGCCGTGGGGGTGCTGGGCCAGGGTCTGCAAGGCTTCGCGCTGGCGTGGGGCGCGGGCGATGCGCGGATCGCTCAGGCTCGCGCCGTCTGCCGCGTGCCAATAGCGCTCCTGACGCGCTTCGGCCAATTCGCCCTGGCGCAGCAGGTTGGGCAAAGCCCAGCTCAGGGTGTCGCCCAGGCTGTGCTGGTAATACTGGGCGGTCCACAGGCACAGCTTGAACAGCGCCGGCGGCAGCGGCGAGACCTCATCGAGCAGGGCACGGGCGGGCTTGAGCTTGTCTTGTGGCACCTCACTGTGGTCGCCGACCTCAACCAGCACGCCGATCATCTCGCGCCGGCCGAATGGCACGCGCACGCGCATGCCCGGCGTCAGCGTACGGCCTGCCACGCCCGCCGGTGCGCGGTAATCGAACAGGCGGCGCAGAGGCGAGGGCAAGGCGAGGCGCAGGATGACGTCGGACACGCGGGAGGTCTCTGGGGGGTGTTTCAGAATGCGACGAGCGTAGCAGACGACGGTCGGTGCAAGCGACAACTTGCGCTGGGTGCGCGCTCTGGTATTATTCGCCGCCTAATTACGTGCGGTATTCAACAATGGTGTTGGGTGGCGGCACGCAGCTCGAGGAAATGACGATGAAAGACAATATCCATCCGAATTACGAAGCAGTTGCAGTCACCTGCAGCTGTGGCGCTCAGTTCGAAACCCGTTCGACCCTGGCCAAGCCGCTGTCGATCGACGTGTGCTCGCAGTGCCACCCGTTCTACACCGGTAAGCAAAAGGTTCTGGACACCGGTGGTCGCGTACAGAAGTTCGCAGATCGCTTCGGCATGTTCGGTGCCAAGAAGTAAGACTGCGCATGGCGAATTCTTCGGAGTTCGTACAGTTGCAAAAAAAGGCGTCCCTGGTGGGCGCCTTTTTTATGGGCATCTTTTGGCACCTATCCGCCGCGGCGCTGTGTCCCTTGCCGCTGCCCAAGGCGACGGTGGCGGTCGCTCAGGTACTCGATGGTGACACCCTGCGCCTGAGCAATGGTCGCAGCGTGCGGCTGATCGGCATCAACGCCCCGGAAGTCGGCCGCGGCAAGCGCGCCAGCGAACCCTACGCCATTGCCGCGCGGCAGCGCTTGCAGGCGCTGGTCGAGGCCAGTGGCGGGCGTATCCATCTCGTCCGTGGGGCCGAGTCGAACGACCGCTATGGCCGCATCCTCGCCTATGCCTACGCGCGAACGGGCGACAATCTGGCCGCACAACTGCTGCGTGAGGGGCTGGGCTACCACAGCGCAATCGCCCCTAACATCCGCCTGGCGACCTGCCAGGGCGAGGCCGAGCAGGCTGCACGTGCGGCCCGTCTCGGGCTCTGGCAGGCGCAGCCGGTGCAGCGCGCGCGTACGCTGAAACGCGCCGGTTTCGCCGTGGCCAGCGGCCAGGTCACGCGTGTGCAGCGGCGCAAGGATGCGCTGTTGCTGGATGTCGATGGCGTGCTGCGGGTACGCCTTCCCGCTCGTCTGCTTCGCGGTTATCCGGCGGCATTCGCCGATACCCTCAAAGGGCGATCCGTGGAAGTGCGGGGCTGGATCGTCAGCCGTTCAGGCGTGCGTGCCGGCACGGTACGCTCACCGCGCTGGTACCTGCAGTTGAGCCATCCGAGCATGTTCAAGGCGCTGACCCGATAGAAATTTGTAGACACTATAAGCGCTGATTGTACACACTGGCTTTTCCATGCCTCCGCAGGTCCTAGCGCAAAGTCGTAGAGCAAAGGCCTTGACAGTTGTGACCGGGCAGTCTTGTCGCTCCACGGCACATTGCGTATCCTCGGCGGCCCGTCAGAACAGTAAAAAGCGGAATGCCTACCATGTCAGATCTCAAAACTGCCGCTCTCGACTACCACGCTCAGCCTCGTCCGGGGAAACTGAGCGTCGAGCTCACCAAGCCTACCGCCACCGCGCGCGACCTGGCCCTGGCCTACAGCCCGGGCGTCGCTGAGCCGGTGCGTGAAATCGGCCGTGACCCAGAGCTGGCTTACAAGTACACCG
The DNA here is from genome assembly GCF_000759535.1 of Pseudomonas cremoricolorata. Lineage (NCBI taxonomy): Bacteria > Pseudomonadati > Pseudomonadota > Gammaproteobacteria > Pseudomonadales > Pseudomonadaceae > Pseudomonas > Pseudomonas cremoricolorata. Next base: position 1,078,805 of record NZ_CP009455.1, on the reverse strand, counting down.
GCAAGGGCAACCTGGTCGCAGTGATTTCCGACGGCACCGCCATTCTCGGCCTGGGTGACCTCGGCCCACTGGCGTCCAAGCCGGTCATGGAAGGCAAAGGCGTTCTGTTCAAGCGCTTCGCCGGTATCGATGTGTTCGACATCGAAGTCGAGTCGGAAAGCCCGCAGGCCTTCATCGACACCGTGCGTCGCATTTCCATCACCTTCGGTGGCATCAACCTCGAAGACATCAAGGCCCCTGAGTGCTTCGAGATCGAGCGTACGCTGATCGAGCAGTGCGACATCCCGGTGTTCCACGATGACCAGCACGGCACCGCCATCGTCACCGCGGCCGGCATGATCAACGCCCTGGAAATCGCCGGCAAGACCCTGCCTGAAGCGCAGATCGTCTGCCTCGGCGCTGGCGCTGCGGCCATTTCCTGCATGAAGCTGCTGGTGAGCATGGGTGCCAAGGTCGAAAACATCTACATGATCGACCGTAACGGCGTAATCCACGCTGGCCGTGATGACCTCAACCAGTACAAGGCGCAGTTCGCCCACGCCACCGACAAGCGCACCCTGGCCGACGCCCTCAACGGTGCCGACGTGTTCGTTGGCCTGTCCGGCCCGAACCTGCTCAGCGCCGAAGGCCTGAAGTCGATGGCGGCGAATCCGATCGTCTTCGCTTGCTCCAACCCGGACCCGGAAATCAGCCCAGAGCTGGCGCACGCTACCCGCGATGACGTCATCATGGCGACCGGTCGTTCCGACTACCCGAACCAGGTCAACAACGTGCTGGGCTTCCCCTTCATCTTCCGTGGTGCCCTGGACGTTCGCGCCAAGCGCATCAACGAAGAAATGAAAATCGCCGCCGCCATCGCCCTGAAAGACCTGGCCAAGCAGCCAGTGCCCAAGGAAGTCTGCGATGCCTACGGCGTTCAGGCCCTGGAGTTTGGTCGTGAGTACATCATTCCCAAGCCGATGGACCCACGCCTGATCACCCTGGTCTCCGATGCCGTGGCCAAGGCCGCCATCGAGTCCGGCGTCGCCACCCTGCCGTATCCGAAGCACTACCCGCTCAAGGGCGTGGATGACGTCTTCAACGGCTAAGCGGCCTTGCATAAAAAAACCCGCTCCTGGTGAGCGGGTTTTTTTATGCAAGGCAGTTGCTAGTTACAAGCCGCAAGCTGCAAGTTGAACCGAGTTCTTTGACCGATCGCGTCAGGCCGCCCCACGCAATCCATCTTGCCGCTTGCCGCTTGCCGCTTGCCGCTTGAAGCTTAGAGCTTGCCGCTCAGAACAGGTCCATGGGCGCCGACTCGTCGGCCGGCAGTGGGCTGCCTGGCGCCGCACCGTTACCCAGCTCATCACCATTGGGCGGTGAGTCTTCGGCCTTGAACAGTTCGAAGTAGGCATTGGGCGTGCTCGGCGTTGCCGCGCGGCCACTGATCGGATCGACGCGCAGGCTGAGAATGCCCTGAGGCTCGGCGGGTGGGTGGCTGGGCTTGTCCTTCAGCGCAGCGCCCATGTAGTTCATCCAGATCGGCAGCGCCGCAGTACCGCCATATTCACGGCGACCGAGGCTTTCCGGCTGATCGAAACCGACCCACACGGTGGTCATGAAATCAGCGTTGTAGCCGGAGAACCAAGCGTCCTTGGACTCGTTGGTGGTGCCGGTCTTGCCTGCCAGGTCATTACGGCCCAAAGCCAGCGCCCGGCGTCCGGTGCCGCGCTTGATCACGTCCTGCAACATGCTGGTGAGGATGTAGGTGGTGCGGCCGTCGACGATGCGCTCGGCCACCGCCGGTGGCTGCGTGGTAGCGAAGGCCTGGTCGATGGCATTCGGCGCTTCGCCCGGCAAGCTGCCGGTGCTGATCGGCTGTTCCGGTGCGGCGATGCCCGCCTGATCCTCGGCACCTTGCGGCACACGCGGCGGGTTGGCGGTGAACAGCGTCTCGCCACTGCGGCTTTCGATGCGCTCGATCAGGTACGGGCTGATCTTGTAGCCGCCGTTGGCGAAGGTGCTCCAGCCTGCGGCGATTTCCATCGGTGTCAGGGTCGCGGTGCCCAGGGCCAGCGACAGGTTGTAGGGCAGGTCCTGCTTGTTGAAGCCGAAGCGGGCGATGTAGTCGACCGTGCGGCCTACACCCATGGCTTGCAGCAAGCGGATCGACACCAGGTTGCGCGACTTGTACAGCGCTTCGCGCATGCGGATCGGGCCGAGGAAGGTATTGGTGTCGTTCTTCGGACGCCAGACCTTGTCGACGTTGGGGTCGGCGAACACGATCGGCGCATCGTTGACCAGGCTGGCGGCGGTGTAGCCACTGTCCAGGGCCGCGCTGTAGACGAATGGCTTGAAGCTCGAACCGGGCTGACGCTTGGCCTGGGTGGCACGGTTGTAGTTGCTCTGCTCGAACGAGAAGCCGCCAACCAGTGCGCGGATCGCGCCGCTGGTGGGGTCGAGCGACACCAGGGCGCTCTGCGCAGCAGGTACCTGGCTGAATTTCAAGGTGCCGTCGGCCAGGCGCTGGACCCGCACCAGATCGCCCACCTGGGCGACGTCAGCCGGCGACTGCGGCGCACGGCCCTGGGCGTTGGTATTGATGAACGGACGCGCCCACTTCATCGAGTCCCAGGCAATCTGCTGATCCTGGCCGCTGCGGGTCAGCACGCTGATGCCGGTCTTCTCGACCTGGGTGACGATGGCCGGCTCCAGGCCGCCGAGGGTGCGCTGTTTGCTCAGCTCGGCCAGCCATTCGCTGCGGCTCTTGCCGGGGAAGCGCGCCAGCGGGCCGCGATAGCCATGGCGCTCGTCGTACTCGCTGAGGCCTTTGAGCACCGCGGAATTGGCCATTTCCTGGAGGTCGCTGGGCACGCTGGTGGTGACGCGGAAGCCTTCGGTGTAGGCATCGCTGCCGTAGCGCCCGACCATCTCGGCGCGGGCCATCTCTGCCACGTAGGGCGCGTACACCTCAGGGGTCGGCACGTGATAGCTGGCATTGAGCGGCTCGGCCAGAGCGTTCTGGTAGCTGGCCTGGTCGATCTTGCCGAGGCGATACATGCGCCCCAGGATCCAGTCACGACGCTCTTTGGCGCGCACCGGGTTGGCCAGCGGGTTGAAGCGCGAGGGCGCCTTGGGCAGGCCGGCGATCATGGCCATTTGCGCCAGGCTGACGTCACGGATCGATTTGCCGTAGTACACCTGCGCGGCGGCATCGATGCCGTAGGCGCGGTTGCCCAGGTAGATCTTGTTGACGTACAGCTCGAGGATTTCGTCCTTGGTCAGCTCGCGTTCGATTTGCAGCGCCAGGAGAATTTCGTTGGTCTTGCGCGAGAAACTGCGCTCGCTGGTGAGGAAGAAGTTCTTCGCCACCTGCATGGTGATGGTGCTGCCGCCGGTCTGGATGTGGCCGGTCTTCACCAACTGCGTGGCAGCGCGCATCAGGCTGCCCGGGTCGACACCGTAGTGATTGAGGAAATTGTCATCCTCGGCTGACAGAAGCGCCTGGATGAACTGTGGGGGAATTTCCTCGAAACGGATGGGAGAGCGCCGCATCTCGCCGAATTCAGCGATCAGCTTGCCGTCGCTGCTATACACCCTCAGGGGTATCTGCAACTGGATGCTTCTGAGCGACTCGACCGACGGGAGGTTGGGACTAAGATACAGAAACGCGCCGCTCAGACCGAGTACGAGCGAGCAGATGACTGCAACGAAAGACCACCAGCAGAATTTCAACAGGCGTATCAAGGCTTTTGGGTGTCCAGGTTGGAAAGTGGATTGCACGCGTCCGGGGACTGGGAAAAATCGCCGGCATTATAAGCACTTTTCGCTTGACTGGGTGACCGCCCAGGCAGTCTGCCGACCGCCAGCGAAGGGTTCGATCGACCTCCGCAGCCGGGGTATCGCCACCCGCAAAAAAGGAAAAATCAGTGCTTGGACGCATAGGCAGGGATGCCAGTTCACCTCTGGCGGTGGAAATCGCCGCCGATTCCATTCGAATGCTGCAATTGAGCCGCCGCCGTGGCCGACATCGCATCAGCGCGTGGGCGATAGAACCGCTCGAGTTGGCCACGCCGCTGCCAGGGCTGTGCGAACCGCTGCGCCGGGCCGTACAGCGCTGTGGCAGTCGCCAGCGCAAGGTGGTGATGGCGCTGCCAGCCGCGCAGGTGATCTGCAAGGTGTGCCAGCTACCGGTCTGTCGTCTCGACACCGAGCTTGAGCAGCAGCTGTTGCGCCAGGCCGAGCAGTTGTTCCCGTTTCCGTTGGATGATCTGGCACTGGACTTCCAGGTACTGGGTCCAGCTGCCGAGCCAGGGCAGGTCAAGGTGCTGGTCGGCGCATGCCGGCAGAGCCTGATCGATCCGCTCGAACAGCTCTGCGCAGAGGCAGGGCTACAGTTGGTGGGTATCGAGGTCGACAGCTTTGCCCTGCTGCGATCGTTGTCCGAGGAGGCTTGTGAAACCACCGCGCTGCTTCAGGTGGAAGCAAACGATGTGGTGTTGCACCGTCGCAGCGCCCAACACCTGGCGTTGCACCACCGCGCGCCGCATCTGGCCAGCGGCGGGGAGCTGACCTGTGCCGATTGGCTGCGCGGGGTATGGACGGGCGCGACCGAAGCGGACGCGCCGCGTCGTTTGCTGCTGACCGGTGTCGGCGCCAGCGAAGCGTTGGCCCAGGTGCTGTCTGCGCGTCTGGCACTGGACTGCCAGGTATGGACGCCGCGCTCGCACCTGACGCCAGGCATGCGCGCCGCCGATGAGTTTCGCAGCGGTGCGGGCCGTCTGGCATTGGTCCATGGTCTGGCGTTGGGAGGGCTGCGCTGATGCTCCGGCTGAATCTGCTGCCCTGGCGCGAGCAGCGCCGCCACGCTGCGGTGCGGCGGTTTCAGGCCACGTTACTGGCCGGTGCGGTGGGTGCCTTGGCGCTGGTGGTGATGATCGATCAACTGGCCCAGTCACGCCTGCGCGAACATCACCTGGCCAACGCTGCCCAGCAGCGCCAGCTCGACCGCCTCGAACGCCAGGTGCGAACCCTCGATGAGCTGCGCGCGGCGCGAGCTGCACTGGAGCTTCGCCTGCGTGCGCTGGCACGTCTGAGAAGCGATCAGGCCGTACTGCCGAACATGCTCGCTGGCCTCGAACAGGCCATGCCCAGCGGTCTGCAGCTCACCGAGCTGCGCCTCGATGGCGAACGCGTGGTGCTGATCGGCCTGGCTGCATCACCTGCCCTGGTGGCTCAGTGGGTGCGCCAGCTGCAGCAGCTTGCGGTATTGCGCGAGGTCGAGATCAGCGCCATCGACAACCAGGCCGAGGGCGAAGCGTTCGAGCTGAGCGCCAGGCTGCCAGCGCGTTGGTCATGAGCGCCCTGTCATGGCTCGACTGGCATGCGCTGGCAGCCCGGCGCTGGACGCAGCGCTTGCTGTTGCTGACAGCGCTGGTGCTCGGGGTCATCGGCCTTGGCCATGTATTGCGCGTGCAGGCAACACAACGGGCGGTCGAGCAAGCCTTGAGTCAGGCCGTGCAACTGCGCACGCGCCAGCAGCAGTTGCAGGCACAGGTCCAGAGCCTGGAGGCCGAGCGCGAGGGACTGGCCCTGGCCAACGCCCGTCTGCTGGACAGTCGCTGGCGTCTGGCAGCGGGCGAGGACAGCAGCGACCTGCTCGATCAACTGAGCCGGGCCGGGCATGCCCATGGATTGACCTTCGAGCGCGTCGCGATCAAGGCGCAACCCGCGCAGGACGACGTGCACCCTTTGACGCTGCAGGTACAGGTCGGCGGCAGCTACCCCGCGCTGCGGCAGTGGCTCGATGACTGGCTGGGTCAGATCCGCCTGCTGCGCGTCAGCGAGGCGCGATTGAGCCGCGCATCGGCAGACGCCGGACGCCTCCAGGCCCACTTCACTGTCACCGCCTACCACGCCGGCGAGGTCCTGACGCCGCCCGCGTCGCTGGCTGAGGAACCGGCACGCCGTCGCCCGCCAGCTGGCGTCGTCGATCTATTCGGCCTGTGGTCGGCACAGGTCACGGCAGGCGAGCTGCGCGGCGTGCCGCTGGAACAGCTGAAAATGGTCGGCAGCCTGTTCAGCGCGCAGCAGTACCAGGCGCTGATCGCCGCAGGTGGCCGGGTCCATCGGGTACGGGTCGGTGACGCCCTGGGACGGCACGAGGGCCGGGTGGTAGCCGTGGACGCCGACCAGGTTCGAGTACAGGAGCGCATCGTTCTAGGTGACGTATGGCAGGAGCACAACAGGACGTTGTGGCTCGGAAAAAGCGTAGGCAATCGAGGTGCGGATGAGCGTGAAGACAAGGATGCGAGCGTGCTGGACAGCGTTGCTGATACTGATCTCCCTGCACACCCAGGCGCAGCCCGCCGAGGATGAGCGGCTGTCGCTGAACTTCCAGGATGTCGAGGTGCGAGCGGTGCTCCAGGTGCTGGCCGAGCACGCTGGGGTGAACCTGGTGGCCAGCGATACCGTGCAGGGGCGCATCACCTTGCGCCTCGATCAGGTGGCCTGGCAGCAGGCCCTCGATCTGGTGTTGCGCAGCAAGGGGCTGGGCATGCGACAGGAAGGCAACGTGCTGGTGGTCGCCCCTGCTGCAGCGCTCTTGGAGCAGGCTACCCAGGCGCGGCTGGGCGAGATGCATGAGGCGCAGCAACAGCCTTTGCAGCGTGAACTCGTTCCCATCCATCACGCCAATGCAGCGGAACTGGCAGAGCTGCTGCTCACCGCGCTGGCCGAGGAGCCCGCCCTGGCAACCCGCGGGGGTCTCAGCGTGGATGTGCGCACCAACACCCTGATCGTCAGCCAGCCGGCGCAGCGTCTGCAAGAGCTGCGCAAACTGATCAGGCAACTGGATGTGCCGGTGCGTCAGGTGATGATCGAAGCGCGCATCGTCGAAGTGAACGTCGACTACGAACAGGGGCTGGGTGTGCGCTGGGGCAGTGGTCTGTACCAAGAGGGCGCGCGGGCCGGCAAGGAGCTCTTCGTCGATCTGGGTGTGGAGCGAGCGGGGTCGGTGATCGGCCTTGGGCTACTGCGCAGCGACGTGTTGCTCGACCTGGAACTCAGTGCCATGGAAAAGACCGGCAATGGCGAGATCATCTCCCAGCCCAAGGTCTTCACCGCCGACAAGGAAACCGCGAGGATTCTCAAGGGCACCGAGGTGCCGTACCAGGAAACCAGCAAGAGCGGAGCGACCTCGACCTCGTTTCGCGAGGCTTCGCTGTCGCTGGAAGTCACACCGCAGATCACCCCGGATGGCGATGTGATCATGACCGTGCGCGTGACCAAGGACGAGCCGGACTACCTCAACGCCCTGAACAACGTACCGCCGATCCGAAAGAACGAGGTCAACGCCAAGGTTCGCGTCGCCAACGGCGATACCATTGTGATTGGCGGCGTGTATTCGACGTCGCAAAACAAAGTGTCGGACAAGGTGCCATTTCTCGGTGATCTGCCGTATGTTGGGCGGCTGTTTCGACGCGATGCATTACAAGAGAAAAAATCCGAGCTTTTGGTCTTTCTGACTCCGCGTATCATGGGAGACCAGGCGATAGCTGTGAGTCGTTGATTCTGTGCGAAATATGATACTTGTGGGGCCGATGGGCGCGGGTAAGAGCACCATCGGCCGCTTGCTGGCCAAAGAGCTGCGTCTGCTGTTCAAGGATTCCGACAAGGAAATCGAACTGCGCACGGGCGCCAATATCCCGTGGATTTTCGACAAGGAAGGCGAGCCAGGCTTTCGCGATCGCGAGCAGGCCATGATCGGCGAGCTGTGCGAACTTCAAGGTGTGGTGCTGGCCACCGGCGGCGGCGTCGTCATGCGTGAAGCCAATCGCCAGGCCCTGCGCCGGGGCGGGCGAGTGATCTACCTGCATGCTTCGGTCGAGCAGCAGGTCGGGCGTACCGCCCGTGACCGAAATCGCCCGTTGTTGCGCACGGCCAACCCGGAAGCCACGCTGCGCGCGCTGCTCGAACTGCGCGACCCGCTTTACCGCGAAATTGCCGACCTGGTGGTGGAGACCGACGAGCGCCCACCGCGTATGGTGGTACTCGACATTCTCGAACGGCTCGAGCAGTTGCCGCCCCGGTAAGCCGCGTCTATTCTCGGCGACCACTGCCGAGACGCGTTCAATGTTTTCGCGCGGGTCGCTGCGACGATCCCGTGCTCCAGTACATCGTGGGGATACATGCAGACACTGAAGGTCGACCTGGGCGAGCGTAGCTACCCCATCTACATTGGCGAAGGCCTGCTGGACCAGGCTGAACTGCTGGCGCCGCACATTGCCGGGCGGCAAGTCGCAATCGTGTCCAACGAGACCGTCGCCCCCCTGTACCTGCAACGCCTGAGCCAGACGCTCGGCGCTTACAAGGTGCTGCCGGTGGTATTACCCGATGGCGAAGCGCACAAGAACTGGGAAACCCTGCAACTGATCTTCGACGCCCTGCTCACTGCCCGGCATGACCGTCGCACCACGGTCGTCGCCCTGGGCGGTGGCGTGATCGGCGACATGGCCGGGTTCGCGGCAGCGTGCTACCAGCGCGGGGTCGATTTCATCCAGGTGCCGACCACGCTGCTGTCCCAGGTCGACTCTTCGGTCGGTGGCAAGACTGGCATCAATCATCCGCTGGGCAAGAACATGGTGGGGGCGTTCTACCAGCCCAACGCCGTGCTGATCGACACCACCAGCCTGAGCACTTTGCCGGCCCGCGAGCTATCAGCCGGACTGGCCGAAGTCATCAAATATGGCCTGATCTGCGACAAGCCTTTCCTCGCCTGGCTCGAAGAGCATATGTCGGCCTTGCGCCGGCTCGATTCGGCCGCCCTCACCGAAGCCATCGCCCGTTCCTGCGCGGCCAAGGCTGCGGTGGTGGGCGCCGATGAGCGCGAGTCCGGGGTGCGTGCCACGCTCAACCTCGGGCACACCTTCGGCCATGCCATCGAAACCCACATGGGCTATGGCGTCTGGCTGCATGGCGAGGCGGTTTCGGCAGGCACGGTCATGGCCCTGGAGATGTCCATGCGCCTGGGCTGGATCGATCAGGCCGAGCGTGACCGCGGCATCCGCCTGTTGCAGGCTGCCGGCCTGCCGGTGGTACCGCCGACGGAAATGACCCCGGCACACTTCATGGAACACATGGCGGTCGACAAGAAGGTGCTCGATGGGCGTCTGCGTCTGGTGCTGCTGCGCCAGATGGGCGAGGCCATCGTCACCGACGACTATCCGACACAGATTCTCCAGGCGACGCTGGCGGCGGATTACCGCGCCATCGTGGCCCAGCTTTGAGGTTGTGACAGCGCGATGACCAGTTTGCATGCCGACGAGGCCTTCCTCGACCACTACGAGTTGAGCCACGACCCTTTCGCCCCACGGGTGCCAGGGTTCAAATTCTTTCCCGCCCAGCGCAAGCCGGTGTTGGGCCAGCTGCACCACCTGGCGCGCTACAGCCACCTGATGCTGGTGGTCACCGGTCCACTGGGCAGCGGCAAGACGCTGCTGCGCCAGGCGCTGGTGGCCAGTACCAACAAGCAGTCGGTGCAAAGCGTGGTGGTTTCCGCGCGCGGGGCTGCGGACGCGGCCAGTGTTCTGGGTCAGGTGGCGCAGTCGTTGAACGTCGCCAAGGCCGAAATGCAGGCCATTCTTTCCCAGGTCGTGCAACTGGCGCTGACCGGCCAGGAAGTCTATCTGCTGGTAGACGATGCGGAACAACTCGAGGAGTCGGCACTCCAAGCGTTGCTGGAGTTGGCTGCCGGGATGGCCGAGGGCCGCCCCCATGTGTTCCTGTTCGGTGAGCCGTCGCTGATCGCTCGGCTCGACGCATTCAGCGCCGACGAAGAGCGGTTCCATGTCATCGAGCTTGCGCCCTATACCGAGGACGAAACGCGCGAGTACCTGGAACAGCGTCTGGAAGGGGCAGGGCGTGGTATCGACCTGTTCACCCGGGAGCAACTGGCCGACATCCACGAAAACTCCGACGGCTGGCCTGGGATCATCAACCAGGTTGCCCGCGATACATTGATCGAAGCCATGATCGCCAGCCGCACCACGGCCAAGCGACCAACCATGGGGTTCACTATGCCGAAGAAACATGTACTGGCGTTGTCCGCAGTCGTCGTGGTGGCCGTTGCCGCAGCGGTGCTGATGCCCAAGAAAGGTGACAAGCCCGCCCAGGAGCCGGTCACGCAGAGTCAGCAGGGTCAGACCAACGATGGCAGCCCGGCCATCGAATTCTCCGGCACCACCAAGCCGCTGCCGCTTGGCGGGCAACAGCCGGTGGTGCGCGAACCCTTGGCCGAAGCCGCAGGTATGGGCGATGGCGAAGAAAATGGCCCGGCCAGCAACACCACGCTGCAACCGTCCAACCCGCCGACCGTGACCACCACCGCGCCGCCTGAAGGCGTCTCGGCAGGCCCGGCGCCAACGCCTGCTCAGCCAATCGCCCAGGCACCTGTGCAAAAGCCTGCGGCGACTCAGCCGGCCAAACCGGCAACCCCAGCGGCCAAGCCAGCCCCTGCACAGCCTTCCGCGCCGACCCAGGTCGCCAAGGCCGCGCCGGCCGCCAAGCCTGCGGAAAAACCCGCGGCAGCAACCGGCGGCAGCGGCAACAGCGGTTGGTACAGCAGCCAGAAAGCGGGCAACTACGTGGTGCAGATTCTCGGCACTAGCTCTGAGGCCTCGGCCCAGGCGTTCGTCAAGGCCCAGGGCGGCGAGTACCGGTACTTCAAGAAATCCTTGCAAGGCAAGCCGCTGTACGTCGTGACCTACGGTAACTTCGCCAGCCGTGATGCAGCCATTGCGGCCATCAAGAACTTGCCAGAGAAGGTTCAGGCTGGTAAACCTTGGCCACGAACCGTCGCCAGCGTCCAACAAGAGCTGGCCTCGGCCCGCTGATCCTTCCGGGCGGCACCACCCCGCCGCCCAGTTGCTGAGCGATTCCTGACTCTACGAAAGCCTGCTGCACACCGATGCGGCAGGCTTTTCTGTCCCAGACTGCCGGCCAAAAGCCCCCTGCTGCAGTACTGGCTGAAACGTTTCCGACAGCACTTGCCTGATCACGGCAATGCTCGGTAAAACATTCAAAATTACGACATAAATTTTCAATGATGCGCCATGAAAATTTGTGAGCGTCGCTGTCCCTGTGCAACAATGGAAATCCTTCACCCCACAAAAAAACTGGCTATCGATCAGGGTGGGCGTCAAGTGTCTGTTCTAAAAAGAGTTTAGCCTTCGTCGAGAGGCGAACCTGGTGAGAAAGTGTCTATGAAAACAGGTCTGTACCACCCCGAAGAATTCAAGGATAACTGTGGTTTTGGCCTGATCGCCCATATGACGGGCGAGCCCAGTCACCACCTTTTGCAAACTGCCATGCAGGCCTTGACCTGCATGACCCACCGCGGCGGTATCAATGCCGATGGCAAGACCGGTGACGGTTGCGGCCTGCTCATGCAGAAGCCCGATCAGTTCCTGCGTGCCGTGGCCCAGGAGCAGTTCTCCACCGAGCTGCCCAAGCAGTACGCCGTGGGCATGGTTTTCTTCAATCAGGACCCGATCAAGGCTCAAGCCGCTCGGGACAACATGGACCGTGAAATTCTCGCCGCAGGCCTGAGCCTGGTCGGCTGGCGCAAGGTGCCGATCGATACCAGCGTGCTCGGTCGCCTGGCCCTCGAGCGCCTGCCGCAGATCGAGCAGGTGTTCATCGGTGGTGAAGGCCTGAGCGATCAGGACTTCGCCATCAAGCTGTTCAGTGCCCGCCGCCGCTCGTCGGTCGCCAACGCCCATGACAGCGACCACTACATCTGCAGCTTTTCCCACAAGACCATCATCTACAAAGGCCTGATGATGCCGCGCGACCTGGCGGCGTTCTATCCCGACCTGGGCGATGAACGTCTGCAGACTGCGATTTGCGTGTTCCACCAGCGCTTCTCCACCAACACCTTGCCAAAATGGCCGCTGGCCCAGCCATTCCGCTTCCTCGCCCACAACGGCGAGATCAACACCATCACCGGCAACCGCAACTGGGCCATGGCCCGTCGCACCAAGTTCGCCAACGACCTGATCCCCGACCTCGACGAGCTCGGCCCGCTGGTCAACCGCGTCGGCTCCGACTCGTCGAGCATGGACAACATGCTCGAACTGATGGTTACCGGTGGCATCGACCTGTTCCGCGGCGTGCGCATGCTGGTTCCGCCAGCCTGGCAGAACGTCGAAACCATGGACGCCGACCTGCGCGCCTTCTACGAATACAACTCCATGCACATGGAAGCGTGGGATGGCCCGGCCGGTATCGTCATGACCGAAGGCCGCCACGCCGTGTGCCTGCTCGACCGCAACGGCCTGCGTCCGGCGCGCTGGGTGACCACCAAGAACGGCTACATCACCCTCGCCTCGGAAATCGGCGTGTGGAACTACCAGCCCGAAGACGTTCTGGCCAAAGGCCGGGTCGGCCCGGGGCAGATCTTCGCCGTCGATACCGAAACCGGGCAGATTCTCGACACCGACGCCATCGACAACCGCCTCAAGTCGCGCCATCCGTACAAGCGCTGGCTGCGTCAGCACGCCACGCGCATCCAGGGAACCCTGGAGGGCGATGAGGGCGTGGCCAGCTATGACGCCGACCAGCTCAAGCAGTACATGAAGATGTTCCAGGTCACCTTCGAGGAACGTGACCAAGTGCTGCGCCCCCTCGGCGAGCAGGGCCAGGAAGCGGTCGGCTCGATGGGCGACGACACGCCGATGGCAGTGCTCTCGCAGCGCGTGCGCTCGCCGTACGACTTCTTCCGCCAGCAGTTCGCCCAGGTCACCAACCCGCCGATCGACCCGCTGCGCGAAGCGATCGTCATGTCGCTGGAAATCTGCCTGGGCGCCGAGCGCAACATCTTCCAGGAGTCGCCTGAGCACGCTTCGCGGGTGATCCTCAGCTCGCCGGTGATCTCGCCTGCGAAATGGCGCACGTTGATGAACCTGGAGCGCGAAGGCTTCGACCGTCAGCTGATCGACCTCAACTACGAGCAGAGCCTCGGCCTGGAAGCGGCGGTGCGCAACATTGCCGATCAGGCTGAAGAAGCGGTGCGCGCAGGCAAGACGCAACTGGTGCTGAGCGACCGTCTGATCGCCCCGGGCCGTCTGCCGGTGCATGCCTCGCTGGCCGTCGGCGCCGTGCACCACCGCCTGACCGAGCAGGGCCTGCGCTGCGACAGCAACATCCTGGTCGAAACCGCCACTGCCCGCGACCCGCACCACTTCGCCGTGCTGCTGGGCTTTGGCGCCTCGGCGGTGTACCCGTACCTGGCCTACGAAGTGCTGGCCGACCTGATCCGCACAGGCGAAGTGCTGGGCGATCTGGACGAGGTGTTCAAGTACTACCGCAAGGGCATCTCCAAGGGCCTGCTGAAAATCCTCTCGAAGATGGGTATTTCCACCGTCGGTTCCTACCGCGGCGCCCAGCTGTTCGAAGCCATCGGCCTGTCGTCCGAGGTGGTCGACCTGAGCTTCAAAGGCGTGCCGAGCCGAATTCAAGGCGCGCGTTTCGTCGACCTGGAAAGCGACCAGAAACTGCTCGCCGCTGAAGCCTGGAGCACGCGCAAGCCGATCCAGCAAGGTGGCCTGCTGAAGTTCGTGCATGGCGGCGAATACCACGCCTACAACCCGGATGTGGTCAACACCCTGCAGGCGGCGGTGCAGCAGGGTGACTACAGCCGCTTCAAGGAATACACCGCGTTGGTCGACCAGCGTCCGGTGTCGATGATTCGCGACCTGCTCAAGGTCAAGGTCGCCGAGCAGCCACTGGAGCTGGCCGAGGTCGAGCCGCTGGAGGCCATCCTGCAGCGCTTCGACTCGGCGGGTATCTCGCTCGGCGCCTTGTCGCCCGAAGCCCACGAAGCGCTGGCCGAGGCGATGAACCGCCTGGGTGCACGCTCCAACTCCGGTGAGGGCGGTGAAGACCCGTCGCGCTATGGCACCGTGCGCAGTTCGAAGATCAAGCAGGTGGCCACTGGCCGGTTCGGCGTGACCCCGGAATACCTGGTCAACGCCGAGGTGCTGCAGATCAAGGTGGCCCAGGGTGCCAAGCCCGGTGAGGGCGGCCAACTGCCAGGCGGCAAGGTCAATGGCCTGATCGCCAAGCTGCGCTATGCGGTTCCCGGCGTGACGTTGATTTCGCCGCCACCGCACCACGACATCTACTCCATCGAAGACCTCTCGCAGCTGATCTACGACCTCAAGCAGGTCAATCCGCAGGCGCTGGTCTCGGTCAAGCTGGTGGCCGAAGCGGGTGTTGGCACCATCGCGGCCGGCGTGGCCAAGGCCTATGCCGACCTGATCACCATTTCCGGCTACGACGGCGGCACCGGCGCTTCGCCGCTGACCTCGATCAAGTACGCCGGCGCGCCGTGGGAACTGGGCCTGGCCGAAACCCACCAGACCCTGCGCGGCAACGACCTGCGCGGCAAGGTTCGGGTGCAGACCGACGGCGGCCTGAAGACCGGCCTCGACGTCATCAAGGCGGCGATCCTCGGCGCCGAGAGCTTCGGTTTCGGCACCGCGCCGATGATCGCCCTGGGCTGCAAGTACCTGCGCATCTGCCACCTGAACAACTGCGCCACCGGCGTGGCGACGCAGAACGAAAAGCTGCGCAAGGATCACTACATCGGCACCGTCGACATGGTGATCAACTTCTTCAAGTTCGTCGCCGAAGAGACCCGCGAGTGGCTGGCCAAGCTTGGCGTGCGCAGCCTCGGTGAGCTGATCGGGCGTACCGATCTGCTCGACGTGCTGCCCGGTGACACCGAGCGCCAGCACCACCTCGACCTCACCCCGCTGCTGGGCAGCTCGCATATCCCGGCCGACAAGCCGCAGTTCTGCGAAGTCGAGAAGAACCCGCCGTTCGACAAGGGCGAGCTGGCCGAACGCATGGTCGAAATGGCCCTGCCGGCCATTCGCGATCAGGCCGGTGGCGAGTTCACTGTGGATATCTGCAACTGCGACCGCTCCATCGGCGCGCGGGTATCCGGCGAAATCGCCCGCCTGTACGGCAATCAGGGCATGGCGGCCAAGCCAATCACCTTCCGCTTCAAGGGCACTGCCGGGCAGAGCTTCGGGGTGTGGAACGCCGGTGGCCTGCACATGCACCTGGAAGGCGATGCCAACGACTACGTCGGCAAGGGCATGACCGGTGGCAAGCTGACCATCGTGCCGCCTGCCGGCAGCCCGTTCGAAACCCAGCACAGTGCCATCGTCGGCAACACCTGCCTGTACGGCGCCACCGGCGGCAAGCTGTTCGCCGCAGGCACCGCCGGCGAGCGTTTCGCTGTGCGTAACTCCGGCGCCCACACCGTGGTCGAGGGCACCGGTGATCACTGCTGTGAATACATGACCGGCGGCTTTGTCTGCGTCTTGGGCAAGACCGGTTACAACTTCGGTTCTGGCATGACGGGCGGCTTCGCCTACGTGCTCGACATGGACAACTCGTTCGTCGACAAGCTCAACCATGAACTGGTGGAAATCCAGCGCATCAGCGGCGAAGCGATGGAGGCGTACCGCACCCACCTGGCGCGGGTCCTTGCCGAATACGTCGACGAAACCGGCAGCGAATGGGGGCGTGAG
This sequence comes from Pseudomonas cremoricolorata, assembly GCF_000759535.1. NCBI lineage: Bacteria > Pseudomonadati > Pseudomonadota > Gammaproteobacteria > Pseudomonadales > Pseudomonadaceae > Pseudomonas > Pseudomonas cremoricolorata. The sequence continues at coordinate 1,063,224 of NZ_CP009455.1, read as the reverse complement.
CTCTCGGAGAACCTGGACGACTACGTGCGTCGCTTCTGGTTGGTCAAGCCCAAGGCGGCCAACCTCAAGCAACTGCTGTCCAGCACCCGCGCCAACCCGCAGTAACTACAGCTGCAAGTGGCAAGCCTCAAGCTGCAAGTAGAAGCGGTACGAGGTTTGCCCGGCTTACGTGATCGTCTTGCAGCTTGCGGCTAACGCCTTGCAGCTGCTGTTGAGAGGTTTTGAAAAATGGCTGAACGTCTGAGTAACGACTTCCAGTTCATCGAAGTGGGGCGCAAAGACCCCAAGAAAAAGCTGCTGCGTCAGCGCAAGAAAGAGTTCGTCGAGATCTACGAGCCCTTCAAGCCCCAGCAATCGGTCGAACAGGCCCACCGCTGCCTGGGCTGCGGCAACCCGTACTGCGAATGGAAGTGCCCGGTGCACAACTTCATTCCCAACTGGCTGAAGCTGGTGTCGGAAGGCAACATCCTGGCCGCCGCCGAACTGTCGCACCAGACCAACACCCTGCCGGAAGTGTGCGGTCGGGTATGCCCGCAGGACCGTCTCTGTGAAGGGGCGTGCACCCTCAATGATGGCTTCGGCGCAGTGACCATCGGTTCGGTGGAGAAGTACATCACCGACACCGCCTTCGCCATGGGCTGGCGCCCCGACATGTCCAAGGTCAAGCCGACCGGTAAACGCGTGGCCATCATCGGCGCCGGCCCTGCCGGGCTTGGCTGTGCCGATGTGCTGGTGCGTGCCGGGGTAACGCCGGTGGTGTTCGACCGCAACCCGGAAATCGGCGGTCTGCTGACCTTCGGCATCCCTGAGTTCAAGCTGGAAAAGACCGTGCTGAGCAACCGTCGCGAAGTCTTCAGCGGCATGGGCATCGAATTCCGCCTGAACACCGAGGTGGGCCGCGACGTCACCCTCGAACAACTGCTGGCCGACTACGACGCCGTGTTCATGGGGATGGGCACCTACACCTACATGAAGGGCGGCTTCCCCGGCGAAGACCTGCCGGGCGTGCACGATGCGCTGGATTTTTTGATCGCCAACGTCAATCGCAACCTGGGCTTCGAAAAATCGCCCGAAGACTTCGTCGATATGCAGGGCAAGACCGTGGTCGTACTCGGTGGTGGCGACACGGCGATGGACTGCAACCGCACCTCGATCCGCCAGGGCGCAGCCAGCGTCACCTGCGCCTACCGGCGCGACGAGGCGAACATGCCCGGTTCGCGCAAAGAGGTGAAGAACGCCAAGGAAGAAGGGGTCAAGTTCCTCTATAACCGCCAGCCCATCGCCATCGTCGGTGAAGACAAGGTCGAGGGCGTCAAGGTGGTGGAAACCCGTCTTGGCGAACCCGATGCCCGTGGCCGTCGCAGCCCCGAGCCCATCCCAGGTTCCGAGCAGGTCCTGCCGGCCGATGCGGTGGTGATCGCCTTCGGCTTCCGTCCAAGCCCGGCGCCGTGGTTCGAGCAGTTCGGCATCGATACCGACAGCCAGGGCCGTGTGGTGGCCCCGGAGAAAGGCGCGTTCAAGCACCAGACCAGCAATCCGAAGATTTTCGCCGGCGGCGACATGGTGCGCGGTTCGGACCTGGTGGTGACCGCGATCTTCGAAGGCCGCACTGCGGCTGAAGGGATTCTGGATTACCTGGAGGTCTGATCGAGGGTGCCGGCGCGGCCACAGCGGTCGCGTCTGCACCGCGCCAGCACCCGACAATCTTGACCCAAAGCACCCATCGGGCAGAACGAGAGGCGCCGTCCGTGCCTTTTCCTTCGGGGTCTGAGAAAATGCCGGCACTTTTTTGCCGGATGCCGACATGACTGCCCTGAAGAACGATCGTTTCCTGCGCGCACTGCTCAAGCAACCCGTAGACGTCACGCCTGTCTGGATGATGCGCCAGGCCGGTCGCTACTTGCCTGAATACCGCGCCAGCCGTGCCAAGGCCGGCGACTTCATGAGCCTGTGCAAGAACCCGCAGTTCGCCTGCGAGGTCACCCTGCAACCGCTGGAGCGCTACCCGCTCGACGCGGCGATCCTGTTCTCCGACATCCTCACCATCCCCGATGCCATGGGCCAAGGCCTGTACTTCGAAACCGGCGAAGGTCCACGTTTCAGGAAAGTGGTCAGCAACCTGGCTGACATCGAGGCGCTGCCGGTGCCCGATGCGCAGAAAGACCTCGGCTACGTCATGGACGCGGTCAGCACCATTCGCCGCGAACTCAATGGCCGTGTGCCGCTGATCGGCTTCTCCGGCAGCCCCTGGACCCTGGCCACCTACATGGTCGAAGGCGGCTCGTCGAAAGACTTCCGCAAGATCAAGGCCATGGCCTACGACACCCCCGAAGCCCTGCACCTGCTGCTCGACAAGCTGGCGCAGTCGGTCACCAGCTACCTCAATGGGCAGATTCTGGCCGGGGCACAGGCGGTGCAGATCTTCGATACCTGGGGCGGCAACCTGTCGTCGGCGGCGTATCAGGAGTTCTCCCTGGCCTACATGCGCAAGATCGTCAGCGGCCTGATCCGCGAGCATGAAGGGCGCAAGGTGCCGGTGATTCTGTTCACCAAGAACGGCGGCCTGTGGCTGGAAAGTATCGCCGATGCCGGGGCCGATGCCCTGGGCCTGGACTGGACCTGCGACATCGGCGAAGCGCGTCAGCGCGTCGGTGGCAAGGTGGCCCTGCAAGGCAACATGGACCCCACCGTGTTGTATGCCAACCCCACGGCGATCCGCAAGGAAGTGGCGCGCATCCTCGCCAGCTATGGCTCAGGCAGCGGCCATGTGTTCAACCTCGGCCACGGCATCACCCCGGAGGTCGATCCGGCCAACGCCGGCGTGTTCATCAATGCCGTGCACGAGCTGTCGGCGCAGTACCACGGCTGAGTGTGCGGGCACAGGCCGGGCCGCAACGGCCTGGCCTGTTGTCCACTGCCGATCAGGCGGTCTTGGTCGGCAGTCGGCTCAGGTGCAGGGCGATCAGCAAGGCGATCGTCAACAGGCCACCGATGAACAGGCCGATGCCGTTCCAGCCGCCCAGATGCCAGAACACCCCACCGGCCGTCCCGGCCACACTCGATCCTGCGTAGTAGCTGAACAGGTACAGCGATGATGCCTGGCCCTTGGCGGTGAGCGCACGGCGGCCGATCCAGCTGCTGGCCACCGAATGCGCGCCGAAGAAACCAAAGGTGAACACCAGCATGCCGACGATGATCAGCGGCAGTGGCGTGGCCATGGTCAGCAGCATGCCGCTGGCCATCACCACGATGCTGGCCCAGAACACCCGGCGCCGGCCGAGTTTGTCGGCCAGCGCGCCGACCTGCGCCGAGCTGTAGATGCCCGACAGGTAGACGATCGACAGCAGGCCGACCAGCGCCTGATTCATGTGATACGGCCCGTCGAGCAAGCGGTAGCCGATGTAGTTGAACAGGGTGACGAAGGCGCCCATCAGCAGGAATGCTTCAAGGAACAGCCACGGCAGGCCGGCATCCTTGAAGTGCAGCACGAAGCCATCGAGCAAGCGCCGTGGACGCAGCGACTGCGGGCGGAAATTGCGTGATTCGGGCAGCACCCTCCAGAACACCAGCGCCGCCACCAGCGCCAGGCCGCCCATGACCAGCAATGCCGTGTGCCAGCTGACGAAGTCGATCAGCACGCCGCTGATCAGGCGCCCGCACATCCCGCCGATGGCGTTGCCGCCGATGTACAGGCCCATTGCCAGGCCAATGTGCTGCGGGGCGATTTCTTCGCTCAGGTAGGTCATCGCCACTGCCGCCAGGCCGCTCAGCGAAAGCCCCACCAGCGCGCGGCTGACGAGCACCGTTTCCCACGTGGGCATGACTGCGCTGGCCAGGGTCGCCAGGGCTGCGCAGAGCAACGCGAAGACCATCACCGGCTTGCGCCCGATACGGTCGGAAATCGGCCCGGTGATCAGCAGCCCAATGGCCAGCATCGCCGTGGACACCGACAACACCAGGCTGCTTTGCGCGGCATTGATGGCGAACTCGCGCGACAGCAGCGGCATCATCGGCTGCACGCAGTAGAGCAGGGCAAAGGTGGCGAAGCCGCCGCTGAACAGCGCCAGCACGGTCTTCATGAAAGCGGGCGTGCCTTTCTCGATCCAGATATCGGTCACCGAGGCGGCCTGAACGGGCGCGGCAGAGGAGGGCAATGGGGCTACAGCGGATTTCACGAAGTCTACCTCGGGTGGGGCGGCATGCAGGCAATGGAAAAAATCATATAGCTAGCTAATGATTAGTTCCAATATATTGTTCGACCTATTTGAGAGCTTTTACGACTTATTGAGGAGCTTGCGTGGAGCTGCGTCATTTACGTTATTTCATCGCCGTGGCCGAGGAATTGCACTTCGGCCGCGCCGCGCAGCAACTGGGCATTTCCCAGCCGCCGCTGAGCCAGCAGATTCAGGCGTTGGAGCACGAACTCGGCGCGCGGCTGTTCGAGCGCACCAACCGCCGGGTTGAGTTGAGTGAGGCTGGCAGGCTGTTTCTCGATGAAGCGCGCCAGGTGCTGGCACAGGTCGAAAAGGCCGCTGATGTGGCGCGCCGGGCGCAGTTGGGCGAGCTGGGCGACATGAAGATCGGCTTCACCTCATCGGCGCCGTTCACCTCGAAGATTCCCAAGGCGCTGTATGCCTTCCGCCAGCGCTTCCCCGCCGTGCACCTGGACCTCAAGGAGATGAGCAGCCGTGATGTGGCGGCCGGGGTGTTCGATGAGTCCATCGAGGTCGGCCTGATGCGGCCCATGCCGCTGCCTGAGGGGCTGGTGGTCACCGAACTGCTGCGCGAACCGCTGGTGGCGGTGCTCAATGCCTCGCATCCGTTGGCGCAGGGCAGCGAAGCCGGCTTGTACATGGCGCAGCTGGCCGACGAGCCATTCGTGTTTTTCCCACGCAGCTATGGCAGCGGTCTGCACGCGCAGTTGCTCAGCCTGGCGCGACAGGCCGGCTTCACCCCGCACTTCACCCAGGAGGTCGGTGAGGCGATGACCATCATCGGCCTGGTGTCGGCGGGGTTAGGGGTGTCGGTGCTGCCGGCGTCCTACCAGCGCATGCGCATCGAAGGGGTGGTGTACCGCACGCTGCTCGACGAAGACGCCATCACCGCGGTGTGGCTTGTGCAGCGCCAGCATGGCAATTCGGCAATGGCCCGGGCCTTTGCCGAATTGCTGGTGGAAGGCGCGCGCTGACTCAGGTGTGCTTGAGCTGCGCGTGCTCATCGGCGGCCATCACCTGGGCGTCGGTCTGCTTGAGCAGTTGGCTGGTGACCATGCCGGCGGTCATCGAGCCGTTGACGTTGAGCGCGGTGCGCCCCATGTCGATAAGCGGCTCGACTGAAATCAGTAACGCCACCAGTTCCACCGGCAGGCCCATGGCCGGCAGCACGATCAACGCGGCGAAGGTGGCGCCGCCACCGACCCCGGCAACGCCGACCGAGCTGAGGGTGACGATGGCCACCAGAGTGGCGATCCACAGCGGGTCGAACGGGTCGATGCCCACGGTGGGCGCGACCATCACCGCCAGCATCGCCGGGTACAGACCCGCGCAGCCGTTCTGGCCAATGGTGGTGCCGAACGACGCACTGAAACTTGCAATCGACTGCGGCACGCCCAGGCGCAGGGTCTGCGCTTCGATGTTCAGCGGGATGCTGGCGGCACTGGAGCGGCTGGTGAAGGCGAAGGTCAGCACCGGCCAGACCTTGCGCAGGAAGCGCAGCGGGCTGACACCGATGGCGCTGAGGATCAGCCCGTGGACCACGAACATCAGCCCAAGGCCCAGGTACGACACCACCACGAAGCTGCCCAGCTTGAGGATGTCGTCGAGGTTGGAACTGGCGACCATTTTCGCCATCAGCGCCAGTACGCCGTAGGGCGTGAGCTTCATCACCAGGCGCACCAGGCGCATGACCCAGGCTTGCAGGGTGTCGATGGCCGACAGCGCGCGGTTACCCTTCTCGGTATCGTCCTTGATCAGTTGCAGAGCGGCCATACCCACGAACACCGCGAAGATCACCACGCTGATGATCGATGTCGGTTTGGCCCGCGCCAGGTCTCCGACCGGGTTGCTGGGGATGAACGAGAGCAGCAACTGCGGCACGTTGAGGTCGGCGACCTTGCCGGCGTAGTCGGCGTGGATGGCCTGCAAGCGAGCGCTTTCCTGCACACCGGCGATCAGGCCCTCGGCGCTGAGGCCGAACAGGTTGGTCAGGACGATGCCGATCAGCGCGGCGATGGCGGTGGTGATGAGCAAGGTGCCGATGCTCAGCACGCTGATACGGCCCAAGGAGGAGGCGTTGTGCAGACGTGCCACGGCGCTGAGGATCGAGGCGAAGATCAGCGGCATGACGATCATCTGCAACAGCCCGACATAGCCGTTGCCGACCAGCTCGAGCCAGCCGATGGTGGCTTTGAGCACCGGGTGGCCGGCGCCGTACAGGGTGTGCAACACCAGGCCGAACAACACGCCCAGCACCAGGCCGAGCAAGACTTTTTTCGCCAGGCTCCAGTCGGTACGCCGGGTTTGCGCCAGGCCCAGCAGCAGGGCCAGGAACGCCAGAAGATTGAGGGACAGCGGCAGGTTCATTGAAGCTCCAGAACGAAGAAGCAGGGGGCATCGAGAGTATTGCGCGATTGCCAACCGGAAATGCTAACAGCCTGAAAGCCAAGCGATTTATACCCAAATAGAATGTGCATAGTCGTTTTTGGAATATGCAAGGGTCGCCAAGGGATATGCCGTAGGCGCTTTCAGCACCGAATACGTCGTTGTCATGCAACACGGGCAGGATTCGTCGTCTAGTTTGTTCAGGTCATTTCAGGAGATGCCTGCATGAAGTTCGCACCCAAAGCGCTTGCCGTCACGTTGTCCCTGTTGTTCAGCGTCCACGCCCTGGCCACTGAGCTCAAGCACTGGCCGGCCGACGCCGCCAAGCAGCTCGACAGCATGATTGCCGCCAATGCCAACAAAGGTAACTACGCGGTGTTCGACATGGACAACACCAGTTACCGCTACGACCTCGAAGAGTCGTTGCTGCCATTCATGGAGAACAAGGGCCTGCTGACCCGCGACAAACTCGATCCGTCGCTCAAGCTGATACCGTTCAAAGACACCGCCGAGCACAAGGAAAGCCTGTTCAGCTACTACTACCGGCTGTGCGAGCTCGACGACAGGGTCTGCTACCCGTGGATCGCCCAGGTGTTCTCGGGCTTCACCCTCAAGGAGCTGAAGGTTCAGGTCGATGAGCTGATGGCCTCGGGCAAACCGATTCCTGCGACCTACTTCGAGGGCGACCAGCTCAAGACCACCGAGGTGCAACCGCCCAAGGTCTTCGTCGGCCAGACCGAGCTGTACAACAAGCTGATGGAGAACGGCATCGAGGTGTATGTCATCACTGCGGCCGGCGAAGAGCTGGTGCGCATGGTGGCCTCCGATCCCAAGTACGGCTACAACGTCAAACCGCAGAACGTGATCGGCGTCACTCAACTGCTCAAGGACCGCAGCAATGGCCAACTGACCACCGCGCGCAAGCAGATCAGCGCCGGGCACTACGACCCCAAGGCCAATGAAAACCTCGAACTGACCCCCTACCTGTGGACCCCCGCCACCTGGATGGCCGGCAAGCAGGCGGCCATCCTCACCTACATCGATGAATGGAAACGCCCGGTGCTGGTCGGCGGCGACACCCCCACCAGCGATGGCTTCATGCTGTTCCACGGCGTGGATGTCGACAAGGGCGGCATCCACCTGTGGATCAACCGCAAGCCCAAGTACATGGACCAGCTCAACGCCATGATCGCCAAGAATGCTGCGGCACAAGCCAAGGAGGGGCTGCCGGTGACGGCCGATAAGAACTGGGTGATCGTGACGCCCGACGATATCTGATCGTTACCTGGCCTGTTGTAGAAGCGGCCGGTCCGGCCGCTCCTACAGGCGATCCCATGCCAACAATCACAGCCCGTCGAGCATCGCCTTGTTGCGCACAGCCCCCTTGTCGGCACTGGTCGCCAGCAGGGCGTAGGCCTTGAGGGCGGTGGTCACTTTACGTGGGCGTACTTCCACCGGCTTCCAGCCTTTCTTGTCTTGCTCGATGCGGCGGTGGGCCAGTTCTTCGTCGCTGACCAGCAGGTTGATCGAACGGTTAGGGATGTCGATCAGCACCTTGTCGCCGTCGCGCACCAGGCCGATGGCGCCACCTGCAGCCGCCTCGGGTGAGGCGTGGCCGATCGACAGGCCCGAGGTGCCGCCCGAGAAGCGACCGTCGGTGAGCAGGGCGCAGGCTTTGCCCAGGCCCTTGGACTTGAGGTACGAGGTCGGGTAGAGCATTTCCTGCATGCCCGGGCCGCCTTTCGGACCTTCGTAGCGGATGATGACGATATCACCGGCCTTCACTTCGTCGGCAAGAATGCCGCGCACGGCGCTGTCCTGGCTTTCGAAGATCTTGGCGTTGCCTTCGAACACGTGAATCGACTCATCGACACCAGCGGTCTTCACCACGCAGCCATCGAGGGCGATGTTGCCGTACAGCACGGCCAGGCCGCCTTCTTGCGAGTAGGCGTGCTCGAAGCTGCGGATGCAGCCGTTCTCGCGGTCGTCGTCGAGGGTGTCCCAGCGGGTCGACTGGCTGAATGCGGTTTGCGTGGGGATACCGGCCGGGCCTGCCTTGAAGAAGGTGTGTACGGCTTCATCGTCGGTCTGGGTGATGTCCCACTTGGCGATGGCCTCTTCCATGCTCGGCGAGTGCACGGTCGGCAGGTCGGTGTGCAGCAGGCCGCCACGGGCCAGCGAGCCGAGAATGCTGAAGATGCCACCGGCGCGGTGTACATCCTCCATGTGGTACTTCTGGATGTTCGGCGCCACTTTGCACAGCTGTGGCACCCGGCGCGACAGGCGATCGATGTCACGCAGGTCGAACTGCACCTCGGCTTCCTGCGCCGCCGCCAGCAGGTGGAGAATGGTGTTGGTCGAGCCGCCCATGGCGATGTCGAGCATCATGGCGTTCTCGAACGCCTTGAAGTTGGCGATGCTGCGCGGCAGTACCGAAGCGTCGCCTTCGCCGTAGTAGCGCTTGCACAGCTCGACGATGGTCCGCCCGGCGGTGAGGAACAGCTGCTCGCGGTCGGAGTGGGTGGCCAGGGTCGAACCGTTGCCCGGCAGGGCCAGGCCCAGGGCTTCGGTCAGGCAGTTCATCGAGTTGGCGGTGAACATGCCCGAGCAGGAACCGCACGTCGGGCAGGCGCTGCGCTCGTATTCGGCGACTTTCTCGTCGGAGGCCGTGCTGTCGGCGGCGATCACCATGGCGTCGACCAGGTCCAGGCCGTGGCTGGCCAGCTTGGTCTTGCCGGCTTCCATCGGCCCGCCGGAAACGAAGATCACCGGAACGTTCAGGCGCAGCGCGGCCATGAGCATGCCGGGGGTGATCTTGTCGCAGTTGGAGATGCACACGATGGCGTCGGCGCAGTGGGCGTTGACCATGTATTCGACCGCGTCAGCGATGATCTCGCGGCTGGGCAGCGAATAGAGCATGCCGTCGTGGCCCATGGCGATGCCGTCATCGACCGCGATGGTGTTGAATTCCTTGGCCACGCCACCGGCGCGCTCGATCTCGCGGGCGACCAGCTGGCCCAGGTCCTTCAGGTGCACATGCCCCGGGACGAACTGGGTGAACGAGTTGGCGATGGCGATGATCGGTTTCTTGAAGTCTTCGTCCTTCATCCCGGTGGCGCGCCACAGGGCGCGGGCGCCGGCCATGTTGCGGCCGTGGGTGGAGGTCTTGGAACGATAATCAGGCATGGAGCGCTCCTGGCGGCTAAATCACGTCAAAGTAGGGAGTGAGCTTCTCGTGTCCTAATGCGCCGAAGGCCGGTTGCCATTGGCAAGGATGTTGGGACGAAGTCCGCGCGGGATCGCCGCAGGCTCGACCAGAGCTCATAAACCCGCCGGGGGATGACTGGCGATGAATCGTCTGATTCTACACCGCTGTGCCCCGGAAGGAATGCCGACATAGCCGGACGGCGCTAGACTTCACCCCCTTCGCCGCATCACCAAAAGGACTTCCCATGCCTGAGTCGCAACGCCCGCTGCCGTTCTACCTGTTCATCGGCCTGATCCACGGCCTGTTGTTGATGGGCTTGGACATGGCCGGCCCGCCGCAGTCGGCGTTCATCTACGCAGCCTGCGCCGGGGTGACGGTCTGGGCGGTCGTGCTGCAACTGCTGGGCCCGCAGGGCGTGCAGCGCGGCACCTTGCTCATGACCCTCGGCCTCGGGCTGCTGGTGGCCGGGCTCAGTGCCTATGACCGCTCCTCGATGGACAATGCGTCCGTGCGCGACACCGCCTGGCTGGCGATCGTGGTGCTCAGCTACATCGCCACCGCGTTCATCCTCGCCTGGCCGACCCGGCAGGGCCTGCGTCCGCGCTACCAGGATCTGTTCCGACAGGCGTGGAACAATGTCTTCATCGTCCTGCTGGCCCTGGGGCTGATGGGGGTGTTCTTCTGGTTGCTGTGGCTGTGCGGCACGCTGTTCGAGGTGGTGGGCATCAGCCAGATCAAGGCAGTGCTGGAGAACCACGCATTGCTCTATGTCGTACTGCCAGTGGTGTTCGCGCTGGGCATGCGCATCGGTTTGCAGAACGAGAAAGTCATAGGCCTGCTGCGCGGCATGCTGCTGTCGCTGTGCCGTTTGCTGCTGCCCTTGAGCGCTGCGATCGCCGTGGTGTTCACCTGCGTGCTGCCGTTCACCGGGGTACAGCCGATCTGGGCCACCGGGCAAGCCACCGCGATTCTGCTGCTGCTCAGCGCCTTCAACCTGTTCCTGGTCAACGGCGTGTTTCAGGATGGCGAACAGGGCGAGGCCTATCCGCGAGGGCTGCGCATGCTGGTCAATGCCAGCCTGCTGTGCCTGCCGATCCTGGTGGCCCTGGCCGCATGGGCCAGTGGCCTGCGCATCGCCCAGTACGGGCTGACCCCCAGCCGTATCCAGGCGGCGCTGTTGATTGGTGTGATGCTGGTGCACGCGCTGGCGGCGGCCTGGGCGGTGCTGCCCCGGCATGGCGCGTGGTTACATGGCCTGCGCCGCAGCAACCCGTGGATCGCGTTGCTCACGGCGTTGCTGATCGTCGCCTACCAGTCACCGCTGCTCGATCCCCTCGGGCTCAGCGCACGCAATCAGGTGGCGCGCCTGCTCGACGGGCGCACGCCGGTCGATTCGTTCGATGCCAATACGCTGTACTTCGGTTGGGGCGAGCCGGGTCGAGAAGCCTTCGAGGCTTTGTCGAAACAGGTTGAGGCGGGCACGGTGCTCGCTCCAGCCGAGCGAGAAACCCTGCGCCAGCGCCTGGACGACGCCCGCGAAATGGGCGCCAGCGCAAACCCTGCACATCCGGCGCAGGAATGGCTAGGTGACAGGCCGAACCATGCCGAAGCCTTCACCGCGCAGCTCACCGACGACTACGAATGCGCACAAGGCTGCTACCTGTGGGCGCAAGACCTGGACGACGACGGGCAGGCCGAGGTGTTGGTTATTCCACGCCAGCGCTACGCCCCGAGCGTACTGATGTTCGCCTGGCAGGACGGGGTCTGGAAACGCGCAGGCGTCTACACCTGGAACTACGCACGGCCTGCCGTGAACGACTTCGTCAAACGCATTCAGGCCGGTGAGCTGAAGCCGGTCACACCCCGCTACAAGACCTTCGAGGTCGACGGGCAGGAGCTGATGCTTCAGCGCGAACCTTAAGCGGCATCACACCTTATGGGGCTGGCGCCTGGCGCTTACACCGCCTGGCGCCATCGGCTCATAGCGCTGATCACTTTCAGCATCAGGCCACCACACACGCCAACAGCGATCAGCGCCATCGCCAGGTGTTTGGGCAAGTCCTGCTCCGCGACTGCAATCAGCCCACTGAGCACCCCGCCCACGGTGAACAGCAGCGTGCTGCTCAACGCCGCCGCCGTGCCCGCACAACCCGGATGCCGCTCCAGCGCACACGACATCGCCGCCGGACGCGCCACCGTGGTGCCGGCCGTGCAGATGATCATGGGCAGCAGCAGCGCGAAGGCCGAAAGTCCGACCAGCCACAGTGTGCCGAGCATGGTCACGCCCGCGGCGGCGATCAGTGCCAGGCCCAGGGCGATCTGCACCGGTGGGCTGAACAGGCGATTGATTCGAGCGGCAAACAAGCCGCCCAACAGATAGGCCATGCCGTAGACGACGAACACCCAGGCGAATGCTTCGGCCGAGAATCCCAGCCGGTCGATGAACAGCAGCGGCGAAACCACCACGAAGGTGAAGTGGCAGGTAAAGGCCAGCGCCGCGATCAGCGAATACAACAGAAATGTCCCATCGCCTAGTAACACCCCATAGTTGCGCAAACTGCCCTGTGCGCTTGGCCTTCTGGGCTGTTCGCTGGGCATCGCATACACGAGGAAAACGGTCAGCACGCAGAGGCAGACGAACACATGGAAGCTGCCCGGCCATCCCCAGAGGTGCTGCAAGGCCGTGCCGGCCAGCGGCGAGAGGGAAATGAACAGTCCGCTGCTGGTGGTCAACAAGATGCGCATCGCATTGCGGCGATGTGCGGGGTAAAGGTCTTGCACCAGCGCCTGGCACAGCACGAAACAGCCGCAGCCGAGGGCCTGCAGGGTGCGAAAGGCCATGAATGTCACGTAATCGGAAGCCATACTGCAGCCCGCGGCGCCGAACATGGCCACTAGTAAGCCGATCAGCAACAGCTTCTGCCGGCCAACACGGTCAGAAAGTGGGCCAATGAAGCACTGTGAAAACGCCACCCCCACGGCGAACGCGCTCATGGAGTAGGCGATGTCCTTGCCTGCAACTGCGAACGTCTCCGACAGTGCAGGGAAGGACGGCAGGATGACGTCCACCGGAAATACACTGAGCAGGCTCATCAGAGCCAGCAACGCTGTCGAGAGCCGGCAGACGTTGTTGCGTAGGGCGTGGTCCACGGTTTTTATCCTCTTGTCTGATCATCGAGCGGCCCTCGGCCTGTCGCATTTCTGCGAGTCGAACAGGCTAGAGGGCCACGGGATCAGGGCAAGGGATGTGGGTCGTGGAACCTTCCTGGTGTGGCGTAGGCAACGTCCTGGATGGGAGAAGCCAGCAACAAGTCGTAAAAAAGCCGACGCCCTGTTCGGGGCATCGGCTTGAAGTACTTCGACGGTCGCCGGATCAGCTGTTGGGCAACAACCGGCAGGTAATGCTCTTGATGTAGCGCGTCTCGGGAATAGCCGGGTGAACCGGATGGTCCGGGCCCTGGCCGCCGCGTTCGAGCAGTTGCAGGTTGCGGTCCAGGTGGCGGGCGCTGGTCAGGAGGATGCCGTTGAGGTCGTCTTCAGGCAGGTGCATCGAGCACGAGGCGCTGACCAGGATGCCGTCCTTGTTGAGCAGGCGCATGGCCTGTTCATTGAGGCGGCGGTAGGCGCCTTCGCCGTTCTTCAGGTCTTTCTTGCGCTTGATGAAGGCGGGTGGATCGGCGATGACCACATCGAAGCGTTCTTCGGCGGCTTTCAGCTCCTTGAGCGCTTCGAACACATCGCCTTCGATGCAGGTGAGTTTTTCGCTGATGCCGTTGAGCGCCGCGTTACGCTCGACGCCGTCAAGAGCGAAGCCCGAAGCGTCCACGCAGAACACTTCACTGGCGCCGAAGGCCCCGGCCTGCACGCCCCAGCCACCGATATAGCTGAACAGGTCGAGCACGCGCTTGCCGGCAACATAGGGGGCCAGGCGTGCGCGGTTCATGCGGTGGTCGTAGAACCAGCCAGTCTTCTGGCCTTCGCGCACCGGCGCTTCGAACTTGACGCCGTTCTCTTCCAGCGCGACCCAGTCTGGCACTTCACCGTAGACGGTCTCGACGTAACGGCCCAGGCCCTCGGCGTCGCGCGCGGCGGAGTCGTTCTTGAACAAAATGCCGCTGGGCTTGAGCACCTGCACCAGGGCGGCGATGACTTCATCCTTGTGCTGCTCCATGGTGGCCGAGGCCAGTTGCACCACGAGGATGTCGAAGAAGCGGTCGACCACCAGCCCCGGGAGCAGGTCGGAATCGCCATACACCAGGCGGTAGCACGGCTTGTCGAACAGGCGCTCGCGCAGCGACAGGGCCACGTTGAGGCGGTGCACCAGCAGGGATTTGTCGAGCATCAGCTTGGCGTCACGCGACAGCAGACGGGCGCAGATCAGGTTGTTCGGGCTGACCGCGACCACGCCCAGGGGCTTGCCGCTGGCGCTTTCGAGAATCGCCTGCTGACCGGCGGCCAGGCCCTGCAGCGGGGTCGCAGCCACGTCGATCTCGTTGCTGTAGATCCACAGATGGCCGGCGCGCAGGCGGCGGTCGGCGTTGGCTTTGAGGCGTAGGCTGGGCAGGGACATGACGTCGCTCCGGAAAAAAGAGCGGGATTATAGCGTAAGGCTTGCCCATAAAGCGGTGCTGGCTACGCGCCATGAATGATGCTTCATCGGCCTAAGTTGTGCTCAACGATCGCGCGCCAGACAGGTAGAATCTGCCGTCCTCAGCGAGTATGTAGTCATGTCCCTCGAACTCACCCCGGAGCAGATCCGGCAAGCCTTGCAAGGCATCACCATTCCACCGCAACCGCAGATCCTCGTCGATTTGCAGTTCGAGCAGTACATGCCTGACCCCGACCTGGGCACCATCGCCCGCCTGATCGCACAGGACCCCGGTCTTTCCGGGGCCTTGCTCAAGCTGGTCAACTCGGCGCAGTTCGGCCTGAGCAACAAGATCGGCTCGATCCAGCGCGCGGTCGATTTGCTCGGCAGCCGCTCGATCATCAACCTGATCAACGCGCAGTCGATCAAGGGCGAGATGAGCGACGAAACCATCGTCACCCTCAACCGCTTCTGGGACACCGCCCAGGACGTCGCCAACACCTGCCTGACCCTGGCCAAGCGCACCGGCATCCAGGCCGTGGACGAAGCCTATACCCTGGGCCTGTTCCACGATTGCGGCGTGCCGCTTATGCTCAAGCGCTTTCCCAATTACATGGACGTGCTGATCGAGGCCTACGCCCAGGCCGGCCCAGGCTGGCGGGTGGTGGACACGGAAAACCGTGCGCTCAACACCAACCACTCGGTGGTCGGTTACTACACGGCCAAGTCCTGGCGCCTGCCCGAGCACCTGAGCGCGGCTATCGCCAACCACCACAACGCCCTGGCGGTGTTCAGCGACGAGTCGTCGCACAGTGCGCACCCGCAGTTGAAGAATCTGCTGGCGGTGCTCAAGATGGCCGAGCACATCTGCGCCTCGTACCGGGTGCTGGGCGACCAGAACGTCGACCACGAATGGGACGCCATCGCGCCGCTGGTGCTGGACTACATCGGGCTGTCGGAGTACGACTTCGAGAGCCTCAAGCAAAACCTTCGAGAAGCGAGCGGGCACTGATTCATGCCGGAACTGCCAGAAGTCGAAACCACCCGGCGCGGGATCGCGCCCTTCCTGGAAGGCCAGCGCGTCAGCCGCGTGGTGGTGCGTGACCGGCGCTTGCGCTGGCCGATCCCCGAAGACCTTGACGTGCGGCTCTCCGGGCAGCGCATCGTCACCGTGCAGCGGCGCGCCAAATACCTGCTGATCAACGCCGAAGTCGGCACGCTGATCAGCCACCTGGGCATGTCGGGCAACCTGCGTCTGGTCGAGATGGGCCTGGAGCCGGGCAAGCACGAGCATGTCGATATCGAGCTGGAGTCGGGGCTGGCGTTGCGCTACACCGACCCGCGGCGTTTCGGTGCGATGCTCTGGAGCCACGACCCGCACAACCATGAACTGCTGCTGCGCCTGGGGCCTGAGCCGTTGACCGAGCTGTTCGATGGCGAACGCCTGTTCCAGCTGTCGCGCGGGCGCAGCATGGCGGTCAAGCCGTTCATCATGGACAACGCGGTGGTGGTGGGGGTGGGTAACA
The DNA here is from genome assembly GCF_000759535.1 of Pseudomonas cremoricolorata. Classification (NCBI taxonomy): domain Bacteria; kingdom Pseudomonadati; phylum Pseudomonadota; class Gammaproteobacteria; order Pseudomonadales; family Pseudomonadaceae; genus Pseudomonas; species Pseudomonas cremoricolorata. Next base: position 1,047,303 of record NZ_CP009455.1, on the reverse strand, counting down.
TCTACGCCACCGAGGCGCTGTTCGCCGCTGGCATTGACCCGCGGCGCGAGGCCGGCGGTATTTCACGGGCGCGTTACTTGCGCCTGTCGGTGGAGATAAAACGGGTGCTGGCTGCCGCCATCGAGCGCGGCGGCACGACCTTGCGCGACTTCATCGGCGGCGATGGTCAGCCGGGGTATTTCCAGCAGGAACTGTTCGCGTATGGTCGGGCTGGTCAGCCCTGCAAGGTCTGCGGAACGACCCTGCGCGAGGTCAAGCTCGGCCAGCGGGCGAGCGTCTACTGCCTGCGCTGCCAGCGCTGAACGAGGCGCAAGGCCTGAAGGGGTTCAGGCCTTGCCAGTGATGCGACGGTACTTGGCCATCAGTTGTTCTTCGCTTTCCGGGTGGGCTTCATCCAGCGGGATGCAGTCGACCGGGCAGACCTGCTGGCACTGCGGCTCGTCGTAGTGGCCCACGCACTGGGTGCACAGGTTCGGGTCGATCACGTAGATCTCTTCGCCTTGAGAGATCGCAGCGTTCGGGCACTCGGGTTCGCAGACGTCGCAGTTGATGCAATCGTCGGTGATGATCAGGGACATGGAGACTCCGGCCGGGGCGTCGCGCCCGGGCATGTAGCTAAGCAATGGGCGCAATTGTGCCGTATTCACGCCCGCAGTGCACGCGGGCGCGCGTGCTGCCGACGTGGGGTTACTTTTGGTTGAAGCGCTCGGTCAGTGCATCGGCCACGGCAGGGTGGACGAACTTGGTGATATCGCCGCCCAGCGCGGCGATTTCGCGCACCAGGGTCGAGGAAATGAACGAGTAACGCTCCGACGGGGTGAGGAACAGGCTCTCGACGTCGGGGGCCAGTTGCCGGTTCATGTTCGCCAGTTGGAACTCGTACTCGAAGTCGGACACGGCGCGCAGCCCGCGCAGCAGGACATTGGCGCCTTGCTCTTTGGCGAAGGCGGCCAGCAACGTAGAGAACCCGAGCACGGTGACGTTGGGCAGATGGCGGGTGACCTCCTGGGCCAGCTCGACGCGTTGCTCCAGCGGGAACAGCGGGTTTTTCTTCGGGCTGGCGGCCACGGCGATGATCACGTGGTCGAACAGCCGTGAAGCGCGCTCGACCAGATCGCCATGGCCCTTGGTAATCGGGTCGAAGGTGCCCGGGTACAACACTCGGTTCATCGCTTGGTCCTGGCAGGAGGGCGTTGGGGAGTCGGATGGTAGCGCAGCGACTGCGCCCGGCCAAGTCGCGTGGGCAAATGATGGCACTGTGCGACGTGTGGGTATTGCCTCGATGGCGCACGAGGCGGCCGACAGTCAGCCATGTCGGCCTTGCATCCAGCAGCGCCGTGGTCGGCTACACAGCGGCTGGTCGATGGCCGTAAGATGCAGTGATACTGCCCTCGATAAGGAGTTCGTCATGCCCCTTGCGCAATTGATCACCCCGCAACAGTTGGCCGAGCGTCTGGATGCGCCCGGGCTGGTGATCCTCGATTGTCGTTTCGCCCTGGAAGATGCCGACTACGGCCAGCGCAGCTATGCCGAAGGGCATATTGCCGGCGCACATTTCGCGGACCTCGAGCGCGACCTCAGCGGTCCTGTGCACAAGGGCCAGACAGGCCGGCATCCGCTGCCCGAGCCTGCGCAACTGGCAGAGCGTCTGCGCGAGTGGGGGGTGGATGCAGACAGCCAGATCGTGCTCTACGACGATGGCCCCGGCGCTTTTGCCGCGCGCGCCTGGTGGTTGCTGGCCTGGCTGGGCAAATGCAGCGGGGTGTCGATTCTCGATGGCGGGTTGAAGGCCTGGCATGCCGCGCACCTGCCGCTGAGCCTCGATCCACCGGCCAAGCGCAGCGGCTCGTTCACCGGGTTGGCCAATTCGCGGCTGGTGGTCGATGCCGAACAATTGCTCAAGCGCCTGCACAGCCCTGAGCTGACGCTGATCGATGCCCGGGCGCTGCCGCGCTTTCGTGGGGAGGCTGAGCCGATCGATCCGGTCGCCGGGCATATTCCTGGTGCGCAGTGCCTGGCCTCCAGTGAAAACCTCGGCCCGGACGGGCGTTTCCTGCCGCCCGAGCAACTGCGTCAGCGCTTCGCCCAGGTGCTGGGCGAGCGCTCGGCCCAGCAGTTGGTTTCCTACTGCGGCTCGGGCGTGACCGCCTGCCACAACCTGTTCGCCCTGGCCCTGGCCGGTTACCCCTTGGGCCGTCTGTACCCAGGTTCGTGGAGTGAGTGGATCACCGACCCGAGCCATGAAGTCGCCACTGGCGACTGACTCTCCCGGCGGCCATCACTGGCCGCTGATCAGCCACTGCGGGATGCGCCGCTCGAGGTAATAGCGCGGCGCCCGCACGCTGCCTTCGACGAAACCCACATGACCGCCACGCCGGTGCAGCTCGAAGTGGGTCTGCGCCGGCAGCTCGGCGGCATCCGGCAGGCTGTGCCTGAACACGAACGGGTCATCTTCGGCGTGGATGATCAGCGTCGGGGTTTGGTTCTGCCCCAGGTAGTAGCGGCTGGATGACTGGCGGTAATAGTCGTGGACATCGCGAAAACCGTTGAGCGGAGCGGTCACCTTGCCGTCGAAATCCCAGAAGGTGCGCAGGTTGCGCAGCGAGCCCAGGCGCTCGAGGGTGTCGACGGCATCCTGCTGACCGCCTGCGCTGAAGTGGCGCTGTTTGTTCTGCACATAGGCGAGCATTTCACGCATGAAATGCGCCTGATACACCTTGGAAAAGCCCAGGCCGATGCGGTCGGCGCACTGGTCGAGGCGAAACGGCACCGACACTGCCACGGCGGCCTGAAGATGGCTGTCCTGGCCGCTTTCGCCCAGATACTTGAGCAGCACATTACCGCCCAGCGAATAGCCCACCGCATACAGCGGCGCCAACGGCCGCTGCGCCCGCAAGTGGGCGATGGTTTCGGCCAGGTCTTCGCTGGCACCGGAATGGTAGCTGCGCGGCAGCAGGTTAGGCTCGCCCGAGCAGCCGCGCCAGTTCACCGCGACACTGGCCCAGCCCTGCTCGCGCAGGGCCAGTTGCAGACCCTTCACGTAGGGCGAATCGGATGAACCCGTCAGCCCGTGCAGCACCAGCACCAGCGGCGCATCCGCCTCGTGCGGGCCGAACCAGTCGAGGTCGATGAAGTCGCCATCGGCCAGCCACATCCGCTCGCGCTGCCGCGAAAGCGGCGCCAGCTTGCGCCACAGCGGCCCCCACAAGGTTTGCAGGTGCGGATTGGACAGGCCCCGAGCGGGGTGGAAAGCGGGTGTGGGCATGAACGAGGGCTCCGGTAAGCCGGCACAGCTTGCCACGGAACGGCGTGCCCAGGGAGGGGCAGCGCTTGCCGATTCAGCGCTGCCCCTTGCCCTCACACTTCTGGCCGATCGGGCAGATGCTGTTGCGCTTGTCTCGGGCCAATGCTGAAGAAGCTGATGCCGCGAACATCGATCCAGCGCTGCAATGCCTGGCGTACCTGCTGTGGCGTCACTTGGCGCAACTGCTCAATGAAGTCGGTGAGGTAACCTGCGGGCAGACCGTGCTGGCTGTGCTGAGCCAGCAGCACCGCTGCCTGATCGTTGCGTGCAGCCTCCAGCAGCAATGCGCCTGCACGTTGATTCACCGCTCGCTCCAGCTCCGCCTGGGTGGGGCCGTGCTCCAGAAAGCAAGCGATGATCGCTAGCACCAATTGGCGTGAGGCTTCGGCGTAGTGAGCGGCGATTTCCCAGCGCACCGTGAGCAACCCGCCTGCTTGCCACAGGGTGGGCGTGACGCGGATGTCGTAGGTCAGATTGCGCCGCTGGCGCAAGTGCTCCATCAACCGCGAACTGGCTCCCGAGCCCAGTACCGTGCAGCCCAGCAGTACGGCCGGGTAGTCCTCGTGTTGCGGGGTGAGGTGTAAGGGCAGCGCCAGGGCGATACTGGTACCGGCACTGGGAAACGTCAGTTCACGGCGAGTCGCTCCTGGTGCCGGCGCCGGTGGCAGTGCTGCGGCCGCCCAGTGCTGAGGCAGGGCGCTGCTGATGGCGTCGGCCAGTGCCCGGGCCTCATTGCTCGACAGGTCGCCGACGATGGCGATCTCGAGATTGTTGGCACTGTAGGCACGCTGGTGGAAGTCGCGCAGATGCTCGACGCTCAGTGCGCTAACGCCCGCCTCGCTGCCGTTGACGTAGTCACCGTAGGGATGATCGACGAACAGCTCGTTGAGCACGGCGCGTTGCAACAGGCGGTCGGGGCTCTGCTCGACCAAGGCCAGGTGGCTGAGCAGGCGGCGTTTGATCTTATCCAGGGCCGCGGCTTCGAAGCGTGGGCGCGCTGCCACTGCCATGAACAGATGCAGCGCCTGAGCGCGCACGCTGGCAGCGCTCAGACAGCGCAGCGACAGGCTCGCGTGATCGACATCGAGCTGCTTGCCCAGCTCGGCCCCCAGGTCCTCCAGCGCGGTGGCAAGGCCTTGTGCGTCGAGGTCGTCGGCGCCTTGGTCAAGCATGTACAGGGTGGTCGCCGCCAGGCCCGCCAGGTTACCGTCCAGGCTGCTGCCGGCAGCGAAGCGCAGCACGATGTCGACGACCGCCAGCTCGCGGGATTCGATGAAACGCACTCGGCTGCCCTGGGCGGTGTGCCAGTCCAGCGGCGCGCGCTGCACGGTCGGCAGGTCGTTCAGGTCAAGGTCAGTGGCGCTGGTCAGCCCGCCGAAGTCGAACGAGACTTCGCCCGCAGCGAAATCGGCGCAGTGCGGTCCGGCATTGAGAGACGAGTGGATCATTGCGCGGCCTCCTCAGGCTGGGTGTAGGTCACGGTCAGGCGGTTCGCGGTGAGGTAGCGTCTGGCAACCTCCTGTACCGCATCGGCGGTGACCGCCTGGATCAGCTCAGGGGTTCGTTCGAGCAGGTCGAGGTCGGCGCCGCTGAGCGCATGGCGCCCGATGTGATACGCGTGGTCCTGCAACGCGTCGCGTTGATAGATCAGCTGCGCCAGCAGCTTGGTCTTGGCCCGTTGCAATTCAACGCCCGATACCGGTGTATGGGACAGCGTATCGATCACTGCCAGCATGCGTGCGCTGGCCTGCTGCGCACTGGTTGGCCCGGGGCTGAGCAAGCTATGCCAGGTCATCAGTGTGTCGCCACGCAGATGAACGTCGAACTCGCTGCGAATGCCGCGCAGCAAGGGCTCGTCTCGCACCAGTTCTGCGTAAAGTCGCGAGCTGGCACCGTTACTGAGCAGGGCTGCAGCCACTTGCAGGGCAATGACCTCGGCGGGCGATTGAGTACTGCCCAGGCTGGGCGTGTTGAAGCTGAGAATCACGCCTTGGCGCAGCGCCGGGAGGCGCACCGTCTGCTCGCGTCCGAACAGGGTGTCGGTTTGCCTGAAGCCAGAGTAGGTGTGCTGCGGCTGTGTCGGCAGCGCATCGAAATGGCGCTCGACCTGTTCGCGCAACGCGGGCATGAGGATGTCGCCGGCCACCACCAGAGTGGCGTTGCCGGGGTGGTAATGCTTGGCGTACCAGGCCCTCACCGCCTCCGCGCCAAGGCCTTGCAGGTCATCGAGGTGGTCATAGCGTGAATGGGCGTAGGGACTGGCGCCATGGGCCAGCTGCAGGTGCAGGCGGTTGGCCTGTTCATCCGCTGAGCTTTCAACACGCAAGCGATGCTCGTTGATCAGCGCATCGCGGCAACTGACGAAATGCTGCTCGGCGAGGGTTGCGCTGGACATGATGTCGGCCTGGGCTTCCAGTACGATCTCGAGGCGATTGACCGGCACGCTGGCGACGTACAGCGTGGCTTCGTCGAGGGTAAAGGCCAGCGGCTTGCCACCCAGACGGGCGAGCACCTTGGCGTACTGGCCGGGCGCGAGTTTGCTGCTGCCCTCGAACACCCAGTGTTCAAGTGCGTGAGACAGGCCACTTTGCCCGTGCGGCTCATGGCTGGCGCCGACGTGAAACCACAGCTGGGCAGTGACCAGCGGCACGCGGTGGTCTTGCAGGAGGATGACCCTGAGGCCGTTGGCGAGGGTGAAGTGGGCGAGCGGCGAGGACGAGCGCCGCAGGCGGCTGCTGGTCTGAAGTGAGGGCTGCATGATCGAAGAGGCTCCTTGAATGGCGGTGGCCGGAGCAGCTTCGGTCAATGCAGCCCTGCGACTGCGTTAACTAAATCAGCAGGTGGTAGCCGATTATTCCCGTTGCCACAGCGCGTAATGCACCTGGCCGGTTTTCTTCTCGCGGTGCAGGCGCCAGTTGGCGGGCATGCCCAGGCTCGAAGGTAGCGCTTCGCTTTCCGTGTAGATCCAGGCGCGTTCACCCAACCATTGCTGCTGCTCGAGCAGTTGGCAGGTGTTGGCGAGCAGGTCCTGATGGAACGGCGGGTCGAGGAATACCAGGTCGAACTGCTGCTTGGCCGGCCCCTGCAAGTAGCGCAAGGCGTCGGTTTGCAGAATCTGCCCGCGCGGGCAGCGCAGCAGTTCGAGGTTGTTCTTCAGGTTGGCGATGGCCGCCGGATTGCTGTCCAGCGCCACTGCGTTCTGCGCGCCACGCGACAGCGCTTCGAGTATCAGCGCGCCGCTGCCGGTGAAGGCGTCCAGCACCTGGGCGCCTTCGATGTACGGCGCCAGCCAGTTGAACACGGTTTCCCGCACCCGGTCTGGCGTAGGTCGCAAGCCATCACCCTCGGGCACTGGCAAACGCCGGCTGCGCCATTCGCCGGCGATGATGCGCAGGTGGCCCTGGCCCTTGCTGGCGGCGGGACGGGGGGAGGAGGTTGCTCTGGCCATCAATGCTCCGGTACGCCAAGCGGCTGGTCGGCGGGTTTTTCAGTGGGCGGCGGCAGCGGTTTCTGCGGCACTTTCGGGCCGACCGTGACGATCACCAGTTTGTCTGCTGCCAGGTGCTTGTTCATCGCGGTCTTGACCTGCTCGACGGTCAGCGCCTGCGACTGCTGCATGAAGTCTTCCAGCCAGGTCAGCGGCAGGTTGTAGAAGCCGATGGCGCCCAGTTGGCCGACGATGCTGGCGTTGCTGGCGGTCGACAGCGGGAAGCTGCCGGCCAGCTCACGCTTGGCGTCGTCCAGTTCCTGCTGGGTCGGGCCGGTCTTGAGATAATCGGCCAGCAGGTCCTGCACCAGCTTCAAGGTGCCCTCGCTGAGTTCGGCACGGGTCTGCAGGTTGATGGTGAAGGGGCCGCGCACCTGCATGGGGGTGAACGAGGAATACACGCCGTAGGTCAGGCCGCGTTTTTCCCGCACCTCGCTCATCAGCCGGGTGCCGAAGGCACCACCGCCGAGAATCTGGTTGCCTAGCGACAGCGCGGCCCAGTCCGGGTCGTTACGGTCGATGCCCAGCTCGGCCAGCATCAGGTGGGTCTGCTTGGAGGCGTAGTCGATGTGGGTGATGCCAGGCTTGGGCTCGCTCGGCTGCGCCGGGGCCGGCAGCGCCGGGCCTTTGGGCAGTGCGGCCGAGACCTGCGCGGCGATGGCTTCGGCCTCGCTGCGGCTGAGGTCGCCGACCAGGGCGATGACCGCGTTCCCGGCGGCGTAGGCCTTGGCATGGAAGGCGCGCAGTTGCGCCTGGGTGATGCCTGGAATGCTCTTGGCGTTGCCGTCGCTGGGGAAGGCGTAGGGGTGAGTGCCATACAGCTTGCTGGACAAGGCATTGGCACCCAGCTTGGCCGGGTTCTGCTTGTCGTACTCAAAACCTGCGAGCATCTGATTCTTGATGCGTTTGAGCGAGTCCTCGGGGAAGGTGGGCTTGCCGACCACATCGGCGAACAGCTTGAGCGCCGGCTGGCGTTTGTCCGCCGCACTCAGGCTGCGCAGGCTGGCGACCGCCATGTCGCGGTAGGCGCCGTTGCCAAAGTCAGCCCCCAGGCCCTCGAAGCCCTGGGCGATGGCAGTGACGTCCTTGCCGGCCACGCCTTCGTTGAGCATGGCGTTGGTCAGGGTGGCCAGGCCCTCGGTGCCAGCATCCTGGCTGCTGCCGGCGGCGAAGGTCAGGCGCAGGTCGAACATCGGCAGTTCGTGGGCCTCGACGAACAGCACCCGGGCGCCTTCGGCGGTTTTCCAGTTCTGCACGTTCAGTTGGCGGCGGCTGGGTGCCTTGCCATCGAGTTCGGCCAGCGATTGCAGACCGTTGGCGGGCTTGGCGGCGTCTGCGGCATGCGCCGGCGCCGACAGCAGCGTGCAGGCCGACAGGGCCAGGGCGAACAGGCCGGCGCCGACGAAGGTCTGGCGCGGTGCGCGGCGATCACTCATGAGCGGACTCCTCGGGCAGTACGTGGGCAACGCTCAGGCGTTCACGGGTGAAATAGGTGCGGGCGGCGTCCTGGATGTCCTTGGGCGTCACTTGCTTGAGTTCGTCCAGCTCGCGGTCGATCAGCTTCCAGGAAAGGCCGACGGTTTCCAGCTGGCCGATGGTGGTGGCCTGGCTGCTGATGGAGTCGCGGTCGTACACCAGGCCGGCGATGACCTGGGCGCGCACGCGTTCCAGTTCCGCAGCGCTCGGCGGGGTGGTCTTGAGCTCGTCGAGCTGTTCCCACAGGCCTTTTTCCACGTCGGCCAGGGTCTTGTGCTGCTGCACGTTGGGGGTGGCGGAAATCAGGAACAGGCTGTCGCCTCGGGTGAAAGCGTTGTAGCCGGACGATGCACCGGCCACCAACTCCTGGCCGCGCTCCAGACGCGATGGCAAACGCGCGCTGTAGCCGCCGTCGAGCAGGGCCGAAATCAGTCGCAGGGCGTGCACGCTACGTGGGTTTTGCGCAGTCGCCAGACCCGGCACGTTGAAGCCGTAGATCAGGCTGGGCAGTTGCGTGGCGACATGCAAGGTCAACTGACGCTGGCCAGGCTCGGCCAGTTCGAGCGGCAGTTTGGCCGGCGGGGTGTCGCGCTTTGGGATGGCGCCGAAGTACTTCTGCGCCAGGCCTTTGACCTCATCGACCGTGACATCACCGACCACCACCAGAGTGGCGTTGTTCGGTGTGTACCAGGCCTCGTACCAGTGGCGCAGTTCCTCGACCTTCATGCGTTCGAGGTCGGCCATCCAGCCGATGGTCGGGGTGTGGTAGCCGCTGGCCGGGTAGGCCATGGCGCTGAACAGCTCGAAGGCCTTGGCGTTGGGCTTGTCATCGGTGCGCAGGCGGCGCTCTTCCTTGATGACTTCGATTTCCCGGGCGAACTCCTCGGGCGGCAGGCGCAGGCTGGCCATGCGGTCGGCCTCGAGTTCGAAGGCGACCGGCAGACGGTCGCGGGCCAGCACCTGGTAGTACGCGGTGTAATCATCGCTGGTGAAGGCGTTTTCCTCGGCGCCGAGGTCGCGCAGGATGCGCGAACCTTCGCCTGGACCGACCTTGGCGCTGCCTTTGAACATCATGTGTTCAAGGGCATGGGACAGGCCGGTCTGGCCTGGGGTCTCGTAACTGGAGCCGACCTTGTACCAGATCTGCGACACCACCACGGGCGCGCGGTGGTCTTCGCGCACGACCACTTTCAGGCCGTTGTCGAGGGTGAATTCATGGGTCGGTTGGGTATCGGCGGCGATGGCGGCCAGTGGCAGACACAAGGTGCCGAGCAGCAGGCCGGCAGCGCGGCGGGCGAGAGCTTTCATAAAGGGGGTTCAACCTGTTCGGCGGCCCGCTTGGGTTTAGCGTCGGCGGGCCTGGAGGTGCTAGGATACTGATCCGGTCGCCTGGCGGCCATGCCTGTCGCCGTTCTGGCCCGCGGGCCCTTAAGACAAAACGTTACGCATGAACCAGTCGCATCGATGAGAGTCTGTTCTGCGTCTATTGAATTCCAGATGCGCCACTGCTGGCCCATCGCTGCCTTGAGATAGCCGTCTCCATGTTTGGTTCCAACGACGACAAGAAAGCGCCGGCCGATGCTGGTGAGAAGAAAGGCCTGTTCAGCTGGTTTCGCAAGAAGCCACAGCAACCGGCTCCCGAGCAACCGGTCCCTGAGCAGCCTGCCGTCGAGCCGCAGCTGCCTGCGGTAACGCCCGAGCAGCCTGCCCTCGAGGCTGAGCAACCGGCTCCGGCGCCCGCTGAAGCGCCGCAGCTCGTGGACCCGGCACCGATCCCGCCAGCGCCAGCTGCACCGCTCACGCCCAGCGCCGAAACCCCGGTCAGCAACCTGGTCTTGCCGGTGGCCGAAGAACCCGTTGCGCTGGTGCCCGACCTGCAACCGAAGGCGCCGCCGGTCATCCCCGAGCGCGCGCCGGTCGAGCAGGTAGAGGTAGCACCTGCGGTCGAACCTGAATCCACGCCCGTGCCCGTGGCATTGACCCCTGCCGCCGCACCGCCGGCCATCGTCGAGCCGGTCGTGGTCGTCGAGCCCAAAGCCGCGCCTGAGCCCGAGCCACAACCCGTGGCCGTCTCTGCCGAGCCGTCCAGGCCCGGCTTCTTCGCCCGTCTCAAGCAGGGGCTGTCGAAGACCAGCGCCAGCATCGGCGAGGGCATGGCCAGCCTGTTCCTCGGCAAGAAGGTCATCGACGATGACCTGCTCGATGAAATCGAAACCCGCCTGCTCACCGCCGACGTCGGTGTCGAAGCCACCTCCACCATCGTGCAGAACCTCACGCAGAAGGTCGCGCGCAAGCAGCTGACCGACGCCGAGGCCTTGTACAAGTCGCTGCAGGATGAACTGGCCGCCATGCTGCGCCCGGTCGAGCAGCCGCTGAAGATCGTCTCCCAGAGCAAGCCCTACGTCATTCTCGTGGTGGGCGTGAACGGCGCCGGCAAGACCACCACCATCGGCAAGCTGGCCAAGAAGCTGCAACTCGAAGGCAAGAAGGTGATGCTGGCAGCCGGCGATACCTTCCGCGCAGCGGCCGTCGAGCAGTTGCAGGTCTGGGGCGAGCGTAACCACATTCCAGTGATCGCCCAGCACACTGGCGCAGACTCGGCCTCGGTGATCTTCGACGCCGTCCAGGCAGCCAAGGCCCGTGGCGCCGACGTGCTGATCGCCGATACGGCAGGGCGCCTGCACACCAAAGACAACCTCATGGAAGAGCTGAAGAAGGTGCGCCGGGTGATCGGCAAGCTCGATGCCGACGCCCCCCACGAGGTGTTGCTGGTGCTCGATGCCGGCACCGGGCAGAACGCCATCAGCCAGGCCAAGTACTTCCACCAGAGCGTCGAGCTGACCGGCCTTGCGCTGACCAAGCTCGACGGCACCGCCAAAGGCGGGGTCATCTTCGCCCTGGCCAAGCAATTCAACCTGCCGATCCGCTTCGTCGGGGTCGGTGAGGGCATAGACGACCTGCGCACCTTCGAGGCCGAGCCGTTCGTCAAAGCCCTGTTTGCCGAACGGGACGCCCCATGATCCGCTTCGAACAGGTCGCCAAGCGCTACCCCAACGGCCATATCGGCCTGCACGAGTTGAGTTTCCGGGCACGCCGGGGCGAATTCCTGTTCGTGACCGGCCACTCGGGCGCCGGCAAGAGCACCTTGCTGCGCCTGCTGCTGGCCATGGAACGACCGACCAGCGGCAAGTTGCTGCTGGCCGGGCAGGACCTGGGGCAGATCAGCACCGCGCAGATTCCGTTCCTGCGTCGGCAGATCGGTGTGGTGTTCCAGAACCACCAGTTGCTGTTCGACCGCACCGTGTTCAACAACATCGCCTTGCCGCTGCAGATTCTCGGCCTGTCCAAGCCCGAGATCGCCAAGCGCGTCGACTCGGCGCTGGAGCGTGTCTCGTTGTCCGACAAGGGCGAACTGTTCCCCGCCGACCTCTCCACCGGTCAGCAGCAGCGCGTCGGCATCGCCCGCGCCATCGTTCACCAGCCGGCCCTGCTGCTGGCGGACGAACCGACCGGTAACCTCGACCCACGGCTGGCCGCCGAGATCATGGGCGTATTCGAAGACATCAACCGCCTCGGCACCACCGTGCTGATCGCCAGTCACGACCTGGCGCTGATCGCGCGCATGCGCCACCGCATGCTGACCTTGCAGCGTGGGCGACTGATCGGCGATGGGGAGGCCGGGCAATGAGCAACAACCGTACATCCAAAGTCTCCGAGCGCGTGGCGCCGAAGGCGGCCGAGCAGGTCAAGAAAAAGCCCGGCAATCACGACGACGACGGCCCAGACCTGCGCACGCTGATGCGCGCCTGGCTGGAAAGCCACCGCGCCAGCCTCGCGGACAGCCTGCGCCGTCTGGGCAAACAGCCCATCGGCAGCTTCTTTACCTGCCTGGTGATGGCCGTGGCGCTGAGCATGCCCATGGGCCTGTCGCTGCTGCTGAAGAATGTCGAAGTGCTCGGCGGCTCATGGCAGCGCGCGGCGCAGATCTCCCTGTACCTGAAAATGGACGCCAGCAGCCGCGAGGGCGAGGCCCTGCGTGACGAAATCATGGACATGCCCGGCGTGGCCCAGGCGCAGTACGTCAGCCGTGAGCAGGCGCTGGAAGAGTTCAAGAAGCAGTCCGGGCTAGGGGAGGCGATTCGCGAACTGCCGGAAAACCCGCTGCCGGGTGTGGTGGTGGTGACCCCGACCGAGGTCGACAAGCCTGCGCTGGAGGCCCTGCGTCAGCGTCTGTCCGAGCTGCCCAAGGTCGAAGTGGCGCAGCTCGACTTGCTCTGGGTCGAGCGCCTGGCGGCGATCCTCAAGCTGGGCGACCGCTTCGTCTTCGGCATGGCGGTGATGCTGATTTCAGCCTTGTTGTTAGTAATCGGTAACACAATTCGTCTACATATCGAGAACCGCCGTACCGAGATCGAAGTGATCAAGCTGGTGGGCGGCACCGACAGCTATGTACGGCGGCCCTTCCTCTACATGGGCGCCCTCTACGGCCTGGGCGCGGGGGTGCTGGCATGGGGTATTCTGGCCTTCGGCCTGAACTGGCTGAACGATGCGGTAGTCGGGCTTTCCGGTCTGTACGGCAGCGATTTCGCCCTCGCAGGGGTACCAGGGTCGGATGGACTTTCGCTCTTGATCGGTGCTGTACTGTTAGGGTATATCGGTGCGTGGATTGCGGTCGCTCGCCATTTGCGAGAGTTGGCACCGCGCTAGCGTTAATCGCCAACATTGCATTTTCTTCATCCTGGAACTTGCGTACGGGTTTTCCGGTCAATGTTGGCAGTGCTCACAAGGCACACATCTCGAAAGCTGGAGGTTCTTGAATGACCACATCGTTGCAACCTGCGTATGCCCTGGTTCCCGGTGCAAACCTGGAAGCCTACGTGCACACGGTCAACAGCATTCCGTTGCTGTCGGTCGAGCAGGAGCGTGATCTGGGCGAGCGTCTCTACTATCAGCAGGATGTCGAAGCCGCTCGCCAGATGGTGATGGCGCACCTGCGTTTCGTGGTTCACATTGCCCGCAGCTATGCCGGTTACGGCCTGGCGCAGGCAGACCTGATCCAGGAAGGCAACGTCGGCCTGATGAAGGCGGTCAAGCGTTTCAACCCGGAAATGGGTGTGCGCCTGGTGTCGTTCGCCGTGCACTGGATCAAGGCCGAGATTCACGAGTTCATCCTGCGCAACTGGCGCATCGTCAAGGTGGCCACCACCAAGGCGCAGCGCAAGCTGTTCTTCAACCTGCGCAGCCAGAAGAAGCGTCTGGCCTGGCTGAACAACGACGAAGTGCATCGGGTCGCCGAAAGCCTGGGGGTCGAACCTCGGGAAGTGCGCGAGATGGAAAGCCGGCTGAGCGGCCATGACATGGCCTTCGATCCGGCCGCCGAGGCCGATGACGACAGCGCCTTCCAGTCGCCCGCGCATTACCTGGAAGACCACCGCTACGACCCGGCACTGCAGCTCGAAGACGCCGACTGGAGTGACAACTCGGTAAGCAATCTGCACCAGGCCTTGAGCGGTCTGGACGAGCGCAGCCGCGATATCCTCTATCAGCGCTGGCTGGCCGAAGAAAAGGCCACCTTGCATGAGCTGGCAGACAAGTACAGCGTCTCGGCCGAGCGTATTCGTCAGTTGGAGAAGAACGCGATGAACAAGGTCAAGGCACTGATCGCCGCCTGATCACCTCACCGCCCACGAAAAAGCCGCTGCCCGTTGGGTCAGCGGCTTTTTCATGTCCGCGATTTAGAAGCGTTCGCCGCCCTCGAGCTGACGCAGATAAGCGTTGCCGCCCAGTTGGCTGATCTGCCGGCTGATCCAGCTGGCACGGCCTGCCACGTATGTGCTCGGATGCCCTGCGCTCCATTTCAGCGGGCTGGGCAGCACAGCGGCCAGTTGTGCGGCCTGCTGGCGGCTCAGTTGGCTGGCGTCGACGCCGAAGTGGTAGCGCGCTGCGGCCTGGGCGCCAAACACCCCTTCACCCCATTCGGCGCTGTTGAGGTATACCTCGAGAATTCGTTCTTTCGACCAGAACAGCTCCATCAGCCCGGTGAACCAGGCCTCCAGGCCTTTACGCAGCCAACTGCGCCCCGACCACAGGAACAGGTTCTTCGCCACCTGCTGGGTCAGCGTGCTGGCGCCGCGCAGGTTGCCACCGCGCTCGTTGTTGGCGAAAGCGGCCTGGATGGCGGGAACGTCGAAGCCCCAGTGGCTGGCGAACTTTTGATCTTCACCGGCAATGACCGCCAGCTTGAGGTCGTTCGAGATGCGCTCCCAGGGCTGCCATTCACGTTGCAGGTCGATAGGTTCGCCGTTGACCCAGGACTGCACCTTGCGCTCGACCATCAGCGCGGTGCCGGGCGGCGGTATCCAGCGAAAGATCAGCACCAGCACGATGCTGCCAGCGATGAACCACAACAGAGCACGGGTAAGGCGGCGGATGAGCGATGACAGCATGACGATGGCTTGGCCGGACCGAGGGAAGCGGCCATTATACAGAGCCATTTCCAGGAGTCGTCCCATGCTTCGCAGCTTCCTGATGCTCGCCGCCTTTTTCGGCTTCACCGGTGTTGCCCTCGGTGCCTTCGCCGCCCATGGTCTGAAGAGCCGCCTGAGCGCCGAATACCTGGCGATTTTCCACACTGGCGTCACCTATCAACTGGTGCATGCCCTGGCGATTCTGGGCGTTGCGGTACTGGCGGTGCACCTGCCCGGGCGGTTGGTCGGCTGGGCCGGCGGGCTGTTCGCGCTGGGCATCGTGTTGTTCTCCGGCAGCCTCTATGCGTTGACCCTGAGCGGCCTGGGCAAGCTGGGGATCATCACCCCGATCGGTGGTGTGTGCTTCCTTGCAGGCTGGCTGTGCCTGGGTATCGCCGCCTGGCGCCTGGGTTGAATAGCGGCCGCCATTGGGCTGAACCCAGGTCGCCAGACTTGGGAAATGCGCCCTACAGGGGCTAGAATGCGGGCCCCCAACGCACAATGGTGGCCGTGCGCATGCGCATTCAACTGAACGGTGAACCTTACGAATTGCCCGCTGGCGAAAGCGTCGCGGCCTTGCTGACTCGCCTTGAGCTGGCCGGGCGCCGCGTTGCCGTGGAACTGAACCTGGATATCGTGCCGCGCAGCCTGCACGACAGCACGCTGCTCAACGACGGCGACCAGGTGGAGGTGGTGCATGCCATCGGTGGCGGCTAGCCGCCCCGGCATTTCACCCGCACTTCCCGTAACCCTGTCCCGAGGAATCCCGATGAGCAACGTTCGCAGTGACAAGCCCTTCACCCTGGCCGGCCGCACCTTCCAGTCGCGTCTGCTGGTGGGCACTGGCAAGTACCGTGACATGGAAGAAACCCGCCAGGCCATCGAGGCCTCGGGTGCCGAGATCGTCACCGTCGCCGTGCGCCGCACCAACCTGGGACAGAACCCGGGCGAGCCGAACCTGCTCGACGTGCTGCCGCCCGACCGCTACACCATTCTGCCCAACACCGCCGGCTGCTATGACGCGGTCGAGGCCGTGCGTACCTGCCGCCTGGCCCGTGAGCTGCTCAACGGCCATAACCTGGTGAAGCTGGAAGTGCTGGCCGACCAGAAAACCCTGTTCCCCAATGTCATCGAAACCCTCAAGGCCGCAGAAGTGCTGGTCAAGGAAGGCTTCGACGTCATGGTCTACACCAGCGATGACCCGATCATCGCCCGCCAGCTCGCGGAAATCGGCTGCATCGCGGTCATGCCGCTGGCTGGCCTGATCGGCACCGGGCTGGGCATCTGCAACCCCTACAACCTGCAGATCATCCTCGAAGAATCGAAAGTGCCGGTGCTGGTCGATGCCGGTGTCGGCACTGCATCCGATGCCACCATCGCCATGGAAATGGGCTGCGAAGCGGTGCTGATGAACTCAGCCATCGCCCACGCCCAGCAGCCGGTGATGATGGCCGAGGCCATGAAACACGCCATCGTCGCCGGTCGCCTGGCCTATCTGGCCGGGCGCATGCCGAAAAAACTCTACGCCAGCGCCTCGTCGCCGCTGGATGGTCTGATCAAGTAAGAGCCCCTGATGACTGAATCGCAAGAAACGCCCGTGACCCCCGAGGGCGAAGAGCGCCCACACCGCCGCATCAAGAGCTTCGTGATGCGCGCCGGACGCATGACCGAAGGCCAGCAACGTGGCCTGGAGGTGGGTGGCCCGCAGTTCATCCTGCCGCTGGCCGGTGAGCCGGTGGACTACGACCAGGTATTCGGTCGCAGCGCCCCGCGCACCCTGGAGATCGGCTTCGGCATGGGTCATTCCCTCTTGGAAATGGCTGCCGCCGCGCCTGAGCAGGACTTCATCGGCGTGGAAGTGCACCGCCCAGGTGTCGGTGCGCTGCTCAATGGGGTGCTGACTGAAGGCCTGAAGAACCTGCGGGTGTATGACTGCGATGCCATCGAGGTGCTCAACCGCTGCGTCGCCGATAACAGCCTCGACCGCCTGATGCTGTTCTTCCCCGACCCCTGGCACAAGGCGCGCCACCACAAGCGCCGCATCGTCCAGCTGGAGTTCGCCGAGCTGGTACGGCGCAAGCTCAAGCCCGGCGGCGTGTTCCACATGGCCACCGACTGGCAGCCCTATGCCGAATACATGCTGGAAGTGATGAGCGCAGCCCCCGGCTACCGCAACCAAGCCGCCGATGGCACTTACGTGCCGCGCCCGGAAGAACGCCCGATCACCAAGTTCGAACGCCGCGGTGAGCGTTTGGGGCATGGGGTTTGGGATTTGAAGTTCGAAAAGTTGGGGTGAGTTCGGGGGCGATGGGCCGCAACGATTACGCTACACGTGTGACAGAGCCTCACCCCCGCCGATCCGCCACCACCCCGATCAACGCGATCACCACCAGCAACACCGGCGCCAGCGCGTAGTTGTTGAACTGGCTCAGCCCCTTCATCACCCATGGCGTGGCATAGATCAGTGCAGCGCCGCTGCCGATCATCACCAGCAAGGCCATGGCCGGTACGCGCAGGGCGCCGGCTACGCTGCCCAGGCGCTGCTCGGCCCAGGCCTTGATGTCGGTGCCGAACAGCACCAGCAGACAGCCGACGAAGGCCAACGAAATTTCCGAAAGGTGGCTCCGGCTCCAGCGCGAAACGGTGGCCAGCAGGTCAAGTACCACGTCCATGCTTCATCCTCAGGTCAAGAAGTACTGCAGCAGGTCATTGAGGAACAGTTGGCCGCGCGCAGTGGCGGCCAGTCGATCCGGTTCGACCCGCAAAAGGCCCTTTTGTTCGGCCGTGCGACGGGCCTGGGCCAGCTGTGCCAGGGGCTGGCCGGTACGTTGGGTGAACAGCTCGGCCTCCACGCCTTCGGTCAGGCGCAGGGCATTGATGAGAAATTCGAACGGCAGCTCATCCAGCGGCAGGGCCTTTTCCCCGGCCTTGAAGGGCTTGCTCGGGTTGAGGTAGTCCTTCGGCAGGCGGGTCTTCCAGGTGCGTACGATGCGCCCATCAGGCAGCGACAGCTTGCCGTGGGCGCCGGCGCCGATGCCGATGAAGTCACCGAAGCGCCAGTAGTTGAGGTTATGCCGCGCGGCGCGGCCCGGCTGGGCATAGGCCGACACCTCGTACTGGGCGAAACCCTGCTGGGCGAGCAGCGCCTGGCCGGCTTCCTGAATATCCCAGAGGATGTCGTCTTCGGGTAGCTCCGGCGGCTGGTTCCAGAACACCGTGTTCGGCTCGACGGTGAGCTGGTACCACGACAGGTGCGTCGGCCCCAGCTCGATGGCCTGGCGCAGATCGCCCAGGGCATCGTCCAGCGACTGCTCGGGCAGGCCGTGCATCAGGTCCATGTTGAAGTTGTCGAAGCCTGCGTTGCGTGCCATGGCCGCAGCGCGCACCGCTTCATCGCCGTTGTGGATGCGCCCCAGGCGCTCCAGCTTGGCCGGCTGGAAGCTCTGCACGCCAATCGAAAGGCGATTGATGCCCTGCTGGCGGTACGCCTTGAATTTGTCCTGCTCGAAGGTGCCGGGGTTGGCTTCCAGGGTGATCTCGATGTCGCTGGCGAAGGGGATACGCTGCTCGACGCCACGCAACAGGCGACCCAACTGCTCGGCGCTGAACAGGCTCGGCGTGCCGCCGCCGAAGAAGATCGAACTCAACACCCGACCCTGCACGGCGAACAGGTCCTGGTCGAGGTCGGCGAGCAATGCATCGACGTACTCGGCCTCAGGCAGGTCCGGGCCAGCCTGGTGCGAGTTGAAGTCGCAGTAAGGGCATTTGCGCACGCACCAGGGGATGTGGATGTACAGCGCCAGCGGCGGCAATTGCGGCAGGGCGATGACCGTCGCTGTGGGGTAGAGCAACGTCGAGGACGGCTGGTCGGTCATGCCAGGCCCAGACGTTGGCGCAGCAAGGCCATGGCGCGGGCGCGGTGGCTCAGCTGGTTTTTTTCCAGCGGCGCCAGCTCGGCGCTCGAGCAATCGCGCTCAGGCACCCAGAACAGCGGATCGTAGCCAAAGCCATGCTCGCCGCTGGCGGCGGTGAGGATGCGCCCGTGCCACAGCCCTTCACACAGAATCGGCAGCGGATCATCGGCGTGCCGCACCAGCGCCAGCACGCAGACGAACTGCGCGCCGCGTTGCTCGGCCGGCACGTCCTTGAGGGCCTTGAGCAGCTTGGCGTTGTTCGCCGCATCGCCTTGGCCATCGGCATAGCGCGCCGAGTAGATACCCGGCGCACCGCCGAGAACATCCACCGCCAGCCCGGAATCGTCGGCCAGCGCCGGCAGGCCGGAAATACGTGCGGCGTTGCGCGCCTTGAGGATGGCGTTTTCGACGAACGACAGACCGGTTTCTTCCGGTTCGACCTGGCTGAATTCACCGATCGAACGCAGGTGGACCGATTCGCCGAGCATGGCCTGGAGTTCTTTGAGTTTGCCGGCGTTGTGGCTGGCGAGGACGAGCTGCTGGAGATTCATCATTGGCCTGGGAAGACTTCCTGGTTGAAGCTGAGAGTATGGCTGACGCCGCCGGTGTCGATGTCGAGGGTGAAGGTCAGCAGTTGCGCCTGCTCGACCTTGAACTGCGCCACGTACGACACCGCGCCCTGACTGCTGATGGCCTTGAAGCTCAGCGGGCTGCTGCGCCCGGTGAGGTCCTTGACCGAACCCTTGACCGTCGCCAGGCCTGGGGCATCGGCCTGGCGTACCGCCACGGTCAGCACGCCCAGCTCTTTGCTGCGCAGCAGGCCGGTCGAGGCGGCCACCGCAGGCGGCAGGCTGCTGGACGAGAAGGCGTTGTAATGCACGGTGACGTCGTCGAAGGTCTGCTGACGTTCAGGACGGGCGGCATCGGCAGCCAGTGCCGGCAGCGCCAGGCACAGGCTGAGCAGAAACGCGGCGAAACCACGCATGGAACAGTGACTCCCTATGACGATGCGCGCCACCGGCAGTGGCGCCTGGGTTCAGACCGCGACCTGGTGTTCGGCCAGGCTCGGGCTGCTGACCCGGTAAATGCCGATTTCCCCGAGCAGGTTCGGCCACAACCGGCCACCCAGTCCGTTGCGGTGCAGACGGTCGACCGCCAGACGATCGAGCACCTTGGCATGGCGCTCGTGGCACAGTTGCTCGAAGTCAGCGAAGGTACAGAAGTGGATGTTCGGCGTGTTGTACCAGGTATAGGGCATGAAGTCCGATACCGGCATGCGGCCTTTGGTCGCCAGGTACCAGCGGCAGCGCCAGTGACCGAAGTTGGGGAAGGTGATGATGCATTCGCGGCCCACCCGCAGCATCTCTTCGAGGATGCGGTCGGGGTATTCCACTGCCTGCAGGGCCTGGGTCATGACCACGATGTCGAAGCTGTCGCTGGCGAAGTTGCCCAGGCCCTTGTCGAGGTCTTGTTCGATGACGTTGACGCCCCTTGCCACGCATTCGGCAATGTTGTCGGGGTCGATTTCCAGGCCATAGCCGTGCACCTGCTTGCGATCGCGCAGCGAGGCCAGCAGTTCACCGTTGCCGCAGCCCAGGTCGAGCACGCGGCTACCGGCGGGGATCCAGTCGTGGATGATTTCCAGGTCGGCTCTCATGCTGTCCTCAGATCGCGATGCGGTTCATGTAGTTGGTAAACCCCTGCATGTAGCGCGGTGTAGGGATGAGGAAGGCGTCGTGGCCGTAAGGCGAGTCGATGTCCAGGTAGCAGACGTTCTTGCGCGCCGCCAGCAGGGCATCGACCATTTCCCGCGAGCGGGCCGGGGAAAAGCGCCAGTCGGTGGTGAACGACATGATGCAGAAATCAGCCTTCGCGCCGGCCAGGGTCGCGGCCAGGTCGCCATTGTGCGCGGCGGCCGGATCGAAGTAGTCCAGCGCCTTGGTCATCAGCAGGTAGGTATTGGCGTCGAAGCGCCCGGAGAACTCTTCGCCCTGGTAGCGCAGATAGCTTTCGACCTGAAACTCGACGCTGTGGAAGTCGTAGTTGAGCTTGTCGCTCTTGAGTTCACGGCCGAACTTCTCGCCCATCGAGTCATCCGACAGGTAGGTGATATGGCCGACCATGCGCGCCAGCATCAGGCCGCGCTTGGGGATCACGCCCTGGTCCTGGAACGAGCCCCCGTGAAATTCCGGGTCGGTGAGAATCGCCTGGCGGGCGACCTCGTTGAAGGCGATGTTCTGCGCCGACAGCTTGGGCGCCGAGGCGATGTCGACACAGTGGCGGATGCGCTCGGGGTAGGTGATCGACCATTGCAGCGCCTGCATGCCGCCCAGACTGCCACCGACCACTGCCGCCCACTGAGCGATGCCCAGGCGGTCGGCCAGGCGCGCCTGGCTGTGCACCCAGTCTTCGACGGTGAGAATCGGGAAGTCGGCGCCGTAGGGCTTGCCGGTGGCGGGGTTGAGGCTGCTCGGGCCGGTACTGCCATTGCAGCCACCCAGGTTGTTCAGGCTGACCACGAAGAAGCGGTTGGTGTCGATCGGCTTGCCCGGGCCGATGCAGCTGTCCCACCAGCCGGGCTTGCGGTCTTCGGCGCTGTGAAAGCCCGCCGCATGGTGGTGGCCCGACAGCGCATGGCAGATCAGCACGGCATTGCTGGCCGTGGCGTTGAGCGTGCCATAGGTTTCGTAGATCAGTTCATAGCTGGCCAGCGAACGGCCACAGGCCAGCGGCAGCGGCTCATCGAATCGGGCAACCACAGGGGTTACCAGACCGACGGAATCTTCGGCAAAGACAGTGGACATCGACCCAGCTCACGCGTGAATGAGGCGTAAGTCTAAAGAGCGCTACCCCCAGCGGCAAGCAACAGCTACCGCTGGGGGCGGCGAGGGGTCAGATCATGCGGAACAGTTCTTGCGGCATGCCGATTTGCGCGGCAATCGGTGGCAGCACGAACGACTGGATCACCTGGATGGCGATGAAGGCGAAGATCGGCGAAATATCCAGCCCGCCGAGGTTCGGCACGATGCGGCGGAACGGTGCCAGCACGGGCTCGGCAATCTGGTAGGCCAGCTCGGCGGCCGGGTTGTGGCTGTTCGGCGCGATCCACGAGACGATCACCATGACGATCATCGCCACCCAGAAGATCTTCAGGAACAACGACGCCACGCCCAGCAGCGCCCACATCAGCAGGTGCAGGATGTCGCCGAAGGTGCCGTAGGTGACCATCAGCACGAAGGCCATCAGCAGCGCCTGCAACACCACGGCCAGCAGCAGGGACGAGGTGTCCATGCCACCGATGCTGGGGATGATGCGACGGATCGGCTTGAGCAGCGGTTGCGTGGCGCGCACCGCGAACTGGCATAGCGGGTTGTAGAAGTCGGCCTTTACCAGTTGCAGCACGAAGCGCAGCAGGACGATCACCAGGTACAGGCTGACCAGGGTTTGCACCACGAAAATCGCGGCGCCGGACAGTGCATTCATCGACAGCTCCTTATTTGCCCAGTTGTTCGGCCAGCGCGGCGGAGCGCTGCGCGGCAGCCTCCAGGGCGTGCTCGACCAGTGTCTGGAAACCATTGTTCTGGAATGAGGTGATGGCCGCCTCGGTGGTGCCGCCCGGCGAGGTGACGCGGCGGCGCAGCTCGGCGGCGTCGACGTCGCTGGCCGCAGCCATGTGCGCAGCGCCCAGGGCGGTCTGCAAGGTCAGTTGCGAAGCGGTTTCGCGCGGCAGGCCGAGTTTCTCGCCGGCGGCGGTCATGGCCTCGATCAGCAGGAAGAAATACGCCGGGCCGCTGCCCGACACCGCAGTGACGGCATCGATCTGTTGCTCTTGATCGAGCCACAGCACGGTGCCGACCGCGCCCAGCAGGGTTTCGGCCTGCTGGTGCTGTTCGGCCGAGACCTGGGCATTGGCGTACAGGCCGCTGGCGCCCTTGCGCAGCAGCGCCGGGGTGTTGGGCATGCAGCGCACCAGCGGGCGCTCGCCCAGCCAGCTTTGCAGGCTGGCGCAGGTGATGCCGGCGGCGATGGACACCACCAATTGGCCCGGTGCAAGCGACGGCGCCAGGGCCTCGCACACCGCTTTCATCACTTGCGGCTTGACCGACAGCACCACCACGTCGGCATCGGCCACGGCCTGGGCGTTGTCTTCGAACACCTCGATGCCGTGCTCGGCCTGGACGCGGCTGCGGGTCTCGGCACCGGGGTCGCTGGCGCGGATCTGCGCGGCGTCCAGGCCCTGGGCGCGCAGACCGCCGATCAGGCTGGCGGCCATGTTGCCGGCGCCGATGAAGGCAATACGTGTCTTGCTCATGTCAGGTCCTTGCGGGAAAGGGTGAGTGAAACATGGATTCAGACGGCGCCATAGTCACGCGCGCCGAACAGGGCGGTGCCGATGCGCACCCAGGTCGCGCCCTGGGCGATGGCCGCCTCGAGGTCGTGACTCATGCCCATCGACAAGGTATCGAGGCCAGGTTCGAGCTGGCCCAGCAGTTCGCGCAACTGGGCGAACGGGCGTTCCTGCGCGGCGCGTTCGTCGCTCGGCGCGGGAATCGCCATCAGCCCACGCAGGCGCAGCCCGGGCAGGGCCGCCACCGCGGCGGCCAGCGCCGGCAGGTCGGCCGGCGCGCAGCCCGACTTGCTGCCCTCGCCGCTGACGTTCACTTGCAGGCAGACGTTGAGCGGGGCCAGCCCGGCCGGACGCTGCTCGGACAAACGCTGGGCGATTTTCAGGCGGTCTACGGAATGTACCCAATCGAAGTGCTCGGCAATGGCGCGGGTCTTGTTCGACTGGATGGGGCCGATGAAGTGCCAGGTCAAGGGCAGGTCGGCAAGTTCCTGCTGTTTGTTCAGCGCTTCCTGTAGGTAATTTTCCCCCACATCGCTGACCCCGGCGGCGTACAACTCACGCACGGCGCTGGCCGGCTTGGTTTTGCTCACCGCCAGCAGGCGCACGCTGGACGGCGCGCGTCCGGCTGCCTCAGCGGCACTGTGGATACGGACGGCGAGGGCCTGCAAGTTGGCTGCTACTGTGGACATGGTTGATCGCCGGCGGCTCAGTGGTCGCGGCATTCTACCTGCTCTATGGCCTTTGGGGAGTCTCATGGACGTGACCGACCTGCTGGCCCGCGCCCTCCACGCGCGGGCCTCCGACCTGCACCTGGCAGCAGGTGAAGCGCCGCTGCTGCGCATCGATGGCGAGCTGCAGCGCCTGGATTTACCGGTGCTGAGCGCCGACGCACTGTTCACCGGCCTTGGCCAGTTCCTTGACGCCGAGCAGCAACGGCAGTGGGCCAGCAGCGATGAACTCGACTTGGCCTTGGCCGTTCCCGAGCGTGGCCGGGTGCGCCTCAACCTGTTCCGCCAACAGCAGGGCCCTGCAGCCAGCCTGCGCTTGCTGGCAGACGATGTACCGAGCGTCGAGGCGCTTGGCTTGCAGCCGATCTACCCGCTGCTGGCAGGGCTGCGCGACGGCCTAGTGCTGGTCGGCGGGCCGACCGGCAGTGGCAAGTCCAGCACCCTCGCGGCCTTGCTCGACCAGCTCAACCGCGACCGCGCCCTGCACATCATCACCCTCGAAGACCCAGTGGAAATCCTTCATTGCAGCCAGCGCAGCCTGATCAACCAGCGCGAAATCGGCCGCCACAGCCGCGACTTCGCCCAGGCCCTGCGCAGCGCCCTGCGGCAAGACCCGGACATCATCATGCTCGGCGAACTGCGCGATCTCGAGACCATCCGCCTGGCCCTGCGCGCCGCGGAAACCGGGCACCTGGTGCTGGGCACCGTGCACACCCGTTCGGCGGTGAGCAGCATCGAGCGGCTGGTGGAGGTGTTCGCCGCCGAGGAAAAACCGTTGGTACGGGCCATGCTCGCGCAGTCGCTGCGCCTGGTGTTGGTGCAGGTGCTGGTCAAGCGCAAGGGCGGCGGCCGGGTAGCGGCGCGCGAAGTGCTGGTGGGTACGCCTGCAGTGCAGAACCTGATTCGCGAAGGGCGCCTGGCGCAGCTGCACTCGACCCTTCAAACCAGCGCCGCCGCCGGCATGCAGACACTGGAGGCTGCCTTGCAGGCGCTGCGCAGCCAGGGGTTGCTCGATGAGCCTGTGGGGTAGGGCGCGCGTTCACAGTAGCGGCAAGCGCTCGGTACTGGCCTGCATCTGCGCCGTGATCCAGTGCAGGAAGGCCGTCGCTTTGCTGCTGTCGGCAAACGGCTGGGCAGCCAGCAGGCAATAGCGCGAGCCATCCTTGGCGAAACCCAGCGGCGCGAGCAACTGCCCAGCGCGCAATTCATCTTCCACCATCAACGCCGAAGCCAGGCACACGCCCAGCCCGGCAGCGGCTGCCTGGGTCGAGAGGTAGAAGTGCTCGAAGTCCTGGCGCGTTGACTGGGCCAGCGTGATGCCGCGCAGGCGCAGCCAGTGGTCCCAGGCCTGTGGGCGGGTGCGGCTGTGCAGCAGGCACAGGCCATCCAGCGCTTCTTGGCCGTGCCACAGCCCAGGCGTGCACAGCGGGCCGACCCACTCTTCGCACAGAGTGGCGCTGTGAATGCCCTCGCCCCAGTAGAAGTCATCGCGCCGCACCGCCACATCGACCCCCGTTCGCGCAAAGTTCACTGCCCCGCCTGCGGTGAGCAGTTGCACCTGAATGCCAGGGTGCTGGCTGTGGAAATCCGCCAGGCGCGGGATCAGCCATTTCATCGCGATGGTCGGTTCGCACGACACCACCAGCACCTCGTCACGACTCGGCTGTTGCAGGTCGAGCACGGTCTGGCGCAAGTCCTCGAAGAACGGCGCGGTCAGCTGATACAGCCTGCGCCCGGACTCATTGAGAAAGATCGCCCGATTACGCCGCTCGAACAGCGTCACGCCGAGGCTCTCTTCCAACTGACGCACCTGGCGACTCACCGCGCCGTGGGTGATATGCAGCAAGCGCCCGGCCTGGACGAAGCTCTCGGTTTGGGCGGCGACATTGAAGAACTGTAGGGCGGCAAGCGGTGGAAGCTTCATGGGCGATGATTACTCACAGATACGCGCGACGAGAAATCGATTTTTATCCACAGGGTGGCTCGGCATGCTGTGTCGCGACCGGGGCTTGCGGTGAGTCTACGGAAGGATGACGAGGTTGTGGATAACCATGTTCGGCCCATCTATAGCGGCATCAGCCGGCGCACTGCCTGGCTGCCCAATGTTTCACGTTGAATTGCGAAAATCCCCACAGCGGCAGCGTGCTCAGTGTGATATTGCGAATCATCTGTGCAAAAGCATCGTCGATGGATACAGCCAATGAACGAACTCATCGCTGTCGCCGCCATCACCGTGCTCGCCGTCATCAGCCCCGGCCCTGATTTTGCCATGGTCACCCGCACCAGCTACGCCTACGGCCGCCGTCACGGACTGCTGGCCGCCCTCGGCATCGCCTGCGGCGTACAGGTGCATGTGTGCTACGCCGTGTTCGGCATCGCGCTGATCATCACCCACTCGCCGCTGCTGTTCCTGGCCATGAAACTGCTCGGCGCCGGGTATCTGCTCTACCTGGGCTACAAATCCCTGACCAGCACCTCGGCCCTCAGCATCGATGCCGCCAGCGGTCCGGCACTGTCCAACCGCCAGGCCTTCGCCCAAGGTTTTCTCACCAACGCCCTGAACCCCAAGACCATGCTCTTCGTCGTCGCGGTGTACAGCCAGGTGGTGCAGGCCGGCAGCAGTTGGGCGAGCAGCCTTGGTTATGGGCTGTTCATGTCTGCGGCGCACTGGCTGTGGTTCAGCCTGGTGGCGGTGTTCATCTCAGCGCCGGGGGTACGGCAGCGATTGCTGGCGCGCCAGCGCATGCTCGACCGGGTGATCGGCTCGGCGCTGATTGGCCTGGGACTGTGGGTGTTGTGGCCGGAGTTCGCTCAGGAGGTGATGGCTGGGGTGGGAGTGTAAGGAGGGGCGAGTGATGGGGCGAAAGGTCTACACCCTCGGTGATGATGTTAGAGTGCTACCTATCATCGGACCCACACATCGCCCAAGGAGCAAGTGGAATGGATTTCAGGTCAGGTCTGGCGGGTGTGCTGGCGTTGATTGCGCTTTCGGGCTGCACTGTGAACCCGTATTCGCGATCTTATGTAGCGAACAACTATGGCTACGACATTCGCACCAATCGCGTGGCACCTGCGCCAGAACAGCCAGATATCAGTCGGATAGTCTACTCCGAACTGGAATCGACCAATGAAAGTCTGCGCCGTAGAGGTTTTCAATCGCTGGGCTACTCATCATTCAAAACTGAAGATGATGCAGCAGACTCGATGGCCGTCGAGCAGGCGAAAAGCATCGGTGCCGATCTCGTGGTGATCATCGATCATGAGCTTGCCCGTAGCTATACGAGAACCCGAGAGGTGTCGGAGCCCGTAGGCAATAGCGAGTCCGTTACGACGGTCAGAGACGAAAAGGGCCGCGCTACGGGCGAGACCGCGACCACCAGGACGGTGCTGTACGAGACTCGATACGTATCCAGCACGGTCGACATTTATGACTACGGTGCCTTCTACTGGATACGCACCAATACAGGCCTAGGTGTTCAACTCACGAGGCTTTCGCCAACGCTGGCGAAGACTCCTGAAACAGCGAATGGTGCGCGGATCG
The DNA here is from genome assembly GCF_000759535.1 of Pseudomonas cremoricolorata. NCBI lineage: Bacteria > Pseudomonadati > Pseudomonadota > Gammaproteobacteria > Pseudomonadales > Pseudomonadaceae > Pseudomonas > Pseudomonas cremoricolorata. The sequence goes on along the minus strand of NZ_CP009455.1, from coordinate 1,020,038 downwards.
ACATGGTGATCTATGACAGCCCGGCTGACCGGGCGGATCTGCGGGAAAACGACATCATCGAATCGGTAGATGGCAAAACCGTCACCAGCCCTTACGTGTTCGAGGATTATCCCTACGTACCCGGCCAGGCGCTGAAATTGGTCATTACCCGCGATAACAAGAAGCTGGAAAAGACGCTGATAGCAGGTGAACGGCCGAATATCCCGATGAAATGAGTATTGCTCCGGACGCCCGTCAAGCGTTGTCGAATCTGGGAATTCACTCGTTTCCGTCCCTTCATGCCAAGCCCCTGCTCGTGAGGATCCAGGGGCGGTAGGCATCAGCGCCCTAAAAAGCAGAAGAACCCAGTGATTTCAGAAAACCGGGCATCTGATGCGTGCTCTGTAGGCCGATCAAGTCAATGATGGGTTCGGTGATCTGGAAGTACTGAGTGGCTTACCGGCGTTCAATCAAGAGGTGATGAGCGGCTCGCGCAACAGGCCGTCTTCGGCGAACACATAACGGTTCTTGCCCAGCGCCTTGGCCTCGTACATGGCGGCATCGGCCAGACGCAGCAGGCGGTCGCTGTCGCTGGCCGCGCCACCATCGCTGATCACCACACCGACACTGGCCTGCACCTGCGCGGTGCCGGTGGCGAAGCGGTGCGGCTCACGCACGGCGCTGACGATTCGGTCGAGCACCCACTGGCACTCCTCGCGCCCGCTGACGTCCTCCATGATCAGCACGAACTCATCACCGCCCAGCCGTGCCAGCGTGTCTGACACGCGGATGGTGGCCAGTACGCGCTGGGCCGTATTGATCAGCACCTCATCGCCGTGGGCATGGCCAAAGCGATCGTTGACCCCCTTGAAACCATCCAGGTCGAGCAATGCCAGAGCGAAGCGCGTGCCCTTGCGGCGAGCGCGCTCCTGCGCCTGGGTTAGTCGCTGCAGCATCAGGCGGCGATTGGCCAGGCCCGTCAGCGGGTCGATCAACGCCTGCTGCAGCAGTTCTTCGCGGCGCTGGCGCAGGCTCAACAGCGCATACACCAGCCAGCCCATCAGGCCGCTGCCGAGCAAGGTCAGGCCGATCTCGAAATAGTGCCGGGCCTGACTGCGCCACGGCTTGAGCGGCGCCACGCACAGCTTCCAGCGCGTCTGCCCCACCTGCACATCACGGCACAGCTCATCGGCCAGCGCCGCCTGCGAGCGCTGCAACACCCGCGGCTCACCCGTCTCTGCATCGTCACCGACCAGCGCATAGGCATAGCCCTGCGCCTCGATGGCCGGCAGGTTGGCGTCTTCCAGGGCCTCGGGCAGCATCAGCGTGACCACGGTGTACCCCCAGAAACGCGGCGTGCCCTCAGCGTCTGGCAGAAACACCGGCAGCATGCCGATGCCACCGATCGGCCCCTGGATCAGCTCGAACGGCCCGGAAAACTGAATGACCGTCTCGGCCGGATCGAGCGCGCCGAGCACCTCGGCGCGGTCCAGATCCTCGAGCAGATCGTGGTCACGCACCAGCAGATTGCGATCCAACGGCTCGATCTGCCGAATGATGCCCTGCGGCGCCAGCGACAACGCATACGCGCCCTTGTACAGCGGCAACAGAAAACTCGCCAACGCCGTGAAGTCTGGCACCTCGCCATGGCCCTGATAGACCATCACCGCCAACGTGCGATTGGCCGTCAGCGCCCGCTCCAGCACCTTCTCCACCGACACCGCGAACGACATCGCCACCTCACCGGTGCGCACCCGCTCGATATGCCGCGCATCCTCATCGAAGCGCTGCAACAGACCCCACGCAACGGCAAAGAACACACCCGACGCCAGCGCCGGCAGGCCCCAGCGCATCCAACGACTTGACTGAGGAAAACACTTCATACGCACGTCTCGCCGCTAGACCGCCCAACTTCAGGACTTCGCCAAGCATAGCGGCTACCCCGTGACAGCCGCGACTCCCGCAAACGACCTCGACCGTTCTGCGGCCGCGTTGGTGTGTAGCGAGAAAGTGAGCTCTGTGGGCTGCGTTGCGCAGATCGCGGGGAAAAGGGGAGAGATCTATTAACTCGAGAGTTGCACACGCGAATCTAATAGATCAGCTCCCTTTTGATGTATCTCCAATCAGGGATAAAAAGGTGCCGATTGATTGATGCTGGAATGCGCTGTGGAAAGTTGAACTGTCCGCGTCACCCCAGCCTCGACCCGCGTGTCGCGTTGGGCCTTTGCCAACAAGGTTTGCCAGTGATTCGACTACCGGGTGATCAGGGAAATACCTGCTTATTAGTCCCTTGCTCCAGCACATAAGAGGAGACGCTGATCTCCATCTGCTCACGGCCCCTGAGTCCGGTGACCGAGGTAGATGAAGACCACGTCGCAAGATAGTGCTTACCGGCTTCCAAGTTGAGAGCCGGAGCACCAAAGCCGCACTTGCCACCGCCCGTGCCCAGCTTGTTCATCGACACCCAGCACCACTCCACCGAGTGTTCGCCTGGCGCTAGACGCAGTGCCTGGTAGCCCGAGTAATTGAGAATGGAATGCTTGCCCGCATCAGGGAGCTGTTTGCCATCCACGCGCACGGCGAGCAGCAGACGGTGAAAGGGCACGCCTAGCTCTCGGAACTGCCGCGTGTCGAAGTAGAGAATTGGCGCATTAGCTGCGCCCTCGGATAAATCCAGAACCTGAATCGCCGGGTCGTCCAGGCTGCCGACATAGGTCTTGTACTGATGGTTCGAACAAGCCGATGTCATTAGAAGTATTGCCGTGAGGCCTAGCAGCCGAAAAGCCATAGAGTCCATTCCTGTGCTGTTATTGAAGCGATCGAATTGGTCGAAAAGCCTGTCCTTCAAAGGCTTAACTGAGCGGCATTATGCCAGGGCCGGATTTCGGTAGTAAAACGATGCCGGGGGACAGTGATGCCTTAGATGGTGAAATGCCCCTATTTTAGTAGGGGCTCGTGAGCCTTAAGGGTGGCCTGCTCGGGCAACCTCGATGTCATCCATGACCGCCTTGGCCAAGCTGCTCAAGTAGCCCGCAGCCCCCAGCAACTTATGATCATCCGCCAGATCCCCCTCATGAAGCAGATGGCGGATATAGCCCAGCAGCACCGAGACCTGCTCGTACGCCTGTTCGAAGGGAATGCCGGGCATGACCCGGAACAGATGCGCTGGGTTTTCGTCGAGTTCGCAGAAAGGTTGGATGCCGACGGTTACGTTTGGTTGGTGTTTTTCGTTCATGGCTGAACCTCCCTCCATGGCCGTATCACATGCCGGTGAGCGCGTGGGTGATGAGGGCGCTTGCGGTGTTGGCGCTGTGGGCTGCGTTTCGCAGCTTATTCAGGGCAGGAGCGGTAGGGTGGGTGTGGCAGTAGTCGTTGAGCGCTTGGTGAATGGAGAGGAGAAGGTCGTTGGCGACGGCGAGCGCGTCGGGTGGGATGAGGTCGGCGGGTAGGGATGAGGTCTGGATCAGGGTCAGGTGCGGTGGATCTGGGACGATCTTTTTCATAAGTAGGCTCGATGAGGTAATGAAAGCTACCAACCATCGTTTCCACACGAAGGGTGGCAGCTGTACGCGGGGTGGAAAACCGGACATCGAGAAACCCGGTAGGCCAAAGGCCTCCCGCGCACAGCTGCCATAACGGCAGGTCGATCGATGATTGCCAAGGTTTCCACACCCCGATCACTGAAGTTTTCAGCGACCCAGCGAGGGTAGGAGGGTGGATTTCCCAGCGCAATCAGACGCGGATCGACAGGGGGTGTAGGGTATTTCCTAGGACGGGGGATTGATATGGGGTAAGAGTCAGATGTTTCGGAAAGGGATGTGGGAAGTGGGAGGGGGCGGGACCGGATGTATCGGGCGAGAGGGGCTGTGCTTGTGTGGGTCGCGGCCCCAAGACTCAAGATCTTCTCTAACTACATGTTTTTATTGGTGTTTTAGCAATTAATAAAAAGCTGTCTCTACATATCTATCCTGCTATCCACTACAGCCTCCGTATTTACGAGTGTGATCCCCGCTGTCCGTGTTGAAGCCTCTTGCCGACTGCCCCAAGCTTTAGTTACTGTCTGGCAAGTGGCCAGCACCCGTGGTTTTTACAAAACTTGGCAGCAATAGGTTTGGTTAGCATGAATGCAGAGAAGCCGCTTAAACGCTTAAGCTAATTCATATCAGCACGAGGCACGCCGATAGATATACTTTTGTTGATTAACTATCGGTCTTTCTATGCCAAGGATGAGATGCGTCTGGTATATAAATGCAATGTAGTATTTTTCTAATTTAAGGTTGGTTATGAAAATAGTAAGGATTGAAGTCGGCAATTTTCGTTTGTTGAAGAATTTTTCTCTTGATCTTGAGAGTAATCTTTCTCTGGTGCTGGGTAAAAACAATAGCGGAAAAACTTCGCTGCTTTCCGCATTAGAAAAATTTATAAACTCATCTGATAAGAATAAAATAGTTTTTGACGATTTTAACGTTGATCTAAAAGCAGCTCTAAGTGACTTGGTTAGCGGAGTCAAGCCCATAGGTTTGGAGAGTGACTATTTACCCTTAGGTATAACTTTAAAGTTGTGCATTGAGTATGATGATTTAGATGATTTGTCAGCGGTAAGTCAGTTGATAATGAGTTTGGATCCTGATGACAATCATATTGTGCTCGGATTTGAGTATTTGATTAGCTACTCCCAGTTGACGGCAATGCGGAATGACTTCAGTGCTATAAAAGACAAATATGACAACGACCCTAGTTTGTTCCTTAAAGAAAACCAGCACATTTATTTTGACCAGATTCGGAAAAAAAGCTTTTCCTATAGTGATCCGGAAGTGTTCACGGATTTAAATAAGGAAAATATTAGCCTGGCTAATGTCATCTCATTCAGGTCTATCGGTGCGAAGCGGAGTGTTACGAATAGAGACAATGATAAGACACTTTCCACTCAGACTGCAATTATCTATAAAAAGACATCTGAGAACCAAGAGCAGCAGGAAGCTGTTGAAGGTTTCAAGAAGCAGTTACGGTCAACCGACACAGAGCTGAGTGAAATCTATCAGAACATGTTTTCTGGATTGTTGAGTAAGGTGGCAAAGTTTGGGGGTTCAAGATTGTCGGAGACGCATATAAAAATTGCATCTACCTTGCAGCATCGAGAGTTGCTGGATGGGAATACAACAGTAATGTATACCCATGGTTCGCATGATCTGCCAGAGCACTTTAATGGTCTCGGGTATATGAACTTAATTAGTATGATTTTTGAGATAGAGATGCTGATGAGCTCTTTCAGGCGGCCTAGCAAGGAAAGTCCTGCTACTATTAATTTGCTCTTTATTGAGGAGCCGGAAGCGCATACGCATCCTCAAATGCAATATACTTTTATTAAGAATATTAAGTCGTTGTTAGAAGAAAGTAGGGTGAGAGAGGATGGTATAGAAATTCATCTTCAAACGATTATAAGTACGCATTCTTCTCATATAGTGGCGGAGTGTGATTTTGATGATATTAAGTATTTGAGAAAGTCGCCTTTTTCTAACAGCGTAGACGCAAAAAATCTCAAGTCTCTCAAGTCTGAGTATTCGTCTGATGGTGCGGATGATAATGCTCAAGGTGAACTTTGCTATAGATTTCTCAAGCAATATCTTACATTGAATCGTGCTGAGCTGTTTTTTGCTGACAAAGCAATACTGGTTGAGGGTGACACTGAAAAGATTCTTTTGCCAGCAATGATGCGAAAACTTGATAAAGAGTTCCCAGATACTGGTGTCATGCCGCTACTTTCTCAGAATGTCTCGATTGTGGAGGTAGGAGCGCATGCGCAGATTTTTGAGAAGTTTATTCATTTCATTGGCATTAAAGCTCTAGTCCTGACCGACATAGATAGCGGCATTAAAGAGCTACTTTTTGAAAGGGATGGGGTTACTCCGCAACGGTATAAAAATGGTAATCAAAAAATAGAGACCAGAAAATGTCGTCCTGATGACCCTGCGGCAGACCACACAGCGAATGGATCGTTGATATTTTATCACGGCAAGGTTAGAGAGGACTTGGGCTACTTTACTTCACTTGGTGCTGAAAGTAAGGCTTTATCTAAAGTCGGAGGTGAGTGGAAAGTTGATGTCGCTGGGTCTGTTTTCTTGGCATATCAAACTGAAGATAACGGCTATCATGGAAGAAGCTTCGAGGATGCTTTTTTTTCAATTAACAAAGCACTCCTTGGAACGGACCACGAGAAGTTTCCCTCTCTAACGCCTAAGTGGTTTAATAAATACGTAAATAACGAGTGCTGTGCATTCGAATTTGCAGAGAAGGCAGTTGGCAAAAAGCCTTCGTTAGCGATTGAGATTTTGCTTAATAGTATACCGGATGATAAATCTGAATTTTCCAATTGGAAAACACCTCACTATATCCAGGAGGGGTTGGAATGGTTGCGCAAATGAAAAATTTAGAGGGCGTTAGTGAAGAGACTAGAAAGATTTTAGATGCTATCAATGAGGGCAAGAGTTTTTTACTGAGTGGTGGTGCTGGAAGTGGAAAAACATATTCTTTGGTAGAGGTTATAACGAGCTTGGTTACCCTCAAGCCTTTAGCGCGCGTAGCGTGTATAACCTACACCAACGCGGCGGTCCGGGAGATTGAGAGTAGAGCCAGTCATCCAAATCTACACGTTTCTACGATACATGACTTTCTTTGGGGAGTAATTAAGCACTTCCAAATTGAGCTAAAAGAAGTTCTGTTATCGCTGATTAATGACAGTGATATATCAAATTTCAAAATTTTGGATGCTAACGGCGAACCGACAAGCTTGGCTGAAATTGATGGGGATGTTAGGTATAAGGAGTACGTAAAATTTAGGGAGGGGATTATTTCTCATAGTGAGGTTATCGTTCTTGCTAATGAGATGTTTAAACGATATGACAAATTATGTAGAATTCTGAAAGATTGCTATCCATATATTCTTGTGGATGAATATCAGGACACTCAGGCTGAGGTTGTGGACATACTTCTCACACAGCTGACTAGAGTCGGATGCCCAAATGTTGTTGGGTTTTTCGGCGATGCAATGCAAGCAATTTATGAGGAAGGTATAGGGGATTTAGATTTATACAAAGGGGAGGGTGTTGGGCAGGTAAGGGAAATAAAGAAAGAAGAAAACAGGAGGAACCCAAAAAATATAATCGATTTGGCAAACAAACTTAGAAATGATGGGATTTTTCAAGTTCCTTCTAAAGACTTGAATGCTCCCAATATGGCCGAGGACGGAAGTGTAAAGAACGGATGCATACAGTTTATATACTCTTCGAATGATGATGTTAATGTTGTAAAGAGATTTCTTGGCTGGGACTTTTCCGAACCTTCAAGCGCGAAAGAGCTGAATCTTACCCATAACCTAATCGCTGCAAAGGCAGGCTTCAGTGAGTTAATGAGAATTTATGATGGTGACAAGATTTTAGAGTATGTCCGTAGAGTAAAAAACTATATTAAGAGGAGTGAGCCTGATTTCATCTGTGATGGGAAAACATTTGGAGAAGTTTTAGTCGGTTTGAAGAGTGGGAAGGTAGGTAAAACCTTAAAAAACATTGAGCCCACTGATGGCATGGCGGATTATATCGCGGAGCATCGAGCCGTATATGATGAAGCGCTGGGCTACCAATATACTGAGCTTGCTTCTCTATATGTGAATAAGGACCAGCTAATAGATGATCAGAAATCAGATAGAGGGGAGTTGGGGCGTGGCGGTGGTAACAGAGATGATCTTATAAAGCATTTATTTAAAATACAAAACAATGTTCAGTTGTACTTGGAGGGGAGATTCAACGAGTTTGTTCGGATAACTGAGCATGCCATTACGTCGAAAAAAGATAAAGTTAGGTTGAAAGAGGAGATTGTAAGGTTATCTAGGGTCGACGGCAAAACGGTCCAGCAAGTCATCGATGAAGCTAATGCTGGGGGAATCGTTAGAATTGATGATCGTCTTAAGTTATTTGTTGAATCAAAACGCTATATTTATAATCAAGTTGCCGCGCTTCCATTTGCACAATTTCAAAAGCTATTTGAATATCTTGAGGGGTTTACACCCTTTTCTACTCAGCATAAAACCAAAGGTAGAGAGTTTTCCGATGTTCTAGTTGTTCTCAATAATGGTCGGTGGAATTCCTATAATTTTGACTATCTGTTCACTGATCGTGCGGATAAAGAGAGTGTGGTAAGCCGTACGCGAAAAATTCTGTATGTTTGTTGCACCCGTGCGAAGTCAAATTTAGCATTGTTTTATCATTCGCCATCTGAAGCCGTTATTCAGAAGGCGAAGGTTTGGTTTGGAGATGAAAATGTTACAAGTCTAGATTGAGTTTCTAAATCAAAGCTGTGCCTGGGGCTATGAGGTCGCGTCAGGCAATAGTAACTAAGTATGGGTGTGCATCTGGTAGACAAGTATTTTACTAAGTAATGGCTTAATAAGTTCGGTTGTCATTTTTCGTTAAAGCGTGTAAACGGTACAGTACTGTATTTTCGTATCCAGAAAATACATAATGTGGTTTCTGCCATGTCCAATGATTTTATCGATGCCAGTGCTTAGCGAACGCTCTTAGAAACGCATTCGTCGTGGCGTAGAGGGACATTGCCGCGCGCTATGCGAGCTGGTCGGGGTGCCGGCTAGCAAGTGGTTCATATCGCATATCGCATATCGTGGACATGCTCAATAACCAAAGTAGTTGGCAGCTGAGCACAGGATCCATGCCGAAGATGCCATTAAGCATTTGACATCGCGCCTTGAGCGCCCTATGCGTGGCGAAGGCCAAGTGATAGCGACGATCACTGCTCAGCGCTCACAAGAACCCTCATATCGGCGCGTCAGGACGCCTCTCGGCAACCGGTGCGCATCACTTAAGCTGGGGCGTCTGTTCAGATCAACCCCACACCATCACTTCCCCCCAACCGGCACCCGCTGACACCACTTAATCGCCCGCAACGCCTCTTCCGTCGGCACCAGCGCATACCTGAAGTAAAACGGCATAAGCCCAAAGCTGGCCTCGTCCACCCCATCCAAGGTCTGCCCGTCCTTAAAGTCGGAATCGCTAACCTGATCGGCAATGAAATACACCTTCCCGTTCTCCACCGCGAGGTCGAATCGTTTGCTCACTTTGCCGCTAATAAACGGTGGTGAAGTCGATTCGATGGTGTGTGTGCCGGCGGGAAGGGTGACTTTGAAGTAGCCACCGGATGGCAAGCTGCTGACGGCGGTGCCGTCGATCTTGATGGTTGGCGCAACTCCGGCGCCGATGCTGGCGGCGGTGCGGTAGAAGTAGAGGGTGGCTTGGTTGGGGCTGGATTCTGCTGGGGGGGTGAAGAAGGGTTGGCCTTTGAGGTCGGGGCCGCTGGTGCAGGCGGTCAGCAGGGTGAGGATTGTTAGCAGGGATAGCCAGAGTACGGCGGGGCGTTTCATGGGGGTGATTCCTTGCGCGCGTTGAAGCGGGGTGGTTACTGCTTCGATGGAGCAGCGGGCAGGCTGGCCCAGAAGGCGCAGAGGCCTTTACCGTTGTCTTTGGCGTCCGAGCTTGGCCAGTCCTGGAACGCGGTTTTGTCGGTCAGGTTGACGATCGTGCGGCCATTGAGTACGGGATACTTGCGCTTGAGCGCCTGCAAGGTGCCTTCGGCCTTGTCTAGATTGGACAGGCAGAGGTTGAGGTCGTCGGCGCGTTGGTCTCCGATGTAGGCGACTTCTCCGGCCTGCACGGTGAAGACCACGGGTGTTGCCCGTGCCATGGAGTGGCCGGCGAAATACTCGTACTTCCAGGTGGTGAACGCGTAGTTTCCGGGCGGTACTTCATACATGTAGAGGTGGCCCAGCAAGTTGGGCGAGGGCTGGTCGTCTTCGTTGGCCAAGGTGGTCAGGCGCAGGTGCGTCTCTGGCTCGCCTTGCTGTTCGATGTCGACTATCAGGCCGTGGGGCTGGCTGAGGAAGGCTTCGGTGATCGCGCCGACGATGATGGCCTTGCCCGGATCGGGTGGGGTTTTGCCGTAGTAGCGTGAGGCGTAGCAACCGCTCAACAGGCTGAGGGAGAGGGCGATGGACGCGAAGAGGAACAATCGTTTGCTGGCTTTCCGTAGCATAGGGCTTATCCGTTCCGTGATGAGTCGATGAAGCTGGGCAGAATACGGCACACACAAAAAAGGCCCACCTTCCGGTGAGCCTCTTGAGTACTGCGTATGGTGCCGGCACCAGGAATCGAACCCGGGACCTACTGATTACAAGTCAGTTGCTCTACCAGCTGAGCTATACCGGCAATGGGGCGTCATTATAGCTATCGCGGGGCGGCTGTAAACCTCTTAGTTGCTTTAGCCTGCGATAAAGCTAAATCCCCGTGACGAAAGGAGAATTTCCTTACCAGCCGCGGTAGGTGCGGGGGTTGCCGGGTTGGTGCTGGGCGGTCTTGAAGAAGACGCTTTGCTGGCTGCAGCCGCTGGCTGGGCAGGGGCTGGTGCCCATGGGCAGACCGCGTTCGCTGCCCAGTTCCATGGCTGGGATTGGCCAGCTGCTGGATGAGGTGCTTGGGCTGTGGCTGCAGGCGGTGAGCAGGGCGGCGCAGAGGAGCAGGGTCAGGCGATGGACGGTGGTCATGTTCGGGTCTTGTGAGCGGTGCTGGGCGGGGCGGGGATTCTACCGGGTGTGAGGGTTGGGCTGAAGCGCTGGCGTGCCAAAGTGTGAGGCTATTTGTGTATTTTCCGGGGGTATTTTGGCCGCCTATACGATGCTTTAGTGCTATTGCGCAAAGTCGTTATGCACAACGGGCATGCCAACCTTACGCACAGGCGCGACCGTTGGTCGCGGTGTGGAGGCTTGCTGCAAATGCCTGATTTTGCTGGCTTGCGCATTTGCCTGAAGGGGTGCTAGGGGGCTCAAGGGCGGCATTTCAGGGACGTCTGGCGCATTTCATCACAAGCTTGTTCACAGACTTATCCACAGGGTTTTCCACTGTTGTGTTCGGCCAGCAACAGTAGGTTGCGTGGAGTCAGTGTGTGTTCGCAGAAATGTCCAAGGCGCACGTCGTAGTCGTGTTGCTGGAGGAACAGTGCTCGGTCCAACACCAGCCACAGTTCCAGTGGGCGGCGGAACAGGTTGCGTACCCGTTCGAGGTTGCGCACTTCGGCCAGGCGCTGCCAGCCGCGGGCTTCCCACTCGCTCCAGTCGAGGGTGCCGCTGAGGGTCAGGCCTTTGAGGGTGGCGAGGTCCTGGCAGTAGTCGGCGAAGGGTTTGTGCAGCCAGTCGACGGGCAGCGAAGGCGTGGGCAGGTAGTCGTCGGTGTGCCGTTGTTGGCGTTGCAGCAGGTCGAAGGCCAGGCGGCGGCTCATCGACAGGTCGCGCTGGCGGCGGGTGCGGGCGCTGGCGGTGACGGTTTCGCTCAGTGGCAGGCCGAGGTCGTCGAGTGACAACCGCAAGGGGCTTGCCTTGGCGGCGGCCGAGAGTGGCTGATAGTGCTGGCCGGCAATGCGGTTGTAGCAGCAGGGGGCGAGGGCGATGTGCGCGCAGGCTTTGCTGCTGGCCAGCTGCAGCAGGCGTGCGTGCAGGTCGCCGCAGGCGTGCAGGGCGACCACGCTGCTGTGAGCATCGAGGTGGCGCTCGCAGTCGCTTTCCAGCACGTCCTGGCACAGGTGCTGGGCTGGCAGGTGGTGATGCTGGCTGAGGGCGGCGCCGGCGTCGACCAGGGCGGGGTCGTATTCCAGGCAGGTCAGTTGCTGGCCGGGTTGCAGCAGGCGGCGGCCGAGGTGGCCTTTGCCGGCGCACCAGTCGATCCAGTGCCGGGGCGGGGCCTGGAAGTCGAGGCGGCGGCCGAAGGCTTCGATCTGCTGCCACTTGCGGCCGGGGACGTTGACGTCGAGGCGTCGGGCGGCGGGGTGCAGGTCGATGGTGGGCAGTTCCTGGGTGTGGGCCAGATGTTGGGCCTGGGTGGCCCAGGTGGGGAAGGGCTCGGGTGGGGCCTGGGCTTCGTCGCTGTGCTCGGCGGCTTCTGCCTGTTCCAGGGTTTGTTGGCGCAGCCAGGTGGACAGCGCTGGGTGGTCGGTTTCCCAGGGCAGGTGCAGGTGGTGGAAGGGGCGGGGGCGCCAGAGGGGTTGGTGGTGGGTGAGGAAGTGGTCCAGGGCCTGGAAGCGGGTCAGGAGGTGGGGGCCTTGGAGGGGTTCTTGGTGAGTCATCGGCTGGTCAGCGTTATCAGGGGTAAGGGGCCGCGGTGCGGCCCTTCGCGAGTAAGACGCGCTGCTATAAGGAGAAGACGTACCGCCTTAGCGGCCCTGACACGCATCCACCCGCAACCAGCGTTCCAGCAGTTTGAAGCCTTGCACCAGCACAAACGAGATCAGCAGGTAGAACACGCCGGCGGCGAAGAAGATTTCCACGGGCAGGTAGGTGCGGGCGATGATCGTGCGGGCCATGCCGGTGAGCTCCAGCAGGGTCACGGTGCTGGCCAGGGCGCTGGCCTTGAGCATCAGGATCACTTCGTTGCTGTAGGCCGGCAGGCCGATACGTGCGGCGCGCGGCAGCAGGATGTAGTACAGCGCCTTGCCCTTGGACATGCCCAGCGCCCGCGCCGCTTCCACTTCGCCACGGGGGATGGCTTGCAGGGCGCCGCGCAGGATCTCGGCGATGTAGGCGGCGGTGTGCAGGGTCATGGTCAGCACGGTGCACCAGAACGGATCGCGCAGGTACGGCCACAGGCTGCTGTTGCGCACGGCATCGAACTGGGCCAGGCCGTAGTACACCAGAAACAGCTGCACCAGCAGCGGCGTGCCCCGGAAGAAGAAGATGTAGCCATAGGGCACGGCGCGCAGCCAGGGGTTGCGCGAGGCGCGGGCGATGCCCATGGGGATCGCCAGAATCAGCCCGGCGATCACCGCGATGGCTACCAGCTCCAGGGTGAGGATGGCGCCGTCGGCGAGCCGCGGCAGGTACTTGATGATGACGTCCCAGTTCATTCCCCGGCCCTCACGAAGCCGCGTGCGGCGCGTCGTTCCAGAAAGTACATGCCGGTCATGGCGATCACGGTCAGGGCCAGGTACATGATGGCGGCGACCATGTAGAAGGTGAACGGTTGCTTGGTCACGGTCACGCCGATCTGCGCGTGGCGCATGATTTCCTCGAGGCCGATCACCGACACCAGGGCGGTGTCCTTCATCAGAATCATGAACAGGTTGCCCAGGCCCGGCAGGGCGATGCGCCACATCTGCGGCAGGATGATCCGCGAAAGAATGCGCCCGCGCGACAGCCCCAGCGCCAGGCCCGCTTCGCGGTGGCCTTTGGGAATCGCCAGAATGGCGCCGCGGAACACCTCGGTGGCGTAGGCGCCGAAGCACAGCCCCAGGGCGATGACCCCGGCGGCGAAGGCGCTCAGCTCGAGACCCGGGATGTTCAGGGCTTCGCCGAGGCGGTTGACCAGGTTGACGGTGCCGAAGTAGATCAGCAGCACCCAGAGCAGTTCGGGCACGCCGCGAACCAGGGTCGAATAGGTGCCGCCCAGCCATTGCAGAGGCTTGTTCGGCGAGGTCTTGGCCAGTGCGCCGAGCAGCCCGAGCACCAGGCCCAGCAGCAGCGCGCACAGCGCGAGTTTGACGGTCATCAGCATGCCGGCGAGCAGCGCCGGGCCGAATCCGTGGAGGTCGATAGTCATGGGCAGGTGCGTTCCAGGAACCTGCGCGCCCTCAGGCGCGCAAGTCGGGGCGGATCATTCGATGCTGAACGGGAAGTACTTGTCGTTGATCTTCTTGTAGGTGCCGTCGGCCTTGATTTCCTTCAGCGCGGCGTTCAGGTCGTTGCGCAGTTTGTCGTCACCCTTGCGCACGGCGATGCCGATCTTGTCGCTTTCCTCGACAGGTTCGCCCTTGAACTCGAAGTCCTGGCCTTCCTTGCTCTTGAGCCACTCGTACTGCACGTACTTGTCGGCGAGGATGCCGTCGATGCGCCCGGCGACCAGGTCAAGGTAGGCGTTTTCCTGGGTGTCATAGAGCTTCACGTCGACATCGCTGCCGTAGTGGTCTTCCAGCCAGCTACCGGCCAGGGTGGCGCGCTGGGTGCCGATCACCTTGCCTTTGAGCGAGTCTTTGTCGGTCTTGAACTCGGTGCCTTTCTTGGCGATGAACTGCAGCTTGTTGGAGTAGTAGGGGTCGGTGAAGTCGACCGCCTGCTTGCGCTCGTCGGTGATCGACAGCGACGACACCAGGAAGTCGAACTTCTTGGCGTTCAGGGCCGGGATGATGCCGTCCCAGTCGGAGGTGACGACCGAGCACTCGACCTTCATCTTGGCGCACAGGGCGTCGCCGATGTCCTTGTCGAAGCCCACCACGTTGCCGCTGGCGTCCTTGTTGTTGAACGGCGGGTAGGCCGCTTCGATACCCATGCGCAGTTTTTCTGCGGCCAGGGCGTTGGCGGAGAAGACCAGCGTGGCGGCAGCTGCCAGGAGGAATTTCTTGTAGGTCTGCATGTGTTGCTCCGTTAGCGGTGGCTGGACATGAATTGCTTGCAACGCGCCGAGGTCGGGTTTTCGAAGACCTGCTGCGGCGATCCTTGCTCTTCTACCAGGCCCTGGTGCAGGAAGATCACTTCGCTGGACACCTGGCGGGCAAAATTCATTTCGTGGGTCACCAGCAGCATGGTGCGGCCTTCCTCGGCCAGGGCGCGGATGACATTAAGCACTTCCTGGACCATTTCCGGGTCGAGCGCCGAAGTCGGTTCATCGAACAGGATGACTTTGGGCTTCATCGCCAGGGTGCGGGCGATGGCGGCGCGCTGCTGCTGGCCACCGGAGAGCTGCGCCGGGTAGGCGTGGCGCTTGTCGTAGATGCCGACCTTGTTGAGCAGGGCTTCGGCGGCTTCGATGGCTTCAGCCTTGCTCTGGCCGAGCACGCGGCGCGGTGCCTCGATGATGTTGTCGAGCACCGACATGTGCGGCCACAGGTTGAAATTCTGGAAGACGAAGCCGATTTCGCTGCGCAGACGGTTGATCTGGCGGTTGTCGGCGGCGATCAGATCGCCGTTCTTGGCGGGCTTGAGCTTGAGCGATTCACCGGCCAGGAGGATTTCACCCTTGTGCGGGTGCTCGAGCAGGTTGATGCAGCGTAGCAGCGTCGACTTGCCGGAACCGGACGAGCCGAGAATCGAGATCACGTCGCCATCGCGGGCGGTCAGCGAGATGCCTTTGAGGATCTCTTGCTCACCGTAGCGTTTGTGCAAATTGCGGATTTCCAGCGCGGGCGTGGCCTGAGCCATGTGCGGTCCTCATGTATTCGGGTGCATTCCCAGCTGTTTGGCGGCCTTCCGGGCCTGCGCAACGCTAGCATGTGGCGCTATGACAGCCAACCAGGATGCAGGGGACATGGCGCGTTGCCGGGACAGTTTGTCGCATCGATGCAGTGGACTGTCGCGAGGATGACCGCATGGGGGCGGCCGGCGCCTGAGCCTTGATGAAAAAAAGGCGCGATGGTGCCAGTTTTACCCCGCCGAGGGAAGCCGTTTATGCCCAGGTGCTACCAAGGTTGCAGAGCTTGGCTGAAATAGGTGCAACTTACGGTTGCTCCTTTTATGCCCTATTTTCGTGCGCGGTGTTATCTGGACGCACCCTCGGGACACATGTAAGTGAGTATTTCTGTAATCCAGCGAAATCGCAGGGATTTAATGACCTTTCGGTCAGTCCGTGGCCGAAGGCCGGCACCCCGCGTCGGCATTGATTTCCAGATGTTTCATGATGCGCCCATTCTCATCTGGCCCGCTTATTGCCCTATGCACCACACCGGACCCGCTTGCGGCTAAACATCGCAGAACGCATGACGTTCATGGGGTTCGAGTTGGTCCACTCCTTACAAAGGTAGGTTTATGAGCGGTAAGCACAATTCCAATGACCTCGCTCAGGGGCTCAAACAACGGCATGTCACCATGCTGTCCATCGCTGGCGTCATCGGTGCCGGCCTGTTCGTTGGCTCAGGCCACGCCATCGCCGCCGCTGGACCGGCGGTGCTGCTGGCCTATGCCGCCGCCGGCACGCTGGTGATTCTGGTGATGCGTATGCTCGGCGAGATGGCCATCGCCTCGCCTGACACCGGGTCGTTCTCCACCTATGCCGACCGCGCCATTGGTCGTTGGGCGGGCTTTACCATCGGCTGGCTGTACTGGTGGTTCTGGGTACTGGTGATTCCGCTCGAGGCCAACGCGGCTGCGGCGATCCTGCATGCCTGGTTCCCGGCCGTCGATCTGTGGGCGTTTTCCCTGTTGATCACCCTGGCGCTGACCGGCACCAACCTGTTCAGCGTGAAGAACTACGGTGAGTTCGAGTTCTGGTTCGCGCTGCTCAAGGTGCTGGCGATCATCGCCTTCATCGTCGTGGCCTGCGTGGCCATGTTCGGCCTGGTGCCGGGCAGCCAGGTCAGCGGTGCCAGCCACCTGTTCGACACCCAGGGCTTCATGCCCAATGGTTTGGGCGCGGTGCTGGCGGCGATGCTGACCACCATGTTCTCGTTCATGGGCACGGAAATCGTCACCATCGCGGCGGCGGAATCGAAAGACCCAGGCAAGCAGATCACCCGCGCTACCAATTCGGTGATCTGGCGGATCTGCCTGTTCTACCTGGTGTCGATCTTCCTGGTCGTGGCCCTGGTGCCGTGGAACGACCCGGCGCTGGCGGAAATCGGTTCCTACCAGACCGTGCTGGCGCGTATCGGTGTACCGAACGCCAAGCTGATCGTCGACATCGTGGTGTTGATCGCGGTTACCAGCTGCCTGAACTCGGCGCTGTACACCTCGTCGCGCATGCTGTTCTCGCTGAGCAAGCGCGGTGATGCCCCGGCAGTGGCGCAGCGCACCTCCAAGGCCGGTACGCCGTACTGGGCCGTGCTGCTGTCGACCGCTGCGGCGTTCCTCACCGTGTTCGCCAACTTCGTCGCCCCGGCTGCGGTGTTCGAGTTCCTGCTGGCAAGCTCTGGCGCCATCGCCCTGTTGGTGTACCTGGTGATCGCGGTTTCGCAACTGCGCATGCGCAGCCAGCGTGAGGCCCGCGGTGAGCAGATCGCCTTCAAGATGTGGCTGTTCCCGGGTCTGACCTGGCTGACCATCGGTTTCATCATCGCGGTGTTGACGGTGATGGCGCTGCGCGAAGATCACCGCGTAGAAATCCTCGCTACGGCGCTGCTGAGCATCGCGGTGGTGGCGGCTGGTTTGCTGGTGCAGCGCAAGCGTGGTGCTGCGGGCAAGGCTGTGCTCGATCATTGATTGAGCTAGCTGGATGACGAAGGCCGCGCCCTGTGAGGGGCGCGGCCTTTTTTGTTGGGCGGTGAAGCCGGGCGTCAGCCGTACTGCTTCTGCTGTTGCTGCTGACGCGCCACCACTTCGGAGGCTTCGATATAGGCGTTCTGGAATTCGTCGCTTTCCAGCCAGGCCATGGTGGTGTCGGCGTCGGTGCCGTCGAGCCAGTCGCGGTAGGCGGTGAAGACCATGACGATGTAGTCGGTGGCGTGCTCTTCCTTGTGGCCCTTGAGCACCAGCGCCAGCAGCGGGTCGACCAGGAACACCGAGATCATCGGCACCAGCCCGCCTTCCTGGGCTTCTTTCATTTTCGCGAACAGCGCGTCATAGCTGCCCGAGTCCATGGCCTTGGTGTACACCTGCTCGACGCTGGCGCTGTCTCCGGCGCTGGCTTTGACCGCCTGGCCGCTGCGCACCATGCGGTTCTGCTTGGCCTTGCTGGCGGCGCGCTTGGCGCGTTTCTGTTGTTTGCTGCTGGTGGCCATTGGGTGCGAGTCCTTGGGGGCGGGCTGAGAGGCGTATTGAAGCGCGGGCGTCTGCGGGTGTTCAAGTAAATCGCAGACAACAAAAAACCCGCACTGGGCGGGTTTCTTGTGTCGCTTCGGGTAACTTTGCAACCACCAGAAGCTGAAGGTGGTGCCCAGAGACGGAGTCGAACCGCCGACACGAGGATTTTCAATCCTCTGCTCTACCGACTGAGCTATCTGGGCGACGGGGCGAATTAAAAAGGTTTTCAGACCTTGCGTCAACGACTTTTTGAAAATTTTTTAAATTAATTCCGTCGCTTACGATTTTTCCGTCACGCGCTGGGCGGAACGTAGCCTTCGGCCTGGGCGTAGTCTTCGCCGGCGAAGAACTTGTCCATTTCCGTTTGCAGGAACTTGCGGTCGTCGGCGTTCATCATGTTCAGGCGCTTTTCGTTGATCAGCATGGTCTGGTGCTTTTGCCAGTCTTCCCAGGCCTGACGCGAGATGTTGTCGAAGATGTCCTGGCCCTTGGCGCCGGGGTAGGGCGGGCGGTCGAGGCCGGGCAGTTCCTGATTGAGCTTGCGGCACTTCACGGTGCGGGTCATGGGGCATCTCCTGCGGTCAGTTCGTCGGCCGCGCGTTTGAGCAGTTTCTTCACCGGGGCGGCAAGGCCCAGGCGCGGCGGGGTGGCGAGGTTATACCAGAGCCAGTCGGCCTCGGCCACGTGGGCACCCAGCGGCTCGACGCGGATCAGCCAGGGCTCGATCGCCAGCTGAAAGTGGCTGAAGGTGTGGGTCAGGCCGTCCAGGGCGTGGCGCTCGGTCAGGCGCAGGCCGTGCTGCGCGGCGAGGTCGTCGAGCTGGGTCAGATCATCCAGCTGCGGCAGGCTCCACAAACCGCCCCACAGGCCCGTGGAGGGGCGCCGGTAAAGCAGGATGGCGCCGTCCTCGTTGGCCAGCATCGGCATCAGCGTGCGTCGCTGGGGCAGGGTCTTGCGTGGCTTGGGTTCGGGGTAGTGCGTTTCCTGGCCGAGCAGGTGCGCTTCGCAGCCGCGTTGCAGCGGGCAGATCAGGCAACTGGGCTTGCTGCGGGTACACAGCGTGGCGCCCAGGTCCATCATCGCCTGGGTGTAGTGGTTGACCCGGGTCATCGGCGTGTAGCGCTCGGCGGTGGCCCACAGCGCGTTGGCCACCTTCGGCTCGCCGGGGTAGCCGGCCTGGGCGGTGTAGCGGGCCAGCACGCGCTTGACGTTGCCATCGAGAATCGGCGCGCGGATGTTCATGCTGATACTGGCGATGGCACCGGCGGTGGAGCGACCGATGCCGGGCAGCTCGGTGAGCTGCTCGACGCTGCGCGGAAATTCGCCGCCGTGCTGCTCGACGACGATCTTCGCGGCTTTTTGCAGGTTGCGCGCACGGGTGTAATAACCCAGCCCGGTCCACAGGTGCAGCACTTCGTCTTCGGGCGCCTCGGCCAGCGCCTGCACGGTGGGCAGCGCCTGCATGAAGCGCTCGAAGTAATTGAGCACGGTGCTCACCTGGGTCTGCTGCAGCATGATTTCCGAGACCCATACCCGGTACGGGTTGATGCCCTGTTGCCAGGGCAGATCATGCCGACCGTGGCGGTCGAACCAGTCCAGCACGGCGCTGGAGAACTGCGCGGGGGTCATCGCTTGAACAGCCCCTTGAGCGCGTCTTTGAGTTCAGGACTCACTTTGTCTCCCAGTTTTTCATCGAGTTTTTCGTCCAGCTTGTCTTTGATGCGGTTGCCGGCAAGCTTGGCCGCGACCTGGCCCAGGCCATCCTGGTCGAGGCGGCAGGCCTTGGCGCCCAGCTCCAGCGGGCCGCGGCAGCGCAATGGCAGTTCCACGCCCACGTAGCGCTCGTTGACCTGGCAGGCCGGGTCGGGCATGGCGCGCTGGTCGCCTTCGACGATCACGCCGACGCGGTAATCCATGCCCAGCACGCGTAGGTCGAGGTCGCCATTGCCGTTGAGGGTCAGGCCGGGAATGCGCACTTTCAGGTCAGGGTTGCTGGCCACGCCATTGCGCACCACCAGGCTGCCGTGCAGTTCCTGGAACGGGGTGTCCTTGCCGCGCGGCTCACCGCTCAGTTGCTTGCGGTTGAGGGTGGCGATGGCCTGGCACAGCTGCTGTTCGATGTTGGCGTTGACCAGCACACCGTCGTTGATGGTGAAGTTGGCCGTGCCGTTGAGGGTATCGATCAGCGCCTTCTGGCTATTACCGGTGGCGGTAAGGTCGCTGCTCAGGGTCAGCAGGCCTTTGACCGGTGGCGCCTTGTCAGGGCTTTGCGTCTTGATGAAGTGCTCGACCGGCACGCGGGTGATCTTGGTGTTGATGCCCAGTTGCGGCACCGCAGGCCGCACGTCGAGGTTGCCGCGGGCTTCGAAGCTGCCGTTGTACAGCGCGCCGCGCAGGGTTTGCAGGGTGAGCATGCCGCCTTGGCCCTGGGCTTGCAGTTGCGCCTGCTTGATTGGCAGTTTGTCGAGGGTCAGGGCGTCGAAGGCCAGTTCGGCCTGTATGTCGAGGGCGCGCAGGCGGTCGACCGGCAGCAGTTTGTCGTTGCTCCAGGCCACCTGGCTCGGGGCGTTGGGCAGTGGCGTGGTGCCGGCGCCAGCCACCGCGCCGTCTTCTTCCTGTTTCACCTCGGCCTGGCGGGCGGCCTTGGCCCCCTTGGCCTCGTCGCTCTTGGCCGGCAGGTAGCGGTCGGCGTCGAAGGTGTCGGCCTTGAGGTTCAGGCGCAGGGCCTGGCGGGCGAAGTCTTCCACAGCCACGCGGCCGCTGAAGGTGCTGTCGTCGAGTTTGATCGTCAGATCGTCCAGGCTCAGGCTGCTCGGACTGGCCTGCAGACGGCTGACCACTTCCAGCTTGGCGAACACCGCAGGGTCGGCAGTGGCCGGCAGCGGGTGGCCGATACCGTCGAGGAAGGTGCGCAGGTCGAATTGGGCGATGGACAGCCCGCCAGACACCTGCGGTGTGCTGTGCAGATCCCGTGCGCTCAGCTCGCCCAGGGCGCGCAGCTGGTTGGCGGAAATCTTAAGGCCCGTCCATTCGGCGACGTTCTTCGCCAGATCGACCATGACCTGGCCTTGAGCGGCGTAGGTCAGGGTCTTGCCACCCAGCGGTTCGCCCGAGGCCTCACCCGACAGGCGCATGTCATCGAGGTTGTAGCGCTTGGCCTGGCGGTCGAAGCGCAGGTCGCCGGCCAGTTCGCTGCGCACTTTCAGGTTCGGCTGGCCGATGCTGACGAAGCCGCTCGCCTTGAGTGGGATGGTCGCGCCCTGGTGCACGGCACCGGTGCTCAGTTGAATGCTCTCGGCGTTGAGGGTCTGGCCGCTCTTGGCGTCGCTGTACTGCACGCGGGCGTTGTTCACCGTGAGGCTGTCGATATCCAGTTTCACCGGACGCTCGTTGCCGTCTTCGGTGCCAGAAGTTTCGGGCTTGCCGGCGTTCGAGTCGCCGGGCGTGGTGCTGGCGTCCGTTTGATCGCTCGGCAGCGGCTTGCCGAAGTCTTCCCAGTTGCCATGGCCGTCGGCATCGCGGGTCAGGGTCAGGTTCAGGCCCTCGACGCGCACGTCGCTCATCTGCACTTCCTTGCGCAGCAGCGGCAGCACGCGCACCGACAGGCCGAGCATCTGCAGGTCGGCGAACGGTGCTTTCGGTGCGTTCAGGGTGGCGATGCTGGCGTCGTGCAGCTCAAGGCCCAGCCAGGGGAACAGGCTCCAGCCGATATCGCCGTTGAGGGTCAGCTCGATGTGCGCCTTGTCCCGGGCCAGCTGGCGAATTTCGTCCTTGTAGTCGTTGGGATCGAACAGGTGGGTCAGGGCGAAGCCCAGCGCCACGATGATCAGCAGCAACCCGAGAAGCCCCAGTCCCAGGATTTTGCCGAACGCTTTCATGGGCAAGTCCTTGTAGTTCAGTGTTGGAAAATTCGAACCGCAGAGTATAGCGCCGTGGTGGGCCTCCCTGTCTGTCCGGCGCGAAAGCGATCCATTGTCAGGATGTTTTTCCCCTGCCCAGTTCGACAGTCTGCCCCGGTGCAGTTCAGTCGCGGTGCAGATCGGCCAGAAATAACGATGGCAGGATGATCTCATCGGCCTCTGCAACTGCTACCCTTGCAGCGTGTTCGTAGCGCCCGCGACCCTTTGTCGCGGGCGTTGCCTTAAACGGCCGGTGGCACCCCGCGTGCAGCCACCCAGAGCCGGGCATTCAATCGGCGAATGCAGCCAACTATAAAAGGAACGACCTATGTCTAGCAGCACGACTGCGGGACGCCCGGCCTCTGCGCCGAGCTTC
The DNA here is from genome assembly GCF_000759535.1 of Pseudomonas cremoricolorata. Classification (NCBI taxonomy): domain Bacteria; kingdom Pseudomonadati; phylum Pseudomonadota; class Gammaproteobacteria; order Pseudomonadales; family Pseudomonadaceae; genus Pseudomonas; species Pseudomonas cremoricolorata. The sequence continues at coordinate 998,014 of NZ_CP009455.1, read as the reverse complement.
CTGTCCAAGGAGCGCATCATCGCGCGCCCCGGCTTCAACCGCTGGCTGGTACCGCCAGCAGCCTTGGCCATCCACCTGTGTATCGGCATGGCCTACGGCTTCTCGGTGTTCTGGCTGCCGCTGTCGCAGTCGCTGGGCATTACCGCGCCGATCGCCTGCTCGCCGGACATGAGCTTCGTCGCCAAGCTGTTCACCACCGAGTGTGACTGGCCGATCTCGATGCTCAGCTGGATCTACACCCTGTTCTTCGTCTTCCTCGGCTGCTCGGCCGCCGTGCTTGGCGGCTGGCTGGAACACGCCGGCCCGCGCAAGGCTGGCCTGGTGTCGGCGCTGTGCTGGTGCGGCGGCATGCTGATCTCGGCGATCGGCGTGAAGACCCACCAACTGTGGCTGATGTGGCTGGGCTCGGGGGTGATCGGCGGTATCGGTCTTGGCCTGGGCTACATTTCGCCGGTCTCGACCCTGATCAAGTGGTTCCCGGACAAACGCGGCATGGCCACCGGCATGGCGATCATGGGCTTTGGCGGCGGTGCGATGGTCGGTGCGCCTCTGGCCACTGCGCTGATGGGGCATTTTGCCAACGGTCAGGACGTCGGTGTCTGGCAGAGCTTCATGGTCATGGCGGCGATCTACTTCGTGTTCATGGTCGCCGGCGCGCTGACCTACCGCGTACCGCCGACCGGCTGGAAACCCGAGGGCTGGGTGCCCCCTGCGAAAAAAGCCGGCAACACCATGGTCACCGACCGTCACGTGCATGTCAGCGTGGCGTGGAAAACCCCGCAGTTCGCCCTGGTGTGGCTGGTGCTGTGCCTGAACGTGTCGGCCGGTATCGGCATCATCGGCATGGCCTCGCCGCTGTTGCAGGAAGTGTTCGCCGGCAAGCTGCTGGGCAACGGCCTGAGCTTCAGCGAGCTGGACGCCGGGCAACTGGCACAGATCGCCGCGATTGCCGCAGGCTTCACCGGCCTGCTCAGCCTGTTCAACATCGGCGGGCGCTTCTTCTGGGCGTCGTTCTCTGACTACATCGGCCGCAAGAACACCTACTTCGCCTTCTTCGCCCTGGGCGTTGCGCTGTACAGCCTGGTGCCGAACATGGGCCACATCGGCAACGTTGCGCTGTTCGTGGCGGCGTTCTGCATCATCCTGTCGATGTACGGCGGCGGTTTTGCCACCGTGCCGGCGTACCTGGCCGACCTGTTCGGCACACAGATGGTCGGTGCGATCCACGGGCGTCTGCTGACCGCCTGGGCGGCTGCCGGGGTGTTGGGCCCGGTGCTGATCACCTACCTGCGTGAGTCGCAGCTGGCGGCCGGTGTCGAGCGGGCTGCGGCCTATGACATGACCCTGTACATCCTCGCCGGGCTGCTGGTGCTGGGCTTCTTCTGCAACGCGCTGATTCGCCCGGTGGCCGACAAGCACTTCATGACCGACGCCGAGCTTGCCGCCGAGCGCGCCCTGAGCCACGACAAAGGCGCCGATGGCGCGCAGTCGCTGGAATGGAAAGCCGCGTCCGGCAGCGCGCCGCTGGTGATCCTGGCCTGGGCCGTGGTGGTGATTCCACTGGCCTGGGGCGTGTGGATCACCCTGCAGAAAACGGCGGTGCTGTTCCACTGATCGTCGTCTGAGCGTGGGGGCGGGCCGTCCGCCCCCACCGATACACGACGTACCCTCTGTCATTCGCGTTCCAAGCCAGCACGATCTGGGCCTATAATGGCGCCCTTTCGCCCAATGATTTTGCGGAGCTGGTGATGGTTGAACGTATCGCTTCGGTCGAGCGCAACACCCTGGAAACCCAGGTCAAGGCCTCGATCAACCTGGATGGTACGGGCAAGGCCCGATTCGATATCGGCGTGCCGTTCCTTGAACACATGCTCGACCAGATCGCCCGCCATGGGCTGATCGACCTCGACATCGAGTGCAAGGGCGACCTGCATATCGACGATCACCACACCGTCGAAGACGTCGGCATCACCCTCGGCCAGGCCTTCGCCAAGGCCATCGGCGACAAGAAAGGCATCTTCCGCTACGGCCATGCCTACGTGCCGTTGGATGAAGCGCTGTCGCGCGTGGTCATCGACTTCTCCGGCCGTCCCGGCCTGCAGATGAACGTGCCCTATACCCGCGCCAGCGTTGGCGGCTTCGATGTCGACCTGTTCCAGGAATTCTTCCAGGGCTTCGTCAACCACGCCCTGGTGACCCTGCACATCGACAACCTGCGCGGGCACAACACCCACCACCAGATCGAAACCGTGTTCAAGGCCTTCGGCCGCGCGCTGCGCATGGCCGTCGAGCAGGACGCGCGCATGGCCGGACAAATGCCATCGACCAAGGGATGCCTGTAAATGCAGACGGTAGCGGTAATCGACTACGGCATGGGCAACCTGCACTCGGTGGCCAAGGCGCTGGAGCACGTCGGTGCCGGCAAGGTGCTGGTCACCAGCGATGCGGCGGTGATCCGCGAGGCCGACCGCGTGGTGTTCCCAGGCGTCGGTGCGATTCGCGACTGCATGGCGGAAATCCGTCGCCTGGGCTTCGACAGCCTGGTACGTGAAGTCAGCGTCGATCGCCCGTTCCTCGGCATCTGCGTGGGCATGCAGGCGCTGCTCGAACACAGCGAAGAGAACCACGGCGTCGACTGCATCGGCCTGTTCCCCGGCCAGGTGAAACTGTTCGACAAGTCGACCCAGGAACACGGCGAGCACCTCAAGGTGCCGCACATGGGCTGGAACGAAGTCAGCCAGGCCATGGCCCACCCGCTGTGGCACGACATTCCCGACCAGGCGCGCTTCTACTTCGTGCACAGCTATTACATCAATGCCGGCAAGCCAGGCCAGGTGGTCGGCCGTGGCCACTACGGTGTCGATTTCGCCGCCGCGCTGGCCGACGGTTCGCGCTTCGCCGTGCAGTTCCACCCTGAGAAAAGCCACACCCATGGCCTGCAACTGCTGCAGAACTTCATCGCCTGGGATGGGCGCTGGTAATGGCTGGCGCGCGCAACAAGGCTCCGATCCTCACCTTGGCGCCCGAGCAGGAGCGTGAAGCGCTCGATACGCTCAAGCGCTTCGTCGAAGATCGGTTCGAGTTGCAACTGGGTTCGTTCGAGGTTGCCGAGCTGCTCGAGGTGTTCAGCAAGGACATCGCGCCGCATTACTACAACCGCGCCATCGCCGATGTTCAGTTGCACTTGAAGGAGCGCTTCGAGAGCATCGAAAGCGACGTATGGGCGTTGGAAAAGAACTGAGAGCTGCACGCTTGAAGCCGAAGCTCGATCACTGATCTGAAATACAGTGCGCACTGCTTGCAGCTTGTCGCTTGCAGCTTGCCGCTCCAAAGGAAAGAGCATGCTGATTATTCCCGCTATCGATTTGAAGGACGGCGCATGCGTGCGTCTGCGCCAGGGCCGTATGGAAGATTCCACGGTGTTCTCCGATGACCCGGTGAGCATGGCCGCCAAGTGGGTCGAGGGGGGGTGCCGTCGCCTGCACCTGGTCGACCTCAACGGAGCCTTCGAAGGCCAGCCGGTCAACGGTGAAGTGGTCACGGCGATTGCCCAACGCTACCCGAGCCTGCCGATCCAGATCGGCGGCGGCATCCGCTCGCTGGAAACCATCGAGCACTACGTCAAGGCCGGCGTCAGCTATGTGATCATCGGCACCAAGGCGGTCAAGCAGCCCGAGTTCGTCGCCGAAGCGTGCAAGGCTTTCCCGGGCAAGGTCATCGTCGGCCTGGATGCCAAGGACGGTTTCGTCGCCACTGACGGCTGGGCCGAAGTCAGCACGGTGCAGGTGATCGACCTGGCCAAGCGCTTCGAGGCCGATGGCGTCTCGGCCATCGTCTACACCGACATCGCCAAGGACGGCATGATGCAGGGCTGCAACGTGCCCTTCACCAAGGCCCTGGCCGAAGCTACGCGCATTCCAGTGATCGCCTCGGGCGGCATCCATAACCTGGGCGACATCAAGGCCCTGCTGGACGCCAAGGCCCCCGGCATCATCGGCGCCATCACCGGCCGTGCGATCTACGAAGGCACCCTCGACGTCGCCGAAGCCCAGGCCTTCTGCGACCAATTCCAAGGCAGCCGCGAGCTGTAAGCGCAAAGCTGCAAGAAGAAGCCGAACCGCAGCGCTTCTTCTTGCCGCTTGTAGCTGACAACTTGTAGCTGCTCCTCAGGAGCCCCCCGATGGCTTTAGCGAAACGCATCATCCCTTGCCTGGACGTGGACAACGGCCGGGTGGTCAAGGGCGTCAAGTTCGAGAACATCCGTGATGCCGGTGACCCGGTGGAAATCGCCCGTCGCTACAACGAACAGGGCGCCGACGAAATCACTTTCCTCGACATCACCGCCAGCGTCGATGGCCGTGACACCACGCTGCACACCGTCGAGCGCATGGCCAGCCAGGTGTTCATTCCGCTGACCGTCGGCGGTGGCGTGCGCAGCGTGCAGGATATCCGCAACCTGCTCAACGCCGGTGCCGACAAGGTGTCGATCAACACCGCCGCAGTGTTCAACCCCGAGTTCGTCGGTGAGGCGGCCGAGCGCTTTGGCTCGCAGTGCATCGTCGTGGCCATCGATGCCAAGAAGGTCAGTGGCGCCGGAGAAACCCCGCGCTGGGAAATCTTCACCCACGGTGGTCGCAAGCCGACGGGGCTCGATGCGGTGGAGTGGGCGAAGAAGATGGAAGCGCTGGGGGCGGGGGAGATTCTCCTGACCAGCATGGATCAGGACGGCATGAAGAGCGGCTTCGACCTTGGCGTGACCCGTGCCATCAGCGATGCGCTGGGCATCCCGGTGATCGCCTCGGGCGGTGTCGGCAACCTGCAGCACCTGGCCGACGGCATCCTCGAAGGCCATGCCAGCGCGGTGCTGGCGGCGAGCATTTTCCACTTCGGCGAATACACCGTGCCTGAGGCCAAGGCGTATATGGCCTCGCGCGGCATCGTCGTACGCTGAGCCACCCCTCGCGCAGCGCTTCAGCTCAGGCCCGTGCCCTTTGGCACGGGCCTGTTGCCCAGCTTCAGAAGTAGGTCGTTGCCCCCACGAAATACGCCCGTCCCGGTACGTAAAACTGCGTGGCGTCGTCTCGTGCATCTTCATCGAGCAGGTTCTGGATACCGGCCTTGACCGTCAGCCAACTGCTGGCCGTCCATACGCCAGTCAGGTCATACGTGGTGTACGACTTCAGGAAATCAGTGGCCACGCCGCGCTGTTTTCCGACATGCTGCGCGGCCAGTTCAGCATTGAAACGGCTGTCGATCTGCCAGTCCAGGGCGCTGTACAGCGACAGCTTGGGTGCGCTGATCAGGTCCTTGCCGGTGGAAAGGTTGCGGCTTTCCAGCAGGTAGGTAGCATTGCTGCGCCACGTCACGCGGTCAGCGATCAGCGGTACGCTGAACGAGCCTTCCCAGCCGCGAGTACGCGCCTTCTCTGCGTTCTCCAGCAAGGTCCACCACCGGCCTTCATGGAACCCTTTGGGCGCGTAGTCGATCTTGTTCCTGAAGTCGGTGTGGAAGTAGGTCAGGCCTGCCTGCCAGTCATCGAAATCATAGGCCACGCCCATTTCCTTGCTGATGCTGGTTTCCGGACGCAGGTTGGGGTTGCCGGCCATCCAGCAACCGCCCGTGACATAACCCAACGGCCGCAAGGATGTGCAGCCGCGACCCTTCGAAAACGTGGCTGCGCCCGCGCTTCCCTCCTTCAGATTCGGTGCACGAAAGCCCTTGGAAATGCCGCCGCGAAGCGTCCAGTCAGGGTGCGGGTGGTAGACCACATAGGCCCGCGGGCTGTGGTGATTGCCATAGGTGTCGTTGTGATCGAAGCGATTGCCCAGCGTCAGTGAAAGGTTATCGAGCAGGAAGATCTCGTTCTCGATGAACGCGGCCCAGTTGGTGCGTTGGTAGCTGGAACCTGAAACCGGCTGGCCCTGGTAGTCGACGGGCACGGTGCCGAGGGTTCGGGTGTTGGTCAGCGACTCACGCATCCATTGGCTGCCTACGGTCAGGCGCTGGTTGAATTGCCACTCAAGGGGCATCGTCAGGCTGCCCTCGACGATCTTCTCCTCGGAATGGGCTTTTTCTGCACTGATCTTGTTCTTGAAGCGGTTCAGGTAGGCATCGAGCCGTGCTGTTGCAAAGCCCAAGTCACCGTTGTAGGACGTGGCATAGCTTTCGCGGGTCAACTGCCCGGCCCCGAACGCGCTGATCTGCGACTCAGGCATATCCGACGCCCAGGCCCGTTCGACTCCCTGGCTGACCTCGAAGGAGACGCTGTGGTCCCCATTCACACGCCAGTCGAGCAAGGCGTTGGCGCTTCGATCCTTCGCCCCACCGGCGCCGTCATTGCTCAACGGATCGCCGAGGGCATCCAGGCGAGGTCGCACCTCGTCGCTGGCGCGGCGAGTGACGTTGCCGCCCAGGCGCAGGCCGATCGATTCACTGAGCGGACCCGACAGGTTGACGCTGGTCTGCTGGGTCTGACCGCGATCGCTGTTCTCTGGAATCGTGGTATTGGCCTCCAGCGACCCACTCCAGGTTCGTGACACCTTGCGCGTGATGATGTTGATTACCCCACCCATGGCATCGGAGCCATACAGCGAAGACATCGGGCCGCGAACCACTTCGATGCGCTCGATCATGTTCGGCGAAATCCAGTTCAGGTCCTGGCGACCCAGGTCTCGCCGGTAATGGGTATCGGCTGAGCTGCCCATGCGCTTGCCGTCCACCAGAATCAGCGTGTACTTGTCGTCCAGCCCGCGCAGCTTGATTTTCGATTGCTCGCCCACCGGCCCGAACCCGCCTGTCACACCGGGCAGGCGCCGCAGCAGGGTATTGAGGTCGTGCACCGGTTGGCGCTCGATTTCTTCACGGGTAATGACGCTGACGCTGGCCGGCGCATCGCGCACGTCAGTGCCGCCGCCGCTGGCAGTGATGAACGACATTTCCAGTTCAGCGACGGCCTTTTCCGGCGGCTCTGGGACTTGCGTGGCATGGGTGAGTGGAGTGAAGAGGGCAACAGCGAGCAGACCGAGGGGTAAAGCAGGAGGGTTCATTGCGGGCCAATCCTTCGTAGTCAGGAAGTGGGCCGGGATGTTAGTGAAAATGAGAACGTTTCGTGATTTATTCGTAAGTTATTGAGTTTCAAGAAATTTATATGAAAATTTGTGTCGGAGAGCTGAGGGGTGGCAGCCGCTCTAGTTCGCGGTGTTCACTGGGATTGGGGGGTGGGAGGGGAAGTTACGGGGTGTTGCGGGGGGGAGGTAAGGGAGGGGCCGCTTTGCGGCCCTATCGCGGCTGAACCGCAGCGGCGGATGGGCCGCCGCCGCAGTTTAGCCGCGAAGCTCTTCAGGTCATGAAGGTCAACCGTGGTTCTTGCCCAGCAGCGCGTGATACAGCTCGGTGTCCCCGAGAATCCCCACCACACGGTCGTTGTCTTGCAGGACCAGCTTGTTGCCCGTGTGGTAACGGATCTGCAAGGCTTCGCGCATGCCGATGTCGGCGTGCACTACGGTCGGGCGGCGGCCGAGGGTTTCGACATCCTGCCCCGGTGCCCAGTGCTGCATGTCCAGGCCATTCTGGCCTTGGCGGGCGCGTTGCAGCGAGCCGCCTTCGCCCAGGTCGAGCCAGGCATCTTCGCCAGGGTCAAGGCACACCGAACCGTTGATGCGTTTGCACTGGTCGACGGTGCGCATCAGGCTGCGGCCGCACAGCACGTTGAGTGGGTTGGTGTGGGCGACGAAGGTGCGCACGTATTCGTCGGCCGGGTTGAGGACGATTTCTTCCGGCTTGCTGTACTGGATGATCCGACCATCTTTCATGATGGCGATGCGCGTGCCGAGCTTGAGCGCTTCGTCCAGGTCGTGGCTGACGAAGACGATGGTCTTGGCCAGCTTGCGTTGCAGTTCCAGCAGCTCATCCTGCAGGCCCTGGCGGATCAGCGGGTCGAGGGCGGAGAACGGTTCGTCCATCAGCAGGATGTCGGCGTCCATCGCCAGCGCCCGGGCCAGGCCCACACGCTGCTGCATGCCGCCCGAGAGTTCATCGGGTTTCTTGTTGCGCCACTGGGTCAGGCCCACCAGCTCGAGCTTTTCATCCACCAGCTTGCGCCGGTCCTTCTCGGGGCGGCCCTGCATTTCCAGGCCGAAGCTGATGTTCTCGCGCACGGTCAGCCACGGCATCAGGGCGAACTTCTGGAACACCATGGCGATACGCTTGGTGCGCATCATCTTCAGCTCGGCGGCGGAGCAGTGGGCGATATCGATGTGATTGCCTTCATGCTCGACGAACAGCTTGCCGCGGCTGACGGTGTTCAAGCCGTTGATGCAGCGCAGCAGGCTCGACTTGCCCGAGCCGGACAGGCCCATCAGCACGCAGATCTCGCCCTTGTTGATGTCCAGGTTGGCTTTTTCGACACCGACCACCAGGCCGGTCTGCTTGAGAATCTGCTCGCGGGTCTTGCCTTGGTCGAGCAGTGACAACGCTTCGCGCGGCTTGTTGGAGAAGATGACGTCGACGTCTTCGAATCGAATGATGCTCATGCTTCACTCCTAGCCGGCAGCTCCGGTTGCTTGCAGATACGGTCGAGCATGATCGCCAGCAGGACGATCGCCAGGCCCGCTTCGAAGCCCAGGGAAATGTCGGCGGTGTTCAGCGCGTTGACCACCGGCTTGCCGAGGCCATCGGCACCGACCAGCGCGGCAATCACCACCATCGACAGCGACAGCATGATGCATTGGGTCACGCCGGCCGCGATGCTGGGCATGGCGTGTGGCAGTTCGATACGGGTCAGCAGTTGACGGCGCGAGCAGCCGAAGGCCTTGCCGGCGTCCATCAGTTCCTGGGGTACGTCGCAGATGCCCAGGTAGGTCAGGCGAATCGGCGCGGCGATGGCGAACACCACGGTGGAGATCAGCCCCGGCACCACGCCCAGACCGAACAAGGTCAGGGTGGGGATCAGGTAGACGAAGGTCGGCACGGTCTGCATCAGGTCGAGGACCGGGCGCAGGGCGGTGTAGAACATCGGTTTGTGCGCGGCGACGATACCCAGCGGTACGCCGATGGCGACACACACCACGGTGGCGAAGGTGACCTGGGCGAGGGTCTCCATGGTTTCCTGCCAGTACCCCAGGTTGAGGATCAGCAGGAACGAGGCGGCAACGAATACGGTGAGGGCGACTCGGCGCTGAATCAGGTGCGCGAGCGCGGCGAAGATGGCGATGAGCACGAAGGGGTTGAACCAGGTCAGGGCACTGGTGACCCCGTAAATCATGAACTCCAGGCCTTGGGCGATGGCGTCGAAGTAGTTGGCGCCGATTTGCGTCAGCCACTCGACGAAGGTTGCCATGTACTGGCCTAGCGGTATTTTCTGATCGATGAGCATGATAGCGAGCTTCCACCTGCAAAGATTGAAATCAGTCCGGGGAGGGCACGGTCCCGCCCCGCGGTAGTGCCTGACGGCCTGGGCAGACCGCCTGCTATTGCGACTTTCGTTATTGCGTCAGCTTGGCCTTGGCCGCCTCCAGTCCCGGTTTGCCATCGACGGTCGTCACCCCGGCCAGCCAGGTGTCGAGCACTTGAGGATTGTTCTTCAGCCACGCTTGCGCAGCGGCATTGGGTTTCATCTTGTCGTCCAGCACCTTGCCCATCAGGGTGCTTTCCATGTCCAGGGTGAACGACAGGTTGTTCAGCAGCTTCCCGACGTTGCTGCACTCCTGTGCGTAGCCCTTGCGGGTGTTGGTGTAGACGGTGGCCTTGCCGAAGTCAGGGCCGAAGAAGTCGTCGCCGCCGGTCAGGTACTGCATCTGGAAGCGTTTGTTCATCGGGTGCGGTTCCCAGCCGAGGAACACCACGCCTTCGTTCTGCCGCTTGGCCCGCTCGACGGCGGTCAGCATGCCGGCCTCACTCGACTGCACCAGCTTGAAGCCGGCGTCCTTCAGGCCAAAGGCGTTCTTGTCGATCATGCTCTGGATGGTGCGGTTGCCATCGTTGCCAGGCTCGATGCCATACAGCTTGGCGCCCAGCTCGTTCTTGAATTTGGCGATATCGGAAAAGTCTTTCAGGCCCTTGTCGTACAGCGACTGCGAGACCGCGAGGGTGTATTTGGCGTTTTCCAGATTGGGACGCAGGGTTTCGACGGTGCCGGCATCGCGATAGGCCTTGATGTCGTTCTCCATGGTCGGCATCCAGTTGCCGAGGAACACGTCGAGGTCTTTGCCGGAGGCGAGGGATTTGTAGGTGACAGGTACCGAAATCATCGTGGTCTTGGTCTTGTAGCCCAAGGCTTCGAGAACGGCGGTGGTGACAGCGGTGGTGACGGTGATGTCAGTCCAGCCGACGTCCGAAAAACGTACCGTCTGGCACTGTTCGGGCTCGGCGGCCTGGGCCAGCAGCGGTGTGGCTAACAACGCGGCCAGCAACAGCGAGGGTGAGGCTTTCATGGGTGGACTCCATTAATTTTGTCTTCGGGTTCGCGAGGGTCGTCGAGCCTTCTTCGGGCTTCGATCGTCCAGGCCTGCAGAGGGCAGGTTGCGGGGCCGTGCAATACGAGTCGCTTTCGATAATCCTCCAGCGGTCGGCATTCGCCTACTGCCAGGGTCGTATCCAGTGCAGCACAGGTCGTATCCAGTATGTGCGATGTCGCTTAGAGATTGTTCTGCCCGTCCGAGGGCGCTTTTGCGGCATCCGGCGCTCCGAAAGCGCCCGTGCCAGGGGCCTGCAGCGGCGTCCATCCGGGGCGCTGGTGGACAAAAGTACGTCCGTTGCAGACGGCGAACTGTAGGACAAAAGTCCGATGATGCGCGCATTCACAGTGGTCGTCCGCAGCCTGGCGGACGCATCACGGCACGCAACGACGCGTGCAGACAAGCCCATCAAGAGGTGATTCGACAATGGCCATCAGCGTGTTCGACCTGTTCAAGATTGGTGTCGGGCCTTCCAGCTCCCACACCGTCGGCCCCATGCGCGCCGGCGCGTTGTTCGTGCAGGGACTGCGCGAACGTGACGAACTGCAGCAGGTCAGCCGCGTCGAGGTGCGCCTGTATGGCTCGCTGTCGGCCACCGGCGTCGGCCACGGCACCGACAACGCCACCATCATGGGCTTGATGGGCGAATGGCCCGATCAGATCGACCCGACCCTGATCGGCCCACGCATCAGCGAATTGCGCGAAACCAACACCCTGCAGCTCGATAGCCGCCTGCCCATCGAGTTTCGCTGGGAGCGCGACATGCTGCTGCTCGACGAGAACCTGCCGTACCACCCCAACGCCATGACCCTGGTCGCCTACGCCCAGGACGGTGATCTGCTGCACGAGGACACCTACTACTCGGTCGGCGGCGGCTTCGTGGTCGATGCCGCGCAGGCTGCAAGCGGCGTGCTTGACGCTGACCAGACCGTGCTGCCGTACGATTTCAACAGCGCCGCCGAACTGCTCGAGCTGTGCAAGAAAAACGACATGCGCGTGTCGCAACTGATGATGGCCAACGAGCTGACCTGGCGCAGCGAGGAAGACATCCGCGCCGGGCTGTTGAAACTCTGGCGCGCCATGCAGGAATGCGTGAACAACGGCCTGAAATACGAAGGCACACTGCCTGGCGGACTCAACGTGCGCCGCCGTGCGGCCAAGCTGCACCGCAACCTGCAGGAAATCGGCAAGCCCAATGTCATCGGCTCAACCATGAGCGCCATGGAGTGGGTCAACCTGTTCGCCCTGGCGGTCAACGAAGAGAACGCCGCCGGCGGGCGTATGGTCACGGCCCCCACCAACGGCGCGGCGGGCATCATTCCGGCGGTGCTGCATTACTACATGCGCTTCTCCGACGTGGTCGACGAAAGCAACGTGGTCGACTACCTGCTGGCCGCCGCGGCGGTCGGCATCCTGTGCAAGAAGAACGCGTCGATCTCCGGTGCCGAAGTGGGTTGCCAGGGCGAGGTCGGTTCGGCGTGCGCCATGGCGGCGGCAGGTCTTGCGGATATTCTGGGCGGCACCCCGCCGCAAGTCGAAAACGCCGCCGAGATCGCCCTGGAACACAACCTGGGTCTGACCTGCGACCCGGTCGGCGGGTTGGTGCAGGTGCCGTGCATCGAGCGCAACGCCATCGCAGCAGTGAAGGCGATCAATGCGGTGCAGATGGCGCTGCGCGGCGACGGCGAACACTTCATTTCCCTCGACCAGGTGATCCGCACCATGCGTGACACCGGCGCCGACATGCATGACAAATACAAAGAGACCTCTCGCGGCGGCCTGGCCGTCAGCGCCATCGAATGCTGATGCCCGGATTTGACGCCAAACGGGTCTGATTGCCCCAATCTGGAACACGCCAGTAACGCGCCGGCCGGTACTTGTTACCGCTGCCGGCGCACTGGTCGGTGACACTTGATGATGTCGTTTCTGGACATGTTTCCCACGAGTGCTACCGAAATGCTCAGTGCATAGAAGCAAACGCGCTAGGACGCTGCTTTACCTTTTCCTACAAGCTTATGAGAAAAGCCCATATTGACTGACGTTGAGGTCGTTTTTGGGCTTTGTTGAACGAACATCCAAAACAGGCATGCCAATTGCGTTGCAATTGGCAAAAGCCCCGCAAACGAACCGGGGCCATTACAAGAAACAGTGCCCGCCTGAGGCACACCCTGTATTTGTGTGAGGAGAATCACGATGTCGTCGTCCACCTCCGGGACCCAGTCCCAGAACCGCACAGCACCCCAATCCATCGGGTTTCTCCTGCTGGACAACTTCACCCTCATTTCCCTGGCCTCGGCGGTCGAGCCGCTGCGCATGGCCAACCAGCTGTCGGGCCGTGAACTGTATCGCTGGCACACCCTGACCCTCGATGGCGGCCAGGTGTGGGCCAGCGATGGCCTGCAGATCACCCCGGATGCGGCCATGCATGCCGCGCCAGCGATGGATACGGTGATCGTCTGCGGTGGCGTCGGCATCCAGCGCACCGTGACCCGCGAGCACGTCACCTGGCTGCAGGCCCAGGCCCGCCAATCGCGCCGCCTGGGTGCGGTGTGCACCGGCAGCTGGGCGCTGGCCTGTGCCGGTTTGCTCGACGGCTTCGATTGCAGCGTGCACTGGGAATGTCTGGCTTCGATGCAAGAAGCCTTCCCGCGGGTCAACATGAGCACGCGCCTGTTCACCCTCGACCGTAACCGGTTCACCAGCTCTGGCGGCACCGCGCCGCTGGACATGATGCTGCACCTGATCAGCCGCGATCATGGCCGTGAGCTGTCAGCGGCGATCTCGGAAATGTTCGTCTACGAGCGTATTCGCAACGAACAGGATCACCAGCGCGTGCCGCTCAAGCACATGCTTGGCACCAACCAGCCGAAGTTGCAGGAAATCGTCGCGCTGATGGAAGCCAACCTGGAAGAGCCGATCGACCTCGACGAACTGGCGGTGTACGTGTCGGTGTCGCGTCGTCAGCTCGAACGGCTGTTCCAGAAGTACCTGCATTGCTCGCCGTCGCGCTATTACCTCAAGCTACGCCTGATCCGCGCGCGTCAGTTGCTCAAGCAGACGCCGATGTCGATCATCGAAGTGGCCTCGGTCTGCGGCTTTGTCTCCACCCCGCACTTCTCCAAGTGCTACCGCGAATACTTCGGCATTCCGCCGCGTGACGAGCGCGTGGGCTCCAACACCACCCAGCAGGTGGCGATGATGCCAATCCCGCAGGCCATGGTGCTGTCGCCGCATAGCGGGCCCATGGCGGCGCTGAGCCAGGCGCGCAACGAGTCGACCTTTGCCAGCGTGAGGCTCTGACGGCGCGAGCAGAACCCTTGGCCCCGCAGGCCTTGAGCGCTGCTCGATAGCCTGTGAGGGCGAACAGCCCGCCGTTGTGGTTTACCCGCGAACGCCTGCCGAGCGCCGCTCACTCTCGTAGCGGCGCCTCACTCCACAGTTTCAGCCACGCTGCTGAAACTGTGCCAGGGCTGGCAGCAATTGTTTGTCTATCGCCTGGCGCACCGCTGGCAGAATGGTCGCGCCGCCCTTGTACATGTCCTCGACCATGCCGCGCAGTGCGCGGGCGTTAGGTTCATTCAAACCCCCTACGACCTTGGCGCAAGCCTCGTCGGCCGTGGCCTCGGCGGGAATGCTGAAGCCCAGTGCGCGCAGATGGCCAAGCAGGTCGTCCTGGTCGATCAAGTCGGTGTGCATCATGTGTGTCGTCCTCTGGCAGTGAGCATTGAGCCGATTCTGTGACCTGCCCGACAGCACAGCAAGGGCAGAATGCGCACGTGGCAACTTTGGCTAAGAACAGGTCGTTTACGGCTAACTGCACCCTCACGCAAATCAGCACACTGAACCCATTCACGGTTTCCAGCGGGTTTGGTCACCCGCTCTCACACACAGTGGATGCTCGCTCTTGGCCCCGGATGCTCACGGCTTTCCGGGGTTATTTTTTTCAGCGGCAGAGCCGCAACTCTTTAGCGTCGTACCGGCAAAGCGAGTGCGCGGGCCCTGTGAACAGGGTGTGGCGCGTCGTGCTGTCCGCTGTCCAGCGCCTGCAACGCGGTTACGCTGTACGCCTCGAACGGCGCCGCTCTCGGCCCGGCCAGGTCGACATGCAAGAGCATCTGCTCGCTGGCCGCCAGCGCCTCATCGAACTCAGCGCGGTGCAGGCTGTGGTAGACCTGCACGCGTTTGTGGTCGAAGCCGACGATCTGCGTTTCCACCCACACCTCGGTGCCGAGCTTCACTTCGTGCAGGTAGTTGATGTGAGCCTCCAGGGTGAACAGCGAGTGGCCGCTCTGCCCGCGGCTGTCGGCGTCCAGGCCGATGCGCTCCATCAGGGCGTCGGTGGCGTAGCTGAAGATCAGCAGGTAGTAGGCATCGCGCAGGTGGCCGTTGTAGTCGACCCAGTCGGCCTGAACCTCGGTGCGATAGGTGATCAGTGCGGGCATCGGGTGCTCCTCATTCGCTGAAGGTCATGCCATGCCTGGCCTTGCTGGTGCCGATCGCCTCCAGCACCGCCAGCAAGGTGTCGTCGCGGTAGCGTTCGAGCTCTGCGATGCTGCGCTCGCCCAGTTGCACCGAGGTGCCGTCGACCACGTCGTCGATCAGCCGCTCGGTCAGTTCCGGCGCTGGCAGATAGGTCCACGGCAGTTTCAGCGCCGGGCCGAACTGCTGCATGAAATGGCGCATGCCGGCATCGCCACCGGCCAGGGTGTAGGTGAGGAAGGTGCCCATGAACGACCAGCGCAGACCGGCGCCGAAGCGGATTGCGTCGTCGATTTCGCCGGTGGTTGCGATACCGTCGTTGACCAAGTGCAGTGCTTCACGCCACAGCGCTTCGAGCAGGCGGTCGGCGATGAAGCCGGGGACTTCCTTGCGCACATGCAGCGGGCGCATGCCCAGCTCGGTGTAGATGCCTTTCGCCGCCTCGATGGCCTCGGGCGCGGTATGCCGGCCGCCGACGATTTCCACCAGCGGCAGCAGGTACACCGGGTTGAACGGATGGCCGACGATGCAGCGCTGTGGGTGGCTGGACGACTCGTAGAACTCACTGGGCAGCAGCCCTGACGTGCTGCTGGCGATGAGGGCGTCGGGCTTGGCGGCGGCGCTGATTTTCGCGTGCAGGTCGAGCTTCAGATCAAGGCGTTCCGGGGCACTTTCCTGAATGAAGTCGGCGTTGCGCACGCATTCCTCGATGGAACTGACGAAGGTCAGACGGTGTTGCGCGGCGCCGGCTGCCAGGCCTTGTTTTTCCAGCGCCGGCCAGGCGTTGGCGACGCGCTGGCGCAGGGCCTGTTCGGCGCCGGGGGCGGGGTCCCAGGCGATGACGTCGAGGCCATGGGCCAGCGCGCGGGCGACCCAGCCGCTGCCGATGACGCCGCTGCCGAGGGCGGCGAAGGTTTTGATGTGGGTGATGAAGGGCATAACGAATCCTCGGGTGTGCGCCTGTAGGAACGACCGGCCGCGCTCCGGGCAAGTCGCGATGGCCGGCAAAGCCGGCCCAACCCAGGCGAGCGAAGTCGACCTGACCTATGGCGTTTGTTGAATTGGGCCGGCTTTGCCGGCCATCGCGGCTCACCGGAGCGCCGGACCGGCCGCTCCTACAGGGAGCGGTGGGATTTCAACTGCATTTTCTGGCGGCCTTCGGCGGGGGTGAGGACGCGGGCGCCGAGGCGGCTGATGATCTCTACGGCGCGTTCCACCAACTGGCCGTTGCTGGCCAGCACGCCGCGGTCCAGGTACAGGTTGTCTTCCAGTCCGACCCGTACGTTGCCGCCGAGCAGCACCGCCTGGGCGGCCATGGGCATCTGCATGCGACCGATGCCGAAGCCGGCCCAGGTGGCGCCGGTGGGCAGGTTGTCGACCATCGCTTTCATGGTCGCGGTATCGGCCGGCGCGCCCCAGGGGATGCCCAGGCACAGCTGGAACAGCGGGTCGTGCAACAACCCTTCCTTGATCATCTGCTTGGCGAACCACAGGTGGCCGGTGTCGAAGATTTCCAGCTCGGCCTTCACTCCCAGCTCGGTGATGCGCTTGGCGCCTGCGCGCAGTTGCGCCGGGGTCGACACGTAGATCGAGTTGCCGTCGCCGAAGTTGAGCGTGCCGCAGTCGAGGGTGCAGATTTCCGGCAGCAGCGCTTCGACGTGGGCCAGGCGCTCCAGCGGGCCGATCAGGTCGGTGCCGGCACCGAATTCCATCGGCGTTTCGCCGGGGCCGATTTCCAGGTCACCGCCCATGCCGGCGGTGAGGTTGACGATGATGTCCACATCGGCGTCGCGGATGCGTTCCATCACTTCCCGGTACAGCGCCACATCACGGCTGAAGCGCCCGGTGTTCGGGTCGCGTACGTGGCAGTGGACCACCGTGGCGCCGGCCTTGGCCGCCTCCACGGCAGCAGCGGCGATCTGTTCGGGGGTCACCGGTACCAAATGACTCTTGCTCGCGGTGTCGCCCGCGCCGGTCAGGGCGCAGGTGAGGATGATCTCGTGGTTCATGGGGATGTCCTGATCGGGCGGGGTCAGAGCGGACGGAGCGTCGCTGCCAATGAGTGAAGTCAGATCGCCGGCTTACCATCGAAGGTGGTCACGCCTTCGAGCCAGCGGGCTTTGTCTTGCGGGTGATCCTTGAGCCACTGGCGGGCCGATTCGAGGGGGTTCTTGCGTTCGAGCAGCGGCTGCATCATGCGGCTCTCATCCTCGGCGCTGAAGGTCAGGTTGCTCAGCAGGCGGTAGGCGTTGGGGCAGCGCTGGGCGTAGTCGGGGGCGGTGACGGTCCACACTGTGGCGCGGCCTTCGTCCGGGCCGAGAGCGTCTTCACTGCCTGATAGGTAGACCATGCCGCCCTTGACGTTGACGTTCATCGGGTGCGGCTTCCAGCCGAAGAACACCACCGGCTCGTTGCGCCGCACGGCGCGGTCGACGGCAGCGAGCATGCCCGCCTCGCTGGACTCGACCAGCTGGAATTTGCCCAGGCCGAACTGGTTCTTGTCGATCATCGCCTTGATCTGCGTATTGGCCCCCGAGCCAGGCTCGATGCCGTAGATCTTGCCGCCCAGCTCTTTCTCGAACTTGTGGATGTCGGCGAAGGTTTTCAGGCCCTTGTCGGCCAGGTATTGGGGTACGGCGAGGGTGGCGCGGGCGTCTTCCAGGCTGGGTTTTTCCAGCACCTTGACCTGCCCGGCATCGACGAACGGGGTGATGGTCTGGGTCATGATCGGGTTCCAGTAGCCCAGGAACATGTCCAGGCGCTGGTCGCGGATGCCGGCGAAGATGATCTGCTGCGAGGCGCTGGTCTGCTTGGTGCTGTAACCCAGGTCATCGAGCAGAACGTTGGCCATGGCGCTGGTGGCGATAACGTCGGTCCAGTTGACCACGCCCAGGCGCACGTTCTTGCACACGGCGGGTTCGGCGGCGTACAGCGGGGTAACGAGCAGGGTGCTCACGGCAAGGGACAACAGACTGCGGCTGATCGGGCGAGGCATGGTGGCTCTCCATCGGCAGGACTGAATTCTTGTAGTTCGGCCTCTGTGGACCGTGAATACACGCTACGCTGGCCGTTCGCGGGGAAATCGCACCCTGGCGACCAACATTTGCACTGTAGCGACCAGCTGCGTCGCGGAGGCCGTGATGGCTGAAATCATCGACTTGCTGTTAGTGCCGGGCTTCTCGGCCATGGGCTTCATCAGCGCCATCGAGCCGCTGCGGGTGGCCAACCGTTTTCGCGGCGAGCTGTACCGCTGGCGGGTGCTCAGCCTCGATGGCGGCGCGGTGCAGGCCAGCAGCGGCATGTCGGTGAATGCCGAGCAGGCGCTGGGGCAGGGCGAGTCGGCGCGGCTGCTGCTGGTGGTCGCAGGTTTCGAGCCGCTGCGCAGTTTCACCCCGGCGCTTCAACAGGCGCTGCGCCGGCTCGATCATGCTGGGGTGGTGTTGGGCGGCATCGATACCGGGGCAATGATCCTTGCTGAAGCCGGCCTGCTCGACGGCCACCGCGCCACCGTGCACTGGGAAGCGCTGGAGGCATTCAAGGAGCGCTATCCGCGCTTGCAGGCGACCCAGGAACTGTTCGAGATCGACCGCCGGCGTATCACCTGCGCCGGTGGCACGGCCTCGATCGATCTGATGCTCGACCTGATCGCCCAGGCCCACGGCAGCGAACTGGCCGTGCAGGTCTCCGAGCAGTTCGTGCTGGGCCGGATCCGTCCGCGCCAGGATCACCAGCGCATGGAGATCGCCGCCCGCTACGGGCTGCGCAACAAGAAGCTGGTGCAGGTGATTGGCGCGATGGAAAAGCACACCGAAACGCCGCTGGATATCCAGCACCTGGCCGATGCCGCGGGGGTGACGCGGCGCCAGCTCGAGCGGTTGTGCCAATTGCACCTCAAGCAGACGCCGAGCGGGCTGTACCTGAACATCCGCCTCGACAAGGCGCGCCAGTTGCTCAGCCAGAGCGACCTCAGCGTGACCCAGGTCAGCCTGGCCTGCGGCTTCGAGCTGGCCTCGTATTTCACCCGTTGCTATAAGCGCCGCTTCGGCCATTGCCCGCGCGAGGCCCGGCGCAGCGCACTGGGTGCCTGAGTCGGCGGCGGCAGGGGGTTATTGCTGGGCCAGCGACTGCAGGTATTCCGAGCGGTCGTCGCTGCGCTGCGCCAGGCAGGTGTTGAGCGCCGCTTCATACGCCTTGCTGCCAGGTTGCTCGGCGAAGGTTTCCAACTTGCAGTCGGCGTCGCGCAGTTGCATCCACTGGGTTTGCGCGGCTTGCAGGCGGGCGCTCAAGTCGCTGACCTTGCTGCTCTGATTGGGGTACTGCTCGCGCAGGCGCTGCAGCAGGTCGTCGAATGCCGACTTCAATTCGCGTTCGGCGGTCTGCCGGTTGAATGCGGCGCAGGCGTACGTCTGTTGCTCGGTGTCGACGTTGTCGCACGGAGTGCTGTCTTCTTCACCGGCCTGGGCACCTGTCATCACGCCCAGCAGAACCAGCCATACCATTGCTTTCATCGCTTTTCTCCAACGCCATCCGGGCCTTCGACCGGGGATTCTCGCAGAGGGCTGACGGCGGCGAAACCCATGGCCACGAATGTTCATCAAAAGCGACCTCCAGCGGCGTTATCGAGACTGGCTCTCATCGCCTCAACCCGCGCCAGAGCGCCCTTTGTCGGGCATTGACGCTTTCGGCAAACCCCCTGTCGTTTTTGTATCGGGGCGTCGCAAGTGACAGGCATATGCTGGCCCCAAAGCGCCGGCAGACAGTTTGGCGCGAGCTCACTATATAAAAGGGGACAGCCTGATGAGCCCAGCCGAACTTCACGCCGACAGCATCATCATTGACGGCCTGATCATCGCCAAGTGGAACCGTGAACTGTTCGAAGACATGCGCAAAGGCGGTCTGACGGCAGCCAACTGCACGGTATCGGTCTGGGAAGGCTTCAAGGCAACCGTCGACAGCATCGCCGCCAGCCAGAAGCTGATTCGCGAAAACAGCGACCTGGTCATCCCCGTGCGCACCACCGCCGACATCCGCAAGGCCAAGGAGCAGGGCAAGACCGGCATCCTCTTCGGCTTCCAGAACGCCCATGCGTTCGAAGACCAGATCGCCTACGTCGAGATCTTCAAGCAGCTGGGCGTCGGTATCGTGCAGATGTGCTACAACACCCAGAACCTGGTCGGCACCGGCTGCTACGAGCGTGACGGCGGCCTGTCGGGCTTCGGCCGCGAGATCGTCGCCGAGATGAACCGCGTCGGCATCATGTGCGACCTGTCCCACGTCGGCTCCAAGACGTCCGAAGAAGTCATCCTCGAATCGAAGAAGCCGGTGTGCTACTCGCACTGCCTGCCTTCGGGTCTGAAAGAGCACCCGCGCAACAAGTCCGATGAAGAGCTGAAGTTCATTGCCGACCACGGCGGTTTCGTTGGTGTGACCATGTTCGCGCCGTTCCTGGCCAAGGGCATCGACTCGACCATCGACGACTACGCCGAAGCCATCGAGTACACCATGAACATCGTTGGTGAAGACGCGATCGGTATCGGTACCGACTTCACCCAGGGCCATGGCAAGGAATTCTTCGAATACCTGACCCACGACAAGGGCTACGCCCGCCGCCTGACCAACTTCGGCAAGATCATCAACCCGCTGGGCATCCGCACCGTGGGCGAGTTCCCCAACCTGACCGAGACCCTGCTCAAGCGCGGCCACTCCGAGCGCGTGGTACGCAAGATCATGGGTGAGAACTGGGTCAACGTTCTGAAGGACGTGTGGGGCGAGTGAGCACTGCCGGGGCCTGCTGCGCGCGTCGATCACTGCGTCAGGCCCTCACGAAAAGCTCGCCGTGCCTCGGCACTGTCTCGCTTTTCGCTTCGGCCCTTCCTTGTGCTCAACGCGCTCGCTACGGCCCCGCCAGCACTCACTGCGGCTTTCTGTAAACACAAAGGCCAACTACCGGCTTTTGCATCCCAATAAAAATTTCTGGAGTTGAGTTTCCATGGCCAAGATCGCCCCGCAATTGCCAATCGAAGTCGACAGCGAGACCGGTGTCTGGACCAGCGACGCCTTGCCGATGCTGTACGTGCCGCGTCACTTCTTCGTCAACAACCACATGGGCATCGAAGAAGTGCTGGGCGCCGACAAGTACGCCGAGATTCTCTACAAGGCCGGCTACAAGTCCGCCTGGCACTGGTGTGAAAAAGAAGCTGAGTGCCATGGCCTGGAAGGCGTCGCGGTGTTCGAGCACTACATGAAGCGCCTGAGCCAACGCGGCTGGGGCCTGTTCGAAATTCAGGCCATCGACCTCGACAAAGGCACCTGCGAAGTCAAGCTCAAGCACTCTGCCTTCGTCTACGTGTATGGCAAGTGCGGCCGTAAGGTCGACTACATGTTCACTGGTTGGTTCGCCGGTGCCATGGACCAGATCCTCGCTGCCCGTGGCAGCAACATCCGCACCGTGGCCGAACAGGTCTACGGCGGATCCGAAGAAGGCCACGAAGATGGCCTGTTCGTCACAAAGCCGTTGTAAGCCGGAGAAACCGTCATGGCCTTCGAAGCAATGTTCCAGCCGATTCAAATCGGCAAACTGACCATCCGTAACCGTGTGCTCAGTACCGCTCACGCCGAGGTGTATGCCACCGACGGCGGGATGACCACCGATCGTTACGTCAAGTACTACGAAGAGAAGGCCAAGGGCGGTATTGGCATGGCGATCTGCGGAGGCTCGTCGGTGGTCGCCATCGACAGCCCGCAGGAATGGTGGGCCTCGGTCAACCTGTCGACCGACCGCATCATTCCGCACTTCCAGAATCTCGCTGACGCCATGCACAAGCATGGCGCCAAGATCATGATCCAGATTACCCACATGGGCCGTCGCTCGCGCTGGGACGGCTTCAACTGGCCGACCCTGATGTCGCCGTCCGGTATCCGTGAACCCGTTCACCGCGCCACCTGCAAGACCATCGAGGTCGAAGAGATCTGGCGCGTCATCGGCAACTACGCCCAGGCTGCGCGCCGGGCGAAAGAAGGTGGCCTGGATGGCGTCGAACTGTCGGCCGTGCACCAGCACATGATCGACCAGTTCTGGAGCCCACGGGTCAACAAGCGTACCGATGAATGGGGCGGCAGCTTCGAAGGTCGCATGAAGTTCGGCCTGGAAGTGCTCAAGGCCGTACGCGCCGAGGTCGGTGACGACTTCTGCGTGGGCATGCGTATCTGTGGTGACGAGTTCCACCCCGATGGCCTCAGCCACGAAGACATGAAGCAGATCGCCGCGTACTACGACGCCACCGGCATGGTCGACTTCTTCGGCGTGATCGGCTCGGGTTGCGACACCCACAACACCCTGGCCAACGTCATCCCGAACATGAGCTACCCGCCTGAGCCGTTCCTGCACCTGGCAGCCGGCATCAAGGAAGTGGTCAAGGTTCCGGTGCTGCACGCGCAGAACATCAAGGACCCGAACCAGGCCCAGCGCATCCTCGAAGGTGGCTATGTCGACATGGTCGGCATGACCCGTGCGCACATGGCCGACCCGCACCTGATCGCCAAGATCAAGATGGGCCAGGTCGACCAGATCAAGCAGTGCGTCGGTGCCAACTACTGCATCGACCGTCAGTACCAGGGTCTGGACGTGCTGTGCATCCAGAACGCTGCGACCTCCCGTGAGTATATGGGCGTGCCGCACATCATCGAGAAATCCACCGGGCCGAAACGCAAGGTGGTAGTCGTTGGTGCCGGTCCTGCCGGTATGGAAGCGGCCCGCGTTGCCGCCGAACGTGGCCACGACGTGACCGTGTTCGAGAAGAAAGAACAGATCGGCGGCCAGATCATCACCGCAGCCAAGGCGCCGCAGCGTGACCAGATCGCCGGTATCACCCGCTGGTACCAGCTGGAGTTCGCCCGTCTGAAGGTCGATCTGCGACTGGGCACCGCCGCCGACGTGGCGACCATCCAGGACCTGCGTCCGGACATCATCGTGCTGGCAGTGGGCGGTCATCCGTTCGTCGAGCAGAACGAGCACTGGGGCGCTGACGAAGGCCTGGTGGTGAGCAGCTGGGACGTGCTCGATGGCAAGGTCGCGCCGGGCAAGAACGTGCTGGTCTACGACACCATCTGCGAGTTCACCGGTATGTCGGTGGCGGACTTCATCGCCGACAAGGGCAGCCAGGTCGAGATCGTTACCGACGACATCAAGCCTGGGGTCGCGATGGGTGGTACCACCTTCCCGACCTACTACCGCTCGATGTATCCCAAAGAAGTGATCATGACCGGCGACCTGATGCTGGAGAAGGTCTACCGCGAAGGCGACAAGCTGGTTGCGGTGCTCGAGAACGAGTACACCGGCGCCAAGGAAGAGCGTGTGGTCGACCAGGTGGTGATCGAGAACGGCGTGCGTCCCGACGAAGAGCTGTACTACTCGCTCAAGGAAGGTTCGCGCAACAAGGGTCAGATCGACGTCGAAGCGCTGTTCGCGATCAAGCCGCAGCCGATCCTCAGCCAGGCCGGCGACGGTTACCTGCTGTATCGCATCGGCGACTGCGTGGCTCAGCGTAACGTGCACGCCGCGATCTACGATGCCTTGCGTCTGTGTAAGGACTTCTAAGGCAGCGGCAAGCTTCAAGCTGCACGCTGCAAGCAGAAGCGCCCGGTGTCGGCTTCGCTTGCAGCTCAGCTTTTAGGAGTTGCTTTGCAATGACTCTGTAACGCAGCGGTGGACTGCAGGCTACACGCATGAAGCAGGGGCGACGCCGCTTCTTCTTGCCGCTCGTAGCTTGCAGCTTGCAGCTCAAAGGTGCCTGCCATGTTGAACACCCTTCTACCCATCCTGCTGTTCACTGCCCTTGCCCTGGCGGTGCTCGGCGCGTTGCGCCGTGTGCGCATGTGGCGCCGTGGCCGTCCATCGAAGGTCAATCTGATCGGCGGGCTGCTGGCCATGCCGCGTCGCTACCTGGTCGATCTGCACCATGTGGTCGAGCGCGACAAGTACATGTCCAATACCCACGTGGCCACCGCAGGCGGTTTCGTCCTGTCGGCGGCGCTGGCGATTCTGGTGCATGGCTTCGGTCTGCAGAACAAGATTCTCGGCTACGCCCTGCTGGTCGCCACGGTGATCATGTTCAGCGGTGCCATCTTCGTCTTCAAACGCCGTCTCAACCCGCCTTCGCGCCTGTCCAAAGGGCCGTGGATGCGCCTGCCGAAAAGCCTGCTGGTGTTCGCCGCAAGCTTCTTCATCGCCACCTTGCCGGTGGCCGGCATCCTGCCTGCCAACACCGGCGGCTGGGTGATGGTCGCGGTGCTCGGGCTGGGCGTGCTGTGGGGCGTGTCCGAGCTGTTCTTCGGCATGACCTGGGGCGGGCCGATGAAGCACGCCTTCGCCGGTGCCCTGCACCTGGCCTGGCACCGGCGCAGCGAGCGCTTCGGCGGCGGCCGTTCGACGGGCCTCAAGCCCCTCGACCTGGAAGACCCGAAAGCGCCGCTGGGTGTTGAAAAACCGGCTGACTTCACCTGGAACCAACTGCTCGGCTTCGACGCCTGCGTGCAGTGCGGCAAGTGCGAGGCCATGTGCCCAGCGTTCGCCGCTGGCCAGCCGCTGAACCCGAAAAAGCTGATTCAGGACATGGTCGTCGGCCTGGCTGGCGGCACCGATGCCAAGTTCGCCGGTAGCCCGTACCCCGGCAAACCGATCGGCGAGCATGGCGGTCATCCGCACCAGCCGATCGTCAACGGCCTGGTCGATGCCGAGACGCTGTGGTCGTGCACCACCTGCCGCGCCTGCGTCGAGGAGTGCCCGATGATGATCGAGCACGTCGATGCCATCGTCGACATGCGCCGTCACCTGACCCTGGAAAAAGGCGCGACCCCGAACAAGGGCGCCGAGGTGCTCGACAACCTGATCGCCACCGACAACCCGGGCGGCTTCAACCCCGGCGGGCGGATGAACTGGGCGGCCGACCTCAACCTCAAGCTGCTCAGTGAAGTGAAGAGCACCGAGGTGCTGTTCTGGGTCGGCGACGGTGCCTTCGACATGCGCAACCAGCGCACCCTGCGTGCGTTCGTCAAAGTGCTCAAGGCCTCGGGCGTGGACTTCGCCGTGCTCGGCCTGGAAGAGCGCGACAGCGGCGACGTGGCCCGTCGTCTGGGCGATGAAGCGACTTTCCAGATTCTTGCCAAGCGCAACATCCAGACCCTCGGTAAGTACACCTTCAAGCGCATCGTCACCTGCGACCCGCACAGCTTCCACGTGCTCAAGAACGAGTACGGCGCGCTGGGCGGCGAGTACCTGGTGCAGCACCACAGCACCTACATCGCCGAGCTGATCGCGCAGAACAAGCTCAACCTTGGCCAGCACAAGGGCGGCAGCGTCACCTACCACGACCCGTGCTACCTGGGCCGCTACAACGGTGAGTACGAAGCCCCGCGCGACGTGCTCAAGGCCTTGGGTATCGAGGTTCGGGAAATGGAACGCTCCGGCTTCCGCTCGCGCTGCTGCGGCGGCGGTGGCGGCGCGCCGATCACCGACATCCCTGGCAAGCAGCGGATTCCCGACATGCGCATGGACGACATTCGCAGCACCGAAGCGGAAGTCGTGGCCGTGGGTTGCCCACAGTGCACGGCGATGCTCGAAGGTGTGGTCGAACCGCGTCCGTTGATCAAGGACCTGGCCGAACTGGTGGCCGACGTTCTGCTGGAAGAGCCAGCCCCTGCCGCAGCCAAAGCGCCAGCGGCCAAACGTGAACCTGCGGAGGTGCACTGATGAGCGACATCATCCGCCGCGATCCACGTGTCGAGTGGATCGCCCGTAACCGCCTGCATCCGCTGCACGCAGCGATGCAGACGCAACAGACCAGCTGGATGGGCCCCAACGGCCTGATGCGCAAGAACACCCATGCCATCGCTGCCGGCTTCATGGGCCCCAACGGCCTCAAGCGTATCGACCGCAGCGGCGCCCAGCAGGGCACCGCCGCCGGTGGCCGGCGCAGTGCTGCCGCCGAAGTGCAACTGCCGCTGCACCAGGTGGTCGATCCGGCGTTCTACATCGCCGTGGTGCCGGATATGGTCGGTGGGCGTCTGGGCGCCCACGACAAAGACCTGCTCGGCCTGGCCCACAGCCTGGCCGGCAAGGACGGAGCGGTGCTGGCCATCGTCTTCGGCGAGCACAAGGAAAGCGCCTTCGACACCGCTGGCGTCGACCGCCTGCTGGTGATCGAAGGCGATGCCTACAAAGGCTACGCCCCCGAGCAACTGGTGCAGGGGCTGCGCGCCGTAGACAACCAGTTCGCCCCGCGTCACTGGCTGCTGCCTGACAGCCGCGCCGGTGGCGGCGAGTTGGGCCGGCGCCTGGCCGCGGCCATGGGCGAGCGCCCGGCGACGCGCGTGTGGCAGGTCAAGGACGAGGAATGCATCGGCCGCGCCGGTGCCGGCCAGCAAGACCTGCATCGCCCGTTGGCGCGGGTGATCCTGGCGTCCTCGGAATGTGCCGACCCGGTCAGCGATACCCGTCACGAAGCCTTGCCGGTGGAGTTGTCGGCGCCGGTCGCGCGCAGCCTGTCGCGCATCGAAGACCTCGGTTCGGTGGCGGTCGACCCGGCGGCCATCGCCATGGCCGAAGCCGAATTCATCGTCTCGGGCGGCAACGGCATCAAGGACTGGGATTTGTACCACAAGGCCACGGCGGCCCTGGGCGCCACCGAAGGTGCCTCGCGGGTGGCAGTGGACGACGGCCACATGCCGCGTAATCGCCAGGTCGGTGCCACCGGCACCTGGGTCACCGCACGGGTGTACATGGCCGTCGGTATTTCCGGCGCCATTCAGCACCTGCAGGGCATTGGTGCCTGCGACAAGGTGATCGCGGTGAACATGGACCCGGGCTGCGACATGATCAAACGTGCCGACCTGTCGATCATTGGCGACAGTACGGCGATTCTTCAGGCCCTGATCGAGGCGGTGGAAAACTTCCGCAGCGGCGGCCAGCGTGACGCGGCGTGAGGGCACGAGCATGAGTACGAAAGTCATCAGCCTGGTTTCCATCGGCGCCCACCCAAGCTCGGGGCGCACCCGGCGTGCCGAGCAGGATGCGCGCGCCGTGGAGCTGGGCCTGCAACTGGCCGGCGAACACCTACAGGTAGTGCACGCCGGCGATCACCGCGAAGAGGCTCTGCGCGCCTACCTGGGCATGGGCCTGGATCACCTCGATGTGCTTGAGCAACCGGCAGGCGCCGATGTGCTCGGTGTGCTCGGCGACTACCTGCGCGATGCCGGTGCGCAACTGGTGCTTACCGGTAGCCAGGCCGAGACCGGCGAAGGCTCGGGGATGTTGCCGTTCCTGCTGGCCGAGCAGTTGGGCTGGCCGCTGATCGTTGGCCTGGCTGAAGTCGAATCCATCGACAACGGCACCGCCCAGGTGCTGCAAGCCCTGCCCCGCGGTCAGCGGAGGCGTCTGAAGGTGCGTCTGCCGTTGCTGGCGACCGTCGACAACGCCGCGCCGACGCCACGCCAGAGCGCCTTCGGCCCGGCCCGTCGCGGCGTGCTGGCGGCCCAGGACGTGGCAGTGGTGGACGACGAACTGCTGGCCGATGCGCAACTGCAACCGGCCCGGCCCCGGCCCAAGCGCCTCAAGGTCATCAAGGCCAAGAGCGGTGCCGACCGCATGAAGGCCGCCACGGCCAAGGCCAGTGGTGGCGGTGGCAAGGTGATGAAGGATGTCACTGCCCAGGAAGGCGCCGATGCGATCGTCAAGCTGTTGGTCGAGGAGGGGGTTTTGCGCTGAGTCCAGGAGGGGCCGGCAAAGGCCCCATCCCTGAACCCAGAGTTGCCTGAGCGTCGTCCGGCAAGTCGGTCGCTGCGTGTTTCTACGCCCTGGCCTAGCACTTTTGCCAGTTAGAGATGGCCGCGTGAGTTGCTAGGTTTCTCCTCTGTTCAACCGGAGGAACGCAAATGTCTGACCACCTCGATGGGATAAGCGCAGCACATACCTTTAACCCCGCAGCGCCGCGCGGATCATCTGCGCGGCATTACTCGCCCTACGGCGTCTGCGCGTCAGATATTCCGAGCTCACTGGGTTATACCGGACAGCGAAAAGACTCGATCACCGGATGTTACCCGCTGGGCAACGGGTATCGAAGCTATAGCCCTGAGCTCATGCGATTTCAATCTCCTGATTCGATGAGCCCCTTTGGCAAGGGCGGAATCAATACTTACGCCTACTGCACTAGCGACCCTATCAACCACATCGACCCCACCGGTCACTACATTGATGTGGCAGGAATGGTACTGAGGGGAATAGGCATGCTCTCCAGCGCACTGACCTTGGCTTACAACTTCTTGGGTCCAGTACCGACAACCCGCGTTTCACTCAATGCTGCGCGCATTAGTACGCTGGGATCCTTGCTGAGTCTCGGGAGTTCGGCTGCGCAGTTTGCTGGCGTGCAGAGTGCAGTGTTTGGCGCAAACGTGGGCACCGCGATCAGTGTCGTCGGTACCAGTGTGCGGGCAGTCTACTCTGCCTTCGGTTCTGGTAGTCAGCCAATCAGACAAATGAAGGACAATTGGAAGTTGCTGACAAGCGGCCCCGTGCCAAGTGCGGCGGACCGGTTGGATGCAGCGTCGCCGGATATCGTTGTAATGTCGTGGCGGGCGAAAGAGACTACTACTCCACACAGCGTTATTTCTCAAGCCAGTGGTGGGGCGCGACTTCGTCCTCCAGCTGCGAAAGTCGCAAAGATACGCGACAGTCGCTCAAACAGCGCCTAGTAATACGCTGCGGAGTATGCCTCCGCAGCGTGAGTCGAGGATTACTGCGCCTTGATTTCCTTCAGGTAAGGCGCAGGCTCGGCACCGAGGTTGTTCAGCACGCGCTGGCTGTACCAGTCGATGAAGTTGACCACGCCGAACTCGTAGGTCTTGGAGTACGGGCCTGGCTGGTAGGCGGTGGAGTTGATACCGCGCTGGTTCTCTTCGGCCAGACGACGGTCCTGGTCGTTGGTGGCGTCCCACACTTTGCGCATGTTGGCCGGGTCGTAGTCGACACCTTCCACGGCATCCTTGTGTACCAGCCACTTGGTGGTGACCATCGACTCCTGGGCGCTGATCGGCCACACGGTGAAGACGATCATGTGGTCGCCCATGCAGTGGTTCCAGGCGTGCGGCAGGTGCAGGATACGCATCGAGCCCAGGTCCGGGTTCTGGATGCGGCCCATCAGCTTCTTGCACGCCGGCTTGCCGTCCATGGTCATGGAAACGGTGCCCTTGAGCAGCGGCATGCGCACGATACGGTTACGCAGGCCATGGCTCTTGTGCAGGTACGGAATCTTCTCGGCTTCCCAGGCAGCGGAGCAGGCCGCGACCTGATCCTTGAATTCCTGGCTGGCGCGTGGATCGTTGGTGTCGTCGAACTCCAGCAGGGTCTGCAGCAGCTCAGGGTGCGAGCCGTTGCAGTGGTAGCACTCGCGGTTGTTTTCCAGCACCAGCTTCCAGTTGGCCTTTTCGAACAGCTGGGTCTGTACCGCGACCTTGGTGTTCTCCATGTCGTACGGTTCCATGTAGTGGTCCAGAGTGGCCAGGAACTCGTCGATGGCAGGCGGGTTTTCCGCCAGGCTGATGAAGATGTAGCCGCCAGCGGTCTTCACGTTGACCGGCTTGAGGCCGTACTGATTCATGTCGAAGTCGGCGCCCATTTCGGTGCCGGCGAACAGCAGGCGGCCGTCCAGTTCGTAGGTCCATTGGTGGTACGGACAAACCAGCTTGGCCACCTTGCCTTTGTCGCTCACGCACAGGCGCGAACCGCGGTGGCGGCAGACGTTGTGGAAGGCATGCACTTTGCCTTCGGTGCCGCGCACCACGATGATCGGGTTCTTGCCGATCTCAAGGGTCAGGTAGTTGCCCTTGGCCGGAATCTCGCAGGTCATGCCGGCGATCAGCCACTCTTTGTGGAAGATTTCCTGCATGTCGATTTGGAACAGACGCTCGTCGGTGTAGAAAGGCTGGGGCAGCGAGTAGGTGCGCTCGCGGTTCTGCAGCATCTCGGCGGTAGCCTTGCGTGCAGGTTCAAGTGGATCGCCCAGACTCAGAGTTGCGGTGACGTCCATCGTGTAGTTCCTCAAGGCCATTGTGGCCGGCGAATGGTGGCTAATCGTTGTTGTGGTGCAGCGTCGCTATTCACTTAAAAACAGCAGGTCTATTTGCGGTGGAGTGTGCGATTACTGTGGGCGTGAACCGTATCCATGGGCGACATGGCCGAATCCGATTCCGACGCCGCAACCCTTGTCTGACGGGGCTGGTCGCGATAAGCACGCCGATGTCGCAGATAGGAAAGTGCGACCCCTCGGGCTTGAGCAGAATCGCAACCATAAAAAGGCCGGTAGTCGGCCGCTGGAGATGATCATGTCCGAAACCTTCCTCAATCCGGTCACCACTCAGACCTGGGTCAATGGCCGGCACACCGTGCGCTGCGTCAAGGTCATCCAGGAGACCTGGGACGTGCGCACCTTCTGCTTCATGGCTGACGCGCCGATCATGTTCTTCTTCAAGCCAGGACAGTTCGTCACCCTCGAGCTTGAGATCGACGGCAAGCAGGTCATGCGCTCGTACACCATCTCGAGCTCGCCATCGGTTCCGTACAGTTTCTCCATCACCGTCAAGCGTGTGCCGGGCGGTCATGTCTCCAACCACCTGCACGACACCCTGCATGAAGGTCAGGAGCTGGCGGTGCACGGCCCGGTCGGTTTGTTCAACGCCATCGACTTCCCGGCCAGCAAGGTGCTGTACCTCTCCGGCGGTGTCGGCATCACCCCGGTGATGTCCATGGCCCGTTGGTTCTACGACACCAACGCCAACGTCGACATGGTCTTCGTGCACAGTGCGCGTACGCCCAAGGACATCATCTACCACCGCGAACTCGAGCAGATGGCCTCGCGCATCCCGAATTTCGGCCTGCACATCATCTGCGAGAAGCACGGCCTGGGCGAACCCTGGGCGGGCTACCGCGGCTACCTGAACCAGCGCCTGATGGAACTGATCGCCCCGGACTACATGGAGCGTGAAGTCTTCTGCTGTGGCCCGACGCCGTACATGACTGCGGTCAAGCGCATGCTCGAAGGTGTCGGCTTCGACATGAGCCGCTACCACGAAGAGTCGTTCGGTGCCACGCCGGCCGAAGACAAGGCAAACGCGGTCGAGCACGCCGAGCAGGCCGCCGATGCGCCGGAAATCGATGAATCCGACCTCAACCTGGTGGAGTTCATCGGCAGCGACAAGAGCATCCGCATCGCCCCGGGCGAAACCGTGCACGCGGCGGCGGCGAAAGTCGGCCTGATGATCCCCAAGGCGTGCGGCATGGGTATCTGCGGCACCTGCAAGGTGCTCAAGCTCGGCGGCGAAGTCGAGATGGAGCACAACGGCGGGATCACCGAGGAAGACGAAGCCGAAGGCTACATTCTGTCGTGCTGCAGTATTCCCAAGGGCGATGTGCGCATCGACTATTGAGGCAAACGGCACGCCGTGAGCTGCAAGCTGCAAGTAAGAACAGGCCCGTGATGGGCCTGTTTTCGTATGGGGCAGGGGATTCTGATCGGTGGCGGGTTTTTCGGGAACATGGGGGGTATTGGTGGGTCAATGGGGCGTTTGCTGCTGATGTCCTGATATTAATTGGCGGGAGCCTGCACTTTTCTTTATCGTGTGCGCCCTCTGCAACAACCCCGAGATAGAGCCATGCTGGAAGCCTCCCTTAATCAAATCGAGCAACTGGTCAATGACCTGCTGCAGAAGAACACCCAACTGACTGAGCAGAACGCTGCGCTGGGTCAGGAACTGGCCCAGGCCAAGGAAGAGAACGAAACCCTGCAACTGTCGCTGATGGAGCAGGAAGAGAAGCAGGGCAGCACCGCTGCGCGTCTGCAAGCGCTGCTCGAGCGCGCTGGCGCCGGTACCGTCGGCGCATGAGCCTGCACGCGCAGCCGATCAAGGTCGTGTCGATTCTGGGCACCGATTACTCGATCAAGGCACCGGACGGCCAGGAAGAAACCCTCGCCGCTGCGGTGCGCATGCTCAACACCAGCCTCAATGACACCAAGCGCCAGTACCCGACCCTGATCGGCGACAAGTTACTGGTGCTGGCCGCGCTGAACCTGTGCTCGCGGCAGATCGCCTTGCAGCACGAGCACCAACACACCCTGGCGCGCACCCAGGCGCAGATCGACGCTACCGTCGATGCCATTGCCCGGACCATCGCGCAGCCCTGAGCCGGTGGTGTTCCAAGCGGGGGCATCGCGCCCCTGCTCACTTATCCCCGAACGGGCCGCTCAGGCCTCGATGATCGCGCGAATATCCGCCGCCAACGCACGCACGCGCGATTCTTCGGTATCCCACGAACACATGAATCGCGCGCCGCCGCTACCGATGAAGGTGTAGAAGCGCCAGCCCTTGTTGCGCAGCGCTTCGAGCGCCGCCTCCGGCATTTGCAGGAACACCCCGTTGGCTTCGACCGGGAACATCAGTTCAACGCCCGGCAGGTCGCTGACCAGCGAGGCCAGCAACTGCGCGCAGTGGTTGGCGTGGTTGCCGTGGCGCAGCCAGGCGCCGTCCTCCAACAGCCCAACCCAGGGCGCGGAAAGAAAACGCATTTTCGAGGCCAGTTGCCCGGCCTGTTTGCAGCGATAGTCGAAGTCGCGGGCCAGGTCGTGGTTGAAGAACAGAATCGCCTCGCCGACCGCCATGCCGTTCTTGGTGCCGCCAAAGCACAGCACATCGACCCCGGCCTTCCACGTCAGCTCGGCGGGTGAGCAGCCGAGGAATGCGCAGGCGTTGGTGAAGCGTGCGCCGTCCATGTGCAGGTGCAGGCCCAGTTCCTTGCAGGTGGCGCTGATCGCCTTGAGCTCGTCGGGGCGGTACACCGTGCCGACCTCGGTGGCCTGGGTAAGCGTCACCACGCGCGGTTTGGGGTAGTGGATGTCCTGGCGCTTGAGGGCGATCTCGCGAATCGACTCAGGTGTCAGCTTGCCTTCGTGAGTGCGCGCGGTAAGCAGCTTGGAGCCGTTGGAGAAGAACTCCGGGGCGCCACACTCGTCGGTTTCGACGTGGGCGGTTTCCGAGCAGATGACGCTGTGAAAACTCTGGCACAGCGAGGCCAGGGCCAGTGAGTTGGCCGCGGTGCCGTTGAAGGCGAAGAACACCTCGCAGTCGGTTTCGAACAGGCGGCGGAAGTGATCGGCGGCCTGTTGCGTCCATTGGTCGTCGCCATAGGCGCGTTCGTGACCGCGGTTGGCGCGGTCCATCGCAGCCCAGGCTTCGGGGCAGATACCGGAGTAGTTGTCGCTGGCGAATTGTTGTGTGTGGTCTGGCATGACGCGGTCCTGTGAGCGAGCAGAACCGAACTCTAAACCATTGCACGTGTTGGCGTGACGAATGTCGTAAACGCGCCATTGCAAGGCGTGCGCAGGCATCTGATTGCCCCCCGGCAGCCCTACCATCGCCACAAAGGGTCATTGAACCCTCCAGACAAAAAATGATCGCTGCCGGGAGATACACGATGTTCAGCAAGCAAGACCAGATCCAAGGTTATGACGACGCACTGCTGGCGGCGATGAATGCCGAGGAACAGCGTCAGGAAGATCACATCGAACTGATCGCCTCGGAAAACTACACCAGCAAGCGCGTGATGCAGGCCCAAGGCAGCGGCCTGACCAACAAGTACGCCGAAGGCTATCCAGGCAAGCGTTACTACGGTGGTTGCGAGCACGTCGACAAGGTCGAGGCGCTGGCCATCGAGCGCGCCAAGCAGCTGTTCGGTGCCGACTACGCCAACGTCCAGCCGCACTCCGGTTCCTCGGCCAACAGCGCCGTGTACCTGGCTCTGCTGCAGGCCGGCGACACCATCCTGGGCATGAGCCTGGCCCATGGCGGTCACCTGACCCACGGCGCCAAAGTGTCGTCCTCGGGCAAGCTGTACAACGCCGTTCAGTACGGCATCGACACCAATACTGGCCTGATCGACTACGACGAAGTCGAGCGCCTGGCCGTCGAGCACAAGCCGAAGATGATCGTTGCCGGCTTCTCGGCGTACTCCAAGACCCTCGACTTCCCACGCTTCCGCGCCATCGCTGACAAGGTCGGTGCGCTGTTGTTCGTCGACATGGCCCACGTTGCGGGTCTGGTCGCTGCCGGCCTGTACCCCAACCCGATTCCGTTCGCTGACGTGGTCACCACCACCACCCACAAGACCCTGCGCGGTCCACGTGGCGGTCTGATCCTGGCCAAGGCCAACGAAGAGATCGAGAAGAAGCTCAACGCTGCGGTCTTCCCGGGCGCCCAGGGTGGCCCGCTGATGCACGTCATCGCCGGCAAGGCAGTGTGCTTTAAAGAAGCGCTGGAGCCAGGCTTCAAGGCCTACCAGCAGCAAGTGATCGACAACGCCCAGGCCATGGCCCAGGTGTTCATCGACCGCGGCTACGACGTGGTTTCCGGTGGTACCGACAACCACCTGTTCCTGGTCAGCCTGATCCGTCAGGGCCTGACTGGCAAAGATGCCGACGCCGCCCTGGGCCGTGCGCACATCACCGTCAACAAGAACGCCGTACCCAACGATCCACAATCGCCGTTCGTGACCTCGGGCCTGCGCATCGGCACCCCGGCCGTCACGACCCGTGGCTTCAAGGTCGCCCAGTGCAAAGAGCTGGCTGGCTGGATCTGCGACATCCTCGATCACCTGGGTGATGCAGACATCGAAGCCGACGTGGCCAAGCGCGTCTCCGCCCTGTGCGCCGATTACCCGGTTTACCGCTGAGGGAGTAACCCTAGATGAAACGCTATTCAGGCTTCGGCCTCTTCAAACACTCCCTCAGCCACCACGAAAACTGGCAGCGCATGTGGCGCACGCCGACCCCTAAAAAGGTCTACGACGTGGTCATCGTTGGTGGTGGCGGGCATGGTCTGGCGACCGCCTACTACCTGGCCAAGGAACACGGCATCACCAACGTGGCGGTGATCGAGAAGGGTTACCTGGGCGGCGGCAACACCGCCCGTAACACCACCATCGTGCGTTCCAACTACCTGTGGGACGAATCGGCCAAGCTCTACGAGCACGCCATGAAGCTGTGGGAAGGGCTGTCCCAGGACATCAACTACAACGTGATGTTCTCCCAGCGTGGCGTGTACAACCTGTGCCACACCCTGCAGGACATCCGTGATTCCGAGCGCCGCGTCAACGCCAACCGCCTCAATGGCGTCGATGGCGAGCTGCTCAACACCGAACAGGTCGCGGCCGAGATTCCGTACCTGGACTGCTCGAAGAACACCCGCTACCCGATCCTCGGCGCGACCATCCAGCGCCGTGGCGGCGTGGCCCGTCACGATGCCGTGGCCTGGGGCTATGCCCGTGCCGCCGACGCCCTGGGCGTCGACCTGATCCAGCAGACCGAAGTGATCGGTTTCCGCAAGGAAAACGGCGCGGTGATCGGCGTGGAAACCAACAAGGGCTTCATCGGCGCCAAGCGCGTCGGCGTGGTCACGGCCGGTAACTCCGGGCACATGGCGCGCCTGGCCGGCTTCCGTCTGCCACTCGAATCGCACCCGCTGCAAGCGCTGGTTTCCGAGCCGATCAAGCCGATCATCGACAGCGTGATCATGTCCAACGCCGTACACGGCTACATCAGCCAGTCCGACAAGGGCGACCTGGTTATCGGCGCCGGTATCGATGGCTGGGTCGGTTACGGTCAACGCGGTTCGTACCCGATCATCGAGCACACCATGCAGGCGATCGTCGAGATGTTCCCGATTCTGTCGCGGGTGCGCATGAACCGTCAGTGGGGCGGCATCGTCGACACCTGCCCGGACGCGTGCCCGATCATCTCCAAGACCCCGGTCAAGAACCTGTTCTTCAACTGCGGCTGGGGCACCGGCGGCTTCAAGGCGACCCCGGGTTCGGGCAACGTCTTCGCCGCCAGCCTTGCCAAAGGCGAGATGCACCCACTGGCCGCACCGTTCTCCATCGACCGTTTCTACAACGGTGCGCTGATCGACGAACACGGCGCCGCAGCCGTCGCCCACTAATCGGAGACAACCTTCATGTTGCATATTTTCTGTCCCCATTGCGGCGAGCTGCGCTCCGAAGAAGAGTTCCACGCTTCCGGCCAGGCGCACATCGCCCGTCCTCTGGACCCAAATTCGTGCACCGACGAGGAGTGGGGCACCTACATGTTCTTCCGCGACAACCTGCGCGGTATTCACCATGAACTGTGGGACCACGTTGCCGGCTGCCGCCAGTACTTCAACGTCACCCGTAACACCGAGACCTACGAGATCCTCGAAACCTACAAGATCGGCGAGCAGCCGAAGGTGACGGCTCGTGAAAACACACCCGCGACATCGGCGGCCGTCAACGAACGGGGAGAAAACGTATGAGCCAGACCTATCGCCTCTCCAGCGGTGGCCGTGTCGACCGCAGCAAGGTGCTGAACTTCACCTTCAACGGGAAGAGCTACCAGGGCTATGCCGGCGACAGCCTGGCCGCAGCGCTGCTGGCCAACGGCGTCGACATCGTCGGCCGCAGCTTCAAGTACTCGCGTCCACGCGGCATCATCGCCTCGGGCACCGAAGAGCCGAACGCCATCCTGCAACTGGGCAGCACCGAAGCCACGCAGATCCCCAACGTGCGTGCCACCCAGCAGCCGCTGTACTCCGGCCTGGTCGCCACCAGCACCAACGGCTGGCCGAACGTCAACAACGACATGATGGGCATTCTCGGTAAAGTCGGCGGCAGCATGATGCCGCCGGGCTTCTACTACAAAACTTTCATGTACCCCAAATCCTTCTGGATGACGTACGAGAAGTACATCCGCAAGGCCGCGGGCCTGGGCCGTTCGCCGCTGCAGAACGACCCGGACAGCTACGACTACATGAACCAGCACTGCGACGTGCTGGTGGTCGGTTCCGGCCCGGCCGGCCTGGCCGCTGCCCTGGCCGCTGGCCGTAGCGGCGCTCGAGTGATTCTGGCCGACGAACAGGAAGAGTTCGGCGGCAGCCTGCTCGACACCCGCGAAACCCTTGACGGCAAGCCTGCCGCCGACTGGGTCGCCAGCGTCATCGCTGAGCTGCAAGCCATGCCGGAAGTGACCCTGTTGCCGCGCGCTACCGTCAACGGCTACCACGACCACAACTTCCTGACCATCCACGAGCGCCTCACCGACCACCTCGGTGACCACGCGCCGTTGGGTCAGGTGCGTCATCGTGTGCACCGTGTACGTGCTAAACGTGTAGTGCTGGCCACCGGCGCCCACGAGCGTCCGCTGGTGTACGGCAACAACGACGTGCCGGGCAACATGCTCGCCGGCGCCATTTCGGTCTACGTGCGCCGCTACGGCGTGGCACCTGGCCGCAAGTTGGTGCTGTCGACCAACAACGACCACGCCTACCGCGCGGCGCTGGACTGGCACGACGCCGGTCTGCAAGTGGTGGCCATCGCCGATGCCCGTCACAACCCGCGTGGCTCGCTGGTCGAAGAAGCGCGTGCCAAGGGCATTCGCATCCTCACCTCCAGCGCCATCATCGAATCGCGTGGCACCAAGCACGTGACCGGTGCTCGCGTGGCTGCCATCGACACCGTGGCGCACAAGGTCACCAGCCCGGGCGAATGGCTCGAGTGCGACCTGATCGGCACCTCCGGCGGCTACAGCCCGATCGTTCACCTGGCTTCGCACCTGGGCGGTCGTCCGGTCTGGCGTGACGACATCCTCGGCTTCGTACCGGGCGATGCACCGCAGAAACGTGTGTGTGTCGGTGGCATCAACGGCGTTTACGCCCTGGGCGATGCGCTGGCCGACGGGTTCGAGGGCGGCGTGCGCGCAGCCACCGAAGCCGGCTTCCAGCCCACCACCGGCAGCCTGCCGAAGACCGTGGCGCGCAAGGAAGAGGCCAGTGTGGCGCTGTTCCAGGTGCCGCACGACAAGGGCACTGCCCGTGCGCCGAAGCAGTTCGTCGACCAGCAGAACGACGTCACCGCTGCTGCCATCGAACTGGCGACCCGCGAAGGCTTCGAGTCGGTCGAGCACGTCAAGCGCTACACCGCGCTGGGCTTCGGTACCGACCAAGGCAAACTGGGTAACATCAACGGCCTGGCCATCGCTGCACGCTCGATGGGTATCACCATCCCGCAGATGGGCACCACGATGTTCCGCCCCAACTACACCCCCGTGGCCTTCGGCGCTGTCGCCGGTCGTCACTGTGGCCATATCTTCGAGCCCGTGCGCTTCACCGCGCTGCACAGCTGGCACCTGAAGAACAACGCCGAGTTCGAAGATGTCGGCCAGTGGAAGCGTCCGTGGTACTTCCCCAAGCCCGGCGAAGACCTGCACACCGCCGTCGAGCGTGAGTGCAAGGCCGTGCGCGCAAGCGTCGGTCTGCTGGATGCTTCGACCCTGGGCAAGATCGACATCCAGGGCCCGGATGCCCGCGAGTTCCTCAACCGCGTGTACACCAACGCCTGGACCAAGCTCGATGTGGGTAAGGCCCGTTACGGCCTGATGTGCAAGGAAGACGGCATGGTCTTCGACGACGGCGTCACCGCCTGCGTCGCCGACAACCACTTCATCATGACCACCACCACCGGCGGCGCGGCTCGCGTACTGCAATGGCTGGAGCTGTACCACCAGACCGAATGGCCGGAGCTGAAGGTGTACTTCACCTCGGTCACCGACCACTGGGCGACCATGACGCTGTCGGGCCCCAACAGCCGCAAGCTGCTGGCCGAAGTCACCGACATCGACCTGGACAAGGACGCCTTCCCGTTCATGACCTGGAAGGAAGGCAACGTTGGCGGTGTGCCGGCCCGTGTGTTCCGGATTTCGTTCACCGGTGAGCTGTCGTACGAAGTCAACGTGCAGGCCAACTACGCCATGGGCGTGCTGGAAAAAATCGTCGAGGCGGGCAAGAAGTACAACCTGACCCCATACGGCACCGAGACCATGCACGTGCTGCGCGCCGAGAAGGGCTTCATCATCGTCGGTCAGGACACCGACGGTTCGATGAACCCGGACGACCTGAACATGAGCTGGTGCGTCGGCCGCAACAAGCCGTTCTCGTGGATCGGCCTGCGTGGCATGAATCGCGAAGACTGCCTGCGCGAAGACCGCAAGCAACTGGTGGGCCTCAAGCCGGTCGATCCGAAGAAGTGGCTGCCCGAAGGCGCCCAGTTGGTCAACGACCCGAACCAGCCGATTCCGATGGACATGGTCGGTCACGTCACCTCCAGCTACGCCTTCAACTCCCTGGGCTATTCGTTCGCCATGGGTGTGGTCAAGGGCGGTCTGAAGCGCATGGGCGAGCGGGTCTACTCGCCGCAAGCCGATGGCAGCGTGATCGAGGCAGAAATCGTGTCTTCGGTGTTCTTCGATCCGAAGGGTGAACAGCAGAACGTCTGATACCCCGGACCGCAGGGTGTGGGGGGCTGGTATCGGCTCTCACACCCCATGCGCACTACAGAATTCAAGGCAGGTAACACATGAGCGCTATCAACGTCTTCGAGCAAAACCCCAGCGGCAACGCCCGGGCCGAGTCGCCGCTGCACCACGCCGACCTGCGTAGCCTGGTCGGCAAGGGCCGTCAGAACGCAGGCGTGACCCTGCGTGAGCACAAATTCCTCGGTCACCTGACCCTGCGTGGCGATGGCCACGACGAGGCCTTCGCCAGCGCCGTGCAGAAGGCCTTGGGCCTGGAGCTGCCTGGCGCGTTGCAGCTGGTTTCCAGCGGCGACACCTCGCTGCAGTGGGTCGGTCCCGATGAGTGGCTGCTGATCGTCCCTGGCGGTCAGGAAGTGGAAGTCGAGCAGAAACTGCGCGACGCCGCTGCCGGCCTGCACATTCAGGTGGTCAACGTCAGCGGCGGGCAGAGCCTGCTGGAACTGCGTGGCCCGAACGTGCGCCAGGTGCTGATGAAATCCACCAGCTACGACGTGCACCCGAACAATTTCCCGGTCGGCAAAGCGGTCGGTACGGTGTTCGCCAAGTCGCAACTGGTGATTCGTCGCACCGGCGAAGAGACCTGGGAACTGGTCATCCGTCGCAGTTTCTCGGACTACTGGTGGCTGTGGCTGCAGGACGCTTCGGCGGAGTATGGTCTGGCGATCGAAGCCTAGAGGAGCATCAGCATGAGTCGGGCACCGGATACCTGGATTCTCACCGCCGATTGCCCGAGCATGCTCGGCACCGTCGATGTCGTGACACGGCTGCTGTTCGAGCAGCGCTGCTACGTCACCGAGCACCATTCCTTCGACGATCGGCTGTCGGGGCGCTTCTTCATCCGCGTCGAATTCCGCCAGCCGGACGACTTCGATGAACAGGCCTTCCGGGCAGCCTTCGCCGAA
The DNA here is from genome assembly GCF_000759535.1 of Pseudomonas cremoricolorata. Lineage (NCBI taxonomy): Bacteria > Pseudomonadati > Pseudomonadota > Gammaproteobacteria > Pseudomonadales > Pseudomonadaceae > Pseudomonas > Pseudomonas cremoricolorata. Next base: position 957,742 of record NZ_CP009455.1, on the reverse strand, counting down.
CGCAGCGAGCCGTTCGGCATGGCCTTCGAGCTGACCGCGCCCAATCACCGCCCCAAGGTGGTGATCATGGTCTCCAAGGCCGACCACTGCCTGAATGACCTGCTCTACCGTCAGCGCATCGGCCAGTTGGGCATGGACATCGTCGCCGTGGTGTCCAACCACCCCGACCTCGAGCCACTGGCGCAGTGGCACAAGATTCCCTACTACCATTTCCCCCTCGATCCCAAGGACAAGCCTGGCCAGGAGCGCAAGGTGTTGCAGGTGATCGAGGACAGCGGCGCCGAGCTGGTGGTGCTGGCGCGCTACATGCAGGTGCTGTCGCCCGAGCTGTGCCGCCGCCTGGACGGCTGGGCGATCAACATCCACCACTCCCTGCTGCCCGGCTTCAAGGGCGCCAAGCCGTATCACCAGGCCTACAACAAGGGTGTGAAGATGGTCGGTGCCACCGCGCACTACATCAACAACGACCTCGACGAAGGCCCGATCATCGCCCAGGGCGTGGAAGTGGTGGACCACACCTACTACCCCGACGACCTGATCGCCAAGGGGCGCGATATCGAATGCCTGACCCTGGCCCGCGCCGTGGGTTACCACCTCGAGCGGCGGGTGTTTCTCAATGCCAATCGGACGGTGGTGCTCTGACCGACCACCGGTAAAGCTCCGATTACCCGTAGGAGCGAGTCCACTCGCGATGGCCGGCAAAGCCGGCCCAGCCCAGTCGCCCCCCTTATCTGCTGGCGTAAAAAGATATCCGCCCGTCGTTTCCAGTCAGGGCATCGCCCTGCGACAAGACCACAATCGAACGCAGTACAAAGGGCTGCCTGGCCCTGATCGATCCAGTTACACATGCCGTCCACGAGGGACGGTGCTACCCAACGCTGCATAAGTACAAATCAAGCGAGGTAAGAGCATGTCTGGCAATCGTGGAGTGGTGTATCTCGGCGCTGGCAAGGTCGAAGTACAGAAAATCGACTACCCGAAAATGCAAGATCCACGCGGCAAGAAGATCGAGCATGGCGTGATCCTCAAGGTGGTTTCCACCAACATCTGCGGTTCGGACCAGCACATGGTGCGCGGCCGTACCACCGCCCAGGTCGGCCTGGTGCTGGGCCACGAAATCACCGGTCAGATCGTCGAAAAAGGTAGCGACGTCGAGCGCATGCAGATCGGCGACCTGGTCTCCGTACCGTTCAACGTTGCCTGCGGCCGCTGCCGCTCGTGCAAAGAGATGCACACCGGCGTCTGCCTGACCGTCAACCCGGCCCGTGCAGGCGGCGCCTACGGTTACGTCGACATGGGCGACTGGACAGGCGGCCAGGCCGAATACGTGCTGGTGCCGTACGCCGACTTCAACCTGCTGAAGCTGCCTGACTACGACAAGGCCATGGAGAAGATCCGTGACCTGACCTGCCTGTCCGACATCCTGCCGACCGGCTACCACGGCGCCGTCACTGCCGGCGTCGGCCCGGGCAGCACCGTTTACGTTGCTGGTGCCGGTCCGGTCGGCCTAGCGGCTGCCGCTTCCGCGCGCCTGCTCGGCGCCGCCTGCGTCATCGTCGGCGACCTCAACCCGGCCCGTCTGGCCCATGCCAAGGCGCAAGGCTTCGAAGTGGTCGACCTGTCGCTGGATACCCCGCTGCACGCGCAGATCGAGGACATCCTCGGCGAGCCGGAAGTGGACTGCGCCATCGACGCCGTCGGCTTCGAAGCCCGCGGCCACGGCCATGAAGGCGCCAAGCACGAGGCTCCGGCCACTGTGCTCAACTCCCTGATGCAGGTTACCCGCGTTGCCGGCAAGATCGGTATTCCGGGCCTGTACGTCACCGAAGACCCAGGCGCGGTGGATGCCGCTGCCAAGAGCGGTGCCCTGAGCGTACGCTTCGGCCTCGGCTGGGCCAAATCGCACAGCTTCCACACCGGCCAGACCCCAACCATGAAGTACAACCGCCAGCTGATGCAGGCGATCATGTGGGACCGCATCAACATCGCAGAAGTGGTGGGCGTGGAAGTCATCAGCCTCGACGATGCGCCTCGCGGCTACGGCGAGTTCGATGCCGGCGTGCCGAAGAAGTTTGTGATCGACCCGCACAAGACGTTCAGTGCGGCGTGAGGCAAGTTCGTTGAACGAAGCCCCTCTTGCGAGGGGCTTTTTTTTCATGATGGGTCTTGGCGTCTACTGTAGTAATTGCTTTGCCGGATGTGATGGGCACGCTCCACGAAGTCTGGCATGGAGCGACGAACTGGGCTTGGAGAGCGACTGCTCGCAGGGGTTGAATCTCTGGATGTATCTGTAGACCGCACGCTGTCGGAAACGCGGCGCTGGATTGGATCTGGCGAGGTTATCTCCATCCAGCCATTGGTGGTGCCATGCGGCCACGCGGTTGGAGCTTGACCGGAAACGCTGTCGGCTAGTCCCACGTTCCGCACTGACTCGTTGACCGCTTGAGCAGTTGATGGACTTGGCGGCGAGGTTCTGGGATTGGGAGCAACGCGTGCTTCTGGCCTGTTTACTTTCGCAGGGCTTGGCGCGGTTATGAACATCAGTCCCGTCGAGCCCGTATGAGGAACGGGGCGGGGAGGCGGCCTCCTGAACTTCAAGATTGCTTTCGCCAAAACACCAAAACTGAGATGGCCCGTTCTATCAGATCGATTGACGGGGTCGCCCAAACAATAGCAATAGGCGTTCAGCCCTCCCAGTGCAAATGGGCTCCAGCTATCAGCTGAGCAAAAACGCATCAATGTTGACGAATAGGCGCGATAGCCATTGCCTAGCAGTGCACCGGGCAATTCAGAATGCTGAGGTTCTCCGTTGAATCCGAGTAATGTACTGGGGGATGGCAGTAAAGGATCATGTCCGTAAGCGGTATAGCTATGAGACTCCCTCCGTTCGCTTGCTCGTAGGTGGAGGATGGTGCCTGCATTATCTGTCGCGAGGAAACCAGTGAAGTGGATACTCCCCGTTTGTCGTTCTGCCACGGCAACATCACCGGCGCGCAGTATTCGTCGGCAAAGATGGTGTTGCGTAGCGCTGGAGAGCCTGCCGTCTTGATAGAAAAATGACTTAAAGCCCATAGATGGCTCCGCGGTGCATGATGACGCAGATGAATATCTTAAGCAGTCGGTTAAATAATGAAACTGGTAGAAATAATAGCTCTGCGAATGGCTGGGGCTGGGGGATAAGCCCATGTTGAGCGATACGCCAGTCTCGTTTCCCGCATCAAGCTGAGAAAACGCTGGCATCCGTCCGCTACTCATGCGGTTGCGACCCCTAAATCTCACCTACTCAATCACGTGGCACGGGTTTACCGTGGCATCTCAGGCGAGCAGTCTCAGGGCATCAGAGCTGGGTAGTCTGCTACTGGCGAGGCGCGCTGCAGCCGCTGCAGTACGTGGCGCAAACACGTAGTACTTCCATTGGCAATCCTTATTTACCCGACATCGTTGAGCTTCCGCCATTCCAACTGACCCCAGGGATACACGCAGAACTCGCCCACGAATACGTTTCCATCCTGCTCGGCTACATCACCCATCTCATCCATCAGTGTGACGCAGATGATGGTCACAAGCTGCTGGGCGCTGCGGGTTACTCGAGTGAGTTAGCGAATATGCTTATGAATAACATCGAACTCGACGCTGAATAGCAGCAGATTCGTCCGCGAGGGGCCGGATTGCATCTAGTGCCTAGCGCCGGACTCCTAGGCCCTGTACAGGACGCCTCGATATTTGGTGAGGCTGAGTTAAGAAAAAGCGGGGAGCGATAGCCAGAGTAGCCATCAGAATTGTCTCACCTATGCCTTAAGACTTGTCAGATAGAGCCCAAGCCTGCTAAATAATTAAGTGTTTCAGGGGTTTAAGTCGTGAGGTATAGGCGGTATTCCCGCGCAGAGATCTACTGACGAACAGGTTTCGTATTTTTCATAACGAAGCCCTCAGAATGAAGGGCTTCATTGGGTGTTTTTACAGTGCAAATTGGAATCGTAAATGATGCGGTTTTCAGTGCTCTGCAACTGACTCCTGGATCTTGCACAAGGCTGGCTGATTTACACTTGTCCTCTGATCGAAGCGGCCGCTTCAGCATTGCGATTTTTGATAATGTTTGCTAGCCCCGAAAAAGAAATGCTGAGCCTGCTCTGCCCGTCATAATAATCATGCTCTTCTGGTGTGAGCCATGATTTACTAAGCGCAGTGGATCGCATTGGACGTGTTGCTGTTTTTTTGGTGTAGTCAACCCGGGGAAGGCTTTGAAGCGCGATCACGTCTCGTTGTCTTTCAAGTTCCGAATATCTCAGAGTAATTCTCTGTTGCGAGCTGGATTGATAAGTAGGCCCGTAGAGCTTGGTGAAATTCTTCTCGCTCTCCGATACGCGCTTTTCTAGAGCGGGAATAGACGCTGCTAAGTTATTGTATCTGCGATTATTTTTCGGACTTCTTAATTGGTTTTTTTCCCACTTGGAGATGATGTACTCGCGGGCTTTCGCAAGCGAGTTCCTTTGTTGAGCTAGCTGGTTGTGTGAAGCGGCGCGTTCCTTAAGCTCCTTGGCTGGAGCGTAGTTTGAAAATAGCCAAGACCGACTGTGTCCAGTTGGATCAATGTGATTTATGGGGTCTCCCATGCAGTAGCAGTAAGCATTCAGTCCGCCGCTATCGAAAGGGCTTAAGTCGTCTGGTGAATAGAAGCGCATTGCCGCAGGACTGAAATTCCTATACCCATTACCCAGCGCATAGCACTGGGTTGTTGAATCGTATACTTCACCATTGAATCCAGGAGGCCATGTCTTTGACTGGGTCTGAGGCTCGACGCCATAACATGAGTAGTTGCGTATTTCGTTTTGTTCTTGATGGGTTGCTATCAAGATCGACCCGCTAAGGTCGGTGGCCAGCAACGAAAGGGTAGACATATTTGACATGTCCGTCAGTAGCATTTCGCCCCGGCGTAGGAGTCGTCGGGCATTAACGCCTGCTTTACATACGCTTACTGTATTGTCCTGGTAAAATAGGTGCGTTGGTTCATGTTCAGCTCGCATATCTTTCTCCTGATAACGGAATGACCGATCTATTCAAGGTCTTGGTAGCATGCTGAATAAATATGCGATACCGCTACTGGCAAAAATGATAGCTAAGTGCAGGTGGCGTCTTCTGTTGTCTAATGGGCAAAGCTAAACATGCATTTGGGACCGATCCCACGTCGAAAGCTTCTCATGAGCAATGGAAATCACCGCATCTCCCCCCTCAACCGTCCAATCCGCTCATCCTTCTCCGACCACAACCCATTCACCCACCCCTGCACCACCTTGCGAAACTCGGGATCATTCTCGTAATCCCCGCTCCACAGCACCGGGTCGAGTTCGCGTACCTGGATGTCGACGATCACCCGGCTGATGCTGCCGTTGACCAGGTCCCAGAACCCCGGGGCCTTGTCGCCTGGGTAGACTATGGTCACATCCAGCAGGGCATCGAGCTGCTCGCCCATGGCGGCGAGTACGAAGGCGACGCCACCGGCCTTGGGTTTGAGCAGGTGACGGTAGGGCGACTGCTGCTCGGCGTGCTTGGCGGGGGTGAAGCGGGTGCCTTCGAGGTAGTTGACGACGTTGACTGGTTGGCGCTTGTACAGCTCGCAGGCGGCCTTGGTGATCTCCAGGTCCTTGCCTTTCAACTCCGGGTGCTTGTCCAGAAACGCCTTGCTGTAGCGCTTCATGAACGGATAGTCCAAGCCCCACCAGGCCAGGCCCAGCAGTGGCACCCAGATCAGTTCTTTCTTGAGGAAGAACTTGAAGAACGGCGTACGCCGGTTGAGTGCTTCCATCAACGCAGGGATGTCGACCCAGCTCTGGTGGTTGCTGATGGTCAGATAGGAGGTGTCGCGACGCAGGTTTTCTGCGCCGCGGATGTCCCATTGCGTGCGTACGCAGCGGGCAAAGATGAATTTGTCGATTTCCGCCCAGGTTTCGGCGAACCACATCACCCCGGCCGAGGCGTAATCGCGGTAGCGCCCAGGCAGCACCAGCTTGATCAGCGCGCAGACCAGCAAGGGGCCGATCAGCACGAGGGTGTTGAGCAGCAGCAATAGGGCGACGAGGGTGCCAGTGAGCAGGCGGCGCATAATAGAACCTTGCACGAATGAGTCAGGGCGCAATGATAAGCAGCGCGGCACCTCACGCCAAATGTCTAGCGGGTCGCAGTGCTGGTAAATGTTTCTGGTTGTGTTTTTGAGCGTGACGCGGCGAACCTCTGCCCAGCGCGTACTCTAAGCATCGACCCCCTATTAGGAGCCTGCCCTGTGAAACCTCTGCTTGCCCTGCTGTCGCTTGTCGCTTTGCCGGTAATGGCTGCCGACCCGAACCTGTATGGACGTTACGAGAACATCACCGTGGTCGACATCGGCCAGACCTTCAAGGCCAAGATGGATACCGGTGCCTACACCGCCTCGCTGTCGGCCAAGGACATCGAGCGCTTCAAGCGTGATGGCGAGGATTGGGTACGCTTCCGCCTGGCGACCCCCGATGCTGGCAGCAAGGTCTACGAACACAAGGTGGCGCGCATCAGCAACATCAAGAACCGCGCCGAGGAAGGGGAGGACGACGCACCGGAAACCTCCAGCCGCCCGGTGGTCGACCTGGAGCTGTGCCTGGGTGATGTGAAACGCACCGTCGAGGTGAACCTGGTGGACCGCAGCAGCTTCAATTACCCGCTGCTGATCGGCGCCAAGGCGCTACGTGAGTTCAAGGCGGCGATCGACCCGTCGAAGAAATACACCGCTGGCAAGCCCGATTGCTGATTGGGATTTCTTCTGAAGCAGCTCCTGAAGGTTTCGCAAATCTTCCAGAAGCGGCTTCAGCCGCGATGGGCCGCCAAGCGAGCGGCTCCGATAGCTCTGATTAACAGCTTGGGCCAACCTGCATGCTCAAGCTGTCGGCGCTGTCGCCAGCATCGACGGCCGCTTGGCCACTTCGGCATACCACGCGGCCAGACCTGGCTGCCGCTCACGCCAGCCGAACTCGGGCTGGCGCAGGTCGAGGTAGCCCAGGGCGCAGGCCAGGCCAATGGCCGCCAGGTCGAAGCCTGAGGCGATTTCGGCCAAGTGCTGCTGCTCAAGATCAGCCAGGCTGCGGCGAATCTTCTCGCTCTGCGCATCGAGCCAGCCGTCCCAGCGCTTGTCGGCGGGCCGCACGGCCACTTCGTAGCGGCTCGACACGGCAGCATCGAGAATGGCATCGGCCTGCGACATCAGCGTCAGGCGACGCCAGCGCGCAGAGCCTTCACGGGGCAGCAGCGGCAGGCCGACGTGCTGCTGGTCGAGGTACTCGCAGATCACCCGGCTGTCGTGCAGCACCGTGCCGTCGGCCAGGCGCAGGGCGGGGATCTTGCCGATGGGGTTGCCCTGGTTGAGTGTTGCGTCGGGCTTGACGGGGCTGATGTCTACCCCTTGCAGGGTCACCCGATCGAGCTGCCCGGTTTCGTGCAGCACCACCATGACCTTGCGCACGAACGGCGAGAGCGGCGAATGGAACAGCGTCATGCTGGCCATGGCTCAGTTGCCCTGCAGGCTGGGCGGCAGGCAGACACCCGTGCCGCCGATGCCGCAGTAGCCGTTGGGGTTTTTCGCCAGGTACTGCTGGTGGTAGTCCTCGGCGAAGTACACGGTCGGCGCTTGCTCGATTTCGGTGGTGATGGGGCCAAAGCCGGCCTTGTCCAGTTCGGCTTGGTACGCGGCCTTGCTCGCCTCGGCCTGCTGCAACTGCTCGGGGCTGGTGCAGTAGATGGCGGAGCGGTACTGGGTGCCGACATCGTTGCCCTGGCGCATGCCCTGGGTCGGGTTGTGCAGTTCCCAGAACATCGCCAGCAGCTCGCCGTAGCTGACCTTGGCTTTGTCGAATACCACCAGCACCACTTCGGTGTGGCCGGTCAGGCCCGAGCAGACTTCTTCGTAGGTTGGGTTGGGGGTGAAGCCACCGGCATAGCCGACCACCGTGCTGACCACGCCTTCACGCTGCCAGAAGCGTCGCTCGGCGCCCCAGAAGCAGCCCAGGGCGAAGATGGCGAAGTCGACATCTTCGAAGAACGGGCCGAGCAGTGGGGTTTCCTTGAACACATAGTGCCGCTCGGGCAGGCTCATCGGCGTTTCGCGGCCGGGCAGGGCTTGCTCTGCGGTGGGCAGGACGTTTTTGTTCACCAGAATTTCCGAACGCAAAACCATGATGGTTCCTCTGTGTCGTGAGGTTGAAGAGGGTGGCGCGATATGCCCAGGTGGCATCGGCAAGGGCAAGGCTCATGCCTGCCATAGTGCCCAAGCCTGAAGGCGCTGTCAGGCCGCTGGGCCTCGTGGATAACGCTGTAGTCGCTCAATCAGTTCGCGCCCGGGAATGGGCCGGTCGAACAGATACCCCTGGCCGACATCGCAGCGGTGCCTGCGCAGGAATGCCAGCTGCGCGGCGGTCTCGATACCCTCGGCGACCACCTTGAGCTTGAGGTTATGAGCCATGGCCACCACCGCCGAGGTGATTTCCATGTCGTCCTGATTGTCGGGGATTTCGTTGATGAAGCTGCGATCGATCTTGATGATGTCGATGGGGAATTTTTTCAAGTAGCTGAGCGACGAATAACCGGTGCCAAAGTCGTCCATGGCCAGGGTCAGGCCCAATTGCTTGAGTTCGGCGAGCTGGCGCCGGGTGCTTTCGGTGGCCTCCAGCAGCAGCCCTTCGGTCAGCTCGAGCTCGAGCAACTGAGCCGGCAGCGCCTCCTGTTCGAGGATCGCGGCAATCGAGCTGACCAGCTCGGGGTCGGAGAACTGCTTGGGTGACAGGTTGATCGCCACGTGCAGCCTGCCCAGATCGGCCTGCTGCAACTGGCGAATCATCCGGCACGATTCACGAACCACCCACTTGCCGATGGGAATGATCAGTCCGGTCTCTTCGGCGACGCTGATGAACTGGTCGGGACGGATCATGCCGCGCTCAGGATGATTCCAGCGCAGCAACGCTTCCAGGCCCAGCAGACGCCCGCTGCGCAGGCACAGCTTGGGCTGATAGAACACTTCCAGCTCGTTCTGGGTCAGGGCGCGGCGCAGGTTGTTCTCGACGAACAGCTTGTAGCTGGCCTCGGCATTGAGCACCTCGGTGAATACCTGCGCCTGGTGCTTGCCGTTGGCCTTGGCCTTATGCAAGGCCAGGCCTGCGTTGCGCATCAGCGTCTGCGGGTCGCTGCCGTGCAGCGGCGCGCAGGCAAGGCCACCGGAGGCGGTGACGTTGATCAGCTGGTTGTCGACGAACATCGGTTTTTCCAGTGTCAGCAACAGCTGCTGGGTAAGTTGCTGGCCGGCCTCGATACTGGTGTCGTCGAGCAGTACGGCGAACTCGTTGCTGGCCAGGCGGGCCAGGCTGCTGCCGCTGCTCAGGCTGTTGCGCAGACGCCTGGCCAAGCTCATCAGCAGTTTGTCGCCGGTGGAGTGCCCGAGGCTGTCGTTGATCCGCTTGAAGTTGTCGATGTCCACCAGCAGCAGGCAGATGGGCCTTGTACCGTCGGCGCCCAGGCGCTGATCGAGGCTGCGAATGAACGCGGCGCGATTGCCCAGGCCGGTGAGGTTGTCGGTGTAGGCCAGGCGCTCGATGCGCTGCTGGGCGAGTTTGCTCTCGGTGATGTCTTCGTAGATGCCGATGTAATGGGTCAGCTCGCGGTTGTCGCCGTACACCTTGGAGATCGACAACTGCCCCCAGTAGGGTTCGAGGTTCTTGCGCCGGCTCTTGAATTCGCCTTGCCAGCTGTTGCCGATGTCCAGGCTCGACGGCGAGTCGAAGAGGATTTCACTGAGGTTTTCCAAGGCCGGCAACTCGCCCAGGGGGTGACCCTGGACTTCCTCGGTACTGTACTGGGTGATGGCGGTGAAGCTGGGGTTGACGTACTCCACCACCCCTTCACGGTTGACCAGCAGAAAGGCGCTGGCGCTTTGCTCGACGGCACGCTGGAACAGGTGCAGGGCGCTGGCGGCGGTGCGTCGCTTGTGGTTGGTGACCACCTGCGCGAACTGATCGGCCAGCTCGCCGGCGAAGGCGATTTCGTCGGCCTGCCAGGTGCGCGGCTCGGTCTGCTCCAGGCACAGCACACCGACCACCTGGCCGTCGATGCGGATGCTGGCGTCGAGCATGGCGTTGTCGTCCGGGTACAGGCTTTCGGCCAGGTCGCGGGTACGTGGATCGTGGCTGGCGTTGTGGGCGTCGATGGCGCGGCTGGTGTGCAGGGCTTCGAGGTAATCGGGAAACTCACTGGCGTCGATGGCATCGAGCAGGCGGTGCTCGGCGTCGGCATGGCGCCAGGCACTGATCGGCTCCAGCCGTTGCTCGTTGAGGTGCCAGATGCTTGCCGAGTCGACCTTGTAGATTTCACAGGCGGTGCGGGTAATCAGCTCGGCTGCTTCGAGCAGCGAATTGCCGGCGCTGTAGCGTTGGCGTGCCAGGCGCAGGATGAGGTCCTGCTGGGCGCGCACCCGTTCCAGCTGCTGCAGCTGTTCCTGCTGCGCCCGCTGGTTGAGCTGCAGCGCCAGTTGCAGACGATTGTTGCGCGTCTCCAGGGCCTGGGCGCCGAGGTCGGGGTGATCTTCCTGATCATCGAGCACGGTCAGGTAGCCGCGCAGTAACTGGCGATTGTGCTGTTTGTAGACTTCGCCGATTTCCAGTACCCGCAGTGGTTCGCTACGGGTATGCAAGGTGTAGCGCACCCGGTAATGAGGACGGCCGCTCAATTGCAGCTGGATTTCGTCGTGCAGCCGGTAGCGTGCCTCGGGTTCCATGAAGCTGGCGAACGGCGAGCCGATCATTGCGCACAGCTCGGCGGCGCTCAGGCCCAGTTGCCGTTCGCAAGCCGGATCGAGGTAGAGCAGCGACCAACTGGCCTCGTTCAGCCGCTCGAAACGTAACATGCCCAGCCGCGAGGGCACGGGCAGTTGCGTGACGACCTCGGCCACCGGACGGCTGGTGGCATCAGGTAGGCTTTTCATCGACGACTCGCTTGAGGAAAAGGGTGGCTGCCTGGACGGCGGCGCATTGGGCAAGGTTGCATCATGCGTCGGGGGCTGGCAAGCGGCCGTGTCTCTGGGTCCAGTACAGATTGTCGGCAACTGGCGGTGGGGCTGAAGGACGGGAGTGGGGCTTTGCCGCAGACAAAAAATCCCCGCCAGAAGCGTAATGCTGTTCATCCAGCGGGTTGGGCTGCGAAGCAGTCCCAAACCATGAACAGCAATACCGCCACAGGCGGGGTTGAGGCACGAGCGTGGCAGCTCGTAAAAAAGTTGCCGGCGGACTGTCCGATCAGGCCGGGCAGCCCGCTGGCAGGGTTACAGCAGCAGCGTGCGGATATCGGCCAGCACGTCGCCAAGGCGCTTGGTGAAGCGTGCAGCGGCGGCGCCGTTGATCACCCGGTGATCGTAGGACAGCGACAGCGGCAGCATCAGCTTGGGCTGGAAGGCCTTGCCGTCCCACACCGGTTGCATGGTCGCCTTGGAAACACCGAGGATCGCCACTTCCGGCGCGTTGACGATCGGCGTGAAGCCGGTGCCGCCAATGTGGCCCAGGCTGGAGATGGTGAAGCAGGCACCCTGCATGTCATCGGCCGAGAGCTTCTTGGTACGGGCTTTTTCAGCCAGTGCTGCGGCTTCGGCTGCCAGTTGCAGCAGGCTCTTCTGGTCGACGTTCTTGATCACCGGTACCAGCAGGCCATCCGGGGTGTCCACGGCGAAGCCGATGTTCACGTACTTCTTGCGGATGATGGCCTTGCCGCTCGGTGCCAGCGAGCTGTTGAAGTCAGGCATTTCCTTGAGCAGGAAGGCGCTGGCCTTGAGCAGCAGTGGCAGCACGGTGAGCTTGACGCCGGCTTTCTCGGCGACGGCTTTCTGCGCGACGCGGAAGGCTTCCAGCTCGGTGATGTCGGCCGAGTCGAACTGGGTGACGTGCGGCACGTTCAGCCAGCTGCGGTGCAGGTTGGCGGCGCCGACCTGCATCAGGCGGGTGAGGGCGACTTCTTCGACTTCACCGAACTTGCTGAAGTCGACGGTCGGAATCGGCGGGATGCCGGCGCCACCGGTCGCACCGGCTGCTGCCGGCGCTTCCTTGGCCTTCTGCATCATGGCCTTGACGTAGGCCTGCACGTCTTCCTTGAGGATGCGACCGTGCGGACCGCTGGCGCTGACCGCACCCAGGTCGACCCCGAATTCACGGGCCAACTGACGCACCGCAGGGCCGGCGTGGACCTTGGCGTTGCTGCCGGCCGCAGGGGCGGTCGCAGCCGGTGTCTCGACCGCCGCTGCCGGCTTGGCAGCCTCTTGCTTCGGCGCAGCTGCAGGCTCGGCCTTGGCCGGTGCTTCAGCTTTGCTTGGGGCAGGAGCCGGCGCAGCGCCAGCGACTTCCAGTTTGAGAATCAGGTCACCGGTGCCGACTTCGTCGTCGAGCTTGGCGATCACTTCCTTGACCACGCCAGCGGCGGGCGAAGGGATTTCCATGGAGGCCTTGTCGGACTCCAGGGTGATCAGCGACTGGTCGGCTTCGACGGTGTCGCCGGCCTTGACCAGCACTTCGATGATCTTGGCCTTGCCCGACGAGCCGATGTCCGGCACGTGGATGTCCTGCACGCTGGCGGCCGCAGGTGCGGCAGCCGGCGCAGCAGCTTCCTGCTCGGCCGGTTTTTCGGCAGCAGCAGGGGCAGCAGCAGGTTTTTCCTCGGCGGCGGGTGCTTCGGACGCCGCAGCGCCCTCGGCTTCCAGCACCAGCAGTTCGTCGCCTTCTTTCAGGCGGTCGCCCAGCTTGACCTTCAGTTCCTTGACGACACCGGCCTTGGGCGCCGGAATCTCCATGGAGGCCTTGTCGGACTCCAGGGTCAGCAGGCTCTGGTCGGCCTCGATGCGGTCGCCGACCTTGACGAACAGCTCGATGATTTCACCTTCACCGCTGCCGATGTCAGGTACGCGAATGAGTTCGCTCACTTAAAAATACTCCTCAGCAGTCCAGTGGGTTGCGCTTGTCCGGGTCGATGCCGAACTTGGCGATGGCATCGGCCACCACTTTCGGTTCGATCTCGCCACGGTCAGCCAGGGCTTCCAGGGCAGCCAGTACCACGAAGTGACGGTCGACTTCGAAGAAGTGACGCAGCTTCCTGCGGCTGTCGCTGCGACCGAAGCCATCGGTACCCAGGACCTTGAACTCTTTGCTCGGCACCCACTGACGGATCTGCTCGGCAAAAATCTTCATGTAGTCGGTGGACGCCACCACCGGGCCTTTGCGGCCGCTCAGGCACTGCTCGACGTAGGTCTGCTGTGGCTTCTGGCCAGGCTTGAGGCGGTTGGCGCGTTCAACGGCCAGACCATCGCGACGCAGCTCGTTGAAGCTGGTGACGCTCCACACGTCGGCGCCGACGTTGTACTCGTCACGCAGGATCTTCGCTGCTTCGCGGACTTCACGCAGGATGGTGCCCGAGCCCATCAGCTGGACGTGGTGCGCCGCATCGCGGGTGTCTTCCTCGAGCAGGTACATGCCCTTGACGATGCCTTCCTCGGCACCGGCCGGCATTGCAGGCTGCTGGTACGACTCGTTCATCACGGTGATGTAGTAGAAGATGTCCTGTTGCTCTTCGGTCATCTTCTTCATGCCGTCCTGAATGATCACCGCCAGCTCATAACCGTAGGTCGGATCGTAGGTGCGGCAGTTCGGGATGGTCCCGGCCAGCAGGTGGCTGTGACCGTCTTCGTGCTGCAGGCCTTCACCGTTGAGGGTGGTCCGCCCGGCGGTGCCGCCGATCAGGAAACCACGGGTACGGCTGTCGCCAGCGGCCCAGGCCAGGTCACCGATACGCTGGAAGCCGAACATCGAGTAGAAGATGTAGAACGGCAGCATCGGCTGGTTGTGGTTCGAGTACGAAGTACCGGCAGCGATGAACGACGACATGGCGCCGGCTTCGTTGATGCCCTCTTCGAGAATCTGGCCTTTCTTGTCTTCGCGGTAGAACATCACCTGGTCTTTGTCGACAGGCTCGTAGAGCTGACCGACCGACGAGTAGATGCCCAACTGGCGGAACATGCCTTCCATACCGAAGGTACGGGCTTCGTCCGGGATGATCGGAACGATGCGTGGGCCGATCTCCTTGTCCTTGACCAGCTGCGCGAGGATGCGCACGAAGGCCATGGTGGTGGAGATTTCACGGTCGCCCGAGCCATCGAGGATGGCCTTGAGGGTGTCGAGCGAAGGCGTCGGCACACTGAAGCTCTTGGCGCGGCGCTGAGGCACGCAGCCGCCCAGGGCTTCGCGGCGCTTGGCCAGGTACTTGGCTTCGGCGCTGTCAGGCTCGGGCTTGAAGAACGGCAGGTTCTCCAGCTCGTCGTCCTTGACCGGAATGTCGAAGCGGTCGCGGAAGTGACGCAGGCTGTCGACGTCGACCTTCTTGGTGTTGTGCGCGGTGTTCTTGGCTTCGCCGGCACCGGTGCCATAACCCTTGATGGTCTTGGCCAGGATGACGGTCGGCTGTTCCTTGTGGTTCACCGCCTGATGGTAGGCCGCGTAGACCTTGTACGGGTCGTGGCCACCACGGTTGAGCTTCCAGATCTCGTCGTCGGACAGGTGCTCGACCATGGCCTTGAGTTCCGGGGTGTTGAAGAAGTGCTCGCGGACGTACGCACCGTCCTTGGCCTTGTAGTTCTGGTACTCGCCGTCGATGACTTCGTCCATGCGACGTTGCAGGATACCGTCGGTGTCCTTGGCCAGCAGTGGGTCCCAGAAACGGCCCCAGACCACTTTGTTGACGTTCCAGCCACCGCCACGGAACACGCCTTCGAGTTCCTGGATGATCTTGCCGTTGCCGCGCACCGGGCCGTCGAGGCGCTGCAGGTTGCAGTTGATGACGAAGATCAGGTTGTCGAGCTTCTCGCGGCCGGCCAGGGAGATCGCACCCAGCGATTCCGGCTCGTCGCACTCGCCGTCGCCCATGAAGCACCAGACTTTCTGCTTGCCGGCCGGGATGTAGCCGCGCGCTTCCAGGTACTTCATGAAACGTGCCTGGTAGATCGCCTGGATCGGGCCCAGACCCATGGAGACGGTCGGGAACTGCCAGAAGTCAGGCATCAGCCACGGGTGCGGGTACGAGGACAGGCCGTTGCCGTCGACTTCCTGGCGGAAGTTGTTCATCTGATCTTCGCTGATGCGACCTTCCATGAAGGCGCGGGCATAGATGCCGGGCGACGCGTGGCCTTGGTAGAAGATCAGGTCGCCGCCGTGTTCTTCGGTAGGGGCCTGGAAGAAGTAGTTGAAGCCGATGTCGTACAGCGTGGCACTGGAGGCGAAGCTGGAGATGTGGCCGCCCAGGTCCGAGTCTTTCAGGTTGGTGCGCACCACCATGGCCAGAGCATTCCAACGCACCAGCGAGCGAATGCGGCGTTCCATGAACAGGTCGCCAGGCATGCGTGCTTCGTGGGTGACAGGGATGGTGTTGCGGTATGGCGTGGTGATCGCGTACGGCAGCTGAGAGCCACTGCGGGTGGCCAGCTCGCCCATGCGGGTCATCAGGTAATGAGCGCGGTCTTCGCCTTCTTTGTCGAGGACCGACTCCAGGGCATCCAGCCATTCCTGGGTTTCGATTGGATCGAGGTCTTGCATGGCTTGCTCCAGGGCGGAAAGGCAACCAGAATCGGAAGCCTGAGTTTGCGACTGGCCTTATGGGCAGACGTCGTGAATTCTTGGATTGCCGTAGTGTCTTTCGGCGGCGTGTAGTTTTACTACAAATGCTTTCGGATTTCATGCTTTTGCAGAGAAGGGGTAGTAGTAAAACTACAGAGAAGCGATGTTCGATCGCACCTTCGCTTGTGGGAAAAATCGTTCCCGTACCCAAAAAATTACTTTCAAGGGGACGGTTTTTGAATTTTCCTGCCTTGATTTTTGCCTTTTAAGCTATTTACAACTTTTGTATACAATTTTGCCCGGCTGCCTTTTTCCTTGGCCGGACGCTCACCCTTCCCAAATGCCGATCTAGGATAGACCATGCGCCAGCCTTTGCCGCTCGATCTGCCTGTCATCCTCCGACCGCTGGTCGTGCGTAATCAACAGTTCCTCGAAGAAGCCACCGCCGTCCATCCCGGGCTCGACCTGCAACGCTTGAGCGCCGAGCAGCGCCGGCAATTCGATCAGGTTGCCGCGGCCAGCGATTTCGTCATGCAACAGACCCAGCGCGAGCCGGGCATGCTTCTGGAGCTGCTCGAAAGCGGCACGCTGGCGCGGGCCTATGCCGCCGGTGAGCTGCGCGCGCGCATCACCGCCATAGCCCAGGCGGCGCAGAGTGAGGATGATCTGGCGCGCAGCCTGCGCCGCGAGCGCAACCGTCAGCAAGTGCGGATCATCTGGCGCGACATCACCCGCCAGGCGGCGCTCGGGGAAACCTGCCGCGACCTCTCCGACCTGGCCGACGCCTGTATCGACCAGGCCTATCAGTGGCTGTACCCGCGCCATTGCCAGCAGTTCGGCACCCCGGTCGGTCGGCGCAGCGGCCTGGCCCAGCACATGGTGGTGCTGGGCATGGGCAAGCTCGGCGCCGGGGAGCTGAACCTGTCGTCGGACATCGACCTGATCTTCGCCTTCCCGGAAGGCGGCGAAACCGAAGGGGTCAAGCGCCCGCTGGACAACCAGGAGTTCTTCACCCGCCTAGGCCAGCGGCTGATCAAGGCGCTGGACCCGGTGACCGTCGATGGCTTCGTGTTCCGCGTCGACATGCGCCTGCGCCCGTATGGCTCGTCCGGCGCCCTGGTGCTGAGCTTCAATGCCCTCGAACAGTATTACCAGGACCAAGGCCGCGACTGGGAACGCTACGCCATGATCAAGGCCCGCGTCGTGGCTGGCGATCAAGCTGCCGGTGCGCAGTTGCAAGAGATGCTGCGACCCTTCGTGTACCGGCGTTACCTGGACTTTTCGGCCATTGAAGCGCTGCGCACCATGAAGCAGCTGATTCAGCAGGAAGTGCGGCGCAAGGGCATGGCCGACAACATCAAGCTCGGTGCCGGTGGCATCCGCGAGGTGGAATTCATCGCCCAGGCCTTCCAGCTGATTCACGGTGGGCGCGACCTCAGCCTGCAACAGCGGCCGTTGCTCAAGGTGCTGGCGACCCTCGAAGGCCAGGGCTATCTGCCGGGCGCTGTGGTTGCCGAGCTGCGCGACGGCTACGAATTTCTGCGTTACACCGAACACGCCATCCAGGCCATCGCCGACCGCCAGACGCAGATGCTGCCGGACGACGAGCAGGACCGTGAGCGCGTCGCCTATATGCTTGGCTTCGCCGACTGGGCGCAGTTCCACAGCCAGCTGATGCACTGGCGTGGGCGCATCGACTGGCACTTCCGCCAGGTGATCGCCGACCCCGACGAAGACGAGGCCGAAGGTGAACTGGTAGTCGGCGGCGAATGGTCGCCGCTGTGGGAACAGGCCCAGGATGAAGAGGCGGCTTGCCGTCAGTTGCAGGAAGCCGGCCTGCGGCAGCCAGCCGAGGCGCTGCGCCGGCTCACCGGGTTGCGTACCAGCCCGTCGCTGCGTTCGATGCAGCGTATTGGCCGTGAACGCCTGGATGCCTTCATTCCGCGGCTGCTGGCCCAGGCGGTGGAGCACGACAACCCAGACCTGGTACTGGAACGGGTACTGCCGCTGGTCGAAGCCGTCGCCCGGCGCTCGGCCTACCTGGTGCTGCTGACGGAAAACCCCGGCGCACTGCGTCGCCTGCTGACGCTGTGCGCGGCCAGCCCGTGGATCGCCGAGCAGATCACCCGCTTCCCGTTGCTGCTCGATGAGCTGCTCAACGAAGGTCGGCTGTTCAGCCCGCCGCTGGCGCCGGAGCTGGCCAGCGAGCTGCGCGAGCGGCTGATGCGCATTCCCGAAGATGATCTGGAACAGCAGATGGAGGCGCTGCGCCATTTCAAACTGGCCCACAGCCTGCGCGTGGCGGCCTCGGAAATCACCGGAAACCTGCCGCTGATGAAGGTCAGCGACTATCTGACCTGGCTGGCCGAGGCGATTCTCGACCAGGTGCTGGCCCTGGCCTGGCGCCAGACCGTCGCTCGCCACGGCCAGCCGATGGGCAATGACGGCGCGCTGTGTGACCCAGGCTTCATCATCGTCGGCTATGGCAAGGTCGGCGGCATCGAGCTGGGGCACGGCTCTGACCTGGACCTGGTGTTCATCCATGACGGTGACCCGAACGCCGAAACCGACGGTGCCAAGCCCATCGACAGCGCGCAGTTCTTCACCCGTCTGGGCCAGCGCATCATTCACCTGCTGACCACCCAGACCAACTCCGGGCAACTCTACGACGTCGACATGCGTCTGCGGCCCTCGGGCGCCTCGGGCCTGCTGGTCAGTTCGCTGGGCGCCTTCGAGCGCTACCAGCAGAACGAAGCCTGGACCTGGGAGCATCAGGCGCTGGTGCGGGCGCGGGTGCTGGTGGGTTGCCCGCAGGTGGGCAAGGCATTCGAGGCGGTGCGTGCCAAGGTGCTGGGCAAGGCGCGCGACCTCGACACCCTGCGCAGCGAGGTCAGCGACATGCGCGCCAAGATGCGCGCCAGCCTAGGCAGCAAAATCAGCGCTGCCGGCACGGCGGCCAATGCCTTCGACGCCGGGGTGCCGTTCGACCTCAAGCAGGATGCCGGCGGCATCGTCGACATCGAGTTCATGGTGCAGTACGCCGCCCTGGCGTGGTCCCACGATCACCCCGAGCTGCTGCGCTGGACCGATAACATCCGCCTTCTCGAAGAGCTGCAGCAGGCCGGGCTGCTGCCGGCGGCCGACGCTGAGCTGCTGCGCGAGGTGTACAAGGCCTTCCGCTCGGCTTCGCACCGCCAGGCCCTGCAAAAGCAGGCCGGGGTCATCGACGCCAGCCAGTTCATCGACGAGCGTCGGCAGGTGCAGCGAATCTGGGCGCAGTTGGGCTTGTAGGCCAGCAGGCCGGGTCGATCCAGCGGGCTCACAGCATGGATCGGCCGGGTCGAAGCGTGGGGAATCGCCTCCCGGGGTGTGGGTGGTACACTGTGCGCCATTGAGCCTGACTATAAAGAGGGGCGGCCGTGCCGGACTCGGTTATGACCTGCACCGAGCCTTCCCGCGCGTTTGTGGACTAAGCATGAGAATACTGATCATTGGCCCGAGCTGGGTCGGCGACATGGTGATGGCCCAGACACTGTTCCAGTGTCTGAAGCAGCGACATCCCGACTGCGTCATCGACGTGCTGGCCCCCGATTGGAGCCGGCCGATCCTCGAGCGCATGCCCGAAGTGCGCCAGGCCTTGAGCTTCCCGCTCGGCCACGGTGCGCTTGAGCTCGGCACGCGCCGGGGCATCGGCAAATCCCTGGCCGGTCAGTACGACCAGGCCATCCTGCTGCCCAACTCGATGAAGTCGGCGCTGGTGCCGTTCTTCGCGGGTATTGGCCAGCGCACCGGCTGGCGCGGCGAAATGCGCTGGGGTCTGCTCAACGACGTGCGCAAGCTCGACAAAGCCCGCTACCCGCTGATGATCGAACGCTTCATGGCGCTGGCCTACGAGCCGGGCGCCGAGCTGCCGCAGCCTTACCCACGCCCCGAACTGCGTATCGAAACTGCCAGCCGTGAGGCCGCCCTGGCCAAGTTCGGCCTGAGCCTCGACCGCCCGGTGCTGGCGCTGTGTCCGGGGGCCGAGTTCGGTGAGGCCAAGCGCTGGCCGGCCGAGCACTACGCCGAGGTGGCCGATGCGTTGGTGCGTCAGGGCTGGCAGGTGTGGCTGTTCGGCTCGAAGAACGACCACCCGGTGGGCGAGTCGATTCGCGCGCGGCTGATTCCGGGTCTGCGTGAAGAGTCGGTCAATCTGGCTGGCGAAACCTCCCTGGCCGAGGCCATCGACCTGATGTCCTGCGCAGCCGCGGTGGTTTCCAACGATTCCGGACTGATGCACGTGGCCGCCGCCCTCAACCGCCCGCTGGTGGCGGTATACGGCTCGACCTCGCCGGGCTTCACGCCGCCGCTGGCCGAGCAGGTCGAGGTGGTGCGCCTGGGCCTGGAATGCAGCCCGTGCTTCGACCGCACCTGCCGCTTCGGCCACTACAACTGTTTGCGCCTGCTCGAGCCACAGGCGGTGATCGCGGCCCTGCAACGCCTCGACGGCGGCCAACTGATCGATGTTTTGGCCGAGGTCGACTAAGTGCGGGTACTGATCATCAAGACCTCATCGCTTGGCGATGTGATCCACACCCTGCCGGCGCTCACCGATGCCGCCAAGGCCTTGCCCGGCATCCGCTTCGACTGGGTGGTGGAGGAGGGCTTCGCCGAGATTCCGGCCTGGCACCCGGCGGTCGACCAGGTCATCCCAGTGGCCATCCGCCGCTGGCGCAAGAACGTCTGGCAAACCCTCAAGAACGGCGAGTGGAAAGCTTTCAAGCAGCGTCTGCGCGCCCACCGCTACGACTTGGTGATCGACGCCCAGGGCCTGCTCAAATCCGCCTGGCTGACCCGGCTGGTCAAGGCCCCGGTGGCCGGGCTCGACCGTTACTCGGCCCGCGAAGGGCTGTCGAGCCGCTTCTATGATCGGCGCCTGTCGGTTGCCGTCGGCCAGCATGCCGTGGAGCGGGTGCGGCAGTTGTTCGCCCTGGCCCTGGCCTACGACCTGCCGGAAGGGCTGGGCGACTACGGCCTGGATCGGGCGCGCCTGCAACTGCCGCCCACCGCCCCCTACGTGGTGTTCCTGCATGGCACCACCTGGGCCACCAAGCACTGGCCCGAAGCCTATTGGCGAGAGCTGGCCGAGCGCATGGGGCCGCGCAAGCTGCAGGTCTGCCTGCCGTGGGGCAACGCCGAGGAAAAGGCCCGCGCCGAGCGCATCGCCGCGGGCCTCGCGCACTGCCAGGTGCTGCCGCGCCTGAACCTGGTGGGTGTGGCCCGGGTATTGGCAGCGGCCAAGGCCTGCATCGCCGTGGACACCGGTCTTGGCCACCTGGCGGCGGCACTGGATGTGCCGACCATCTCGTTGTTCGGCCCGACCAATCCGGGCCTGACCGGCGCCTACGGGCGTAGCCAGGTGCACCAGGGCAGTGATTTTCCCTGTGCGCCGTGCCTGCAGAAGAAATGCACTTACCAACCGAGCGCCGAGGACCTGCGCCGGTTCGATCTCAAACGCGAGTGGCCGCTGTGCTTCACTCGCCTGAATCCCGAGCATGTGGCGAGCCGCCTGAGCGCGCTGCTGCTGGCTGAGGATGTCCGTTGATGCAATTGGCTTTCGTGCTCTACAAGTATTTCCCCTTTGGCGGCCTGCAACGCGACTTCATGCGCATTGCCCTGGAGTGCCAGCGCCGTGGGCATCGGATTCGTGTGTACACGCTGATCTGGGAAGGCGATATTCCGCCGGGCTTCGAGGTGCAGGTCGCGCCGGTCAAGGCGCTGTTCAACCACCGCCGCAATGAAAAACTCAGCGCCTGGATGGAGGCTGATCTGGCCAAGCGCCCGGTCGACCGCCTGATCGGCTTCAACAAGATGCCGGGCCTTGATGTCTACTACGCCGCTGACGGCTGCTTCGAAGACAAGGCGCAGACCCTGCGCGGCAACCTGTACCGGCGCTGGGGCCGCTACCGGCATTTTGCCGAGTACGAGCGAGCGGTTTTCGCCGAGGATTCGGCCACGCAGATCCTGATGATTTCCGAGGTCCAGCAACCGCTGTTCGTCAAGCATTACAACACCCCCGCCGAACGCTTCCACCTGCTGCCGCCGGGGATTTCCCACGACCGCCGTGCGCCAGACAACGCCGCTGAGATTCGCGCGGCGTTTCGTCAGGAATTCGCCCTGGGCGATGACCAACTGCTGCTGGTGCAGATCGGCTCGGGCTTCAAGACCAAGGGCCTGGACCGCAGCCTCAAGGCCCTTGCGGCATTGCCGGCCGAGCTGCGCAAACGCACCCGGCTGATGGTCATCGGCCAGGACGACCCCAAGGTGTTCCAGTTGCAAAGCGCGACCCTGGGCCTGGGCGAGCAGGTGCAGTTCCTCAAGGGGCGCAGCGATATTCCGCGCTTTCTGCTCGGCGCCGACCTGCTGATTCATCCGGCCTACAACGAGAACACCGGCACCGTGCTGCTCGAAGCGCTGGTGGCCGGTTTGCCGGTGCTGGTGTCGCGGGTGTGCGGCTACGCCCACTACATCGAAGAGGCCGCTGCCGGCCGAGTGCTCGATGAGCCATTCGCCCAGGAGCAGCTCAATGGCTACCTGCAAGACATGCTCGAACGCCCCGAAGCGCGCGCCGAATGGACGCGCAATGGCCTGGCCTTCGCAGACAGCGCCGACCTCTACAGCATGCCGCAGCATGCCGCCGACGTGATCCTCGGCCAGGAGCGCCCATGAAGCTGATACTGGCCGAGCCGTTCAAGCGCCTGTGGGCCGGGCGCGACCCGTTCGACGCCGTCGAAGCACTCGACGGTGAGGTGTACCGCGAACTCGAAGGCCGGCGCACGCTGCGCACCGAAGTGGCTGGCGACGGTTACTTCGTGAAGATTCACCGCGGCATCGGCTGGGGGGAGATCTTCAAGAACCTGTTCAGCGCCAAGCTGCCGGTACTCGGTGCCGGTCAGGAATGGCGTGCTCTGGAGCGCCTGCACCAGGCCGGCGTGCCGACCATGACTGCGGTCGCTTTCGGCGAGCGTGGCAGCAACCCGGCCACCCAGCACTCGTTCATCGTCACCGAAGAACTGGCACCGACCATCAGCCTGGAAGACTTCAGCCTCGACTGGCAGCGACAGCCGCCGGCGCCGGGCTTGAAGCACGCGCTGATCGCCGAGGTGGCGAAGATGACCGGCACCATGCACCGCGCTGGGGTCAATCACCGCGATTGCTACATCTGCCACTTCCTGCTGCACACCGACCGGCCAATAGTGCCGGGGCAACTGAAACTGTCGCTGATCGACCTGCACCGCGCGCAAACCCGCGCCCGCATCAGCCGCCGCTGGCGCGACAAGGACCTCGCCGCGCTGTATTTCTCGGCGTTGGACATCGGCCTGACCCGACGCGACAAGCTGCGTTTCCTGCGCGGCTATTTCCAGCGCCCGTTGCGCGAAGTGCTGCGTGATGAAGCGGCGTTGCTGGCGTTCCTCGAGCGCAAGGCGCAAAAACTCTATGCGCGTAAACAGCGCTATGGGGATGCACTCTGATGGCCGGTTGGACATTGGCGGCGGATTACGCGCGCCTTGCAGCAGACTTCGGCAGCCTCGATGCGGTGTTCGCCCTGCAAGGCGAACGCCTGACCCGTGACCCGCTCAGTGAAGTGGTGCGCATCGAGCGTGAAGGCGTCAATTACTACGTCAAACGCTACACCGGCGCTGGCAAGGGCCTGCGTCGTTACCTGGGGCGTCCGCGCATCAAGGCCGAGTGGCAGAACCTCAAGCAGTTCGCCAAGTGGGGCATCCCCACTGCCGAGGTGGTGGCCTGGGGCCTGGAACGCAACGGTCTGGGCTTTGGCCGTGGCGCGATGATCACCCGTGAGCTGCCGCGCACCGAAGACCTCTCGGTGCTGGCCGAGCGCAACGATGCGCGCCTGGCCGACCGCGCCTGGGTCGACCACCTCAGCCGGCAACTGGCCCGGCACACGCGGGTGATGCACGACCATCACTTCACCCACAATGACCTGAAGTGGCGCAACCTGCTGGTCGACGACCAGGCCACGGTGTATTTCATCGACTGTCCGACCGGGGACTTCTGGCGCGGCTTCATGCTCCGTCACCGGGTCATCAAGGACCTGGCCTGCCTGGACAAGGTGGCCAAGTATCACCTGTCGGCAACCCAGCGCCTGCGCTTCTACCTGCAATACCGCGGCCACCAGCGCCTCAACGCCCACGATAAACAGCGGGTGCGCCAGGTGCTGGGCTTTTTCGAGGGACGGGAATGACCGATTACCTGGCCAGCAGTGACCTTGCCCTGTTGCAGCGTCATGGCCTGAATGATTTCGAGGCGCTGTGGGCCTTGCAGCTCGATGCCGTCGACGAACCCAACACCGGCCGCGGCGGCTGGAGCAGCGTCTATCGCCTGGAGCTCGAAGGCAAGGGCTACTACCTCAAGCGCCAGCGCGATTATTTCACCCGCACGCTGCACGCGCCGTTCGGCGAGCCCACCTTCGCCCGCGAGTTTCGCAACATCAGCCGCTACCAGAAGCTGGCGATTCCGGCGCTGCAAGCGGTGTTCTTCGGCCAGCGCAAGGGCAAGGACGGGCACCGTGCCATTCTGCTGACCCGCGCCCTGGACGACTGGCAAGACCTCGACAGCCTGCTCGGCCAGTGGCTACAACTGCCCGCCGAACGCCGCGCCGGCATCCTGCGCGCCTGTGGCGAACTGGCGCGCACCCTGCACGCTGCCGGTCAGGTGCATGGCTGCTTCTACCCCAAGCATATTTTCCTGCGTGAGCGCCGCGATGGCTGGCTGGCGCAGTTGATCGACCTGGAAAAGACCCGGCCCTTGCTGCTCGGCCAGCGCGACCGCCTCAAGGACCTGGAGCCGCTGTTGCGCCGCGCCAGGGTCTGGAGCGAGGGAGACGTGCGCAGCCTGCTTGGCGCCTACCTGGCCCAGCCTGCCGACAGCGCCCTGGTCGGCGACTGGCTGCAACGTCTGACCCGCCGCCGCCACGACAAAGAGGCCCGTTGATGCGTTTGTCCGAACTGACCCAGGCCGGGCGCAGCCCGAGCCTGCCCTTGAGTGTTCGCCTGGAAGATGCCGCCGGGCCCAGCGACTTGCGCCTGCATCGCCTGTTGCGTGTACTGCCTGGCCAGCGTTATGTCGGCGCCGCCACCTGGCGCGACACGCCAGTGCTGGCCAAGCTGCTGGTCGGCAGCAACGCGGCGCGGCACTTCCAGCGCGAGCTTGAAGGTGCACGCCTGTTGGCCGCGCAAGGGCTGAAGACGCCAACGCTGCTGGCCGATGGCCTGGTCGACCATGAAGGCGGCTGGCTGCTGTTCGAGTTTCTCGACGATGCGCAAAGCCTGGGCCAGGCCTGGCAAGACGTGCAGCACCTGACGCCGCTGGCCGACGCGCAGCAGCAGGTGTTGGGTGAAGCCCTGGCTGCGGTGGCGAAGATGCACGCGGTGGGGCTGTGGCAGGACGACCTGCACCTGGACAACCTGCTGCGCCAGGGTGGCGAGCTGTACCTGATCGACGGTGGCGGGGTCAAAGCCGAAACCCCCGGCCAGCCGTTGTCGCGTCAGCGCGTGCTGGAAAACCTCGGGGTGTTGTTCGCCCAGTTGCCCAAGCGCCTCGAACCCTTTCTCGAAGAGCTGTTGGTGCACTACCTGCTGAGCAATGCCGAGCATGCCCTGCCGCTCGAAGCGCTGCAAAAGCAGATCGACAAGGTGCGCACTTGGCGGCTCAAGGACTACCTGGACAAGGCCGGACGCGACTGCACGCTGTTCAGCGTCGAGCGTTCGCTGTCGGGTTTGCAGGCCATTCGCCGCAACGAGGCCGCTAACCTGGCCCCGGTGCTGGCGCAGGCCGACGCGCTGCTCGACCAGGGTCACCTGTACAAGACCGGTGGCGCCGCCAGCGTGGCGCGCATCGAAGTCGATGGTCGGCCATTGGTGCTCAAGCGCTACAACATCAAGAACACCGCGCACTGGTTCAAGCGCTTCTGGCGCCCGAGCCGGGCCTGGCATTCGTGGATCGAGGGGCATCGCCTGGAGTGCCTGGGCATTGCCACGCCCAAGCCTTTGGCGGTGCTCGAGCAGCGCGTGCTGGGCCTGCGCAGCCGCGCCTATTTGCTCACTGAATATGCCGAGGGTTCCGACCTCACCGCCAGCTTCGCACCCTACGTCGACAGCGGCGCAGCGCCAGACGAGCAGGTGCAGGCCCTGGTGCAGTTGATGCAGCAACTGATCGCCGCGCGCATCAGCCACGGCGACATGAAGGGGCACAACTTGTTCTGGCAGGACGGCCAGTGGTCACTGATCGACCTCGATGCCATGTGTCAGCACGCCACTCAGCTCAGCTTCGCCAGCGCCTATGGGCGTGACCGCGCCCGTCTGCTGCGTAACTGGCCGAGTGGCAGTGCCTTGCATCAGCGGCTCGACGCCGCGTTGCCGCGCCTCACTGCATAAGCCTGCGGCAGCGCCAGCCAGTCGCTGCTGCGACCAGGCTGGCGGACACGGACGCGCCACTGATCGTTGTGCCAGCGCAGGATCGCCCAGGCGGTCGCGCCCTGTGGCGATTGCCTGGGAATCAGCAGGTGGTAGTGATCATCGAGCAAGTGCTTGCGCAGCGGTAAGGCGTGTGCACCGGCGCGCAGGTACACCTGCTCATCGAGCTGAAACAGGCCGTCTGCCGACTGCGCCTGGCCCTCTGTCGGGACGGCGCTGAGCCGGCAGTGGTCGAACAGCGCTTGCAGGTCGGGCAGGCCGTCGAACCACAGCACCGGAGAATCCACGACCCATTCGCCATTCGCGCAGCGCATGACGGGCACCTTGATGTAGGCATCGGGCATGCGCGGATCGACCACCCGCCAGCGATAGCCGTCGAAGGCCACTTGATAATTGGTGCCCGAGGCATCTCTGATGAAGTACAGGCTCAGTCCTGGGTAGGGCGAGCGCTGTTCATAGATGCCCTCTTTGTGGATGCCATCGACCCGGTAGTGAAGGCGGTCGGTATTGACCCGCACCGCTGCCGATGTCGGCAGTTTGAGCGGTGGGGTTGGCGGGATCGCACGGATCGCTCGTCGAATCACCGTGGTGCCGCCGATGCTGTTGACTGCGTCGTTGGCATGGGTGAATGCCTCGACCAAGTGTTTCAGCACCCCTACCCGATCATCCTTGCCGAAGGCTTTCTCGGTGTCGATTACCGAGAGCAGGGCGCGGGCGACCGCCAACGCCGTGAGTCCCCGCGCTGGCAGTACCAGGCTCACCAGGTCAAGCAGGACCGAAAAGGCGTGCAGGCTGAACTCGCCCAACAGTTCCAGGCGGGTGTAGGTGCTCGCATCGACGGCTGCGATCAGTGCGTTGACCTCGGCGCGGTAACGGGCCTGCTGGAAGTCGCCGCTGATCACGGGACGCTGCGCGATGGCGCCCAGGCCGCCTTTGGTCAGCCAGCGTTCGACCTGATCGCGCTCGAGCATGGGCAGCCGATCCTGCACATACTCACGCAGGTGCGGTTTTTCGCGCAGGGTGCGCAGCAGGTGCCGGGCATTGCGAAACTCGCGCCATGCGCGGCGATCGGGCGCATCTGGGGTGTAGGCCAGCAGGCGCGTGCTGGTCGGCGCGTCTGGCGTGATCAGCATGACGTCGTGCAGCGTGTGCCCGGCGATCAGCAATTGGCGGACGCTGAGCTTCGGCGCGTCGAGTGACTCGCGCGTCTGGCTGTCTGGGTGATCGATGACCAGCGTGGCCCAGGCAAACCCGCGTTCGAACGGGTCTTCGAGAAAATGCCCGGCGTAGCGGGCCTTGACGACCTCGGCGCGCATCCGCGCGCAACTGATCGCCTCATAGTGCTCGCGGCGCCATTGCGCTTCCAGCGAAGTCAGCAAATGCTTGCGCAGGTAATGGCTATAGCTGTCACCCACATTCAAGGCGCGGACCATCTGCTTCACCTGACTGGGGCTGATGCCCGTCAGTGTGTTGTCGTCCTTGTCGTGAACCCGTGCCGTTAGCCAGTAGTCGATGTCGAGCAGGGAGATATTGAGCAGCGCCAGCTCATCGAGGCGATAGGTTTGTCTGACCAGCTCGATGGTATCGCCCACCTGTGGGCGGGCGGCCACTGGAATCCAGCCAGTGGTTACACCGGGATGGGTCACCGGGCCACGCTGGCGTGCCAGGGTTACGCTGACATAGACCGCCTGTGGATCGAGATCGAGCTGATGGCGCTGGCGCAGTTCACTGCGCAGACGGTCACAGGTCCAGGCCAGCAAGCTCTCGCGTTCTGCGAACTGGGCGAGGCTGAGAATTCCTGGCGCCGCTGCGCGATCGATGGCGATGACCAGCTCCTGCATGGTCTGCATGATGTGGGTCAGGCCTTGGGCTGAGGCATTTTTCAGCCAGGCGGGCGAGTTGCGCTCCAGCAGCAGCCCGTACCGGGTTTGCAACGCGCAGCGGCTGTCGAGCCAAGGCAGCAGGTCAGCGGTGCGTCGCAGTTGGTCTTGCAGGGCGGGCCAGTCCAGCGCGGGCTGTTCGGCAGCGGTGTTCCAGGCCTGTGTCAGGGCATGATACTGCGCGTCGATCACCGCCTGTGCCTGAGCGTGTATGAGGTCGTCGTTGAACCAGTCATAGCGCAGTCGCTCGGCATTGTGCGCTTTCTCGCGATCTGCGGGGCTGTCGAGCAGGTGCAGCAGAGGCCGGCTCTGCTGCGGGTCATCCAGACGCTCAAACAGTTCCAGGTGCAGTTCGGCCAAGTCATGGAAGGTTTCGATGCCGTGGGAAAGGCTGTACAGCAGCGCATATTCGCTGGGCTGGCCAGGGTCAGCCATGCTGCCCTCTGGCCCCCCTTCGACGATCACGAACGCACCGCGCAGCGGGCTGCGCCAATGGGGCGTGGTGATGTCCAGCAGCGGCCGATAGACCTGCGGGCGCTGCGCCGCTGGGGTCTGCTGGCGCTGCGCGGGCAGCGGGGAGGTCAAGCACGCGCGCAGCAGGTCGGCATGTCCGGAGCCGAGCGTGTGGTCGCCAATACGCAGGTCGATCTGCGCGAGCAACTGCTGGCGGAGGATCGAGCCGAGGCGCTGGCGGCGATTGCCGGTCCCGTCAGGGTCGGCCAGCCAGTAGTCAGTAAGGGCCGCGAAATAATTCTGGCGTGCGCGGGGCAGTGGCAGTGTGGGGTCCGGCTGGGGCGGTGCATCAAGCAGTTGGCTCAGTTGCAGGTCGAAGGCCTTGAATTGTTCCAGGCTCATGGCAGTGGCTCGGTGATGAGTGAGCCGCGAACGCTGGCGCCTGGACGGTAGGCCCAGGCGGTAGCCCATTACCACGTGCCGGGTAAAGCGCCGGCGCTGGCGTTGCGTTCGTCAGAGACTGGGGTGATGGGCCATGCGCCGGCGCCAGGCGCTGAGTTGCTGCTCAAGTTGCAGTGGGCTATCGAGCTGTTGGCGGCGCGCCTGGCTGAGCAGGATGAGCATCAGTTCAGCGGTGACCTGGGCATCGGCACTGGCGTGGTGACGCTCCTGCACGTGCAGGCCGAAACGGGTGATCCAGTCGTCCAGGCCAGCCTCGCGCAGCACGGTGTCGGGATTGAGCATCGGTGCCAGTTCGGCGACATCCAGGAACGGATGCTGCAAGCGATGGCCGAGGCTGTCCTTCAGGGCGCGGGCCAGCATGCGCTGGTCGAAGGGTGCGTGGAACGCCAGCAGTGGGCTGTCACCGATGAATTCGAGCAGATCCAGCAAAGCCTCGGCGGGGTCGCAGCCGGCGGCCAGGGCGCTGGGGCCCAGGCCATGGATCAACACGCTGGAGGTGGTCTTCTGCGCGGGCCGGTGCAGGGTCCGTTCAAACTGCTGGGCGAAGTCGATGGCGCCATCGTCGATCACCACTGCGCCGATCGACAGCACCTGGTCACGGTTGACGTTCAGGCCGCTGGTCTCTAGATCAAGCACCACCCAGCGCTGCTCGCGCAGGCTGCAGTCACGCCAGGGCGCGGGGACGGGCAACCGCGCCAGGCGTTGCTTGAGCGCGTCACTCAGGGTCGGCGCGGGGGCGCGCAGCCAGCTCAGCAGGCTCATAGTTGGTAACACAGCGCCAGGCTGCTTTGCAGGCGCTGGGCCTGACGCAGCGACTCGCGCAGGATGCGCCGGTCGAGCTGATTGAGGCTGTCGGGGTCGAGCCGGTTGCTGTAGGGCTGGTTATCGCGAGTCTGGCGCTGGTGCTGCTGCATGCGGGTCTGCTGAATGAAGTGATACGCCTCCTCGAAGGCGGCGGCGTCCAGCGCGTCGAGGACTTCGCGCCGGGCCAGTTGGCGCAGACGTTCGACAGTGTTATTGGCGGCGATGCCATGGGCCAGCGCCAGCAGGCGAGCGCCATCGACGAACGGCGTGAGCCCCTGCACCTTGAGGTCGAGGGTGGCGGCCTTGTCGTGGCCCTGGCGGGTCAGCACGAACTCGCGCAGACGCCCAACCGGCGGGCGCTGACGCAAGGCGTTCTCGGCCAGCATGCGCTGGAACAGGCGGTTGTCGGCGACCTGGGCGAGGATGCCCTGGCGCAGGTGTTCACAACCTTGTTCGTCGCCCCATACGGCGCGCAGGTCGAAATAGATGCTCGAACCGAGCAGGTTCTCCGGGCTGGCCTCGCGGATGAACCCGGCGAAGCGCAGCGCCCACTCGCTGCGCGACAGGCACAGCTGCGGGTTGCCAGCCATGATGTTGCCGCTGCACAGGGTGAAGCCGCACAGCGCCAGGCTGCGGTTGATGTGCTGCGCCAAGGGCAGCAGGCGCAGGCGGAGGGTCTGGGCTTCGCTGGCGCTGGCGGCTTCGAACAGAATGCCGTTGTCCTGGTCGGTGTGCAGGGTCTGCTCGCGTCTGCCTTCGCTGCCAAAGCACAGCCAGGTAAAGGGAACGCCGGGGTCGCCCAGCTCGGCCAGGGTCAGCTCGATGACCCGGCACACGGTGTGGTCGTTGAGCAAGGTGATGATCTGGGTGATCTGCGACGACGACGCGCCATGGGCCAACATTCTTTCCACCAGCTGGCCGATCTCACCGCGCAGCGACACCAGGGTTTCCAGGCGTGCGGCGTGACGGATGGTCCGTGCCAGGTGCACCAGATCGACCCGTTGCAGGGAAAACAGATCGCGCTCGGACACCACCCCGCACAGACGCTGCTCATCGACCAGGCAGACGTGGGCGATATGCCGCTCGGTCATCGCCATGGCGGCGTCGAAGGCGGTGGCCTGGGGGCTGAGGTAGAACGGCCGGGCGGTCATGTGGCGGGCGATCGGTGCGCTGAGGTCGGCGCTGGCATCGGCCACCACCTGGCGCAGGTCGCGCAAGGTGAAGATGCCGGTCGGGAAGCGCTGGGCGTCGACGATGACAATGCTGCCGACTTGCTGCTGGTGCATCAGCCCGACCGCCTCGCGCAGCGGCATGTCGGCGTCGCATACCACCGGATGCCGCATGGCCAGTTCGCCCAGCGGAGTGTTGAGCGAGTACTGATTGCCCAAGGTATGAACGGCGCGCTGACGCACCTGCTGGTTGACCTGGTCGAGCAGGCTGCTGACGCCGCGCAGGGCGAAGTCGCGGAACACCTCCGACAGCGAGAACACGCGGATGAACGCGGCTTTGTTGAGTTGCAGGCAGAAGGTGTCTTCGCCGGCCAGGTGCTCGGTGCGGGTGGCGCGTTCGCCAAGCAGTGCGGCCAGGGGGAAGCATTCACCGCTGGTGATTTCGAAGGTGGCGTGGGTATCGGCACCGGTGGCCGACTGCCGCTCGCCGACCACTCGGCCCTGCTTGACGATGAAAAAATGCGTGACCGGTCCGTCAGCAGGCTTGACGATGCTTTCACCGCTGGCATAAAAGCGCAGTTGGCACTGTTCCACCAGGTAGGCGAGATGACTCTGCTCCATCTGGTTGAACGGCGGGAAGCGTTGCAGAAACTGCAGCGTGCCCTGAATGTTCTGCAGCACGGCTGTTCTGCCAGCCTGATCGAAGGCGTCCTGTTTGCTCATCGCACTGACCGCATGCATGGCCCGCGCAGGTGGCGTGGGCCTCGTTGTTGTTTGGCCATGGTCGGCCGCCAGGCAGGTGCTGCCCATTGGACGTAAGTCTAGGAAGGGCTTGCGCAGGTTGGGGTGTCAAATTCCCGACGAAAGGCAGTAGGCACAAGACTGAGATGCGGTCTGAACTGAGCGAACGAAAGTTTTTTGACGAGATGAGCATGAGCGAGCATGACGACATCCTCAGCGACGCCGAGCGCGAGGCCTTAGCTGCGGTGAGCGCGCCCGATGAGCCGGCACCTTTGGTGTTGGTGGTCGATGACAATGCGCTCAATCGTGAGGCGCTGTCCGTTTACCTGCGCAGCCGCGGCATCGATACCTGCATGGCAGACGGCGCGGCTCAGGCGCTCGCTCAGCTTGCCGCGCATCCACGCATCGGGCTGATGGTCACCGACCTGCGCATGGCGCCGGAAGACGGCCTGGCGCTGATCCGGCACGTGCGCGTGTCGCAACGGGCAGAGCTGCCGATCATCGTGGTGTCGGGGGATACCGATGTGCAGGAAGCGGTCGAGGCCATGCACCTCGGGGTGCTGGATGTGCTGCTCAAACCGGTGGATCTGGGGCGGTTGCTGGAGCTGGTGAGCACAGAGTTGAAGCTGGAGGTAGGGGGGCGGGGCTAGGGGTGTTGCTGGTCATTTTCGAGGGGGTGATTGGGACTGCTTTGCAGTCCATCGCGGCTAAAGCCGCTCCTACAGACCACTGTAGGAGCGGCTTTAGCCGCGATCGGCCGCATAGCGGCCCTGACAGCTAGCTCAACTCAGCGCCCGTGCCGCGCCTTGAACTCGCGCCGGCGCCGGTGCAGAACCGGCTCGGTGTAGCCATTGGGCTGTTTGGCGCCTTCGATGACCAACTCCACCGCCGCCTGGAAGGCGATGTTGTCGTCGAAGTTCGGCGCCAGCGGACGGTACAGCGCGTCACCGGCGTTCTGCCGGTCGACCACCGCGGCCATGCGCTTGAGGCTTTCCAGCACCTGATCTTGACTGACCACGCCATGGCGCAGCCAGTTGGCCAGCAACTGGCTGGAAATGCGCAGGGTGGCGCGGTCTTCCATGAGGCCGACGTCATTGATGTCCGGTACCTTCGAGCAGCCCACGCCCTGGTCGATCCAGCGCACTACGTAACCGAGGATGCCCTGGGCGTTGTTGTCCAGTTCGTTGCGGATTTCCTCGGCCGACCAATTCGTATCAGCGGCCAGCGGAATGCTCAGGATGTCGTCGACCGATGCCGGGGTGCGCTGGGCCAGTTCGGCCTGCCGCGCCTGCACGTCGACCTTGTGGTAGTGCAGCGCGTGCAACGTAGCGGCGGTCGGCGAGGGTACCCAGGCGGTATTGGCGCCGGCCAGCGGGTGGGCGATCTTCTGTTCCAGCATCGCCGCCATCAGATCAGGCATGGCCCACATGCCCTTGCCGATCTGCGCGCGGCCTTGCAGGCCGGTGGCAAGACCCACGTCGACGTTGTTGTCTTCGTAGGCGGCAATCCATTTCTGATTCTTCATGGCGCCCTTGCGCACCACCGCGCCGGCTTCCATGGAGGTGTGGATTTCATCACCGGTGCGGTCGAGGAAGCCGGTGTTGATGAACACCACACGCTCGGCCGCCTCCTTGATGCAGGCCTTGAGGTTGACCGTGGTGCGGCGTTCCTCGTCCATGATGCCGACCTTCAGGGTGTTGGCCGGCAGGCCCAGCAGTTGCTCGACGCGGGCGAACAGTTCGGCGGCGAAGGCCACTTCTTCCGGGCCGTGCATCTTCGGTTTGACGATGTACACACTGCCGCTGCGGGTGTTCTTGCGCTGAGTATTGCCGTTGAGGTTGTGCACCGCGGCCAGCACGGTGAACAGCGCATCCTGAATGCCTTCGGGAATCTCTTCGCCCTGGGCGTCGAGAATCGCCGGGTTGGTCATCAGGTGGCCGACGTTGCGCACGAACAGCAGCGAACGGCCGTGCAGGGTCACGCTGCCGCCGTTGGGTGCGGTGTACTCGCGGTCGGGGTTCATGGTGCGGGTGAAGGTCTTGCCGCCCTTGCTGATGCTTTCCGCCAGGTCGCCCTTCATCAGGCCCAGCCAGTTGCGGTAGACCAGCACCTTGTCGTCGGCATCGACGGCGGCGACCGAGTCTTCGCAGTCCATGATGGTGGTCAGCGCCGACTCCATGAGGATGTCTTTGACGCCTGCGGCATCGGTGCTGCCGACCGGAGTGCTGGCGTCGATCTGGATTTCGAAGTGCAGGCCGTTGTGCTTGAGCAGCAGCGCGGTGGGCGCGGCGCCGTCGCCGTGCAGGCCGATCAGTTGCGCAGCGTCACGCAGGCCGCTGTGGCTGCCGCCCTTGAGTGCGACCACCAGCTTGCCGGCCTCCACCCGGTAGGCCACGGCATCGGCATGGGAGCCAGTGCTCAGCGGCGCCGCCTGGTCGAGGAAAGCGCGGGCGAAGGCGATGACCTTGTCACCGCGGACCTTGTTGTAACCCTGGCCTTTCTCCGCGCCGCCGTCCTCGCTGATGGCGTCGGTGCCATACAGCGCGTCGTACAGCGAGCCCCAGCGGGCGTTGGCAGCGTTCAAGGCGAAGCGCGCATTCATCACCGGCACCACCAGTTGCGGGCCGGCCATGTGGGCGATTTCTTCGTCGACGTTTTGCGTGCTGGCCTGGAAATCGTCTGCTTGTGGCAGCAGGTAGCCGATGTCCTGGAGGAAAGCTTTGTAGGCGGCGGCGTCGTGCGCCTGGCCTTGGCGCGCCTGATGCCAGGCGTCGATCTGCGCTTGCAGTGCGTCGCGTTTGGCGAGCAGTGCTTTGTTCTTTGGAGCGAGGTCGTTGATGATCTTCTCGGCACCGTCCCAGAACTGCGCGGCGACCATGCCAGTCCCTGTAATGGCCTCGTCATTGACGAAGTCATACAGGACTTTGGCGACCTGAAGGCCACCGACTCGAACGTGTTCAGTCATTGCTTGCCTCACTCTGCTCAGCTGTTTCGCTCATCGTAAAAAGCCTGTAACGCACATTCCGCACGCCTCCCGGACATGCCCTGAGAGCGGCGGGAAACGGCAGTGAAATGTGCCATAGGGCGGCGTACAGGCGCCTCGGCAGACAACCGGAGGACATCTTGTAGTCCGGTTCGGCGAATACTACATGAAGCCGTTCGCCAGTGAACATCAGACTAAAAGCGTCGCTCGACGACCCTTTGGTCGTACCAGGTCACGCTGGGAAGGAGCATGTTCGCAAAAATCGTGTGGATTGTTCCAGATAAATCTCTAAACAGTACACGATCATTGTCGTGGACTTCTCTGCGGCAGGATGCCGCGTATTGCCTATACTCGAAGTCCGCCTGACTGCCATGAGGAGCGTGACGTGGAGCATCTGGTCATCACTGTCATCGCCGCCGACCAGGCGGGCCTGGTCGAACGCGTCGCGCACTGCATCAGTGAGCATCAGGGCAACTGGCTGGAAAGTCGCCTATCGCGCATGGCCGGGCAATTCGCTGGCATCGTCAACGTGGCAGTGCCCAGCGCCGAATGGGACGGCCTGCTGACCTCGCTGCGAGCGCTGTCCAGCCGGGGCATTCGCGTACAGATCGCCGAAAGGGGCGGCGAGCCGAGCGACCTGCGTCAGACGGTGAGGATGGAACTGGTGGGTAACGACCGCCCAGGGATCGTTCGTGACATCAGCCGGGTGCTAGCGCAACTGGCAGTGAACGTGGAACGGCTCAGTACCCAGGTACAGCCCGCGCCCATGAGCAACGAGCCGCTGTTTCACGCCGAAGCGGTGCTGGCGCTGCCGGCTGAATTGTCGCTCGAGCGTTTGCAACAGCGCCTGGAAGGCCTGGCCGATGAGCTGATGGTGGAACTGAGCGTTCGCGCCGAGGGCTAAAGTGGTTTTCCACAGCGGTTGTGCACAGGCGAAGTTATGCAGAATGTCCGGGGACTGCCTTGTGGATAAGCTGGGGGGATAGCGCTGTAGGCCTTGTATCCCTTGGCCTGTAGCGGTTTGGTTAGAAAATGTACAGACCCCCGGCGCTTGTGCACAAACGGCGGGGATGGCGCTGTGGATAAGCTCTGGAGACATCGCTGCAGGCCATGCGCCGTAAGGCCTGCAGAGGTTCGGTCATAAAATGATCAGCGTTTGCGCAGAATCAGCCAGGTATCGATGCTGTAGACCAGCAACGCAGCCCAGATGAACATGAACGCCACCAGGCTACTGGGCGACAGGTGTTCATCGAACAGCCAGACCGCCTGGGCCAGCACCAGCGTCGGTGCCAGGTACTGGAGAAAACCCAGCGTGGTGTAGGGCAAATGCCGTGCAGCGGCGTTGAAACACAGTAGCGGCACCAGCGTCACCGGGCCTGCCGCCATCAACCAAAGCGCCTCGCTGCTCAGGTAGAAGCCCGGTTGCGCGCTGCCCATGCCGGGGTGCAGCAGTAGCCAGCCCAACGCCAGCGGCAGCAGCATCCAGGTTTCCACCACCAGGCCGGGCAAGGCGGCCACCGGAGCCTTCTTGCGGATCAGGCCGTAGAAGCCGAAGGTCAACGCCAGGGCCAGCGACACCCAGGGCAGGCTGCCGACCTGCCACACCTGTTGCGCCACACCGACGCAGGCCAGGCCTACCGCCAGCCATTGCAGGCGGCGCAGGCGTTCATTGAGCAACAGCATGCCCAGCAGCACGTTGACCAGCGGGTTGATGTAGTAGCCAAGGCTGGCTTCGAGCATGCGCCCGCTGTTCACCGCCCACACATACACCAGCCAGTTCAGCGCGATGAGACTGCCGCTCAGGGCCAATACCGCCAGGCGTTGCGGGTTCTGGCGCAGCTCGCGCCACCAGCCGGGGTGCTTCCACACCAGCAGCATCAGGCCACCGAACAGCGCCGACCAGAGCACCCGATGCAGGATGATCTCCAGCGCCGGCACGCTTTGGATGGCCTTGAAGTAGAGCGGGAACAAGCCCCAGATGACGTAGGCCGACAGGCCCAGCAGATACCCGCGTCGCGGGTTGGCGGCGTGCATGGATGGTCCTTGCTGTGTGAGGGTGAAGCGGCGGGTAGTGTAGACAACCCGCCCGGCAGATTCAGAACAATTTCAGCGGCGCTTCATCCAGCGCGGCGCACTGTTCACGCAGGGCGAGAATCTGAT
Organism: Pseudomonas cremoricolorata; assembly: GCF_000759535.1. Classification (NCBI taxonomy): domain Bacteria; kingdom Pseudomonadati; phylum Pseudomonadota; class Gammaproteobacteria; order Pseudomonadales; family Pseudomonadaceae; genus Pseudomonas; species Pseudomonas cremoricolorata. The sequence continues at coordinate 920,971 of NZ_CP009455.1, read as the reverse complement.
CGCCCCAGTAACGCGGCTGGCCGAACCAGGGGAAGCTGCGCGGGAACGCCGGGTCATCCCAGCGCCGCGCCAGCCAGGCGCTGTAGTGCAACTGACGCAGCGCGCGCAACGGCTCGATCAAGGCCAGTTGGCGCGGGTCGAAATCGTGGAATTCGTTGTAGCCATCGATCAGTTCGGCCAGTTGCCCGAGGCGTTCCTCGCGGTTGCCGGCCAGCATCATCCACAGGTCCTGAACCGCCGGGCCCATGCGGCAGTCGTCGAGGTCGACGATGTGGTAGGTGTCGTCGCGGTGCATGAGGTTGCCAGGATGGCAGTCGCCATGCAGGCGGATCACCGCGTGCGGGGTAGCGGCGTAGATGCGCTCGACCCGCTCGATGACGTCCCGGGCCACCGATTCGAAGGCCGGTAGCAGTTCCTTGGGCACGTAGTTGCCGTCGAGCAAGGTGCGCAGCGAAGCGTGACCGAAGGCCGACACGGTGAGTGTCTCGCGGTGCTCGAAGGGGCGCGTGGCGCCCACAGCGTGCAGGCGCCCGAGCAACTGGCCGAGGCGGTAGAGCTGATCGAGGTTGCCCGGCTCCGGCGCATGGCCGCCGCGGCGCGGGAACAGCGTGAAGCGAAAGCCCTGGTGGCTGAACAGGCTGCGTTGATCGAACTCCAGCGGCGCCACCACCGGCACTTCGCACTCGGCCAGTTCGGCGCTGAAACGGTGTTCTTCGAGAATCGCCGCGTCGCTCCAGCGATCGGGCCGGTAGAACTTGGCGATCAGCGGCTGCTCGCCTTCGATGCCCACCTGGTACACCCGGTTTTCGTAGCTGTTGAGCGCCAGCACCCGGGCGTCGCTGAGCAGGCCAAGGCTCTCTACCGCGTCCAAGACCAGATCAGGGGTGAGGGTATCGAATGGATGGGACATGGGCGCTCCGCAAGGCCTGGACAGTCGCCCATGGTAGCGCAACCCTTATAGCGGCGTGCCAATCAGCACATAAGAGGGATGGAACAGCGCTTCGATGTCGCTGCCAGGGCCAATGCCATGGCGCTGCAGCCAGGCGCTGTCGGCGATGGCGCACAGGCTCTGGCCGTTGCCCAGGTGCAGACGTACTTCACTTTGCCCGTCATCCCCGGCCAGGCATTCGCTGACCTGCGCCTGCAGGCAGTTGTCGTCGGGGTCGAGCGCCTCGTCGCCCAGCGACAGCCGCACCCAGCCTGCCTTGAGCAAGGCGACCACGGTATTGCCCAGGGCCAGGTCGAGGCGTTCGGTGCTATCGGGGGTTATCAGCGCGGTGATCTGCGCGCCACCGGCCAGGGTCAGGCCGATGCGGTCGTGGCGGCCTTCGCGCTGCAGCAGGCTGACTGTGCCGGACAGTTGATTGCGCGCGCTGGTGCGCAGCATCAGGCGCCCGAGCAGGTCGAGGTCGCTGGCCTGTTCGGCTTGCAGCACCTGGGCTTGCAGCGCTTGCAGGCGCAGGTACAGATCGAGGACTCGGCGGCCCTCGCTCGACAGTTTTGCGCCGCCGCCGCCGCGGCCACCGGTGCTGCGCTCGACCAGCGGGCTGGTGGCCAGGTTGTTGAGTTCGTCGATGGCGTCCCAGGCGGCCTTGTAGCTGATACCGGCAGCTTTTGCCGCCTGGGTGATCGAGCCTTGCTCGGCGACATGCTGGAGCAGGGCGATACGCTGCGGGCGGCGGGCGATGTGCTGGGTGAGCAGGGTAGGCAAGGGCATGGGGGGAGAGGCGGTTCCAGGCGGGATGAGTGAACGAGCGACTGCTGCGACGTTGCCTGCGCACCCCGGTGCAAGTCAAGCGTGTGCAGGCATTGGCGTGCGCGCCAGGCAATAGATGTCGACCCGCTGCGCCCCGGCGCGGCGCAGCAGTGCCGCCAGAGCCTGGGCCGTGCTGCCGGTGGTCAGCACGTCATCGATGATCGCGACGTGGCGACCGGCCGGCTTGGCCGCCGCCGTCAGGCCAAAGGCATCGCGCAGGTTACGCCGCCGCGCGCGGGCGCCGATGGTTTGCTGCGCCGGCGTGTCGCGGCAGCGTGTCAGCCAGTGCTCGCTGCAGGGCACCTGGATTTCGCTCGACAGCCAACGGGCGAGCATCGCCGCCTGATTGAAGCCGCGCATGCGCAGGCGTCGTTTGGCCAATGGTACTGGCAACAGCAACTGCGGACGTGGCAAGCCTACTTCGAAGCGGTGGCGCAGGTTCTGGCTGAGCAGCAGCGCCAGCAGGCGCCCTAGCGGCCACTGGCGGTGGTGCTTGAAGCGGCTGATGACGCTATCGACCGGGAAAGCGTAGTGCCATGGCACGACCACCGTGGTAAAGGCTGGCGCTCGGCGTCGGCAGTCCGCGCAAATCATGTCAGAAGCGGGCATGGGCAGGGCGCAGCGCTGGCAGGCGTCGATCAGCCAGGGCAGCTCGTTCTCGCAAGGATGGCAGAGCGGGTAGGTCTGCTCGGCAAGCTCACTGCACAGCAAACAGATTTGATCGCTATTTAACCAATTGTTGACCAGTGCTTTTAACGCAAGTTGACAGTTCATGGGCCTTCCGTGAGTATGCGGGCTATCCGTGAGGCGCTGGCGGGGACTTCCTGTCGCGGCGCAGCAACAGCCTAAACAAGGAAACGCCGATGAGCGCGAGCACAACTGCAACAACACGTCACGACTGGTCCCTGGCTGAGGTCAAGGCCCTGTTCCAACAACCGTTCAACGACCTGTTGTTCCAGGCGCAGACCGTCCACCGTGCGCATTTCGACCCCAACCAGGTGCAGGTTTCGACCTTGCTGTCGATCAAGACCGGGGCCTGCCCGGAAGACTGCAAGTACTGCCCGCAGTCCGGCCACTACAACACCGGCCTGGAAAAACAGAAGCTGATGGAAGTGCAGAAAGTGCTGGAAGAAGCCGCACGGGCCAAGGCCATCGGCTCGACCCGCTTCTGCATGGGCGCGGCCTGGAAGCATCCGTCGGCCAAGGACATGCCTTACGTGCTGGAGATGGTCAAAGGAGTCAAGGCCATGGGTCTGGAGACCTGCATGACCCTTGGCAAGCTCGACCAGGAGCAGACCAGCGCCCTGGCCCAGGCCGGCCTGGACTACTACAACCACAACCTCGACACCTCGCCGGAGTTCTACGGCAGCATCATCACCACCCGCACCTACAGCGAGCGCTTGCAGACCCTGGCCTACGTGCGCGATGCCGGCATGAAGATCTGCTCGGGCGGCATCCTCGGCATGGGCGAATCGCTCGACGACCGCGCCGGCCTGCTGATCCAGCTGGCCAACCTGCCAGAGCACCCCGAGTCGGTGCCGATCAACATGCTGGTCAAGGTCGAAGGCACGCCGCTGGCCAATGAAGACGACGTCGACCCGTTCGATTTCATCCGCATGCTGGCCGTGGCGCGGCTGTTGATGCCCAAGTCCCATGTACGCCTGTCGGCAGGCCGCGAAGCGATGAACGAACAGATGCAGGCACTGGCATTCATGGCTGGGGCCAACTCGATCTTCTACGGCGAAAAACTGCTGACCACCGGCAACCCGCAGGCCGACAAGGACATGCAGCTGTTCGCCCGCCTCGGCATCAAGCCCGAAGCGCGTGAAGAACACGCCGACGAGGTTCACCAGGCGGCCATCGAGCAAGCCCTGGTCGAGCAGCGCAGCAGCGAACTGTTCTACGACGCAGCGTCGGCCTGACGTGGCGTTCGATCTCACGGCGCGCCTGGCTCAGCGGCGCGCCGCTGACCTGTATCGCCAGCGCCCCCTGTTGCAAAGCCCGCAAGGCCCGCAGGTGGTGGTCGACGGCCAGCCGCTGCTGGCCTTCTGCAACAACGACTACCTGGGCCTGGCCAACCACCCCGAGGTGATCGCCGCCTGGCGCGCCGGCGCCGAGCGCTGGGGCGTGGGTGGTGGGGCTTCACACCTGGTCATCGGCCACAGCACCCCGCACCATGAACTGGAAGAAGCCCTCGCCGAGCTGACCGGGCGGCCGCGTGCGTTGCTGTTCTCAACCGGCTACATGGCCAATCTCGGCGTCATCACGGCGCTGGTCGGCCAGGGCGATTCGGTGTTGCAGGATCGCCTCAATCACGCCTCGCTGCTCGATGGCGGTCTGCTCAGTGGCGCGCGCTTCAGCCGCTACCTGCACAACGATGTGCAGAGCCTGGCCAGCCGTTTGGACAAGGCCGTCGGCGACTGCCTGGTGGTCACCGACGGGGTGTTCAGCATGGACGGCGACATGGCCGACCTGCCGACACTGGCCGCAGTGGCCAAGGCCCGCGGCGCCTGGCTGATGGTCGACGACGCCCATGGCCTGGGCACCCTCGGCGCCCAGGGCGGCGGGGTGGTCGAGCATTTCGGCCTGGGTGTGGATCAAGTACCGGTGCTGATCGGCACCCTGGGCAAAGCCTGTGGCACCGCCGGGGCATTCGTGGCCGGCAGTGACGAGCTGATCGAGGCGCTGGTGCAGTTCGCTCGGCCCTACATCTACACCACCAGCCAACCGCCGGCACTGGCCTGCGCCACGCTTAAAAGTCTTGAGCTGCTGCGCCGGGAAAGCTGGCGCCGTGAACACCTTGATGGGTTGATCGCACAGTTTCGCCGCGGCGCGGCAGACATTGGCCTGCAACTGATGGACAGCAGCACGCCGATCCAGCCGATCGTCATCGGTGACAGCGCGCGGGCCATCGAGCTGTCGCGGCAGCTGCGCGCGCGCGGGCTGTTGGTCACCGCGATCCGCCCGCCCACGGTGCCGGCGGGCAGCGCGCGGCTACGGGTAACCCTCAGCGCGGCGCACAGTGAGGCGCAGGTGCAGCTATTGTTAGACGCATTGGCTGACTGTTATCCACAGCGGGAGCCTGGTGATGCGTGACCGACTGATTCTTCTTCCGGGCTGGGGGCTGGGCACCGCGTCCCTCGTACCCCTGGCCGCCAGCCTGCGGGCCCAGGACCCACGCCTGCACGTCGAACTGAGGCCCTTGCCAGAGCTGGCCGACAGCGCGCTGGAGGTGTGGCTGGACCACCTCGACCGGAGCCTGCCCAAGGATGTCTGGCTCGGCGGCTGGTCGCTGGGCGGCATGCTTGCCAGTGCGCTGGCCGAGCGCCGTGGCGATCACTGCTGCGGGTTGCTGACCCTGGGTAGCAACCCCAGCTTCGTCGCCCGCACGGACTGGCCCCATGGCATGGCCGCAGACACCTTCGGCACCTTCCTCGATGGCTGCCAGAACCACACGCAAGTGACCCTCAAGCGGTTCCGCAGCCTGTGCAGCGACGGCGCCCAACAGCCGCGCACCTTGCTTCGGCAATTGGGCATCGGCGTGCCCGACACCGACCCGCTGTACCTGGCCAATGGCCTCAAGGTGCTGGCCCAGCTCGACACCCGCCAAGCCTTGCAGCGTTACAACGGTCCGCAACTGCACCTGTTCGCCGGCAGCGACGCGCTGGTGCCGGCTGAAGCGGCGCAGGCCCTGAGCGACCTGCTGCCTGACGTCGAGGTCGGCCTGGTCGAAGAGAGTTCCCATGCCTTCCTGCTGGAGTACCCGCAGGATCTGGCTGAAGGCATCAAGAGTTTCCTGCATGAGAGTGGTGATGACTGATCTATCCCAGCCCAACCTGCCCGGCGCATTGCCGGACAAACGTCAGGTGGCGGCGTCGTTTTCCCGCGCGGCTGCCAGCTATGACAGCGTTGCCGCGTTGCAGCGTGCGGTGGGGCGCAACGTGCTCGAACGCCTGCCGCAGCCCCTGACGGCGCCGCGCTGGCTCGACCTGGGCAGCGGCACCGGATTTTTCAGTCGCATCCTCGCCGAGCGCTACGGCGATGGTGGCGTGGCCGTGGATCTGGCGGAAGGCATGCTCGACCACGCCCGGCAGCAGGGTGGCGCACGTCACCATGTGGCCGGTGATGCCGAACGTCTGCCGTTGCAGGACGGCTGTTTCGATCTGATCTTCAGCAGCCTGGCCCTGCAATGGTGCGGGCAGTTCTCGGCGGTGCTCGACGAGGCGGCGCGGGTGCTGCGTCCAGGCGGGTTGTTCGCGTTCAGCAGCCTGTGCGTCGGCACCCTGGATGAGCTGCGCACCAGCTGGCAGGCGGTCGACGGGCAGGTGCACGTCAATCGCTTCCGCCATTTCGACGACTACCTGCGCCTGACCGGCGACAGTTCTTTGCAGGTGCTCGACCTACAGCGTCAGGCCCATGTGCTGCATTACCCCGACGTGCGCAGCCTGACCCACGAACTCAAGGCGCTGGGTGCCCACAATCTCAACCCCGGCCGACCCACCGGGCTCACGGGCCGGGCGCGGATCGACGGGCTGCTGCGCGCCTATGAACGTTTCCGTGACCCGCAAGGGCTGCCAGCGACCTACCAGGTGGTGTACGGCGTGCTGCGTAAACCGCTGATGGGCGAGGATTGACATGAACCAGGCGTATTTCATTGCCGGCACCGACACCGACGTCGGCAAGACCACGGTTGCCGCAGGGCTTTTGCATGCAGCGCGGGAGCAGGGGCTGAGTACCCTCGGCGCCAAACCGGTGGCCTCGGGGTGCCGGATCACCGCCGAGGGGCTGCGCAACAGCGATGCCGAAGCGTTGATCGCACAAAGCTCCCTGCGTTTGCCCTACGAGCAGGTCAACCCTTTCGCCTTCGAGCCGGCCATCGCGCCGCATGTGGCGGCGCAAGAGGCGGGGGTGGTATTGAGTGTCGAGGGGCTGCAGGCCGCGATGCAGCGGGTGCTGGCCCTGCAGGCCGATTTCACCCTGATCGAAGGTGCCGGGGGCTGGCGTGTGCCGCTTTGCGGCAAGGCGAATTTGTCTGACCTGGCGGTGGCACTGGGCTTGCCGGTGATTCTGGTGGTGGGGGTGCGCCTGGGCTGCCTCAATCACGCCGTGCTCAGCGCCGAAGCCATCGCTGCCGATGGCCTGCAATTGGCCGGCTGGGTGGCCAACATCATCGAGCCGCAGACCTCGCGCCTGGAAGAGAACCTGGCGAGCTTGAGCGAGCGCTTGTCGGCACCGTGCCTGGGCCGCGTGCCCAAGCTTGAACAGGCGACTGCGCAGCAAGTTGCGCACTACCTGCATCTGCAGCGGTTGCGCTGACCTTGCAGCAGGTTGCGTCTGTCGGATGGCACTAGGCTATTAGTGGTTTGCAGGCGTATGGTTTGCGCAGTGCTGCTTCAATGAATGTTGTGCGTTCTTGCCGATGAATCCGAGCCCTTGGAGGCCTGACATGGAAATCACTGGAAATTCCGCGTTCTACGCCGGCCTTGGCGCCATTCAGAACGGCCAGAACCGCTTCGATCAGGCCGCCAGCCAGGTCGCCAACCTCAGCGCCGAGCGCGCCGCCACCAGCCAGTCCAGCGACTTCCAGGCCGAGCGCCTGCGCAGTGTCGATCGCAGCCAGCAGTTGGATCTGGCCACTGCTTCTGTCGAACAGGCGCTGGCAGCGCATCAGGTCGAACTGGGCGCCAAAGTGGCCAAAGCTTCCGACGAAATGCTTGGGCGGATCATCGATACCTGGGCCTGAATCGGCAGCTTTTTCTGCAAGAATTCTTATTGCCTCTCGATTTTCGCGGCTAAAGCCGCTCCTACAGCTATGTACGGCTCTGTGGGAGCGGACGGTCCGCCGCCCCGCCTAACCCCACGACCAAACCACCCTGCCTCACGGCAGAAATGGCACCATCGTCCCTCCTTGACAACACTTCCCTCTAAACGTAAGTTTCAAACACTTGTTTGACCGAAAGCCATTCGCCGCATTTCGGTGCCAGCGGGCTTCCCGCCAGACTCATAACTAGAGGTTTATCGCCATGCCTGACTACAAAGCCCCCTTGCGTGATATCCGCTTCGTCCGTGACGAATTGCTGGGTTATGAGGCGCACTACCAAAGCCTGCCAGGCTGCCAGGACGCCACCCCTGACATGGTCGACGCGATCCTCGAAGAGGGCGCCAAGTTCTGCGAGCAGGTGCTGGCGCCGCTGAACCGCGTGGGCGATCAGGAAGGCTGCACCTGGAGCGAAACCGGGGTGAAGACCCCCACCGGTTTCAAGCAGGCGTACCAGCAGTTCGTCGAAGGCGGCTGGCCGAGCCTGGCCCATGACGTCGAGCACGGCGGCCAGGGCCTGCCGGAATCGCTGGGTCTTGCGGTCAGCGAAATGGTCGGCGAGGCCAACTGGTCGTGGGGCATGTACCCCGGTCTGTCCCACGGCGCGATGAACACCCTGTCTGCCCACGGCACCCCCGAGCAGCAGCACACCTACCTGAGCAAACTGGTCACCGGCGAATGGACCGGCACCATGTGCCTCACCGAATCCCACTGCGGCACCGACCTGGGCATGCTGCGCACCCGCGCCGAGCCGCAGGCCGATGGCAGCTACAAAGTCACCGGCACCAAGATTTTCATTTCTGCCGGTGAACACGACATGGCCGAGAACATCGTGCACATCGTGTTGGCGCGCCTGCCCGACGCCCCGGCCGGCACCAAAGGCATTTCCCTGTTCATCGTGCCCAAGTTCCTGCCCAACGCCGAAGGCGGCGTCGGTGAGCGCAACGCCGTGCAGTGCGGCTCGCTGGAGCACAAGATGGGCATCCACGGTAACGCCACCTGCGTGATGAACTTCGACGGCGCCACGGGTTATCTGATCGGCCCAGCCAACAAGGGCCTGAACTGCATGTTCACTTTCATGAACACCGCGCGTCTGGGCACTGCCTTGCAGGGCCTGGCCCACGCTGAAGTGGCCTTCCAGGGCGGCCTGAAGTACGCCCGTGATCGTCTGCAGATGCGTTCGCTGACCGGCCCGAAGGCCCCTGAGAAGGGCGCCGACCCGATCATCGTTCACCCTGATGTGCGACGCATGCTGCTGACCATGAAGGCCTTCGCCGAAGGCAACCGTGCCATGGTGTATTTCACCGCTCAGCAGGTCGACATCCTCAAGTACAGCCAGGATGAAGAGGCGCGCAAGAAAGCCGACGCCTTGCTCGCCTTCATGACCCCGATCGCCAAGGCCTTCATGACCGAAGTCGGCTTCGAATCGGCCAACCATGGCGTGCAGATCTACGGCGGTCACGGCTTCATCGCTGAGTGGGGCATGGAGCAGAACGTGCGCGACAGCCGTATCTCGATGCTCTACGAGGGCACCACCGGCATCCAGGCCCTCGACCTGCTCGGGCGCAAGGTGCTGATGACCCAGGGCGAGGCGCTCAAGGGCTTCACCAAGATCGTGCACAAGTTCTGCCAGGCCCAGGAAGGCAACGAAGCGGTGCAAGAATTCGTCACGCCGCTGGCAGCGCTGAACAAGGAGTGGGGCGAGCTGACCATGAAGATCGGCATGGCGGCGATGGAAAACCGCGAAGAGGTTGGCGCCGCGTCGGTGGACTACGTGATGTACTCTGGCTATGCGTGCCTGGCCTACTTCTGGGCCGATATCGCCCGTCTGGCAGCGGAAAAGCTCGCCGCCGGTACCAGCGAAGAGGCGTTCTACACTGCCAAACTGCAAACCGCGCGCTTCTACTTCCAGCGCATCCTGCCGCGCACCCGTACCCATGTGGCAGCGATCCTGTCCGGCGCCGACAACCTGATGGCAATGGACGAGCAAGCGTTCGGCCTGTCGATCTGACCGACCCGCGCCCGTCACCGCGCCTGCCCTTGTGGCGGGCGTTTTTTTGCCTGCGAAATGAATGAATACCGGTGACCGAAACTGACTCGTCAGTCTCTCGGCGACCGCATGTACCCTAGATGTTGTTACGTTACACTCCGAACAATCCTGTGCTGCGGCCCTTGAGGCCGCGCTCGACCCCTACCGCGTGAGGTTGTCATGGCTGAGTACAAAGCGCCCCTGCGTGATATGCAGTTTCTTCTCAACGATGTGTTCGGCGTGGCGCAACGCTGGGCCGAGCTGCCAGCACTGGCCGAACTGGTCGATATCGAAACCGCGCTGGCGGTGCTGGAAGAAGCCGGCAAGGTCGCCGGGCGCAGCATTGCCCCGCTCAGCCGCGCGGCCGACGAAGAAGGCTGCCACTGGCAGGACGGTGCGGTGCGTACACCGGCAGGCTTCATCGACGCTTACCGCACCTATGCCGAAGGCGGCTGGGTCGGGGTCGGCGGTGATCCGGCGTTCGCCGGCATGGGCATGCCCAAAGTGGTCTCGGCCCAGGTCGAGGAAATGGTCAATGCCGCCAGCCTGTCGTTCGGCCTGTACCCGATGCTCACCGCAGGCGCCTGCCTGGCGATCCATGCCCATGCCAGCGAAGCGCTCAAGCAGGCGTATCTGCCGAACATGTACGCAGGCGTCTGGGCCGGCTCCATGTGCCTGACCGAATCCCACGCCGGCACCGACCTGGGGCTGATCCGCACCCGCGCCGAACCCCAGGCCGATGGCAGCTTCAAGGTCAGCGGCACGAAGATCTTCATCACCGGCGGCGAGCATGATCTGACGGAAAACATCATCCACCTGGTGCTGGCGAAACTGCCCGACGCCCCCGCCGGCCCAAAAGGCATTTCCCTGTTGCTGGTGCCCAAATTCCTGGTCAATGCCGATGGCAGCCTGGGTGCGCGCAACGCGGTCAGTTGCGGCTCCATCGAGCACAAGATGGGCATCCAGGCCTCGGCCACCTGCGTGATGAACTTCGACGGCGCCACCGGTTATCTGGTCGGCGAGGCCAACAAGGGCTTGGCTGCGATGTTCACCATGATGAACTACGAGCGTCTCGGCGTTGGCATCCAAGGCCTGGCCTCGGCGGAACGCTCTTACCAGAACGCTGTGGAATACGCCCGTGAGCGCCTGCAAAGTCGCTCGCCGAGCGGTGCCCAGGCCAAGGACAAACTCGCCGATCCGATCATCGTCCATCCCGATGTGCGGCGCATGCTGCTGACCATGAAGGCGCTGATCGAGGGTGGTCGGGCGTTTTCGACCTACGTGGCGCTGCAACTGGACAACGCCAAGTACAGCCAGGACCCGGCCGTGGTGCAGCGCAGTGAGGCACTGGTCGCGCTGCTGACTCCGGTGGCCAAGGCCTTCCTCACCGACCTGGGCCTGGAGTGCACGGTGCATGGCCAGCAGGTGTTCGGCGGTCATGGTTACATTCGTGAATGGGGCCAGGAGCAATTGGTGCGTGACGTGCGCATCACGCAGATCTACGAAGGCACCAACGGTATTCAGGCGCTCGACCTGATGGGCCGCAAAGTGGTCGGCAGCGGTGGCGCGTTCTACCGGGTGTTCTCGGATGAAGTGCAGGCTTTCATCGGTGGCGCTGGTCATGAGCTGGACGAATTCACCCGGCCTCTGGCCGACGCCCTGCAGCGTCTTGACCAGTTGACCGATTGGGTACTGGCGCAGGCCAAGGCCGATCCCGCGCAAATCGGCGCGGCATCCGTGGAGTACCTGCACGCATTTGGTTACGTGGCCTACGCCTACCTGTGGGCGCGCATGGCCGGTGCTGCCCAGGCTGGCAGTGGCGATGCAGCGTTCGATTCGGCAAAACTGGGCACCGCACGCTTCTATTTCGCCCGTCTCCTGCCGCGCTTAGATTCATTGATCGCGTCGGTCAAGGCCGGCAGTGAGTCGCTGTATTTGCTGAGTGCCGAGCAGTTCTGATGCCGCCTGGAGACGGATAGGAATGGGAATTCACCTCGCTTGTAAGTTATTTCCTACATGGCGTGGTGACTTTTCGCCACTTCTCTCAGATTTGTTACCGGCGTAATCTTTGTTTCAAGGACGTAGCGCAGGAAGCGCAAAGGACAGAACAGGGACTACGCAGGAGTTCTCACCAGGATGGTGAGCGATATGGATGTCAGGGAAACAGTCTGAAAGCCCCGCTTATGCGGGGTTTTCTCTGTGCGCGCGATTTAACCCGGGCGCCTGCGCCGCTCTGGCGCGTAGCATGTGTTGAACCTACGTTAAGCCGCGCGAGTCTGTGTTGAAACCCCTTCACGGAGAATCACGCATGGACTTCATCCGCATCATCATCGCCATTCTGCTGCCCCCGCTGGGCGTATTTCTGCAAGTCGGTTTCGCCGGTGCGTTCTGGCTGAACATCCTGCTGACCCTGCTCGGCTACATCCCAGGCATCGTCCACGCGGTGTACATCATCGCCAAACGCTGACGCCGGGGCGCTCGAAGCCCCTCAGGGCAGCTCTGCCAGAATCTGGCAATAGAACCGCCATTCCGCCCCCAGGGCATGGGCCAGGTTCGCCGCCTGGCGCAGCCCGTGACGCTCTTGTGGGTAAAAATGCCCCTGGGCGTCGATGCCGTTGGCGCGCAGTGCATCGAGCATGCTGCGCGTCTGCTGCGGCACCACCACCGCATCCAGCTCCCCTTGGAAGAAGATCACCGGCACTTCGATGTGGCTGGCGTGCAGCAGGGGTGTGCGCTGCCGATAGCGTTCGACGTCGGCGTGCGGGTCACCGATCAGCCAGTTCAGGTAATCGCCTTCGAACTTGTGCGTCACGCGCCCCAGCGCCAGCGGGTCGCTGACCCCGTACCAACTGGCGCCACCGCGAAAGACCTTGCTGAACGCCAGCGCACACAGGGTGGTGTACCCGCCGGAGCTGCCGCCCCGGATGAATGCCTGGTCGGGGTCGATCATGCCGCGCTCGGCCAGGTAAGCCACGGCCGCACAGGCGTCCTCGACATCGCACTCACCCCAGCGCAAATGCAAGGCCTGCCGGTAGGTACGCCCGTAGCCGGTGCTGCCGCGGTAGTTGAGGTCAGCCACGGCAAAGCCGCGCTGGGTCCAGAACTGGATACGTGGGTCGAGCACCGGATAGCAGGCCGAGGTCGGCCCACCATGCACGAACACCACCAGTGGCGCCGGGCCTCGCCCGCGATGCGGGGGATAGAAAAAGCCGTGGGCGATGGCGCCGCCACTGGGGTAGGTCAGCGGCTGCGGCAGGCTGATGTGTTCAGTGGGCAGGGGACTACCGCCTCCGGCCAGCACCCTCAGTGCTCCATCAGTGCGGCGGATGCGCAACACGCAGGGCAACTGGCTAGGGGATGCGGCAATCGCGTAAAGATGCTGTTGGTCCAGCGCCAGGCTACGGAAGCGGCTGTAGGCGCTGGCAAAGCGCTGCGCTGTGTGCCCCTCGCGCTGCACGCCCAGATGACCGAAACCGTCCTCGAACCAAGTGGCCACAAAGCCCTCATCGGCTAGCGGTAGCCAGGTGCAGGCGCCCAGTTGCCAGGGCGCAGCGGCGTGGTCGGCAGCCAGGGCCGGCAAGGCTTGCCAGCGCTCGGCGCACTCGCCCCATGGCTGCCAGAAACCGTTCAGGTCGCTCAGGCAGCATAGGCGTCCGGCGGCATCGAAACGCGGCTGCTGCAAGGCCTGCGGCCGGTCGGCTCCGGCTACGCAGCGCGGCGTTTGCCAGCGGCCATCGGCGCCGCGCCGAGCACTCATCAGGCGGGTTTGGCTCCACGGCTGGGCCGGGCGCGACCACTCGATCCAGGCCAGCCGCTGGGCATCGCCGCTCAAGGTTGGCGCTGCGTAAAAATCCGCGCCTTCGGCCAGTACCTGGCGCTGGCCGTCGACGAAGGCCACCAGGCGATGCACCACCTGCGCAGCGTGGTGTTCCTCCACTGCCAGCAACACAGCGGCGTGCCAGTGCAGGTCGCCGTAGCGGCTGTTCGTGTCCTGGCTGACCCGCTGCGGCGCGCCGCCTTGCAGCGGTTGGCGGTAGATCTGCTGATCGGCTTCGTTGACGAACAGCACCTCGCCAGTGCCGACGCAGAAGCTGCCACCGCCATATTCATACACCCGGCTACGCACGCTGAAACCGTCCGGGGTCAGGCAATGGGCCTGCTCATCGCGCCACAGCCAGAGTCGACACGCGCCATCGGCAGGGCGCAATTCATTCCACAACAGCCCGGCATCGCTTACGCGTAATTCGGCGAAATCAGTGCCAGCGGCCACTGCCTGGGCCGCGCTGAACTCAGCCACGGGCGATCACCCGCGAGTTGCGCTCATTGCGGAAGGTCAGTTGCTCGATGTTCACGGCGCTGTGCTCCGATTCTTCGCGGGCCTTGAGGATGATGCCGTGGTCCGGCGATTTGCCGCACACCGGGTCGGCCTTGCTGGCATCACCTGTGAGCATGAAGGCCTGACAGCGGCAGCCGCCGAAGTCCTTTTCCTTTTCATCGCAGCTGCGGCACGGCTCGGGCATCCAGTCGAAGCCGCGGTAGCGGTTGAAGCCGAACGAGTCGTACCAGATGTGCTGCAGGTCGTGGTCGCGCACGTTGGGAAACTGCACCGGCAACTGGCGCGCGCCGTGGCAGGGCAAGGCGGTGCCGTCGGGGGTGACGGTGAGAAACAGGCTGCCCCAGCCATTCATGCACGGTTTGGGACGCTCTTCGTAGTAATCCGGGGTGACGAAGATCAGCTTGCATGGATGATCCTGCGCCTTGAGCCGTTCGCGGTACTCGTTGGTGATGCGTTCGGCCCGTTGCAACTGCGCCTGGGTCGGCAGCAGGCCGAGGCGGTTGAGCTCGGCCCAGCCATAGAACTGGCAGGTGGCCAATTCGACGAAGTCGGCCTCCAGGGCCAGGCACAGGTCGATGATGCGTGCGATGTGGTCGATGTTGTGCCGGTGAGTGACGAAGTTCAGCACCATCGGATAGCCATGGGCTTTCACTGCGTGGGCCATTTCCAGTTTCTGCGCGAAGGCCTTCTTCGAGCCGGCGAGCAGGTTGTTCACCTGTTCGTCGCTGGCCTGGAAGCTGATCTGGATATGGTCGAGGCCAGCCTTGCGAAAGGCGGCGATCTTCGCTTCGGTCAGGCCAATGCCTGAGGTGATCAGGTTGGTGTAGTAGCCCAGCCGCCGGGCCTCGCCGATCAGTTCGGCAAGGTCCTGGCGCACCAGCGGCTCGCCGCCGGAGAAGCCGATTTGCGCGGCGCCCATCTGCCGCGCCTCGGCCATCACCTTGAACCACTGTTCGGTGCACAGTTCTTCGCCCTGACGGGCGAAGTCCAGCGGATTGGAGCAGTACGGGCATTGCAGCGGGCAGCGGTAGGTCAGCTCGGCCAGCAGCCACAGCGGCAGGCCCACCGGCGGTTTACCCGCCAGCTC
Organism: Pseudomonas cremoricolorata; assembly: GCF_000759535.1. NCBI lineage: Bacteria > Pseudomonadati > Pseudomonadota > Gammaproteobacteria > Pseudomonadales > Pseudomonadaceae > Pseudomonas > Pseudomonas cremoricolorata. Next base: position 905,945 of record NZ_CP009455.1, on the reverse strand, counting down.
AGGCGAGGATGATCCAGTGTTCGGCACGGGCCACCTCCATGAACTGCTCGATGTCATCGGCCACTTCGGGGATACCGGGGAACTGCTGCTCGAGTTCGCCGATGATCTGCGCCACGCTGCGTTGGCCGTCGATCAGGCCACCGATCAGCGCCGCGCTTTCGTTGAGCTTGATCATGCCTTCGGGATACAGCAGCACGTGGCCCTGTTGCGCCGGTTCGTACTGAAAGCGGTAGCCCGGGCGCCAGCGCGGGGTTTGAGTGAGGTCCAGGCTCATGGCGCGACTCCTGTGTGCCAGACCCGCTCGCGGGTCACGCTGTGGTAGGGCGGGCGGTCCAGTTCGTAGGCCATGCTCATGGCGTCGAGCATGCTCCAGAGAATGTCCAGTTTGAACTGAAGAATGTCCAGCATGCGCTGCTGGCCTTCGTAGGTGGTGTAGTGCTGCAAGGTGATCGCCAGGCCATGTTCGACATCGCGCCGGGCCTGGCCCAGACGGGTGCGGAAGTAGGCGTAGCCGTCCGGGTCGATCCAGGGGTAATGCTGTGGCCAGCTGTCGAGCCGCGACTGGTGAATCTGCGGTGCGAACAGTTCGGTCAGCGAACTGCTGGCCGCTTCCTGCCAACTGGCGCGACGGGCGAAGTTGACGTAGGCATCCACGGCGAAGCGCACACCTGGCAGTACCAGCTCCTGTGAACGCAGTTGGTCTGGGTCCAGGCCCACTGCCTGGCCCAGGCGCAGCCAGGCTTCGATACCACCGTCTTCACCCGGCGCGCCGTCGTGGTCGAGCAGGCGTTGGATCCATTCACGGCGGATTTCCCGGTCGGGGCAGTTGGCGAGAATCGCCGCGTCCTTGAGCGGGATATTGACCTGGTAATAGAAACGATTGGCCACCCAGCCCTGGATTTGCTCGCGGGTGGCGCGGCCCTGGTACATGGCCACGTGGTAGGGATGGTGGATATGGTAATAGGCGCCCTTGGCGCGCAAGGCCTGTTCGAATTCGGCAGGCGACATCGCCGGTTGATCGCGCATCGAAGCTCCTGGCTTGGCTGTCACAGTTCAAGGCTCATGCCGTCGAACGCCACTTCCACGCCGCGGCGCAGGACCTCGGCGTGCTCGGCGGACTCTTCGTCGAGAATCGGGTTGGTGTTGTTGATATGGATAAGCACCTTGCGCTGACGCGGGAAGCCTTCGAGCACTTCGAGCATGCCACCCGGGCCGTGCTGGGCGAGGTGGCCCATCTCTGTGCCGGTGCGGGTGCCGACGCCGCGGCGCTGCATTTCATCGTCGGTCCACAGGGTGCCGTCGACCAGCAGGCAGTCGGCGCTGCCCATCATGTCGAGCAAGGCGTCATCGAACTGGCCCAGCCCTGGGGCGTAGAACAGCGTGCCGCCGGTGCGGGTGTCTTGCACCAGCAGGCCAAGATTGTCACCTGGGTGCGGGTCGAAACGGTGCGGCGAGTAGGGCGGCGCGGCGCTGCGCAGGGGGAACGGAGTGAAGCGCAGGTTCGGGCAGGCCGGAATGACGAAACTGCCTTCCAGGGCAATGCGATTCCACACCAGGCCACCGTTCCAGTGGCTGAGCATGTTGAAGAGCGGGAAACCTGTGCTCAAGTCTTGATGAACCATGTCGGTGCACCAGACCTGATGCGGGCAACCTTCACGCAGGCTGAGCAAGCCGGTGGTGTGGTCGATCTGGCTGTCGAGCAAAACGATGGCATCGATGCCGGTATCACGCAGGGCGCGGGCCGGCTGCATCGGCGCGAAGCCTTGCAGTTGTGCGCGGATGTCTGGCGAGGCATTGCACAGAATCCAGTGCTCGCCATCGTCGGACAAGGCGATCGACGACTGCGTGCGCGCCTTGGCCTTCAGGCTGCCGTCGCGAAAACCGGTGCAGTTGGCGCAGTTGCAGTTCCACTGCGGGAAACCGCCACCGGCGGCGGAACCGAGAATCTGGACGTACATGGCGACTCCGTGGGCAAAAAGCAAAACGCCCCGGCGAGCCGAGGCGTTGAACGGCGCTGGCCTTAGCGGTTGGCGAAGTACATGGTGACTTCGAAGCCGATGCGCAGATCAGTGTAAGCAGGTTTGGTCCACATGGCCGTACTCCTTGCGAAGGGGGTTGAAGGGATGTCGCTAGTCATTTGGTGGCAAGCGAGGGAGGGGGTTCAATCGAGTGATCGGGCAATATCGTACAAGAAGTGTATGTAATCGGCTGATGAATCATCCGATAAACCCTATTGCCGTTCCGGTAACAATTCATTTGAAGGAGGCCACGGTGGCGCCGGCTCCGCGGTATTGGCCAGGCACAGCCAGGGCGCGTCTGCGGCAAGCAACGCTGTCTGCAACCGTTCCAGGTCGGCCTGGCACACGTCGCCCAGCGCCTCGCGCAGGGCCAGCAGGCTGCCGGGGGTGCCCGCCAGGCGGTGCTGCCAGGCCCAGTGGGCGATGTCGGCCGGGTCCATGTTGGCCTGCTCGAACTGTTCTATTAGGGCCTGCTGCGCCTGGGGCGTCAGCTCGACAGCTGCCGCCAGAATGCCGTGCAGGTGTTGGAGAATGCGCACCGCAGGGGTGTGGGGTGATTGCACGCCGAACAACAGCCCGCCGATGCCTTCGACCTGACGAAAAGCGCTGAACACCGCGTAGCCCAGTTGCAGCTCGACGCGCAGGCGTTGGTAGACCGGGCCTTGCAGCAGGTGTGCAAGCAGGCGCCCGGCCGCCTGTTGGCCGGGCAACAGCGGACAGAACAGCAACAGTGCGTGTTCACCGCCCGGGGTTGCCACGTGTTGCCAGCGCCGCGACAGCGCCGGCCGCGCAAAGTCGCCGGCCGCGGGTTGGCCGGGCACGGCCCGCAGGGCCGTGGCCAGCGCCTGCAAACCGCCCGCGTCGAAACCGTTGGCCTGGGCGTGCCACTGCGCACCTGCCCACAGCGCATCGTCACTGATCGACGTGCGCGGCGCAGGCGCTTGATTCGACAGGGCCTCGGGCAGGTGCGCCAGCAAGGCGCGGATCGGCATCGTGACGGGCGCACTGGCCTGCTCGCCGAGCGCCGTGACACTGGAAAAGCCACGCAGGTGTTCAAGGGCCAGCGCCACGGTGCGAATCACCGCCGCTTGCGGGCCGCGGCACTGAAGCTGCAAAAAGCACCCAGGGTGATCGAGCTGGAGATGCACCGAGGCCTGACTGGCCCGTGCCTGCAAGGGCTGCAAGGCCTGCAGCAGCGCAGCCGGGGCTGCGATCGGCAAGCGCCAGCGCAGGGTGAAGCTGGCCGCGTGGCCGAGGCAGGGCAGGCTCTGCGCGACATCGACCGCAGCGGGCAACGACACCCCATCGCTGGCCGGCAGCGTATCGAGCAGCAGCGCTTCGGCAGCCGGCAGCGGCCAGTGCGCATGGCCTGCGCTGGGCAACGAGTCGAGCAGCGCTGCAAGTGCATGCTGTGCCTGCTCATCCAGCCCGTTCAAAGGCAGGCCACTGCTATCGGCACGGGCCAGTTGCAGGGCGCCGACGGTGTCGGCGCGACGCTTCTGCACGCGGCTGAAATGCTCGTTGAGCTGGTCGGCCGGGGCCTGACGCAGAGCGTCGAACCACTGATACAGCAGCGTGCGCAGCTCGGCAGCACGGCTGGCGTCGCCGCCGAGCAGCTCGACATGCCACAGCGCCTGGCCGGCAAACGCATACAGCGTTCGCACCCGGCACGCGCTTGCCCACTGGCGCTGCTGCACGCGGTGCAGCCAACTGCCGGGGCGTGGGTCGGTAATGTGTTCAGCGAGCCATTGCAGCGCTCGTTCAGCCCCTGCCGGGAGGTGTTCATGGGCGAACAGCAGCTCGGTCGAGCGCAGCGGCGCGCCATCGAGTAGCGCCGGTGGCGGCGCCTGCGCTGTGGCTGGGCCTGTCGGCAACTGCGCGGCATAGCGCCGACCCAGCGCTTCGAGCTGGTCCAGGGGCTGCGGCCCGCACAGGCTCAGGGTCATCTGCCCGCCGCAGTAGAAGCGCTGGTGAAACTGGCGCAGGGCGTGCTGGAAGGCCGGGTCATGCAGCGCCAGGCTGAAGCGGTTGCCGGCGTGGAAGCCGCTCAGGGGATGGCGTGGCGACACCGCTTGCAGCAACGCGAATTCGCCTCGGGCCTGGGCATCGCGAGACCAGGCGATGAACTCGGCGTGGATCACCTCGCGCTCGCGCTGCTGCCGGGCGCTGTCCAGCAGCGGCTCGGCAAGCATCTGGCACAGGCGCTCGAGGCCACCGGCAAAAGCCGCACAGGGCACTTCGAAGAAAAAGTCGGTGGTGCGCTCACGGGTACTGGCGTTGACATGGCCACCGGCGCCCTGGACGAAGCGCATCAGGCCGTCTTCCAGGGGAAAACGCGCCGTACCGAGAAACAGCAGGTGTTCGAGAAAGTGCGCCAGCCCCGGCCAGCGCGCCGCCGCATCGTGACTCCCGGCGCGCACTCGCAACGCTGCCGCAGCACGGTTCAGGCGTGGGCTGTGGCGCAGTAGCAGGTGCAGGCCGTTGGCAAGGCACAGCGAGCGGGTGGCATCAGGCATGGGGCCTCCTCGGTGGAGGCGTCATGCTAGCGCATCAGCAGCGCCACACCGGGGAAATCCGCGGGGTGATCAATGTTCTTCGCTGTCGTCGTCATCGCTGCCCGCGACGTTCATGCCCAGTTCCTTGATCTTGCGCGTCAGGGTATTGCGGCCCCAGCCGAGCAACAGCGCCGCGTCGCGGCGGCGGCCGGCGGTGTGCTTGAGGGCGGTCTCGATCATGATCCGCTCGAAGCTGGGCACGGCGCTGTCGAGCAGGTTGGTCTGGCCGCGGGCCAGCGCCTGGTCGGCCCACTGGCGCAGGGCCTGCTCCCAGTTGGTCACCGGGGTGGCGTCCTGCGGCAGGTTGAGCAGCTCGGGCGGCAGGTCGCCGATCAGCACCTCACGGCTGGAGGCCATGACGGTGATCCAGCGGCAGGTGTTTTCCATCTGCCGCACGTTGCCCGGCCACGGCAGATTGCGCATGAAAGTCTCGGTTTCCGGCTTGAGCAGCTTGGGCTCGACCGACAGCTCCTGCGCCGCGCGAGCGAGGAAGTGACGGGCCAGGGCGGGAATGTCTTCGCGGCGGTCGGCCAGGCGCGGAATGTGGATGCGGATGACGTTGAGCCGGTGAAACAGGTCTTCACGGAACTTGCCGGCCTGCACCAGCGATTCCAGGTTCTGGTGAGTGGCCGCGATGATGCGCACATCGACCTTGACCGGGGTGTGTCCGCCGACCCGATAGAACTCGCCATCGGCCAGCACCCGCAGCAGACGGGTCTGGGTGTCGGCAGGCATGTCGCCGATCTCGTCGAGGAACAGCGTGCCGCCATCGGCCTGCTCGAAGCGCCCGCGGCGCAGGTTGGCCGCGCCGGTGAAGGCGCCTTTTTCGTGGCCGAACAGCTCCGACTCCATCAGGTCCTTGGGAATGGCAGCCATGTTCAGCGCGATGAACGGCGATGACGCACGTGGGCTGTGGCGGTGCAGGGCGTGGGCCACCAGTTCCTTGCCGGTGCCCGATTCGCCGTTGATCAACACCGTGATGTTGGAGTGGCTGAGGCGGCCAATGGCGCGGAACACCTCCTGCATCGCCGGCGCCTCGCCGATGATCTCCGGGGTGCGTGCCTGCACCTGGGGTATGGCCAGGCCCTGCTGTTCCTGAGCGTGCTGGTTGGCGCGCTGGACCAGGGCAACCGCTTCATCGACGTCGAACGGCTTGGGCAGGTACTCGAAAGCGCCGCCCTGGTACGAGGCGACCGCGCTGTCGAGGTCGGAATGGGCGGTCATGATGATCACCGGCAGGCGCGGGTGCTGCTCGCGGATCTGCGCCAGCAGGTCGAGGCCGCTGGTGCCCGGCATGCGGATATCGGAAATGATCACGTCCGGTTGCTGGCGCGCCAGGCGGCCCATCACGCCCTCGGCGCTGTCGAAGCTCTGGGTGGTCATGCCTTCCTGTTGCAGGGCTTTTTCCAGCACCCAGCGGATGGAGCGATCATCGTCGACGATCCAGACGGTTTCACTTCGGCTCATGAGACGGGGGCTCCTTGTTCCAGCGGCAGGAATATCGAAAAGGTGGTGTGACCGGGGTGGCTCTCACACTCGATCAGCCCTTGGTGCTGGCTGATGATGTTCTGGGTGATGGCAAGGCCCAGACCGGTGCCATCGGGGCGCCCGCTGACCATCGGATAGAACAGCGTGTCTTGCAGTTCAGCCGGGATGCCGGGGCCGTTGTCGCTGATCTCGACCCGTGCCACCAGGCGGTGGCGGATGTGGCCGATGGTGAACTGGCGCACGGCGCGGCTGCGCAGGCTGATGCGTCCCAGGCGCAGGGCGTTTTGCGCGCCGATCGCCTGCATGGCGTTGCGCACGATGTTGAGCACCGCCTGGATCATCTGCTCGCGGTCGATCAGCACGTCGGGCAGGCTCGGGTCGTAGTCGCGCACCAACGTGATGCCGCCCTGGCTTTCGGCCTCGACCAGGCTGCAGACCCGCTCCAGCACCTCGTGGATGTTGGTCATGGCCAGCGAGGGCAGCTTGTTCGAGCCCAGCATGCGGTCGACCAGGTTGCGCAGGCGGTCGGCCTCTTCGATGATCACGTTGGTGTAGTCGCGCAGACCGTCTTCGGGCAGCTCGCGGGCCAGCAGTTGCGCGGCGCCACGAATGCCGCCCAGCGGGTTCTTGATTTCGTGGGCCAGGCCACGCACCAGCATCTTGGTGGTTTCCTGCTTGCTTAGTTGCGCCTCTTCCTTGGTGATGCGCAGCAGACGATCACGGGGGTGAACCTCCAGCAGCAGAAGGGTGGCGCCCTGGTGCAGGATCGGCGTTACGGCATAGTCGACGGTGATGCTCTGACCGCCCAGCGAGGTGAGCTGGGCTTCACGCTTGGTGAACGGGTGGGCCTGTTGCACGGCCTGGCGCAGCGAGCCAAGCGCCTCGACCGATTCGGTGAACAGTTCGCTGATGAACTGGCCGTGGCTGCGCTGACCACTGACGGCCAACAGCATCTCGGCTGCCGGGTTCATGTACTCCAGGCGCAGCTCGGCATTGAGCAGCAGTGTCGCGGTGGTCAGGTTGTCCAGCAGCAGCCTGTGCTGTGCATCGCTGATGGTCATGATCTGGGGTGACCTCATGTATGCCGCATGACGGCGCGCTGAGCGCAAAGTGGACTCGATGGGTGCCCTGAAAAGCGGCGGCCGGTTTCGGCGTGATGCGATCGGGTGATGCTCTGAAAATGCAAGAAACAAACCAAGGCTCTGAAAAGAAGCAAAATCAGTGGATCACAGCCCCCGTTTGCGCGATCCAGGCCCATTGCTGCTGCGGCGGCGTACCAAAGTGGGTTGCGCGATCCCTCGCGCAACCTGCAGATGCACCAATATAGAGCATTGCGCTCAAAGGGCTTCGCAAAGACGTCCTGTGGCCCGTTGCAGTGCCAGTTCATGCAAGGGGTCGCGGGCACGCTCGACAATGGCATTGGCCAGCGCGCGCGCGCAATCGGCAGGGCGCTCGCGGTCGAAGCGTTGCAGGTCGATCAGCAATTGGTGCTGCAGGGCGTCGAGCTGCGGGCGCAGGGCGGTCTTGAGGTCCAGGCGTGGGGTGTCGGGCGCCTGCTGCTTGAGCTGCCAGCGGTTGAGCAGGGCGTACTGCACCAGTTTGCTGGCCTCGATCTGGTCGGCGAAGAAGCCTGTGGCACGCCGTGGTTCGAGGTGATGATCGGCTGCGGCCTCGGCCACTCGATCGAGAATCTGCCGCTCGCGGGCAACGGCCTGCACCGGCATGTTCTGGTCCCATTTGAGCAAGGCCACGCCATCGGCCAGGGCCAGCCGGCGTTCGACGCTGTCGAGCAGGGTGTCGAGGGGAGTCGCGGGTTTGCTCGCTGCCGTGCAGGCGGATACGCCGAGCGAAAGCAGCAGGGCGGGGATGAAGGGGTGCATGGGCCTGTCCTCGGAATGTGGGCAGGAAAGTGTGCCGTGTGCTGCAGCGGCCGATGTGTAGGAGGGCTCTGATTTGCTTGAGGGCTGAAACGGCAACGGCCTTCCGAAGAAGGCCGTCTTGGATACCGCTACGACGAGAGGTGTCGTCTTTTACATCACACGCTGTAGTACAGGTCGTACTCCAGTGGGTGAACGAAGGTGCGCACCTTGATCTCTTCTTCCGACTTCAGTTCGATGTAGGCATCGATGAAGTCGTCGGAGAACACGCCGCCCTTGGTCAGGAAGGCGCGGCCCTTGTCCAGCTCTTCCAGGGCTTCTTTCAGGCTGCCGCAGACCTGCGGGATTTCCTTGGCCTCTTCAGGCGGCAGGTCGTACAGGTTCTTGTCGGCAGCATCGCCTGGGTGAATCTTGTTCTGGATGCCGTCCAGGCCAGCCATCAGCAGTGCGGCGAAGCACAGGTACGGGTTGGCTGCCGGGTCCGGGAAGCGCGCTTCGATACGGCGGGCTTTCGGGCTGGACACGTACGGAATACGGATCGAGGCCGAACGGTTGCGAGCCGAGTAGGCCAGCATGACCGGCGCTTCGAAGCCAGGTACCAGACGCTTGTAGGAGTTGGTGGCCGGGTTGGTGAAGCCGTTCAGCGCCTTGCCGTGCTTGATGATGCCGCCGATGAAGTACAGGGCGGTATCGGACAGGCCGGCATAGCCTTCGCCAGAGAAGGTGTTCTTGCCGTCCTTGGAGATCGACATGTGCACGTGCATGCCCGAACCGTTGTCGCCGTACAGAGGCTTGGGCATGAAGGTCGCGGTCTTGCCGTACGCGTCGGCAACGTTGTGCACGCAGTATTTCAGGGTCTGAACTTCGTCAGCCTTGGTGACCAGGGTGTTGAATTTGACGCCGATCTCGTTCTGGCCGGCAGTGGCCACTTCGTGGTGGTGAACTTCGACGACCAGGCCCATTTCTTCCATGGCGTTGCACATGGCGGTGCGGATTTCGTGGTCGTGGTCGCACGGTGGAACCGGGAAGTAACCGCCTTTGACGGCAGGGCGGTGGCCCTTGTTGCCGCCTTCGACGTCCTGATCGGTCATCCACGAGCCTTGCTCGGAGTAGATCTTGAACATCGAGCCGGAGATGTCCGACTTGAACTTGACCTGATCGAAGATGAAGAACTCGGGCTCCGGGCCGACGAACACGGTGTCACCGATGCCGGTCGACTTGAGGAACTCTTCGGCACGCTTGGCGATGGCGCGCGGGTCGCGGTCGTAGCCTTGCATGGTGGACGGCTCGATCACGTCGCAGACCAGAATCAAGGTCGGCTCTTCGGTGAACGGGTCCAGTACCGCCGAGCTGTCGTCGGGCAGCAGGATCATGTCGGAGGCTTCGATACCTTTCCAGCCTTCGATGGACGAGCCGTCGAACATCTTGCCAGCTTCGAAGAAGTCGTCTTCCAGCGCGTCGCGAGCGGGCATGGTGACGTGGTGCTGTTTGCCTTTGGTGTCCGTGAAACGCAGATCAATCCACTTGACGTCATGATCTTTGATGAGTTGAACCGACTTCGACATGTTGTCCTCCGGGTGGTCTAGAGCGCGGTTGGCCGCGGCCCTGGAAAAGGGTGTTGCCGGGCGCGGATAGTCGGCCAAGCGTACCTGCCTCACAAGGGAGCAAATTGCATGCCAGTGCCCAATTATGGCGAGCGCAGGAAAAAAGGCGTCGTTTGTGGGCGATTAACAGTGTGCGTTGGGCGAAATCTGCACGTGATGAAGGCTGTTGGAAAGATGTGCGCACCATTGCGGTGCATAAATATTTGCTGGTGCCTCCTTTTAGGGCTGCAGGAGCGGCTTCAGCCGCGATGGCCGGCAAGCAGGCCCAATTCAGGCGATCCAGATGCACCTGCTCGATCGAATTGAGGGCTTTGGGGCCGCTTTGCGGCCCATCGCGGGTAAACCCGCTCCTACAAGCGCGTGCGAATTCAACCTTCTGTACAAAAGTTGCTCAACCTCCGATCAATTTCCGATATAATCCGCGCCCCTCATTTTTCGGTGAGCCCATCGCGCGCTGTGACCATGAAACTGATCGTCAAAGTCTTCCCAGAAATCACCATCAAAAGCCGGCCGGTGCGCAAGCGCTTCATCCGTCAGCTCGGCAAGAACGTGCGCGCCGTGCTCAAGGACCTCGATCCTGAGCTGGTGGTAGACGGTGTCTGGGACAACCTCGAAGTGGTCACCCGCGTCGAAGACGAAAAGCTTCAGCGCGAAATGATCGAGCGCCTGACCTGCACGCCGGGCATCGCCCACTTGCTGCGCATCGAAGAGTACCCGCTGGGCGACTTCGACGACATCGTCGACAAATGCCGCGAGCATTTCGGCCACCTGCTGGCCGGCAAGCGCTTCGCCGTGCGTTGCAAGCGCGGCGGCCACCACGACTTCACCTCGATGGACGTCGACCGCTACGTCGGCAGCCAGCTGCGTCAGCAGTGCGGCGCCGCGGGTATCGATCTGAAGAACCCCGAGGTGTTGGTACGCATCGAAATTCGCAACCAGCGTCTGTACGTCATCCACGGCCAGCACCAGGGCATCGGCGGCTATCCGCTAGGTGCGCTGGAGCAGACCCTGGTGCTGATGTCCGGAGGTTTCGACTCCACCGTCGCCGCCTACCAGATGATGCGCCGTGGCCTGGTCACGCATTTCTGCTTCTTCAACCTGGGTGGCCGCGCCCACGAGCTGGGGGTGATGGAAGTCGCCCACTACCTGTGGAAGAAGTTCGGCAGCAGCCAGCGCGTGCTGTTCATCAGCGTGCCGTTCGAAGAAGTGGTCGGCGAGATTCTCGGCAAGGTCGACGACCGCTACATGGGCGTGACCCTCAAGCGCATGATGCTGCGCGCCTCGACCAAGGTCGCCGAACGTCTGGAAATCGATGCGCTGGTCACCGGCGAGGCCATTTCCCAGGTCTCCAGCCAGACCCTGCCGAACCTTTCGGTGATCGACCAGGCCACCGACAAACTGGTTCTGCGCCCGCTGCTGGCCAGCCACAAGCAAGACATCATCGACACCGCCTATCAGATCGGTACCGCGGAGTTCGCTCGGCACATGCCAGAATACTGCGGCGTGATTTCGGTCAACCCGACCACCTGCGCCAAGCCGCACCGGGTGGTTCATGAAGAACAGCAGTTCGACATGGCCGTGCTGGACCGCGCCCTCGAGCGCGCGCGTTTCATCTCGATCGACAACGTGATCGACGAGCTGGGCAAGGACATCGAGATCGAAGAGGTGGCCCAGGTGCTGCCAGGTCAGATCGTCATCGACATCCGCCACCCCGACGCCCAGGAAGATGCGCCGCTGGAAATCGCCGGCATCGAAGTCCAGACCCTGCCGTTCTACGCAATCAACAGTCGCTTCAAGCAGCTCGATGACACCCGTCAGTACCTGCTTTATTGCGACAAAGGTGTGATGAGCCGTTTGCACGCACACCACTTGCTCAGTGAGGGACATGCCAATGTGCGTGTTTATCGTCCGACATAAGACGCCGGGGCTGTATGGCGGCAGTATCCGCCATCGCCCTCCCGACCATCGGCCCTGCTGAGCCTGATACCTTCATATTGGCCGTCCAGACTGACGGCAACCGAATCCTCTGCTCGAGATGCACTTGTGATCGAAAATCTGCGTAACATCGCCATCATTGCCCACGTCGACCATGGTAAGACCACCCTGGTAGACAAACTCCTGCGTCAGTCCGGCACCCTGGAGCGTGGCGAGCTCAACGACGAGCGCGTGATGGACTCCAACGACCAGGAAAAAGAGCGCGGCATCACCATTCTGGCGAAGAACACCGCCATCAACTGGAATGGCTACCACATCAACATCGTCGACACCCCCGGCCACGCCGACTTCGGTGGCGAGGTCGAGCGTGTGATGTCGATGGTCGACTCCGTGCTGCTGCTGGTCGACGCACAAGACGGCCCGATGCCGCAAACCCGCTTCGTGACCAAGAAGGCCTTCGAAGCCGGTCTGAAGCCGATCGTCGTGATCAACAAGGTCGACCGTCCGGGCGCGCGTCCTGACTGGGTTCTGGACCAGATCTTCGACCTGTTCGACAACCTCGGCGCCACCGACGAGCAACTGGACTTCCAGGTCGTCTACGCCTCGGCTCTGAACGGCATCGCCGGCCTGGACCACACCGCCATGGCCGAAGACATGACCCCGCTGTACCAGGCGGTCGTCGACCACGTGCCTGCCCCAGCGGTCGACCGTGACGGTCCGTTCCAGATGCAGATCTCCGCGCTGGACTACAACAGCTTCCTCGGCGTCATTGGCGTTGGCCGCATCGCCCGTGGCCGCATCAAGCCGAACACCCCGGTCGTCGCCATCGATGCCGACGGCAAGAAGCGTAACGGCCGTATCCTCAAGCTGATGGGCCACCACGGTCTGCATCGTGTGGACGTCGAGGAAGCTCAAGCCGGCGACATCGTCTGCATCAGCGGTTTCGACGAGCTGTTCATCTCCGACACCCTGTGCGATCCGACTGCCGTCGAGGCGATGAAGCCGCTGACCGTCGACGAGCCGACCGTTTCCATGACCTTCCAGGTCAACGATTCGCCGTTCTGCGGCAAGGAAGGCAAGTTCGTCACCAGCCGCAACATCAAAGACCGTCTGGACAAGGAACTGCTCTACAACGTAGCCCTGCGCGTTGAAGAAACCGATTCCCCAGACAAGTTCAAGGTCTCGGGCCGTGGCGAGCTGCACCTGTCGGTACTGATCGAAACCATGCGCCGCGAAGGCTTCGAGCTGGCCTTGGGCCGTCCGGAAGTGATCATCCGCGAAGTGAACGGCGTCAAGCAGGAACCGTTCGAAAACGTCACCATCGACATCCCGGAGGAATCCCAGGGCAAGGTCATGGAAGAGATGGGCCTGCGTAAAGGCGACCTGACCAACATGGTCCCGGATGGCAAGGGCCGTGTGCGCCTGGAATACAACATCCCGGCTCGCGGCCTGATCGGTTTCCGTAACCAGTTCCTGACCCTGACCAACGGTGCAGGCATCCTGACGTCGATCTTCGATCGCTACGACAACGTGAAGTCCGGCCACATGTCCGGTCGCCTCAACGGTGTTCTGGTGTCGGTCGAGACCGGCAAGGCCCTGACCTACTCGCTGGAAACCCTGCAAGCGCGCGGCAAGCTGTTCGTCGAGCACGGCCAGGAAATCTACGGCGGCCAGATCATCGGTCAGAACAGCCGCGACAACGACCTGGGCGTCAACCCGACCAAGGGCAAGAAGCTCGACAACATGCGTGCTTCGGGTAAAGACGAAGTCATCGCCCTGGTGCCGCCGGTTCGCTTCACCCTGGAACAGGCACTCGAATACATCCAGGAAGACGAGCTGTGCGAAGTCACGCCTAAGTCGATCCGCCTGCGCAAGAAGATCCTGGACGAAGGCGAGCGTACCCGCGCTGCCAAGAAAGCCAAGAACTGAGTTCGCTCAGATAGCGTGAAAAAAAACGCCCCGGGTCTTGCGACCTGGGGCGTTTTTTTTCAGCTTCGAGTTTCAAGCTGCAAGCTTCAAGGGGGGGGGCGGTGTTGGCAAGGCTTACGAGGCTCTTGCTCTTGCTTGCAGCTTGCAGCTCACAACTTCAGGCTTTCTTGGGCTTGTAAGCGCAATACCCAGGGCGTGGCCCAACCCTTGGATGGTTGCGGCAGGTGTCGGGGCGTTTGTCGTAGATGGTGCACAGGCGGCTCTTGCGATCCAGGTACAGGCAGTCGTCATTGCTCATGCGGGTCAGGGTGAAGATGCCTGACTTCTGGTTGAAGCGCTCGACGATGCCGTCTTTCTGCAATCGTTTGGCGATAGACTTCGGTGGTTCGGATTTTTCGAACTCGTCGACCACGCCGATGCGGATCAGGTCGTTGATCTTCACTTCCACAGGCAGCGTGCAGCATGTCGAATGGCAGCCGCCGCACATGTGGCTGGCATAGCGTTGCCAGGTTTCCAGGCGGTCGACTTCGGCCGCGGCAATCAGGGTGGTTTTCATCGTTATAAAGGTACGGTCAGGCGGATCACGGTCCGGAGGCGCGCGATCATACGCGAGTTGCTCAAAATGTGAACAACCATTTGCCCGGTGGCCCGACATGGAAAAAACCTCGAACCGAGCCACGGTCCTTCGGTCAGAAGGGTCTAGTCTGCAACTTCTCCCTCTGCCTTCCGTTAATTTTTCTGAGGATGTCGTATGACCCAGGAATCCAACGCGCGTGACGCCGAGGTCGCCGAGTTTCGTGCTGCAGTGCTTGCCAAGCTGACCTATTCGGTCGGCAAGGACCCTGAGCACGCCTTCGAACACGACTGGTTCGAGGCTGTGGCATTGGCTGCCCGCGATCACATGGTCGAGCACTGGATGGACCATACCCGTCGCGCCTATCGGCGCAGCCAGAAGCGGGTCTACTACCTCTCCCTGGAATTTCTCATCGGTCGGTTGCTGTACGACAGCCTGAGCAACCTCGGCCTGCTCGACATCGCCCGCGAGGCCATCGCCGAGCTGGGTGTCGATCTTGAGCGCATCCGTCTGCTGGAGCCCGATGCCGCTCTGGGTAACGGCGGTCTCGGGCGCCTGGCTGCGTGCTTCATGGAAAGCATGTCGACCCTCGGCATCGCCGCCCACGGTTATGGCATCCGCTACGAGCACGGCCTGTTCCGTCAGGCCCTGGTCGATGGCTGGCAGCAGGAGCAGACGGAAAACTGGCTGGACTTCGGCAACCCCTGGGAGTTCGAGCGCCCTGAGGTGATCTACCCGATCAGCTTCGGCGGCGGAGTCGAGACGCTCACCGACAGCAACGGCGAGCAGCGCCAGGTGTGGACCCCTGGCGAAACGGTACGCGCGGTGGCCTACGACACCCCGGTGGTGGGCTGGCGCGGCTCCAGCGTCAACACTTTGCGCCTGTGGCGTGCCCGCGCGCTCGAGGAGCTGCATCTGGAGCGCTTCAACGCCGGTGACCACCTCGGCGCGGTAGCCGAGGTGGCGCGTGCCGAGAGCATCTCGCGGGTGCTGTACCCGGCGGACAGTACCGAGGCCGGGCAGGAACTGCGCCTGCGCCAGGAATACTTCTTCGTCTGTGCCTCGCTGCAGGACCTGCTGCGCCGGCACCTGAACATGCACGACAACCTGCTTAACCTGCCCGATGCGGCGGCCATTCAGCTCAACGACACGCACCCCTCGATTGCCGTCGCCGAGCTGATGCGCCTGCTGGTCGACCAGCATGAAATTCCCTGGGACAAGGCCTGGGAAATCACCGTCGGCACCCTGGCCTACACCAACCACACGTTGCTGCCCGAGGCCCTGGAAACCTGGCCGGTGGCGTTGATGGAACGCATGCTGCCGCGGCACATGCAGATCATCTACCTGATCAACGCCTACCACATCGATTCGCTGCGCGCCCAAGGCCAGCACGACTTCGACGTGTTGCGCGCGGTGTCGCTGATCGAGGAAGACAACGGCCGCCGTGTGCGCATGGGCAACCTCGCGTTCCTCGGTTCGCACAGCGTCAACGGCGTATCGGCGCTGCACAGCAAACTGATGAAAAGCACGGTGTTCGCCGAGTTGCACAAGCTCTACCCACAGCGCATCAACAACAAGACCAACGGCATCACCTTCCGCCGCTGGCTGTTCCAGGCCAACCCCATGCTCACACGCATGCTCACCGACCGCCTCGGCGAGCAGTTGCTCGACAGCCCGCAGACACTGCTTAAGAATCTCGAACCGTTCGCCGAGCACGAGGACTTCCGCCAGCAGTTCGCCGCCCAGCGCCTGCACAGCAAGAAGGCCCTGGCCAGCATCATTCAGGAACGGGTAGGGGTGACGGTCAATCCCGAGGCGATGTTCGATGTGCAGGTCAAGCGCATCCATGAGTACAAGCGCCAGTTGCTCAACCTGTTGCACACCGTGGCGCTGTACCAGGCGATTCGCTCCGAGCCGAGCGGCAACTGGGCGCCGCGGGTGAAGGTCTTCGCCGGCAAGGCGGCGGCCAGCTATCACCAGGCCAAGCTGATCATCAAACTCACCAACGACATAGCCCGGGTGGTCAACAACGACCCGACCGTGCGCGGCCTGCTGAAAGTGGTGTTCCTGCCCAACTACAACGTCAGCCTGGCCGAGAGCATCATCCCGGCGGCGGATCTGTCCGAGCAGATTTCCACGGCCGGCTACGAGGCCTCGGGCACCAGCAACATGAAGTTCGCGCTCAACGGCGCGCTGACCATCGGCACTCTGGACGGCGCCAACGTAGAGATGTGCGAGCAGGTCGGTGCCGACAACATGTTCATCTTCGGCCTGACCGCGCAGCAGGTGCAGGCGCGCAAGCGTGCCGACGATTTCGGCGCCGGCGCTGCGCTGAGTGCTTCGCACCGCCTCAACGACGTGTTCCAGGCCATTCGCGGCGGGGTGTTCTCGCCCGATGATCCATCGCGCTACAGCGGCTTCATGGATGCCTTGGTCGGCTACGACCGCTTCCTGGTCTGCGCCGATTTCGATGCCTACTGGGATGCCCAGCAGCGCGTCGACGAGCTGTGGAATCAGCCGGATCAATGGTGGCGTATGGCGGTGCTCAACACCGCGCGGATGGGCTGGTTCTCGTCCGATCGGACCATCGCCGAATACGCCGGCGAAATCTGGAATGCGCTCGATTGACACGTGCATGCCACGGACCTATCGGTCGCATGGCAGCCGAGCGACAAGCGCCCGGCGGGTGTGAACTCCCCGGGCTTTTCTTCGTCAGATCGGCCAGGCAACGGGCATTGCTCGCTAGCTTGCTGCTCACCCTGTAAACTGCGTGGGTTTTTCTCCCCCAATCCTGTCGGAGCCATACATGTCTCGCGTTACCCTGAGTCGCTATTTGATTGAGCAGACCCGCAGCAACAACACCCCTGCCGATCTGCGCTTCCTGATCGAAGTGGTGGCGCGCGCGTGCAAGGAAATCAGCCACCACGTGTCCAAAGGCGCCCTGGGCGGCGTACTGGGCAGCATGGGCACCGAAAACGTGCAAGGCGAAGTGCAGAAGAAGCTCGACGTCATTTCCAACGACATCCTGCTCGAAGCCAACGAGTGGGGCGGCCACCTGGCCGGCATGGCGTCCGAGGAAATGGACAACGCCTACCAGATTCCCGGCCGCTACCCCAAGGGCGCCTATCTGCTGGTCTTCGACCCGCTGGACGGCTCGTCGAACATCGACGTCAACGTTTCGGTCGGCACCATCTTCTCGGTACTGCGCTGCCCGAACGAATTCCTCAGCCAGAACGAAACCCTCAACGAAAACGCCTTCCTCCAGCCGGGCACCGAACAGGTTGCCGCCGGCTACGCCATCTACGGTCCGCAGACCATGCTGGTGCTGACCCTGGGCAACGGCGTCAAGGGCTTCACCCTCGACCGTGAACTGGGCAGCTTCGTGCTCACCCACGAAGACATCAAGGTGCCGCAAGCCACCGCCGAATTCGCCATCAACATGTCCAACCAGCGGCACTGGGAAGCCCCGGTGCAGCGCTACGTGGGCGAGCTGCTCGAAGGCGAGACCGGCCCGTTGAAGAAGAACTACAACATGCGCTGGATCGCCTCGATGGTGGCCGATGTACACCGCATCCTCACCCGTGGCGGCCTGTTCATGTACCCGCGCGATTCCCGCGATCCGAGCAAGCCGGGCAAGCTGCGCCTGATGTACGAAGCCAACCCGATGTCCTTCATCATCGAACAGGCCGGTGGCGCGTCCACCAACGGCTACGAGCGCATCCTCGACATCAAGCCTGAAAGCCTGCACCAGCGTGTGTCGGTGATTCTCGGCTCGAAAGAAGAGGTCGAGCGCGTTACCGCGTATCACAAGGAGTAAGTCATGCTCGCACCTTGGCAGCCGTTGCTGGAGTGGTGGTTCGGTTGGGGCAGCAGTGCCCAGGCCGTCGCCGACGAAAAGAGCATCGTGTGGTTCGGCAAGCAGCATGACGAAGAAGCCCGCGCATTGTTCGGGCTACTGGTCGAAGAGGCCCTGGCCGGTGGGCTGGATGAGTGGCAGCAGAGTCCGCAAGGCTGGCTGGGGCTGATCCTGCTGCTCGATCAGCTGCCGCGCATGCTCTACCGCGAAACGCCGCACGCCTTCGAGGGTGATCGGCGTGCCCAGGTGGTGGCCATGCAGGGGCTGCAGAAGGGCTGGGATTACCAGCTGCTGCCGATCCAGCGGGTCTTCGTGCTGCTGGTGCTGGAGCATGCCGAGGTGCTCGACTGGCAGAACCTCTGCGTCGAGCGCTATCGGGTCCTGCTCGAAGAGCAGCCGGAGGCCAACCGCCGGCTGTTCGAGGGCTTTCTCGATTACGCCGAGCAGCACCAGCGCATCATCGAGCGCTTCGGTCGCTTCCCGCACCGCAACCTGCTGCTCGAACGTCCGAGCACCAGCGAGGAAATGGATTTTCTGCTCGAGCCCGGCTCGCGCTTCTGACCCCTTCAAAGCCGCCCGGCGACGCGGTCCTGCGTCGCCGGGCCGGTGTTTGGCCGACTCGGTGCCAATCCGACCAGCGGCATGCCCAGATTCCCCGTTCGTCGTGGAACCGGAACGTCTTTTCGCCCTCCAAGGACGCTGCAGGCTTCCAGCCTGAGTCCCGTGTCCAGGAGTGCCCCCCCATGTCGTTGCGTTCTCTCGCCTTGCTGAGCCTGTGTGTCGTTCTCGCCGCCTGCAGCAAGATCAACCAGGAAAACTATTCCCGGCTCAAGTCCGGCATGAGCAAGGCCGAAGTCGAACAGTTGTTGGGCACGCCGACCGAGTGTTCCGGCGCGTTGGGCATGACCAGTTGCACCTGGGGCGACCAACAGAGCTTCATCAGCGTGCAGTACGCCGCCGATAAAGTGCTGATGTACTCCGGGCAGGGGCTGCAGTGAGGTCGTTGCCATTGCTGGCAGGGGCTTGTCTGCTGGGCCTGCTCAGTGCCTGTGCCACGCCGGTCGACGACCCGCTGGCGCCGAGCACCGCAGGTAATGTCGATCTGAAGCGCTACCAGGGCAAATGGTTTGAGCTGGCGCGGTTACCGATGCGCTTTCAGGACGCGTGCGTGCAATCCGAAGCGCATTACAACCTCAAGCCCGACGGCAGCCTCGACGTGCTCAACCGCTGCCGGACCCTGGGTGATGAGTGGCTGCGCGTCGAGGGGCATGCCGACCCCCAGAGCGCAGGCCACAACGACAAACTGTGGGTCGAGTTCGACAACGGTCTGAGTCGCCTGCTGCCCGGTCTGACCCGCGCCGATTACTGGATTCTCTACGTCGATGAGCGCTACCGCACGGCGCTGGTGGGGAGTCCTGATCGCAAGTACCTGTGGATTCTCTCGCGCACCGCCAGTGTGCCGGCCTGGGAGCGTGAGCACCTGCTGGCCAAGGCTCGTCAGCAAGGCTACGACACCAAGCGCCTGGTCTGGCGCACGGCCGATCGCGACATCGCCATGATGCATTGAAGGGGCGACTCGCAGGTCGATATCCCTGCGCGATCGCCTGCGGCACGCTACAGACAAGCCTGCTCAAAGTGACGATTCGGGTTTATGATTGCCGCCGGCAGACCAAATCCTCACACGGAGTGCGCAATGCAGACCCTGTACCCGCAGATCAAACCCTACGCCCGGCACGATCTGGCCGTGCAAGCGCCGCATGTGTTGTATGTCGACGAAAGCGGCTCGCCCGAGGGTTTGCCGGTGCTGTTCATTCACGGCGGGCCGGGTGCGGGCTGCGATGCTCAGAGCCGTTGCTACTTCAATCCCAACCTGTACCGCATCGTCACCTTCGACCAGCGTGGCTGTGGGCGCTCTACGCCCCACGCCAGCCTCGAGAACAACACTACCTGGGATCTGGTCGCTGACATGGAGCGCATCCGTGAGCACCTGAGCATCGAAAAATGGGTGCTGTTCGGCGGTTCGTGGGGGTCGACCCTGGCGCTGGCCTACGCGCAAACCCATCCCGAGCGGGTTCATGGGCTGATCCTGCGCGGCATCTTCCTCTGCCGTGCGCAGGAAATTCAGTGGTTCTACCAGGAAGGCGCCAGCCGCCTGTTCCCTGACTACTGGCAGGATTACATCGCGCCGATTCCCCTCGAAGAGCGCAATGACCTGGTCAAGGCCTTCCATAAGCGCCTGACCGGTAACGATCAGATCGCCCAGATGCACGCTGCCAAAGCCTGGTCGACCTGGGAGGGGCGCACCGCCACGCTGCGGCCCAACCCGCTGGTGGTCGACCGCTTCGCCGAGCCGCAGCGCGCGCTGTCGATCGCCCGCATCGAATGTCACTACTTCATGAACGAGGCCTTCCTCGAACCCGATCAGCTGATTCGCGACCTGCCGCGCATCGCCCATCTGCCGGCGGTGATCGTGCATGGCCGTTACGACGTCATCTGCCCGCTGGACAACGCCTGGGCGCTGCATCAGGCCTGGCCCAACAGTGAGCTGAAAGTCATCCGTGATGCCGGCCATGCCGCGTCCGAGCCGGGCATCACCGACGCGCTGGTACGTGCCGCCGACCAGATGGCACGACGCCTGCTCGACCTGCCCCTGGAAGAAGCATGAAGGGCTTGCTGCAGCGGGTCAGCCAGGCCCGTGTCGAGGTGGCGGGTGAGGTGGTTGGGGCAGTCGATCAGGGCTTGCTGGTGCTGGTCGCTGTCGAGCCGGGCGATACCCGCGAACATGCCGACAAGCTGCTGCACAAGCTGCTCAATTACCGGGTCTTCAGTGACCCCCAGGGCAAGATGAACCTGTCGCTCAGCGATGTTGCCGGCGGCCTGCTGCTGGTCTCGCAGTTCACCCTCGCCGCCGACACCCGCAGCGGTTTGCGTCCAAGCTTTTCCAAAGCCGCGCCACCGGCCCTGGGCGCCGAGTTGTTCGACTATCTGGTGGCCCAGGCGCAGGCTCGGCATGAGGTCGTTGCCACCGGCCGATTCGGCGCCGACATGCAGGTTCATCTGGTCAATGATGGCCCTGTAACATTCCTGTTACAAATCTGAGCGAAAAAACCTTTCGTTATCCCGGTTCAGCGCTATTTTTCACGATAAATAGTGCTGGCACCCTGATGCGTTGTAACGCGGCCTGCTGGATAATCGCGCGCTACCGAGGCCTGCGTCCGCAGGCCGGTTTGACTCTGACTCGAGGACTGTCTGGAGCCGTTTGGGGAATCATTACGCCCTTACGGGGTCCGAACAGTGCTCGCCAACCCGGCAATTGTCGCTGGCCGTTGGTTTCATGATCTGTTTTCGGCGAGGGTTGCTCGTGATCGTAAGTCCCTGTAAAGCACCAAGAATTCCCGCGAAACGGCTGCGCAAGGCAGTCATGGCAGGCGTAGCCCTGGTCGGCCTGATGAGCGCTGGCCAGCTGTGGGCATTCAATCTTGACGACGTTGCCAGCAAGGCGAAGGATCTGGCCGGCCAGAAGTACGAAGCACCCAAGAGCAATCTGCCGGCGGTGTTCCGTGACATGAAATTTGCCGACTATCAGAAGATCCGTTTCCTTCAGGAAAAGGCTGAATGGAGCGCCGACAAGACGCCGTTCAAGCTGTCGTTCTACCACCAGGGCATGCACTTCGACACGCCGGTGAAAATCAATGAAGTCACCGCCAGCAAGGTCGAGGAAATCAAGTACGACCCGAGCCGCTTCGACTTCGGCGACGTGCCGCACGATGCCAAGGCCACGGAAAACCTCGGCTACGCCGGCTTCCGCGTGCTCTACCCGATCAACAAGGCCGACAAGCAGGATGAAATCATGACCCTGCTTGGCGCCAGCTACTTCCGCGTGGTCGGCAAGGACCAGGCATACGGCCTGTCGGCTCGCGGCCTGGCGATCGACACCGCACTGCCATCGGGTGAAGAATTCCCGCGCTTCACCGAGTTCTGGGTGGAAAAACCCAAGCCCACCGACAAGCACCTGGTGATCTACGCGCTGCTCGATTCGCCGCGTGCCACCGGTGCCTACAAGCTGATCCTGCGGCCGGGCAACGACACCGTCGTCGACGTCAAGTCGCGGGTATTCCTGCGCGACCACGTCAACCGCCTGGGCGTTGCGCCGCTGACCAGCATGTACCTGTTCGGCCCTAACCAGCCGTCGAAAGTGCTCAACTACCGTCCGGCCCTGCACGACTCTGAAGGTCTATCGATTCACGGTGACAATGGTGAGTGGCTGTGGCGCCCGCTGAATAACCCCAAACACCTGGCGGTCAGCAACTTCAGCGTCGAGAACCCGCGTGGCTTTGGTCTGATGCAGCGTCACCGCGACTTCAAGGACTACGAAGACCTCGACGACAACTACCAGAAGCGTCCAAGCACCTGGATCGAGCCGAAGGGCGACTGGGGCAAAGGTACGGTCGATCTGGTGGAAATCCCCACCGCCGACGAGACCAACGACAACATCGTGGCCTTCTGGAGCCCCGAGACCATGCCTGAACCGGGCAAGTCGGCCGACTACGACTACCGCCTGCACTTCACCATCGATGAGCCGAAGTTCCAGGCTCAGGACCTGGGCTGGGTCAACCAGACCATGCGTTCGACCGGTGACGTCAAGCAGTCCAACCTGATCCGTCAGCCCGACGGCAGCGTGGCCTTCCTGGTCGACTTCGCAGGTCCCGTGCTGGGCGCTCTGCCGGAAGACAGTGCCGTGCGCAGCCAGGTCAGCGTCGGTGACAACGCCGAGGTGGTCGAGAACAACCTGCGCTACAACCCGGAAACCAAGGGCTGGCGCCTGACTCTGCGCTTGAAGGTCAAGGACGCGAGCAAATCGACCGAAATGCGCGCTGCCCTGGTGCAGGACGTGCCGGTAGAGGCCGCCAAGCCGGCTGCCGACAGCAAGCACGAGAAAACCGCCAAGCACGACAAGGCTGCGATCAAACAGGCCAAGGCTGCCGCGCCGGCCGAGCAACCCGCTGCCGATGCAGCATCCACCCCACCGGCTCCGGCCACCACCGAGAAGGTGCTGACCGAGACCTGGAGCTATCAGTTGCCTGCCGATGAGTAACTCTACCGCACGGCCAGTCTCGCTCGCCGAGTACCTGGCCCACCTCCCGCTGAGCGACCAGCAGCGCGCCGAACTGGCCCACTGCACCTCGTTCAGCGAGCTGCACCAACACTTGGCCGGGCAACCGGCCAGTGCCGACACCGATGCCGTGCAGGCATCGGTGGGCACACGCCTGAACATCGGCAGTGCCAGCGAACTGGAAGACGCCGAGATGCTCGGCGTCGACGACAATGGCCGGCTCAACCTCAAGGTGGCGCCGCCGATCAAGCGCACTTTGGTGCTGCCCGAGCCATGGCGCACCAATATCCTGGTGCGCATCTGGCGGCGCATGACCGGCCGCACCAACGCCCCGCAACCCGAGCAGCGCGAGCTGCCCAAGGCGCGCTGGCGCACGGTCGGTTCGATCCGTCGTTACATCCTGCTGGCCTTGATGATCGGCCAGACACTGGTTGCCGGCTGGTACATGAAGGGCATCCTGCCGTACCAGGGCTGGTCGTTCGTCGACCTCGACGAGATCACCTCGCAGCCCGTGTGGGACACCGTCGTGCAGGTCTGGCCGTATGCCTTGCAGACCTCCATCCTGATCCTGTTCGGCATCCTCTTCTGCTGGGTTTCGGCCGGTTTCTGGACCGCGCTGATGGGCTTCCTCGAGCTGCTCACCGGGCGCGACAAGTACAAGATTTCCGGCAGCAGTGCCGGTAATGAACCGATCGCGTCCGATGCGCGTACCGCGATCGTCATGCCGATCTGCAACGAAGACGTACCGCGGGTGTTCGCCGGCCTGCGCGCCACCTTCGAGTCGGTTGCGGCCAGCGGCGAGCTGGATCGCTTCGACTTTTTCGTGCTCAGTGACACCAACGACACCGACATCGCCGTTGCCGAGCAACAGGCATGGCTAGAGGTGTGCCGCGAGGCCAAGGGCTTTGGGCGCATCTTCTATCGTCGTCGGCGCCGTCGGGTCAAACGCAAGAGCGGCAACCTCGACGACTTCTGCCGTCGCTGGGGTGGCGAGTACAAGTACATGGTCGTGCTCGACGCCGACAGCGTCATGAGCGGCGAGTGCCTGACCAGTCTGGTACGTCTGATGGAGGCCAACCCGGACGCCGGCATCATTCAATCGGCGCCACGTGCCTCGGGCATGGACACGCTGTATGCGCGCATGCAGCAGTTCGCCACCCGCGTGTACGGCCCGCTGTTCACCGCCGGCCTGCACTTCTGGCAGCTGGGCGAATCGCACTACTGGGGGCACAACGCGATCATCCGCATGAAGCCCTTCATCGAGCACTGCGCCCTGGCGCCGCTGCCAGGCAAGGGCGCCTTCGCCGGTGCGATCCTTTCCCACGACTTCGTCGAAGCTGCGCTGATGCGCCGCGCCGGCTGGGGCGTGTGGATCGCCTACGACCTGCCGGGCAGCTACGAAGAACTGCCGCCGAACCTGCTCGACGAACTCAAGCGTGACCGGCGCTGGTGCCACGGCAACCTGATGAACTTCCGCCTGTTCCTGGTCAAGGGCATGCACCCGGTGCACCGTGCGGTGTTCCTCACCGGGGTGATGTCGTACCTGTCGGCGCCGTTGTGGTTCTTCTTCCTGGTGCTGTCGACCGCCTTGCTGGCGACCAACACGCTGATGGAGCCGCAGTACTTCCTCGAACCGTTCCAGCTCTACCCGCTGTGGCCGCAGTGGCACCCGGAGAAAGCCATCGCGCTGTTCTCCACCACCGTGGTGCTGTTGTTCCTGCCCAAGCTGCTCAGCGTCATTCTGATCTGGGCCAAGGGCGCCACCGAGTTCGGTGGGCGGATCAAGGTCACCCTTTCGATGCTGCTGGAGATGCTGTTCTCCATGCTGCTGGCGCCGGTGCGGATGATCTTCCACACGCGTTTCGTGCTCGCCGCGTTCCTCGGCTGGGCAGCGACCTGGAACTCGCCGCAGCGTGACGACGACTCCACGCCCTGGAGCGAGGCAGTACGCCGCCATGGTCCGCAGACTCTGCTGGGCTTTGCTTGGGCCGGACTGGTGGCGTGGCTGAACCCAAGCTTCCTGTGGTGGCTGGCGCCTATCGTCGGTTCGCTGGTGCTGTCGATTCCAGTGTCGGTGATTTCCAGCCGCGTGCGCCTGGGCCTGCGCGCCAAGGACGAGAAGCTGTTCCTCATTCCCGAGGAATACGCCACCCCGCACGAACTGCTGGCGACCGACCAGTACGCCCACGAAAACCGCTGGCACGCCCTGCGCGATGGCTTCGTCCGCGCCGTGGTCGATCCGCGTCAGAACGCCCTGGCCTGCGCCATGGGCACGGCGCGTCATGGTCAGTCGAGCGCCATCGAGCAGTTGCGTGGCGAGCGTATCGCCAAGGCGCTGGAGGTCGGCCCTGAAGGCATCGACCTGGCGACTCGCCTGGCCTTGCTGAGCGACCCGGTGGCGCTGTCGCGTCTGCACGAGCGGGTCTGGACCGAGCAGCACGAGGGCTGGATCGAGGCCTGGCGCCGTTCGGTCGGCAACGATCCGCACGCGCCGCTGTTGCCGTTGCAGCCACAGCCGCTGGCGCCGGCAGGTCTGGTTGGCGTCTGACCTGCGCAGCTCTGCGACAGTTTTCGCGGGTGAATCGAGTGATCGATTCGCCCGCGATTCATTTCTGCCTCGGTAAACTCCCCAGCGGCGCTAGGTGCTGGCGCCGCCATGCGTTAGCATCCGTTCCCGCAATGCCACGCCGGCGATCTAGGGGCTGTTGCCGTTTCATCACAACCGCGCCGACGCCTGTTTTTCGTCGTCTCACGCTCACTGCTTGAGAGGTAGGTGCGAAAAAACAGGCACGGCCCTTCGGGTTACGCGCCAAATCGCGCCATCCAGCGTTGAAGGACTTGAAAAGGGAATGACCCTTTCCTGCGTCCTTCGCCTCGGCTGGCACGATTTGGCGCAGTAAAGCGGCTTGCGCTGAAACGGCAACAGCCCCTAGGGCCGAGCCAACGATAAGATTCGCTCCTTTACAGCTAGGGGACTTGGTGATGATGAAGAAATACCTTTCGCGGTTGCTGGTGGGCGTCACTGCGCTCGCGGCGGTGGCCTGCGCGCAGGCTGGTGCCATCGATGACGCGGTCAAGCGCGGCACGCTGCGGGTGGGCATGGACCCGACCTACATGCCGTTCCAGATGACCAACAAGCGCGGCGAGATCATCGGCTTCGAGGTCGATATCCTCAAGGCCATGGCCAAGTCCATGGGCGTCAAGCTGCAAACCGTTTCCACCGCCTACGACGGCATCATCCCGGCCCTGCTCACCGACAAGTTCGACATGATCGGCAGCGGCATGACCCTGACCCAGGAACGCAACCTGCGCCTGAACTTCAGCGAACCGTTCATCGTCGTTGGCCAGACCCTGCTGATCCGCAAGGAGCTGCAAGGCGAGATCAAGAGCTACAAAGACCTCAACAGCGACAAGTACCGCATCACCTCCAAGCTCGGCACCACCGGCGAGATGATCGCCAAGAAGCTGATCAGCAAGGCCAAGTACCACGGCTATGACAACGAGCAGGAAGCGGTCATGGATGTGGTCAACGGCAAGGCCGACGCCTTCGTCTACGACGCTCCGTACAACGTCGTGGCGGTTGAGAAGGCCGGCGCTGGCAAGCTGCTGTTCCTCGACGAACCCTTCACCTTCGAGCCGCTGGCCTTCGGTCTGAAGAAAGGCGACTACGACAGCATCAACTTCATCAACAACTTCCTGCACCAGATCAAGCATGACGGGACCTACGATCGTATTCACGATAAGTGGTTCAAGAACAAAGACTGGCTCAAGGAAATGGAATAAGAGATAGCTGCGAGCTTTGAGCGGCAAGCTGCGAGCTGCAAGCGGCAAGAGGATGCTGAGCGCTGATACGCTGCCTCTTCTTGCCGCTTGAGGCTTGCAGCTTGCCGCTTGGGGCTATGCGCTTTGCGGAGCACGCTGTGATCAAGCACAAGAAAGCCCAGTGGCCCTGGCACGCGCTGACCGCGCTGGTGCTGGTGGGACTGGCGATCAGCCTGTATTTGTCGACCTCGATGATGGCCTACGAGTGGCGCTGGAATCGGGTGCCGCAGTATTTCGCCTATCAGGCCGAGGAAACCCAACGCGCCATCGACTACGGCTCGGTGCAGGAGATCGTCGTCTCCGGCGGCACGGCCACGGTAACGTTGAGCAGCGAAAGCGGTGATGCGCAAACGCTCAAGGTCGATACCGACAGTCTGCAACTGAGCCGCGGCGATGACGTTGCAGAGGGCGATGCCATCGGTGTGACCCGGCATTGGGCCGCCGGGCCATTGGCCTGGGGGCTGTGGACCACGTTGTGGCTGTCGGTGGTGTCCGGTGCGGCGGGGCTGCTGATTGGCCTGGTCGCCGGATTGTGTCGCCTGTCGAGCAACCCGACCCTGCGCGACCTGTCCACGGTGTATGTCGAGCTGGTGCGCGGTACGCCGCTGCTGGTGCAGATCTTCATCTTCTACTTCTTCATCGGCACGGTGCTGAACCTTTCCCGTGAGTTCGCCGGGGTCGCGGCGCTGGCGCTGTTCACCGGGGCCTACGTGGCGGAGATCGTCCGCGCGGGTGTGCAGTCGATTGCCAAGGGGCAGAACGAGGCGGCGCGTTCGCTGGGCCTCAATGCCAGCCAGTCGATGCGCCATGTGATTCTGCCGCAGGCGTTCAAGCGCGTGCTGCCGCCCTTGGCCGGGCAGTTCATCAGCCTGGTCAAGGACACCTCGCTGGTGTCGGTAATCGCCATCACCGAGCTGACCAAGAGCGGTCGCGAAGCCATCACCACATCGTTCTCGACCTTCGAGATCTGGTTCTGCGTGGCCGGCCTGTACCTGCTGATCAACCTGCCGCTGTCGCACTTGGCCAGCCGGCTCGAGCGGAGGCTTGCGCAAAGTGATTGAAGTCCGTGACCTGCTGAAAGTGTTCGACACCCGCGGCCAGGTGGTGCGTGCGGTGGACAACGTCACCACCCAGGTGAGCAAAGGCGAAGTGGTGGTGGTGCTGGGGCCGTCGGGCTCGGGCAAATCGACCTTCCTGCGCTGCCTCAACGGCCTGGAGAACTTCGACGCCGGGCACGTCTCGATCAACGGCCTGGCGCTGGATGATCCGAAAACCGACATCAACGCCTACCGCCGCGAAGTCGGCATGGTGTTCCAGCACTTCAACCTGTTTCCGCACATGACCGTGCTGGAAAACCTGTGCCTGGCGCAGAAGGTCGTGCGCAAGCGCGGCAAGGCCGAGCGTGAAGCCAAGGCCCAGGCGCTGTTGAAGAAAGTCGGTATCAGCGAGAAAGCCAACGAATACCCGTCGCGGCTCTCGGGCGGTCAACAGCAACGGGTCGCCATCGCCCGCGCCCTGGCGATGGAACCGAAGGTGATGCTGTTCGATGAACCGACCTCGGCGCTCGACCCGGAAATGGTCGGCGAGGTGCTGGATGTGATGAAGACCCTGGCCCTCGAAGGCATGACCATGGTCTGCGTCACCCACGAAATGGGCTTTGCCCGCGAAGTGGCCGACCGCGTGCTGTTCTTCGACCACGGCAAGCTGCTCGAAGACGCAGCGCCCACCGCGTTCTTCAGCGCGCCGAACGACCCTCGGGCCCAAGCGTTCCTGCGTCAGGTGCTGTGACGGCTTAAGCACCACCGGGCTGCCCGCGCAGCCCGGTCGGTGGCTTACAGCCGGAAGCGTGCCACCAATCCCTGCAAGTGCGAGCCCAGGCGCGCCAGTTCTACACTTGAGCTGGCCGTCTGCTCGCTGGCCGCGGCGGTCTGGTCAGAGATGTCGCGCACGTTCATCACGCTGCGGTTGATCTCTTCGGCCACCGCGCTCTGCTGTTCTGCCGCGGTGGCGATCTGCTGGTTCATGGCCTGGATTGACGACACGGTGCGGGTGATGGTCTCCAGCGAGCCGCCGGCACGCCGGGTCAGCTCGACGCTGCTGTCGGTCAGATTGCGGCTGGCGTCCATCACTCCCGCCACGCGCTGCGTGCCATGCTGCAGGCTGGCGATCAGCTCTTCGATCTCTTCGGTGGACTGCTGGGTGCGCTGGGCCAGGCTGCGCACTTCATCGGCGACCACGGCAAAGCCTCGCCCGGCCTCGCCGGCGCGGGCCGCTTCGATGGCGGCGTTGAGCGCCAGCAGGTTGGTCTGCTGGGCGACAGACTTGATGACATCCAGCACGCTGCCGATTTTCTCGCTCTCGCTCTTGAGTTCGTTCATCGCTTCGCTGGAATTGAGCACTTCGCTGGCCAGACGCTCGATCTGCGCGATGGCTTCGCCGACCACCTGATCGCCTTGCCGCGCCTGCTGATCGGCCATCAGCGCCGCCTCGGATGCCTGCTCGGCGTTGCGTGCTACTTCCTGCACGGTGGCGGCCATTTCATTCATGGCGGTGGCCACCTGATCGGTCTCGACCTTCTGGCTGTTGACCCCGGCGCTGGTTTGCCCAGTCACCGCCGACAGTTCCTCGGCGGCGCTGGCGATCTGCGTGACGCCGTCGCCGATGCCACCGATCAACTGCCGCAAACCCTGGGTCATGTGCTGCATGCTGGCCTGCAACTGCCCAAGCTCATCGCGGCGATCGACCTGCAAGGTCTGGCTGAGGTCGCCATTGGCCACCCGCTCGGCCGCTTCGAGGGTCTGGCGCAGGGGCACGATGATCTGCCGGGTGATGGCCCAGGCGGCGACGATGCCCAGCAGTATCGCCACCAGGGTGGCGCTGGCCAGCATGATCTGCGCCTGGCGCGCGTCACGGTCGCGGGCTTCGGTCTGGGTGGTGGTGAGCACCTTGCTGTTCTCGAACATCACCTGGCCTTGCTCGGCCATGTGCTGCAAGGCGCTGTCACTGGTCGTTTGCGCAGCGGCGACCTGATTCACCGCATCGCGGTAGCCGTTCAACGCCTGGCGAGCCGCTTGCAGGGCGGTAGCGTATTCTGCCGGCAACTGCGCGGTGGCTGCGGTGAGTTCGCTGATCGCCTTGTCGATGGCCGCCAGCGCGGTCTGTTGCCGCTCGGCTTCACCGCTGTAGGTGTAGCCGCGCACTTCGAAACGCGCCCGTTGCAGCTCCTGACCGGCCATGACGGCGCTGGCGTACTGGCTGATGCTGCCGCTTTGCTGCAGGCGTTGTTCGAGGCTGGCGAGCAAATCGGCGGCCTGATCGGCGCTGTCGCCCAGGCGTTTGCGGCTGCTGTCACGCTGCTGCGCGGCGTCCTTGAGCTGGGTGAAGGCGAGTCGGTACTGGCGCACGGCTTCGTGCTGCTGCTCGACCCGTTGCAGATCGCCGGGCACCGCCAGCCGCTCAGCCACCGACTGCAACTGGCGCTCCAGTTCGTCGAGGGTCTTGTCCATCTGGGTGATGGCGTCTTCGTTGTTCTTGCGCTGGTATTGCTGGCGGGCGATGCGCAGGTCCTGGGTCAGCTGCAGAATCTGCGACAGATTGCCCAGCTTGTCACCGCGCTCGATTACGCTGGTCAGCCCGCTCCAGCCAGTGAGGGTGATGGCCAGCGTCAGCAGCAGGACCAGGCCGAAGCCCAGACCCAGCTTGAAATTGACGCTGATATTGCTGAGAAAATGACTGAAACCGCGGTTCATGGTCGGTACCTCCCTGGTGATGGCCGCCTGTCCTTGCTACTGACGAGGTCATCGGCGTTAGGGAGGTAAACTTTATGACCGGGTGCTGAACGGTCGTTCAGAAAATGCGTGAGAGCAACGCCGTCACAGCTGTTTCGACCCGTAGAATGCGATCACCCAGCTGCACTGGATTGAGTCCGGCTTTGCCCAGCAGCTCGACTTCATAGGGAATCCAGCCGCCTTCCGGGCCAATCGCCAAGGTCACCGCTTCGCTCACCCCACGTGGGCAGGCCGGGTAGGGACCGGGATGGCCGACCAGGCCGAGGGTGCCGGCGGCGATGCTCGGCAGGCGGTCTTCGACGAAGGGCTTGAAGCGTTTCTCGATGACTACCTCGGGCAGCACCGTGTCACGCGCCTGCTCAAGGCCCAGGATGAGGTTCTCGCGGATGCTCGCCGGCTGCAGGAAGGGCGTCTGCCAGAAGCTTTTTTCCACCTTGTAACTGTTGAGCAGGATCAGCCGCGGCACGCCAAGGGTGGCGACGGTCTGGAATAGCCGGCGGAGCATTTTTGGCCGAGGCACGGCCAGCACCAAGGTCAGCGGCAGCTTGGCCGGTGGCGCGTGTTCGAAACGCACCTGCAGCTCGGCCTCGCCTGCTTGCAGGCGCAACACGGTGGCGCTGCCCATCAGCCCGCCAATGCACCCCACGCGCAGGTTGTCACCGACTTCGGCGCGGTGAATCTCCTGCATGTGGGTCAGGCGCCGGTCGCTCAGCACTACGCGGTCGTGCGCAACGAAGTCGGCCTCTTCGAGCAACAACAGGTTCATGGTTGCGAGGCTGGCGGCGGGTTGGGCGCGTCGTCGGCGACTTCTTCGTCATGGCGGCGCTTGCGGATCAGGCTGCCGAACAGCACACCGACTTCGAACAGCAACCACATCGG
The DNA here is from genome assembly GCF_000759535.1 of Pseudomonas cremoricolorata. Taxonomy (NCBI): domain Bacteria; kingdom Pseudomonadati; phylum Pseudomonadota; class Gammaproteobacteria; order Pseudomonadales; family Pseudomonadaceae; genus Pseudomonas; species Pseudomonas cremoricolorata. Next base: position 874,507 of record NZ_CP009455.1, on the reverse strand, counting down.
CACCGCGAGCAGGGTCTGCGAGAAGATGTCCGGCGGGGTCAGCACCATGCCGACCACGAAGCAGCCGATGATCACATAGGGGCGGATCTTCTTCAGGTACTTCACATCGACGATACCGATCCACACCAGCAGCACCACGGCCACCGGAATCTCGAAGGCCACGCCGAAGGCGAAGAACAGCGTCATGACGAAATCGAGGTAATTGGCGATGTCGGTCATCATCGATACGCCTTCGGGTGTGGCGGCGGCGAAGAAGCCGAAGATCAGCGGGAACACCAGGAAGTAGGCGAAGGCCATGCCGGCGTAGAACAGCACGATGCTCGACACCAGCAGCGGAATGGCCACGCGTTTTTCATGGCGGTACAGCCCCGGTGCGATGAAACCCCAGACCTGCTGCAGAATGAACGGCATCGCCAGGAACAGCGAGACGATCATGGTCAGCTTGAACGGGGTGAGGAACGGCGAAGCGACGTCGGTGGCGATCATCGTCGCGTTGGCCGGCAGATGGTCGCGCAGCGGGGCCGAGACCAGGGTGTAGATCTGCTGGGCGAACGAGAACAGGCCAATGAAGATGGCGAAGATCACCGCGACGCAGCGAAGCAGGCGCGTGCGCAGTTCGGTCAGGTGCGACACCAGCGGCATGGGCTGGTCGTGGTCGGGAAGTTCGCTCATGGGGCTCGCGGCGGCTGTGGCGGTTCTGGGGTGGTCGCAGGGGTGGCGGCGCTGGGATCAGCCACTGCTACTGGCGGTTCGGCAGGCGCTGGGTGGGCATCGGCAGGCACCGCAGGTGGCGCATCGGCCGGCGCCGGCGCGGTGGATGCCTGGACCTTGGGATCGAGCAGGCGCCGGGCTTCTTCTTCCATCGAGAGGATGTGCTCGTTGTGCAGCTGCCGACGGATTTCGTCAGCGCCGATTTCCCGTTCCACTTCCATCTTGATGCTGTTGAAGCTGCGCTTGAGCCGGCCGACCCAGAGCCCTGCGGTGCGCGCAGCGCCCGGCAGGCGCTCGGGGCCGAGCACCAGCAGGGCCACCAGGCCCACCAGTAGAAGTTCGCCGAAGCTGATGCCGAACATGGGTCAGTCTTTCCGCTGCGGCTCTTGGACCGGCGTGGCCTGGCCCTCGAGGGTATGGCCCGGGGTGAGCGGTGCCTGCGGCTGGGCTGGGGGCACGGGCTGGGCGGTCTGTACCGGCTGCACGGGAGGGGCAGGCGGTGGTGTGGTCGGCTCGGCCGGCTTGGTTTCTTCGTCGCTCATGGCCTTGCGAAAGCCCTTGATCGATTCACCCAGATCGCTGCCGAGGTTCTTCAGTTTCTTGGTGCCGAATACCAGCACTACCACCACCAGGAGGACGATCCAGTGTTTCCAGTCAAAAATACCCATTGCGTACTCCAGAGACAGGCGTATCGATTGTTCAACGACTCACGGCACGCAGTGCGCGCCGTGCCATTCAGTGCGACCTGGCCGCCAGCGCTCAGGCCGACGGTTGCCGCGCGGCCTTTTCATCGTGGCCAGACAGGCCGAAACGCCGCTCCAGTTCGTCGAGCACCGCCTGCGGGTGTTGGCCCAGGGCGCTGAGCATCACCAGGCTGTGGAACCACAGGTCGGCGGTTTCGTAGATGACGTCGCTGCAGTCGTGGCTGAGCGCGGCGTCCTTGGCGGCGATGATGGTTTCCACCGATTCTTCGCCAAGCTTTTCCAGAATCTTGTTCAGGCCCTTGTGGTGCAGGCTGGCCACGTACGAGCTGTCGGGGGCAGCATGCTTGCGCGCTTCGAGCACTTCGGCCAGGCGGGTGAGGGTGTCGCTCATGTCAGTGTCCTGCGCTGTAGATGGCGTTCGGGTCTTTGATGACCGGGTCGACGGTACGCCACTGGCCCTCTTCATGCACCCGGTAGAAACAGCTGTGTCGGCCGGTGTGACAGGCGATGTCGCCGAGCTGCTCGACCATCAGGATGATCACGTCGGCGTCGCAGTCCAGGCGCATTTCATGCAGCTTCTGCACATGCCCGGATTCCTCGCCCTTGCGCCACAGCTTGCCACGGGAACGCGACCAGTAGATGGCACGCTGCTCGGCGGCAGTCAGCGCCAGGGCCTCACGGTTCATCCAGGCCATCATCAGCACGCGGCCCGTCTTGTGATCCTGGGCGATGGCCGGTACCAGGCCATCGCTGTTCCAGTTGATCTCATCCAGCCAGTCTTTCATGTTTCGCTCCAGAACCAGGCCCGCGTCAGTGCCGAACCAGGTGCGCTAGTGTGCCAGCCGTCGCCGGGTGTGGCTATCGACGCACGATCAGGTACAGCCCTGCGGCCAGCATCAGGTAAGCCGGCCACACGGCCGGCGCGGTCAGGCTGGCAGCGCCGGCGGCCAGCGTGGCGCCGCCACCGAGCAGGCCAGCCCCGAGCAGGCGCAGCGCCCAGTGGTCGTCCTGGCGCTGACGCGGCAGGCGTGGGTCGTCCAGGTGCGGCTGTGACAGGCGTTCGAGCAGGTCGCGGGTCATGTCGGCCAGGTGCGGCAGTTGCTCGACCTGGCTGTGAATGTTGCTCAGCACCGCCTTGGGGCTCATGCGCTCGCGCATCCAGCGCTCCAGGTAGGGCTTGGCGGTGCTCCACAGGTCGAGGTCCGGGTACAGCTGGCGTCCCAGGCCTTCGATGTTGAGCAGGGTCTTTTGCAGCAGCACCAGTTGCGGCTGCACTTCCATGTTGAAGCGCCGCGCGGTCTGGAACAGGCGCATCAGCACCTGGCCGAAGGAGATGTCCTTGAGCGGCTTCTCGAAAATGGGCTCGCACACGGTGCGGATCGCCGCTTCAAATTCGTTGACCTTGGTATGCGCCGGCACCCAGCCCGAATCGATGTGCAACTGCGCCACGCGGCGGTAGTCGCGCTTGAAGAAGGCGATCAGGTTGCGTGCGAGATAATCCTGGTCTTCGTCGGTGAGGCTACCGACGATACCGCAGTCGATGGCGATGTACTTCGGGCTCCACGGGTTGACCGTGCTGACGAAGATGTTGCCGGGGTGCATGTCGGCGTGGAAGAAGCTGTCACGGAACACCTGGGTGAAGAACACTTCCACGCCGCGTTCGGCGAGCAGCTTCATGTCGGTGCGCATGTCGGCCAGGGTCGCCATGTCGGTGACCGGCACGCCGTAGATGCGCTCCATCACCAGTACCTTGGGCCGGCAGTAGTCCCAGTACACTTGCGGCACGTACATCAGCTCCGAACCTTCGAAGTTGCGCCGCAACTGGCTGGAGTTGGCGGCCTCGCGGAGCAGGTCGAGTTCGTCGTAGATGGTCTTTTCGTAGTCGCCGACCACCTCGACCGGGTGCAGGCGCCGGGCATCGGCCGACAGCCGCTCGGCGGCCTTGGCGATCAGGAACAGCCAGGCCAGGTCCTGGGCGATGACCGGCTTCAAACCCGGTCGCACCACCTTGACCACCACTTCTTCACCGCTCTTGAGCTTGGCGGCATGCACCTGGGCCACCGAAGCCGAAGCCAGCGGCTCGACGTCGAAACGGCTGAACACTTCGCTGACCTTGGCCCCCAATTGCGCCTCGATCAGCTCGACCGCGCGTTTCGGGTCGAACGGTGGCACGCGATCCTGCAGCAGCATCAGTTCGTCGGCGACATCGGCTGGCAGCAGATCGCGGCGGGTCGACAACAGCTGGCCGAACTTGATGAAGATCGGCCCGAGGTCCTGCAGGGCCATGCGCAGGCGCGCCCCGCGTGAAGCTTCCTGGGCCTTGCGCGGCAGCCAGCGCCAGGGCATCAGCAGGCGCAGGCTCATCAGCCACCAGGGCAGCGGCATGGCGAACAGCAGGTCATCGAGACGGTAGCGGATCACCACTCGCTGAATACGGAACAGACGGCGGACGGCAAGCAGCTTCATGCGTTATCGCTGGCATCAAGGGACTGGGAAAGGCGACGAATGCGCGCCTCGAGACGTTCGATATCGACCTTCAGCGCATCGAGCTCGCTGAACGCCGCTTCAGCTTCACGCTTGCCCACCAGGGTGCGCGACTCTTCGGCCAGGTACTCGGACAGGTTCTGGCTGAAGCGCGCCAGGCCCTCGCGGGTCCAGCCTGCACGCTGGCGCAGGTGGCCGGCCAGCAGCGAGGTGGCGACCGGGCCGAGCCAGCGCGACAGCTCGTATTCCCAGTCAAGCTCCAGATTCTGCAGAACCCCGACCAGGTCGAGCAGGGCGGCGCTGTCGCCGTGCAACTGCACCTGGGGGGCATGCAGCACGGCGGTCTTGTCGCGGGCCAGGGCCAGGCGTGCCAGGTGGCTGGCCGGGGCGCGCAGAGTGCAGTGCACATCGCCTTCCCAGTGGCCAGCGAGCATCAGGCCGTCTTCGTCGGGCAGGATGTACACCCGCAGTGCCGGTTGCACGCAGTCGATGGCGATCACCTTGCCTTCCAGCGCGGCCAGGCGCGGCAAGGCCGTGCTGTCCATGCGCAGCACCCGGTTCAGGCCATGCTCGAGGCTGGCGAGCACCCCGGCCAGCAGCATCAGGGTTTGATCCCCCGGTGCACGGCGACGATGCCGCTGGTCATGTTGTGGTAGGTGACGCGGTCGAAACCGGCCTCGACCATCATGCTCTTGAGGGTTTCCTGGTCGGGGTGCATGCGGATCGACTCGGCCAGGTAGCGGTAGCTTTCCGAGTCGTTGGTGATCAGCTTGCCGGCCAGCGGCATGAAGGCGAACGAATAGGCATCGTAGGCCTTGGACATCAGCTTGTTGGTCGGCTTGGAGAACTCCAGCACCAGCAGACGCCCGCCGGGCTTGAGCACGCGCAGCATGGAGCTGATGGCGGCATCCTTGTGGGTGACGTTGCGCAGGCCGAAGGCGATGGTCACGCAGTCGAAGTGGTTGTCCGGGAAGGGCAGTTTTTCTGCGTCGGCCTGGACGAACTCGATATTGCCGGACACGCCGCGGTCGAGCAGACGGTCACGCCCGACCTTGAGCATCGATTCGTTGATGTCGGCCAGCACCACCTGGCCGGTCGGGCCGACCAGACGCGAGAACTTGGCCGCCAGATCGCCAGTGCCGCCGGCGATATCCAGCACGCGGTTGCCGCTGCGCACCCCGGACAGTTCGATGGTGAAGCGCTTCCACAGCCGGTGCATGCCACCGGACAGCACGTCGTTCATCAGGTCGTACTTGGCGGCGACGGAGTGGAAGACCTCGGCGACCTTCCTGGCCTTCTGGCTCTCTGGAACGTCGCTGTAGCCGAAATGGGTGGTGGGTTCGGCGTGGTCGCCTTTGCGCTGGTCGTTCATATCGCTTCACCGGGGAAAAATTATCGCCATTCTAGGGGCTGTTCCCGTTTCAGCACAAACCGCGTTACAGCGCCAAATCGTGCCAGCCGAGGCGAAGGACGCAGGAAAGGGTCATTCCCTTTTCAAGTCCTTCAACGCGGGGTGGCGCGATTTGGCGCGTAACCCGAAGGGCCGTGCCTGTTTTTTCGTATGAGGCGTTCAAGTCTTGAGCTCGAAACGACGAAAAAACAGGCCTCGGCGCGGTTGTGATGAAACGGGAACAGCCCCTGGAGTGAACCGGCGGATTTGTCTTGGCGGGGTGTGCCGTCTGGCAGGGGCGGGCATAATGCCCAGCATGTCTTATCGTCAGGATCGGTTGCATGACCCAGATCAGCGTTGAACGCAAACACAACCTCGGCCGTGAAGCGGCCCGCGCCAAGGCCCAGGCCCTGGTCGACAAGCTCAGCCAGAAGTACGACCTGGAAGCGAGCTGGGACGGTGACCGGGTCGACATCGCCCGCAGCGGTGCCAAGGGCAGCGTACACATCGGTGATGAACTGATCCGCGTCGAGCTCAAGCTGGGCATGATGCTGTCGATGATGAGCGGCACCATCGAGGGCGAGATCGAGCGTGCGCTGGACAAGGCACTGGCCTGACTGGCCAGCGCTTCAGGCGCCTGCCGGCCGAGGGTGGATTACCGCCGGCTGGCGCTCCTCGCGCAGAAACGCCATCACCCTCGGCGCCACCGTCTCGGCGCGGGTAATCAGAAACAGGTGCCCATCGTCGATGATCTGCAGCTCGGTATGGGGGATACGCCAGGCCAGCAGGCGCATGTTCAGCAGCGGAATCAGCGGATCATCGTCGCCTGCCAGCACCAGGGTCGGCTGGCGCAGCCGGTGCAACCAGTGCAGGCTGGTCCAGCCCAGCCCTGCGAACAACTGCCAGTAGTAGCCCACCTTGCTGCCCGAGCGCGCCTTGGCGGCGAACGCCAGCGCCTGTTCCGGGTGCTGGCGGAACGAACCACCGTACACCTGCGGCGCGACGCGCATCACGTAGTCGGGGTCGTTGTAGCGGCGGCGACTGGCCATCGCCCACAGCACCTTCGGCGTACCCGGCAGCATCGGCCCGCCCGCAGCGGTGGCGGCGAGGATCAGCTTGCGGCAGCGCGTGGGGAAGTCGTGGGCGAACTGCTGGGCCAGTGCGCCGCCCCACGACACGCCCAGTGCATGCACCTGCTCGTAGCCGAGGGCATCGAGCAGGCGTGCCACCAGCCTCGCCAGACCGCTGAACCGGTAGGGCGTGAGCGGCGTCGATGAGCCGCCCACTCCGGGCACATCGAAGGCGATCACTTCCACCTCAGGTTCCAGCGCCTCGATGAAGGGCAGCAGCAATTCCAGATTGGCGCCGATGCCGTTGCAGATCAACAGCGGCGTCAGGTGCCCCTGGCCGGGACGCACCAGGGTGTGGATCGACTGCTGACCCAACTGCAGGGTTTTCGACCGATAAGGCTGCGACATGGGCTCTCCCGGATGAGTGGATCAGTTGTCCTGGCACCAGCAGGTGCGGCGCTGCGTTGGCTCAACGTTGATGAACATAGCGGCCAGGTGCTGGCTCGCTAGCGGGGTGGTCCTGGCTGCCGAGCAACGTCGGCGCATGCTTCAGCGCGCCGGCCCGCTCGGCCAGCCAGCGTTGCCAGTGCAGCCACCAGGAGTCGGCGTGCATGCCAGCGTGCTCGCGCCAGTTCGCCGGGTCGTCATGCTGCTCGGTGCTGGTCTGGAAACGTGCCTTGGGATTGCCCGGCGGGTTGAGGATGCTCTGGATGTGGCCGCTGTTGGACAGCACGAACTGCACCTGCCCGCCGAACAGATGCGCCGAGCGGTAGCACGCAGGCCAAGGGGTGATGTGGTCGGCGCTGCCGGCGACGCTGTAGACATCGCAGCGCACCTGGCGCAGATCGACCGGCGTGCCGCACACCTCCAGCGCGCCGGGTCGGGTCAGCGGATTGTGCTGGAACAGGTCGATCAGGTCGCCATGCAGCGCAGCCGGCAGGCGCGTGGTGTCGTTGTTCCAGAACAGGATGTCGAAGGCTGGCGGCGCATTGCCGAGCAGGTAGTTGTTGACCCAGTAATTCCAGATCAGGTCGTTCGGGCGCATCCAGGCGAAGACCTTGGCAATGTCGCGGCCCTCCAGCACGCCGGCCTGATACGAATGGCGCTTGGCCGCCTGCAAGGTGTGGTCGTCGATGAACAGCGCCAGTTGATTGTCCAGGGTGGCGTCGAGCACGCTGACCAGCAAGGTCAGAGAGTGCACCTTGGGCTGCTGCAACGCGGCGTAGTGGCCGACCAGCGCCGCACAAGTGATGCCGCCCGAGCAGGCGCCGAGCATGTTGAGGTCTGCGCTGCCGGTAATCGCCAGCACCGCATCCACCGCCTGTTTGAGCGCCTCGAGGTAGGTCGACAGGCCCCATTGCCGTTGCGCCTTGGTAGGGTTGCGCCAACTGAGGGTGAAGGTTTGCTGCTGCGCTTGCAGGCAAAAGCGCAGCACGCTTTTCTTGGGGCAGAGATCGAACACGTAAAACTTGTTGATCTGCGGCGGCACCACCAGCAGTGGCCGACCGTGCACCTGCTCGGTCAGCGGGCGGTACTGGATCAGCTCCAGCACCTCGTTGCGAAACACCACTGCACCCTCGCTGGCGGCGACATCCTCGCCCACCGTGAAGGCGCTCGGGTCGACCTGGCGGGGCATGCCGCCGTTCTCGCTGAGGTCCCGAGCCAGGTTGGCCAGGCCGTCGAGCAGGCTTCTGCCGCCGGTCTCGAAGGCACGCTTGAGTGCTGCCGGGTTGGCCGGGCTGTTGCTCGGTGCCAGGGCTTGGGTCAGTTGCTCGATGAGAAACTGACCACGGCTGATGTCCTCAGCCGGCAGGTCGCTGCCAGCTATCCAGGCCTGCAGCTCGTTGCGCCAGGCCAGATAGGCCTGCAAGGAACGCTGGTACAGCGGGTTGTCGTGCCAGGTGAGGTCGGTGAAGCGACGGTCGTCGCTGTCCGGCTGCAAGGGCGAGCGGCCTGTGACCACCTCCTTGAGTGCCTGGCCGAGCTGCGCGGCATGCCTGAGGCTGTGTGAAGGTTGGCGCAGGGGCTGGCGCAATAGCGTGCGTACGGTGCTGAGGATGTCCTTGCCGGCGAGGCCGAGAATCGGCGTCATGCCTGACAGGGATCGTCCAGGCGGCGGTTGCTTGCGGTCACTCATCGACGACGCTCCGTTGTCTTGGGACGAGTAGCGGCGGCCATCCTGGCCGGCGCAGCGCCGGCGAGCAGCGCGGCGCCCAGGGTCAATCAACCAGTCAAGCAGATCGACCGCGGTTTGCCCGGACGCAGCGTCAGAGCATCAGCTTGACCACCGACTCCTGCGGGTCACGGCTCTTGCCGGCCAGGCGCAGCGCCTCCAGGTAGTCCTCCCACAACGCTTGCTGGCGCAGGCACAGTTGCTCGAGGTATTCCCAGGTGAACAGGCCGCTGTCGTGGCCGTCGTCGAAAATCAGTTTCAACGCATAGTGGCCGGCCGGCTCAAGGCCCGCGAGACCGACGTTGATCTTGCCGACCTGCAGAATCGGGTTGCCATGGCCTTGCACTTCGGCGGAAGGCGAATGCACGCGCAGAAACTCTGCCGGCAGATGGTAGACCTCACCGGGGGCGTAGGTCAGTGCCAGGGTTTTCGAGGCTTTGTGCAGGTTGATGGCGGTGGGCAGGCGGGGCATGGCGGGTGTCTCTTGAAGGCGGATGCGCCAAGCTTCGAGCTTCGCGCCCAGAGATTCAAGCGCGGCTGCGACCGGCCATGCGCCGGAAACGACGAGGGCCGCATTCGCGGCCCTCGTTGACAGTGCTGGCGTTACAGGATGTAGCGCGACAGGTCTTCGTTCTGCGCCAGCTCGCCGAGGTGACCGTTGACGTATTCGGCGTCGATGCGCACCGGTGCATCGGTGTGCGCGCTGGCCAGGTCACCGGCGTCGAACGACACCTCTTCGAGCAACCGCTCGAGCAGGGTGTGCAGGCGGCGGGCACCGATGTTTTCGGTCTTTTCGTTGACTTGATAGGCAATCTCGGCCAGACGCTTGATGCCTTCGTCGACGAACTCGATGTTGAGCCCTTCGGTCTTGAGCAACTCGCGGTACTGCTCGGTGAGCGAGGCGTGCGGCTCTTTGAGGATGCGCTCGAAGTCCTCGGGGGTGAGGGCCTTGAGTTCCACACGGATCGGCAGACGGCCTTGCAGCTCGGGCACCAGGTCGCTCGGCTTGCTCAGGTGGAAGGCGCCCGAAGCGATGAACAGGATGTGGTCGGTCTTGACCATGCCCAGCTTGGTGTTGACGGTGCAGCCTTCGATCAGCGGCAGCAGGTCGCGCTGCACGCCTTCGCGGGAGACATCGGCGCCGCCGACGTTGCCGCGCTTGGCGACCTTGTCGATTTCGTCGATGAACACGATGCCATGCTGCTCGACCGCTTCCAGGGCCTTGGCCTTGAGTTCTTCCTCGTTGACCAGGCGGCTCGCTTCTTCATCACGAACCATTTTCAGGGCTTCCTTGACCTTCAGCTTGCGCGACTTGCGCTTGCCCTTGCCCATGTTGGCGAACAGGCTTTGCAGCTGGTTGGTCATTTCTTCCATGCCCGGTGGCGCGGCGATTTCCACGCCTGCCGACTCGGCCACTTCGATCTCGATTTCCTTGTCGTCCAGCTCACCCTGGCGCAGGCGCTTGCGGAACAGCTGGCGGGTGTTGGAATCGCTGCTCGACGGCGCAGCCTCTTCGCTGAAGCTGCTGGGCCGGGCCTGGGGCAGCAGGGCGTCGAGGATGCGGTCTTCGGCGGCGTCTTCGGCGCGGTGGCGCACACGGACGATTTCCTGTTCACGCAGCATCTTCAGCGAGGCATCGGCCAGATCGCGGATGATCGACTCGACATCTCGGCCAACATAGCCGACTTCAGTGAACTTGGTCGCTTCGACCTTGATGAACGGCGCGTTGGCCAGCTTGGCCAGACGGCGGGCGATTTCGGTCTTGCCGACGCCGGTGGGGCCGATCATCAGGATGTTCTTCGGCGTCACTTCGGCGCGCAGCTCGGTTGGCAGTTGCATGCGCCGCCAGCGGTTGCGCAGGGCAATGGCGACGGCGCGCTTGGCGTCGTCCTGGCCGATGATGTGACGGTTGAGTTCGTGGACGATCTCGCGGGGGGTCATGGACATAACAATGGTGGTCCTGGAATACGGTGTTTCAGCGTGGAAAAGCCCAGCCGCCGGGGCTGGGCGCCAGAACAGCTGATCACTCGGCCAGGTCCTGCTCCTCGATGGTCAGGTTGTGGTTGGTGAACACGCAGATGTCACCGGCGATGTTCAGTGCGGTTTCGGCGATTTCCCGGGCCGACAGGTCGGTCTTGTTCAGCAGCGCGCGGGCAGCGGCCTGGGCGAAGGCGCCGCCCGAACCCATGGCGATCAGGCCATCCTCAGGTTCGACCACATCGCCGTTGCCGGTGATGATCAGCGAGGCGTCCTTGTTGGCGACCGCCAGCATGGCTTCCAGACGGCTCAGGGAGCGGTCGGTGCGCCACTCCTTGGCAAGCTCCACGGCAGCGCGCACCAGATGACCCTGGTGCTTTTCCAACTGCCCTTCGAAACGCTCGAACAAGGTGAAGGCATCAGCGGTAGCGCCCGCGAAGCCAGCAATGACCTGGCCGTGATACAGGCGACGGACCTTTTTCGCATTGCCTTTCATCACGGTGTTGCCGAGGGAAACCTGGCCGTCGCCCGCCATGACGACTTTGCCTTGGCGGCGGACTGAAACGATGGTAGTCAAGGGAACGTCTCCATGCAGCGAGGGCGAAAATGCCTGATGGAAACTGATATGGGGGTGGGGGCAAAGAATTCAAGCAGCGAGCGGCGAGCGGTAAGTGGCAAGCGGCAGGTGAGCCAGAGATGTGAGGGCTGACGCAGCATAGGCTTGGGCAGCCTCGGTGCTTGGCCCCTCAGGCGCACACGGCTTGAAAAACAAGTGGAGCAGACCTGAGCGCAGTCGAAGCGAGGGGCTGCATGACAGCCCCTCGGACTCCCATCACTCGCCGTGCCGAACCTGCCCATCGACCAGGGTGTAGCGCACTGCCCCCGGCAGGCAATGCCCGACGAACGGGCAGTTGGACCCGCGCGAGAACCACTGCTCGCCCGCCACAGTAGAGGCTTGCGGGTCGAGCAGTACCAGATCGGCGGCGGCGCCGACGTTCAGCGTGCCGGCTGGCAGGCGCAGGGCCTGGGCTGGGCCGCAGGTCAGGCGGGCGAGCAGGGTGGGCAGGTCGAGCAGACCGTCCTGTACCAGGGTCATGGCCAGCGGCAGCAACAGCTCGACGCTGCTGATGCCAGGCTCGGTGGCGCCGAACGGGGCCAGCTTGGCGTCGCGCTCGTGGGGCTGGTGATGGCTGGAGATGGCCTGGATCACGCCGGACTTCACCGCTTCACGCAAGCCGTCGCGGTCGGCCGCGGTGCGCAGCGGCGGCTGTACGTGGTAGAGGCTGGAGAAATCGCGCAGCGCTTCATCGGTAAGAATCAGCTGGTACAGCGCCACATCGGCGGTCACCGGCAGGCCACGGGCCTGGGCCTGAGCGATCAACTGGGCACCACGGGCGCTGGTGATCTGGCTGAAGTGGGCGCGCACGCCGGTTTGCTCGACCAGCAGCAGGTTGCGCGCCAGGGCCACGGTTTCGGCGGTTTCCGGAATGCCCGGCAGGCCGAGGAAACTGGCCATCGCGCCTTCGTGGGCGAGGCCGCCTTGGGCCAGGTCACGGTCCTGGGAATGAATCACCACGGTCAGGTCGAAGGTCGCTGCGTAGTCCAGGGCGCGGGCCAGGGTACGGTTGTTGGCGATTTCCTTCAGACCATTGCCGAACGCCACGCAGCCGGTGTCGCGCAGGGCGATCAGCTCAGCCAGTTGCTCGCCTTCCAGGCCACGGGTCAGCGCGCCGACCGGGTAGACCTTGGCGTTGCCGGCATCGCGGGCGCGGTCGAGGATCAGCTCGGCCACCGCCGAGGTGTCGAGCACCGGGCGCGTCTGCGGCGGGCAGCACAGGCTGGTCACGCCACCGGCAACGGCAGCGCGGGTTTCGCTGGCGATGGTGCCTTTGCGGCTGTAACCCGGCTCGCGCAGGGCGACGCTGAGGTCGACCAGGCCAGGCGCGGCCACCAGGCCGCTGGCCTCGATGCTGCGCTGGGCAGTGAAGCCGGCCGGCGCGGCGCCGATGGCGACGAGCCGGCCCTGTTCGATGTGCAGGTCGCTGACCTGGTCCAAACCACTGTGCGGATCGATGACCCGGGCGCCGAGAATACTGATGCTCACAGGGCGTTCTCCTGGTCGAGTTGACGTTGCGTATTCTGCCCGCTCATGGCCATGGACAGCACCGCCATGCGCACGGCGATGCCGTAGGTGACCTGGTTGAGAATCACCGAGTGACTGCCGTCGGCCACCGCCGACTCGATTTCCACGCCACGGTTGATCGGGCCGGGGTGCATGACGATGGCATCGGGCTTGGCGCCGGCCAGACGCGCCGTGGTCAGACCGAACAGGCGGTAGAACTCGCCCTCGCTGGGCAGCAGGCCACCGGCCATGCGTTCGCGCTGCAGGCGCAGCATGATCACCACATCGACGTCCTTCAGGCCTTCGCTAAGGTCGGTGTAGACCTTCACGCCATACTGTTCGATGCCCACGGGAATCAGGGTTTTCGGGCCGATCACGCGGATGTCCGGGCAGCCCAGGGCCTTGAGCGCGAGCATGTCGGAGCGCGCCACGCGCGAGTGCAGGATGTCGCCGACGATGGCCACCGAGAGGTTCTCGAAGCTGCCTTTGTGGCGGCGGATGGTGAGCATGTCGAGCATGCCCTGGGTCGGGTGGGCGTGGCGGCCGTCACCGCCGTTGATCACCGCCACCTCCGGGCACACGTGCTCGGCGATGAAGTGCGCGGCGCCCGAGTCGGAGTGGCGCACGACGAACATGTCGGCGGCCATCGCTTCGAGGTTGCGCAAGGTGTCGAACAGCGTCTCGCCCTTGCTGGTCGATGAGGTCGACACATTCAGGCTGATGACATCGGCCGACAGCCGCTGGGCGGCCAGTTCGAAGGTGGTGCGGGTGCGCGTGGAGTTCTCGAAGAACACGTTGCACACGGTCTTGCCGCGCAGCAGCGGGACTTTTTTCACCGCGCGGGCACCGACCTCGAGGAACGAGTCGGCGGTGTCGAGGATTTCCGTCAGCAGCTCGCGGGGCAGGCCGTCCAGCGAGAGGAAATGGCGCAGTTGGCCCTGGTCGTTGAGCTGCAGCGGGCGCTTGGCGTCGAGTGGCGTCATCGGTGGGGCTCTTAGTGGGCGGAGGCGGTGGTCAGGTCCTGGCGCTCGAGGGCGAGCGGGGCGGGGCCGGTCAGTTTGATACGTTGCTCGGCGGCCAGCGGCAGGCTGGCGCCGACCACGTCGGGGCGAATCGGCAGTTCACCGGCGTCCAGGTCGAGCAGGCAAACCAGGGTCACGCTGGCCGGGCGGCCGTAGTCGAACAGCTCGTTGAGCGCCGCACGGATGGTGCGTCCGCTCATCAGCACGTCGTCGACCAGCACCAGGTGCTGGCCTTCGATCTCGAAGGGCAATTCCGATGGGCGCACCTGCGGGTGCAGGCCGTTCTGGCTGAAGTCGTCGCGATAGAACGACACATCCAAGGTGCCCAGCGGGCTGTCGTCGTGCAGGGCGTCCTGCAGGGCCTGCGCGACCCACACACCGCCGGTGCGGATGCCGATGAAACGCGGCGACTCGATCTGGCGACGGGCCAGATGGGCGCGAAGGTCGACGGCCATCTGCCGGATAAGGGCGGAGGGATCGGGTAGGATCATTGCATGCTCCTTGGCTGGGCCGGTGTTACCGGCGGCAAAGCGTTAGGTATTGGCCTCCAGCCAGCCTTGCAGCAACAGCGCCGCGGCAATGGCGTCGACCGGATCGTCACGGTAGCTGCCGCGCTGGCCGCCACGGGCCTGGCGTTCGCCCTTGGCCTCGAAGGTGGTCAGGCGTTCGTCGTGGGTATGCACGGGCAGGTTGTAGCGGCCGTTGAGGCGGCGGGCGAATTTTTCGGCGCGGGCGCTCATTTCGCTGGGCGTGCCGTCCATGTTCAGCGGCAGGCCTACGACGATGGCGTCGGGTTGCCATTCGCCGATGAGTTTTTCCACCTGGTTCCAGTCGGGAACACCGTTCTGCGCCTTGAGGGTGCACAGCTCACGGGCCTGACCGGTGATGACCTGGCCCACCGCCACACCGATCTGCTTGGTGCCGTAGTCGAAGCCCAGCAACAGGCGCAGTTCAGCCATCAGGCGTGGCCTGCCTGGCTGGTCAGTAGACTCAGGGTGACGCCCAGGCTGGTGGCGGCCGCTTCACGGCGCAGCTCGTTGGGCGTGGCGAACAGAATATCGGGGGTGAACGGGCAGTTGAGCCAGGCGTTATCGGCCAGCTCTTCCTCGAGCTGGCCGGCTTCCCAGCCGGCATAGCCGAGGGTAATCAGGCTCTGCTGCGGGCCGCGGCCTTCGGCGATGGCGAACAGCACGTCCTGCGAGGTGGTCAGGCTCACGCCGTCGAGTTCGACGGTGGCCTGGTAGCTGCATTCGGGGCTGTGCAGGACGAAGCCGCGATCGGTCTGCACCGGGCCGCCGAGGTAGATCGGCACGTTCAGCGTGCGCGGGGCGGGTTCTTCATCCGGGCGCAACTGCTCGAGGATGTCGGCCAGGCTCAGCTCCTGCGGGCGATTCACCACCAAGCCCATCGCACCGTTGGCGTTGTGCTCGACGATATAGGTCAGGGTCTGGGCAAAGTTCGGATCGGCCATGTGCGGCATGGCGATCAGGAACTGATGCTTGAGATAGCTTGGGGTGTGGTTTTTCATGGCCGATAGTGTGGCGTCAGGTGACGAGACTGACAAGCTGCTCGCCAAGCTCAGATGTGATCAATTGCTCGACAAGCGGTCGCCACGGGCAAAACGCCAGGTGCGGACGATCTCCAAACGGTCGAATTCGGCCAGGTCTCCGGTGAACGGCGCGAACGGTGCCGACATGCGCACGATGCGCTGCGCGGCCTGGTCCAGCAAGGGCTGCCCGGACGATTCGAGCACCAGCACTTCATGCAGCGAGCCATCGCGGTTGATCGATACCATCAGCCGCAGGCTGCCATACAACTTCTGGCTGCGCGCTTCTTGCGGGTAGTTGAGGTTGCCGATGCGTTCGATCTTCTTGCGCCAGTCTTCCTTGTACCAGGCGCCTTTGTCGCGGGTCGTGGAGGCGGCGTTGAGGCGATGGATGCGCGGGCGCTTGGCGTACAGCTGCTGTTCGTTGGACAGCTCGGCTTCGAGGCTGGCGATCTGGCTGGAGAGCTGCGAGCTGTCGAAGTCCGGGGCCGGCGCGGCGGGCTTGGGCTGCGGCTTGCTTTCCTTGGGCCGCGGCTCGACCTTGGTCGGTTTTGGCGCCTTGGTGGTGACCACGGCTTTCTGCGGCGGCGGCGGCACTTCGCGGCGCGGCGCGGGGGGTGGGGAGATCGTGTTGACCTTGCTGTCCTGGAACGGTGCCACTTCTGTCGTGGTTGGCACCGCTTTCTTCTCCAGCGTGCCGCTGCCTTGCTGGTTGTCCTGGGCGAGGAAATCGGCCTTTTCCGGGGGCTTTTCGCTCTGGAAGGTCGACAAGGTGAAGTCGAGGGTCTGGCGCACTGGCTTGGGCGTGCTGACGCTGAAACTCACGCCGAGGATCAGCGCGATGTGCAATAACGCTGCAAGAAACAGGGTGAAACCCAGCCGATCCGCAGGGCGAACACGCGGCGGCAGCAGGTCGGGCGGGAGGTTGGCGGACAGCGTCATCGAATATCCAGCAAAGGCGCGGTGGGGCAGGTCAGCGGACGGGACCCGCATCATACCCCACTGCGCGGGCTTGCCGCGTGCTGGTGGTCAGCGCGGCTTGAGCTGACAGGCGATGGCGTCCATCAGTTGACCACCGATGTCCAGGCCGAAAGCGGCGTCGATCTCGCGGATGCAGGTCGGGCTGGTGACGTTGATTTCGGTCAGCGAGTCGCCGATCACGTCCAGGCCGACGAACAGCAGGCCTTTCTCGCGCAAGGTAGGGCCGACTTGCGCGGCGATCCAGCGGTCGCGCTCGGTCAGCGGGCGTGCTTCGCCACGGCCACCGGCCGCCAGGTTGCCGCGGGTTTCGCCGCTGGCTGGGATGCGCGCCAGGCAGTAGGGCACCGGCTCGCCATCGATCATCAGAATACGTTTGTCGCCATCGACGATAGCCGGCAGGTAGGCCTGCGCCATGATTTGCTGCTGGCCGTGCAGAGTCAGGGTTTCGAGGATCACCGAGAGGTTCGGGTCGCCCTGACGATGGCGGAACACCGAGGCGCCGCCCATGCCGTCCAATGGTTTGAGAATGACATCACCATGGCGCGCGGCGAATTCGCGGATCACATCGGCGCGGCGGCTGACCAGGGTCGGCGCGGTGCACTGCGGGAACAGCGTGGCGAACAGCTTTTCATTGCAGTCACGCAGGCTCTGCGGACGGTTGACCACCAGCACGCCATCGGCTTCGGCCTGCTCGAGCAGGTAGGTGCTGTAGATGAATTCCATGTCGAACGGTGGGTCTTTGCGCATCAGCACGACATCAAGCTCGTCGAGGGTGCTGTCCTGCTCTTCGCCCAGTTCGAACCAGCGCGTCGGATCGGCGAATACCTTCAGTGGGCGCATGCGTGCGCGGGCCTTGCCTTCACCCTGATAGAGGTCGCGCTGCTCCATGTAGAACAGGCTCCAGCCGCGGGCCTGGGCGGCCAGCAGCATGGCCAGCGAACTGTCCTTCTTGTAGGAGATGGACGCGATGGGGTCCATGACAATCCCGAGGCGAACGCTCATGGTAATTCCTCTTGGCGGCGTGCAGCCGCGATGGTTCGAAATGAAAAGTCGCTCAGGGTGGCGCCGCAGGCGCGGTCGGTCAAGGGGTGGGCAGATGGAACGCGCTCCCGGAGTATGCTAAAAATGCCCCCAGCTTCACGCCGCAAGCCGTGTCCGGCGCGCATGGCCCGATGGGCTCTGCGCTCGGCCTCGGCACGTGCCGACCCTCCCGAGAGCAGCCACGGTAATGCAACTTATGCAACAGCCCCTGAAGGTGATGGTGATCGACGATTCGCGCACGATCCGCCGTACTGCCCAGCTGCTGCTCGGCGAGGCGGGTTGCGAGGTGATCACCGCCAGCGACGGCTTCGATGCCCTGGCCAAGATCGTCGACCACGCGCCGCAGATCATCTTCGTCGACGTGCTGATGCCGCGCCTCGATGGCTACCAGACCTGCGCGCTGATCAAGCACAACAGCGCCTTCAAGGACATCCCGGTGATTCTGCTGTCGTCACGTGATGGCGTGTTCGACAAAGCCCGCGGTCGGGTGGTCGGCTCCGACCAGTTCCTGACCAAACCATTCAGCAAACAAGCGTTGCTCGACGCCCTGCGCGCCCATGTACCGGGATTCGTCGAGCAGCCACAACACGCCTCCTGACGGGGAAACAGCATGGCCCGAGTTCTGATTGTCGACGACTCGCCGACCGAGATTCACAAGCTCACCGACTGGCTGGAAAAGCACGGTCACCAGGTAATCAAGGCCAGCAATGGCGCCGACGGCGTTGCCCTGGCACGCCAGGAAAAGCCCGATGCGGTGCTGATGGATATCGTCATGCCGGGCATGAACGGCTTCCAGGCCACTCGCCAGCTGTCCAAGGATCCGGAAACCCGCGACATCCCGGTGCTGGTGGTGACCACCAAGGACCAGGACACCGACCGCATCTGGGCGACCCGCCAGGGCGCGCGTGATTTTCTCACCAAGCCTATCGACGAAGACGCCTTGATCAGCAAGCTCGACGAGGTGCTCAGGGCTTGACCACCCGGCCGCAAGGCGCGTCACTGACCGCTTTCGAACTGCTGCTGGACATCGACCGCCGCTGTCGCCTGCTGGTGGCCGATCAGCCCTTCGAACCCAGCCCGGCGCAAGCCTGGAGCGGCATCGGCTTTCGCATCGCCAGCCACTGGTTCGTCGCGCCCATGGGCGAGGTGGCCGAGGTGCTGCGCGAGCCGCGCAGCAGTCGCGTGCCGGGGGTGCGCCCGTGGGTGGTGGGGGTCGGCAACCTGCGCGGGCGCCTGCTGCCGGTGCTCGACCTGTCGAGTTTTCTCGGCCTGGCCCCGGTGGCGCCGGGCAAGCAGCGGCGGGTGTTGGTGCTCGACCACGAAGACCTGTTCGTCGGCCTGCTGGTCGACGAGGTCCTGGGCCTGCAGCACTTCGACCTCGAACACCTGCAACCCACGCCGCCCCAGCCTGTGCTGCGCAATGCCGCGCGCTTCGTCCAGGGGCATTTCCCCGGTGCACGCAACTGGGCGATCTTCAGCCCGTTCGCCCTGGCCCAGGCGCCAGGTTTTCTCGATGTGGCGTTGTAGAGGATGCTTTCTTGAGCAAGTCCAGCCCCGGTGTCAGCCCGCCACCGATGACCCAGCGCACCCGCAGTAGCGCACAGATCACCGTGCTGTTCGTGGTGTTGATTCTGTCGATCGTGCTGTTGTTCGCCAATTTCGCCTACCTCAACACCCAGTCGACCTATGACAAGCAGTACATCGGCCACGCCGGTGAATTGCGCGTGCTGTCCCAGCGCATCGCCAAGAACGCCACCGAGGCGGCTGCTGGCAAGGCTCTGGCGTTCAAGTTGCTGTCCGATGCGCGCAACGACTTCGACCGCCGCTGGGGCTACCTGCGCCGCGGCGACCCTGCCACCGGGCTGCCGGCCGCTCCGGCCGCGGTGCGCGACGAAATGGCCGCCGTCGGGCAGGACTGGGACAACCTGCTCAAGAACACCGATGTCATCCTTTCCAGCGAACAGACCGTACTGTCGCTGCACCAGGTGGCCGCGACCCTGGCCGAGACCGTGCCGCAACTGCAGGTCGAGTACGAAAAGGTGGTGGAGATCCTGCTCAAGAGTGGCGCCCCGGCCAGTCAGGTGGCCGTGGCCCAGCGCCAGTTGCTGCTGGCCGAGCGTATCCTCGGCTCGGTCAACACCGTGCTCGCCGGCGACGACACCACGGCCCAGGCCGCCGCCACCTTCGGCCGCGACGCCAACCGTTTCGGCCAGGTGCTGCAGGGCATGCTCAACGGCGACACGGCGCTGGAGATCAGCCGGGTCGAGGATGCCGATGCGCGCAACCGCCTGGGGGAAATCACCGAGCTGTTCCAGTTCGTCGCAGGCTCGGTGGATGAAATTCTCGAAACCTCGCCTGAGCTGCTGCGGGTGCGCGAGGCGGCGGGAAATATCTTCAGCCTGTCGCAGACCTTGCTCGACGAAGCCTCGCACCTGGCCAACAGCTTCGAGAACCTGGCCGGCAGTCGGACCCTGGACACCGTCGGCGGCTATGCCCTGGGCCTTTTGGCCCTGGCTTCGATCATCCTCATCGGCTCGATCATGGTCCGCGCCACGCGCCGGCAGTTGCGCGACACCGCGCAGAAGAACGAGCGCAACCAGCAGGCGATCATGCGCCTGCTCGATGAAATCGAAGAACTGGCCGATGGCGACCTGACCGTGTCGGTGGCAGTCACCGAAGACTTCACCGGGGCCATTGCCGACTCGATCAACTATTCGGTCGACCAGTTGCGCGAGCTGGTGACCACCATCAACCACAGCGCCGAGCAGGTCGCCGCCGCCGTGCAGGACACGCAGAATACCGCGCGCCAGCTGGCCAAGGCTTCCGAGCATCAGGCCGAGCAGATCAGCGAGGCGTCGGTGGCGGTGGGCGACATGGTCGAGTCGATCGACCGCGTTTCGGCCCACGCCTACGAGTCGGCCAAGGTCGCCGAACGTTCGGTGGCCATTGCCAACAAGGGCAACGAGGTGGTGCACAACACCATCGATGGCATGGACAACATCCGCGAGCAGATTCAGGACACCGCCAAGCGCATCAAGCGTCTGGGTGAGTCGTCCCAGGAAATCGGCGACATCGTCAGCCTGATCGACGACATCGCCGAGCAGACCAACATCCTCGCCCTCAATGCTGCGATTCAGGCTTCGCTGGCCGGTGAAGCCGGGCGCGGCTTCGCCGTGGTCGCCGATGAAGTGCAGCGCCTGGCCGAGCGCTCGTCCTCGGCCACCCGTCAGATCGAAGCGCTGGTGCGCACCATCCAGACCGACACCAACGAGGCGGTGATCTCCATGGAGCAGACCACCGCCGAAGTGGTGCGCGGCGCGCGCCTGGCGCAGGACGCCGGGGTGGCGTTGGCAGAGATCGAAGGCGTGTCGCAGACCCTCGCCGAGCTGATTCTGAGCATTTCCGATGCCGCGCAGTTGCAGACTTCATCGGCGGGGCAGATTTCCCACACCATGTCGGTGATCCAGCAAATCACCGCGCAGACCTCGGCAGGCTCCGGCGCCACCGCCGACAGCATCCGCCACCTGGCGCGCATGGCCAGCGAGATGCGCCGCTCGGTGTCCGGCTTCACCTTGCCGAACACGACGCCGCCGCAATGAGGAGGCCAGCATGGCGCCTGCCGCAGTGACCCTGGAGCGCCACGATACGGTGGGACTGGCCTGGAGCAAGGCGGCCATTCTCGACAGCTTGCAGCTGGCCCGTCAGGCCCTCGAACAGTTCGCCCGGGAGCCGGCCGAGGCGGCGCCATTGAGCGAGTTCGTCAGCCAGTTGCATCAGGTGCAGGGCTGCCTGCGCGTGCTGGAGCTACGCGGCGCAGCGCACCTGGCCGAAGAAATGGAGTTGCTCGGTGCGGCGCTGGCGGCCAGTGCCCAGCCTGCGCGTGGCGAGTGCCTGGGGGCGCTGTTCCGCGGCCTGGAGCAGTTGCCGGCGTACCTCGAACGGCTGCGCGGCGCCCGCCACGACCTGCCGCTGGTGATGCTGCCGCTGCTCAACCAGCTGCGCCACTGCCGCGGCCTGGAGCCGCTGGCCGAAAGCAGCCTGAACCAGGCCGGTGCGCCAGCGGCGGCGGCTGCCGACCTGGCGGATCTGGACGTGTCGCTGGGCAACTGGCGCGAACAGCTGCAGGCCGGCCAGGGCCGCGATGCCCTGCGCTCGGTGGTGATTGCCCTGTGTGACGACCTGATCCGCATCAAGGAACGGCTCGACCACTTCGTGCGCAGCGATCGCCACGACGCCAGCCAGATGGACACCCTGCTGGCGCCGCTGCGCCAGATCGCCGACACCCTGGCGGTGCTCGGCTTCCAGCAGCCGCGGCGGGTGATCATCGACCAGGTGCTGGCGCTGCAAGGCTTGCCGGCGCACAACCATGCCGGTGCCGATGCGCTGTTGATGGATGTGGCCGGCGCGCTGTTGTACGTCGAGGCCACCCTCAACGGCATGGTCGGGCCGCTGGAAGACAACGACCCGGCGAGCCTGCCCGGCTCCGATCTGCTGGAGATCCGCCAGCAGGTGCTGAGCGAGTGCCAGGGGGTGGTGCAACAGGCCAGGGAACTGATCGCCGATTGCCTCGACGACGACTGGTCGTGGCAGCGTCTGCAAGGCGTGCCGGGGCTGCTGCAACAGGCGCGCGGCGCCTTGAGCATGCTGATGCTGGCAGAGGCCGCCGAGGTGCTCGGCGGGTGCGCCGCGTATACCCAGGGCTGGCTCAACGACCTCGACCAGCGCCCGCACGCCGCGACCCTTGAACCGTTCGCCGAGGCCCTGTGCGCAGCCGAATTCTACTTGCAATGGCAATTGGCCGACCCGCTGGCCGATGCCCGCCCGCTGTTGCAGCGGGCCTGTGCCAGCCTGGCAGTGTTAGGCGTACCGTGTCAGCAGCGAGCCTCCACGGCGGTAGCGTCCGAGGCCCTGGACGACGGGCTGCGCGAGGTGTTTCTCGAAGAGGCCGGCGAGCTGCTGGCCGAAATCGAACGGCAGTGGTCGCTGTGGCGTGCAGAGCAGACCAGCTCGGCACTGGGCGAGCTGCGCCGGGCCTTGCACACGCTCAAGGGCAGTGGCCGCATGGTCCATGCCGAGGCCTTGGCGGCGCTGGCCTGGGGTGCCGAGCATCTGCTCAATCGCGTGCTCGACGGGCGCATCAGCCTGAGCCGGGATGGCCAGGCGGCGTTGCAACAGGTGTTCGTGCGTTTGCCGGACCTGATCGCCGATTACGCCGGGGGGCAACTGGCATCGTCTGCGGAAAACCAGGCGCTGGCCGATCATTTGCACGCCTTGGCCCAGGATCAGGCCGCGCAGGTGGCCGACACCGACGGCCTCGACCCGCACTTGCTCGGAGTGTTCGCCCGTGAGGCCGCAGGCCACTTGCACGCGCTGGAGGCCTTCCTGCAACTGGCAGGCGGCAGCGAGGCGGGCATCAGCGACGCGCTGCAGCGGGCGCTGCACACCCTCAAGGGCAGCGCGGCCATGGCTGGGGTCGAGCCCATGGCGCAGTTGGCCACCGCCCTCGACCGCTTGGTGCGTGAGTTCAAGAGTTATGGCGTGCCGCTGGGCGCGGCGCAGTTGCAGCAGTTGCAGGCTGCCCATGGCCTGTTGCAGCGCGGCCTCGCGCAGCTCGACAGCGCTCCTCTGGCGGCCATCGCCGGTGCTGGCGAACTGATCGAGCAGATCGAACAGAGCGTGCAGCAGGCCCTGGCGCAACTGTCGTCCGCCGAGCAGCCTGCCGTCCGTGATCCCCAGGCCACCGCACGCCTGCTGGGTGAGGCCATGGACCACGTGCTCGAAGCCGAGGCCGCGTTGGCACGTTGGCAGGCAGCCCCCGCGCAGCGCGATCAGCTCGATGGGCTGCTCGATGAGCTGACTGCGCTCGGGCATGCCGCGCATCTGGCCGATCTTTGGTCGCTGGACCAGTTGTGCGAGAGCCTGCTCGATCTGCTCGGCGCGGTCGAAGAGGGCAGCCTGGCCGCTACCGACACGCTGTTCGAACTGGTGGCGCAGGGGCTCGAAGGCATGCTCGACATGCTCGATGAGGTCGCCGCCGGGCAGGATGTCGAGCCACGGCCGGCGCTGCTGGCGCGCTTGCACGAACACCTGCACAGCGCGCTGGACCCGGCCAGCCTGGGCCTGGTTGGGCCGCAGGGCGTGCGTCCTCTGGAGCTGCCCGCGTCGAGCGACACGGCCGAGGGTGAGATCGAGGCTGCGTCCGAACTGGACGAAGCGCCGGGCGACAAGGCGCTGCTGGAGGTGTTTCTCGAAGAAAGCTCGGACATCGTCGAAAGCTCGGCCACGGCCCTGGCGCGCTGGCAGGCCGACCCACGCAACACCGCCGAGGTCGAAACCCTGCTGCGCGACCTGCACACCCTCAAGGGCGGCGCACGGATGGTCGAGATCAGCGCCATCGGCGATCTGGCCCACGAGCTGGAGTTTCTCTATGAGCTGCTCGCCGCCGGTCGGCTGCCGCCGAGCCTGGCGCTGTTCAGTCTGTTGCAGAACTGCCACGACCGTCTCGCGCACATGCTCGATGCGGTGCGCCTCGAGCAGCCACTGCATGCCGCCACCGCGCTGATCGATTACATCCGCAACTTCACCAGTTCCGCGTTGAACGACACGGTAGCCGGGGTGCTGCCCAGCGAGGCAGCGCCGGCCGAAGCCCCTGCAGCCACCCATGAGCGCGCCACCGGCGACATGGTCAAGGTCGATGCCGAACTGCTCGACGAGCTGGGCAACCTGGCCAGCGAGCACTCGATCCTGCGCGGGCGCATCGAACAGCAGGTCAACGATGGCCAGTTCGCCCTCAACGAGATGGAAACCACCCTCGAGCGCATGCGCGACCAGTTGCTGCGCCTGGACAACGAAACCCAGAGCCGGGTGCTCAGCCGTCATCAGGCCGAAGGCGATGCCTATGACGACTTCGACCCGCTGGAAATGGACCGCCATTCGCAGTTGCAGCAGCTCTCGCGGGCGCTGTTCGAGTCGGCCTCCGACCTGCTCGACCTCAAGGAAACCCTGGCCCAGCGCGCCCAGCACACCCACGGCCTGTTGCAGCAGCAGGCGCGCATCAACAGCCAGTTGCAGGAGGGCCTGACTGCCACTCTGATGGTGCCGTTCGAGCGGCTGGTGCCGCGCCTGCAACGGGTGGTGCGCCAGGTCGCGAGCGAACTGGGCAAGCAGGTGGAGCTGGTGGTGGGCAATGCCGAGGGCGAGTTGGACCGCAGCGTGCTCGAACGCATGGTTGCGCCGCTCGAACACATGCTGCGCAACGCCGTCGACCACGGCCTGGAAACCAGCAGCGCCCGGCGCGCGGCGGGCAAGCCGGAGCAGGGCACCATCCACCTGGGCCTGCTCCACGAGGGCGCCGACATCGTCATCGAAATGAGCGATGACGGCGCTGGGGTGCCCTTGGAGGCCGTGCGCAAGAAAGCCATCAAGCGCGGCCTGCTCGACCCTGAGGCGACCCTCAGCGATCACGAAGTGTTGCAGTTCATCCTGCGTCCGGGCTTTTCCACCGCCGAGAAGATCACGCAGATTTCCGGGCGTGGCCTGGGCATGGACGTGGTGCATGAGGAGGTCAAGCAACTGGGCGGTTCGATGAGCATCGAGTCCAGTCCCGGCAAGGGCGCGCGGTTCCAGATCCGTCTGCCGTTCACCGTGTCGCTGAACCGTGCGCTGATGGTGCACCTGGGCGAAGAGCAATACGCCATTGGCCTGAACACCATCGAGGGGGTGGTGCGCGTGCCGCCGGCCGAGCTGGAAGCGTGCTATCGCCTCGATCCGCCGCAGTACGTGTATGCCGGCTACCAGTACCAGCTGCGCTACCTGGGCGAGCTGCTGCAAGGCACGCCGCAGCCGAACCTGCTGGGTCAGAGCGTGCCGCTGCCGGTGTTGCTGGTGCATTCCCAGGAACAGTCGTTCGCCATCCAGGTCGATGGCCTGTCGCCAAGCCGCGAGATCGTGGTCAAGAGCCTTGGCCCGCAATTCGCCGCGGTGCCGGGCCTGGCTGGGGCGACCTTGCTGGGCGATGGCCGGGTGGTGCTGATTCTTGACCTGCTCGGCCAGTTGCGCGGCCAGCAGCGGCGCCTGGCGCGCTTGCCTTCGGCGGCACGCAGCACGCCCATGCTGCCGGGCAGCAGCCGGCAGCGTTCGTTGCTGGTGATGGTGGTGGACGATTCGGTGACGGTACGCAAGGTCACCAGCCGCCTGCTCGAGCGCCACGGCATGAGCGTGCTGACCGCCAAGGACGGGGTCGATGCCATGGCCTTGCTGCAAGAACATTGCCCCGACGTGCTGTTGCTGGACATCGAAATGCCGCGCATGGACGGCTTCGAAGTGGCCACGCGCATTCGCCAGGATGAACGCCTCAGGCACCTGCCGATCATCATGATCACCTCGCGCAGCGGGCAGAAACACCGCGAGCGGGCTATGGCCATCGGCGTCAACGAATACCTGGGCAAGCCGTATCAGGAATCGCAACTGCTGCACAGCATCGCCCACTGGAGTGCCCCGCATGCTTGAACACATCGTCGGCCAGCGCAGCAGCCTCACCGGGCTGCTGTTGCCGTTGGGCGACCGCACGTTGCTGCTGCCCAATGTCGCCATCGCCGAGCTGGTTGGCCAGCGCCAGCTGAGCTGCGAGCAAGGCGCGCTCGACTGGCACATGGGCTGGCTCGACTGGCGCCAGCAGCGGCTGCCACTGATCGGTTTCGAAGCGGCCTGCGGCGGCCACACCCCTTGCGGCGAGCGTGCACGCATCGTCGTGCTCAATGCCCTGGGCGACACCGGCCTGCGCTACCTGGCGCTGCTGCTGCAAGGCATTCCGCGCTCGTGCAAGCTCGACAGCCAGCTCAATTACGTTGACGTGCCGCTGGCCGAACTGGAACTGGCTGCCGTTCAGGTGGCCGAACAGGTGGTGCGGGTGCCGGACCTGGCCGCACTGGAGCGCCTGGTGCGTGACGCACAGTTGTAAAGTCGTCCGCGCAAGATGGTGGCCTGCGTCTGTTTCTGGCTGCAAGAAGCTTGCGCCAGAGCCTTCGCCGAGTCGCGGATGATTCGCTACCAAGGAACCCGAGCAGTCACAGGAGGTCTGTTCCTGCATGTACTACGGTGAACGTTTCAACGCTTGGACCCATCTGGTCGGCGCCGTTCTGGCTGCCATCGGGGCGCTCTGGTTGATCATCACGGCGGGGCTGCAAGGCGATCCGTGGAAGATCGTCAGCTTCTCCATTTACGGCTTCACCCTGCTGTTGCTCTACAGCATTTCCACCCTCTACCACAGCACCCGCGGGCGAGCGAAGGTGATCATGCGCAAGCTCGATCACCTGTCGATCTACCTGCTGATCGCCGGCAGCTACACGCCTTTCTGCCTGGTCAGCCTACGTGGGCCGTGGGGCTGGAGCCTGTTCGGCGTGGTCTGGGGGCTGGCCGCGATCGGCATGTTGCAGGAAATCAAACCGCGCTCCGAAGCGCGGGTGCTGTCGATCATCATCTATGCGCTGATGGGCTGGATCGTGCTGGTGGCGGTCAAGCCGTTGCTCGCGACCCTGGGCGCGGCCGGCTTCGCCTGGCTGGCCGCAGGCGGCGTCTTCTACACCGTCGGCATCATCTTCTTCGCCTTCGACCGGCGTTTCCGCCACTGGCACGGCATCTGGCACCTGTTCGTCATCGCCGGTAGCCTGCTGCACTTCATCGCGGTGTTCTTCTACGTGCGCTAGGCGCGCTAGAAATCGCCCCACAGCTGCTGCGCCACTGCCAACGCCACCACCGGTGCCGTTTCGGTGCGCAGCACCCGAGGGCCGAGCCGGGCAGGGTGGAAGCCGGCGGCACTGGCTTGGTCCACTTCAGCGTCGCTCAGGCCACCTTCAGGGCCGATCAGAAAGGCCAGCCGTGCTGGTTTGGCATGGCTGGTCAGCGGCGCCGCCACGGGGTGCAGCACCAGCTTCAGGTCGGCCTCAGTGCTGCCGAGCCATTCGGCAAGAGTCTGTGGCGGGTTGATCTGCGGCAGGGTCGAGCGGCCACATTGCTCGCAGGCGCTGATCGCCACTTGCCGCCAGTGCGCCAGGCGCTTGTCGGCGCGCTCGTCCTTCAGACGCACTTCGCAGCGCTCGCTGACGATTGGGGTGATGGCTGTTACGCCCAGTTCGGTGGCCTTCTGAATCGCCCAGTCCATGCGCTCGCCGCGCGACACCCCCTGGCCCAGGTGAATGTGCAGCGGCGAGTCGGTCTGGCCGGGCAGCACCTGGTCCAGCGCAACCCGCACGGTTTTCTTGCCCACTTCCAGCAACTGCCCGAGAAACTCCTGACCACTGCCGTCGAACAGTTGCACGGCATCGCCCGGGTTCATGCGCAACACGCGGCCAATGTAGTGGGCCTGCGCTTCGGGCAGGTCGTGCTCGCCAAGGCTCAAGGGGGCGTCGATGAAAAAGCGTGAGAGTCGCATGGTTTGTCTCGATGGAAGTGTGGCTCGATGGAAACGCGGTCACCCTGTGGGAGCGGTCGGTTCGGCGCTCCGATTGGCCGCCAACGCCCCACAGGACTTGGGGGGCTATCAACCCGGATCACGAAAATCAGGGTGGAAGTCAGCCGGCACCGCCACGCTGACACTGTCGCGGGTGGCGATGTCGATGCCTTCGCTGGCGACCTCGGCGAGGAAGTCGATTTGCTCGGGGGTAATCACATACGGCGGCAGGAAATACACCACGCTGCCCAGCGGACGCAGCAGCGCGCCACGGCTCAGGGCGTGTTCGAAGACTTTCAGGCCACGCCGTTCCTGCCAGGGGTAGGCCAGCTTGCCGTCGCGTGACTTGACCATCTCGATGGCCAGGGCCATGCCGGTCTGGCGAATTTCACCGACGTGGGCGTGGTCGGCCAAGTGCGCGGTGGCGCTGCCCATGCGCGTGGCCAGGGCCTTGTTGGCCTCGATGACCTGGTCTTCGGCGAAGATGTCCAGGGTCGCCAGAGCCGCCGCGCAGGCCAGCGGATTGCCGGTGTAGCTGTGCGAATGGAGGAAGGCGCGCAGGGTCGGGTAGTCGTCGTAGAAGGCCTGGTAGACCTGGTTGGTGGTCAGGCACGCGGCCAGCGGCAGGTAGCCACCGGTGAGGGCCTTGGACAGGCAGAGGAAATCCGGGCGGATACCGGCCTGCTCGCAGGCGAACATCGTTCCGGTGCGGCCGAAGCCGACGGCGATCTCGTCGTGGATCAGGTGCACGTCGTAGCGGTCGCAGGCCTCGCGCAGCAGCTTGAGGTACACCGGGTGATACATGCGCATGCCGCCAGCACCCTGAATCAGCGGCTCGATGATCACCGCACTGATGCTGGCGTGGTGCTCGGCCAGGGTCTGCTCCATGGCCGCGAACATCGTTCGCGAGTGGTCTTCCCAGCTCACTCCTTCAGGGCGGTGGTAGCAGTCCGGGCTGGGCACCTTGAGGGTGTCGAGCAGCAGGGCCTTGTAGGTTTCGGTGAACAGCGGCACATCGCCCACCGACATCGCCGCGATGGTCTCGCCGTGGTAGCTGTTGGTCAGGGTGACGAAGCGCTTCTTCTCTGGCCGGCCGGTGTTGTGCCAGTAGTGGAAGCTCATCTTCAGCGCCACTTCGATGCACGACGAGCCATTGTCGGCGTAGAACACCCGGTCGAGTCCATCGGGGGTCAGCGCCACCAGGCGTTCGGACAGCTCGATCACCGGCTGGTGACTGAAGCCTGCGAGGATCACGTGCTCGAGCTGGTCGACCTGATCCTTGATGCGCTGGCCGATGCGCGGATTGGCATGGCCAAACACATTGACCCACCAGGAGCTGACCGCGTCCAGGTAGCGCTTGCCTTCGAAGTCTTCCAGCCATACCCCTTCGCCGCGCTTGATCGGGATCAGCGGCAGGTGCTCGTGATCTTTCATCTGGGTGCAGGGGTGCCACAGGACTTCGAGGTCACGTTGCATCCACTGTTGATTGAGCCCCATGGGCGGTTCTCCTGGCGGCGTACGGGTAAAAGAGCGCGTAAGCCTAAGAGAAGCGGCCGTGTCGAACAACCCAAACGGTCGCGTCCCGAGCAATGGGTAATTGATCCCGTGTGCACTCTGCCCACGCATGTTCATCAGAAGTCGAGATTGACCATGTAAGGATTAATCCTTACCATCCGCCAAGCACTTTTAGGAGAACGCTCATGCCTGCCATCCATGAAATTGCCACCCTGACCTCAAAAGGCCAGATCACTCTACCCAAGACCGTTCGTCAGCTATTGGGCATTGATACCGGTGGCAAAGTCGCATTTGACGTGCGCGGTGGTGAAGTTGTCGTCAGCCGTGTCGAAGTCATGCATGAAGACCCCGCCATCGGCGCCTTCCTTGGGTTGCTGGAGGCCGACATCCGCAGTGGGCAAAACATCACCGCGCTGCCGCAGGGGCTGGCACAGAGCATGCTCGCCAATGCTGGTCTTGATGTGGACCTGGACGAAGAGATCGAAGGTGAGGTCGCGCTCTGATGCAGCGACATGGTTGGACACTGTTGTTCCATGAAGGTGTGATCGTACAGCTACGCAAGCTACAGGAAGCGGCTGCCAGGGCTGAACACAACGATCCACAAGGTTTTGAAAGCAATGCCAACGTCAAACTCTTCCGGGCCTTGAGCCAGTTGATCCTCGACGTGGTCCCAAAAGACCCAGCCCGGGATGATTTTCGCCAGGGCAATACCCTGGGAACGGCCTATCGCCATTGGCGGCGAGCGAAGATCGGCAGACGGTTCAGGCTGTTCTTTCGCTACGATTCTAAATCCAGGCTGATCGTCTATGCGTGGGTCAATGACGAGAACACGTTGAGGTCAGCGGGCAGCAAATCCGATCCTTACACCGTGTTCGAGAGGATGCTCGGTCGGGGCCACCCTCCGGATGACTGGGATGCGCTCATCGCCGCCACTCGAAGTGACTGGAAAGCGTCCGAGACCTCTGATGCCTGAGCCTCGGCGGCAATCAGCGCGCCAACAGACGATGCCACGGTGCTAGCAGGGCAGCCGGCGCTGACGTATTCTTAGCGGCTCTTTTTTCCGGGGCGGTTCGCGCTCTGGGTTCTTCACGCTTCTTTTGATCTGGAGTCTGCCTCGATGGCTGCTGCTTGGGTGCGCGTGTGCGCGGTAATCATGATTGGCTTGTCCGGCGCCGCAGCGCAGGCCCAAGGCAAGACCCCGACGGCGCTAGTCGTCGGTGGCGGCCTGGCGGGGCTGACCGCGGCCTACGAGCTGCAGAACAAGGGCTGGCAAGTGACCCTGCTGGAGGCCAAGGCCAGCCCAGGCGGGCGCTCGGGGCTGGCGACCAGTGAGTGGATCGGCAACGACAAGGCCCAGCCGGTGCTCAACCAGTACCTGCAACAGTTCAAGCTCAGTACTTTGCCGGCCCCCGAGTTCGTGCGCAGCCCTGGCTACCTGATCGACGGCGACTATTTCAGCGCCGCTGACCTGGCGACCAAGCAGCCGGCCACTGCCGAAGCGCTCAAGCGCTACGAGAAAACCGTCGACGACCTGGCCCGCTCGATCGACGATCCGCTCAACCCGGCAGCCAACAACACGCTCTTCGCCCTCGATCAGATCAACGTCGCCAATTGGCTCGACCGTCTGCAATTGCCGACCACCGCACGGCAGTTGGTCAACCAGCAGATCCGCAGCCGCTACGACGAACCCTCGCGCCTGTCGCTGCTCTACTTCGCCCAGCAAAGCCGCGTTTATCGCGGTGTCGACGACCGCGACCTGCGCGCCGCGCGCCTGCCTGGTGGCAGCCCGGTGCTGGCCCAGGCTTTCGTCAAGCAGATTAAGGCGATCAAGACCAACTCGCCGGTCACCGCGATCATTCAGGACAAGGATGGCGTGACGGTGAAGGTCGGCGGCGTTGGCTACAGCGCCGATTACCTGGTGATGGCCGTGCCGCTGCGCGCGCTGGCGAAGATTCAGATGACGCCGAGCCTGGACAACCAGCACCTGGCGGCGATCAAGGGCACCAACTACGGCTGGCGCGACCAGGTGCTGCTGAAGTTCAAACAGCCGGTATGGGAAAGCCGGGCGCGGATGTCCGGAGAAATCTTCAGTAACGCGGGCCTGGGCATGTTGTGGATCGAGCCTGCGCTCAAGGGCGGCGCCAATGTGGTGATCAACCTTGCCGGTGACAACGCACGCCTGCTGCAGGCGTTCGGCGACAAGCAGATGGTCGATCAGGTGCTGATCCGTCTGCATGCGTTCTACCCCAAAGCACGTGGCGCCTTTACAGGCTACGAGGTGCGTCGTTATGGCACCGACGCGGGCATGGGCGGCGCCTACCTGGCCTATGGCCCAGGGCAGATCAGCAAATACTGGCGGCTGTGGGAGCGCCCGCTGCAGCGGGTGACCTTCGCTGGCGAGCATACCGACGCGCTGTATCCAGGCACCCTGGAAGGCGCGCTGCGCAGTGGTCAGCGTGCCGCCAGCCAGGTCCAGGATCTGGCAGCAGGCAAGTCGTTCGAACCGATCAAGGTCGGGCCAGCGGCGGCGACTGCAGCGGTGGCCGGCGCGGCAGCGGCGAAGCAGGGCGGTTTCTTCTCGCGACTGTTTGGCGGTGGTACGGACGACAAGGCCAAGACCCCGCCGGCTGTGACCCCAGTCCCGGCAGACAAGGCCGCTGCGCCTGAGGCGAGCAAGCCTGGCTTCTTCTCGCGGCTGTTTGGCGGCGGGGCAGATAAATCCGATGCTGCGCAACCTGCGGCTACCCCTGCCCCAGCCGTGGTGCCGGCAGCACCCGCTGCGCCCGCTCCGCAAGCCGCTCCGGCAGCGCCGGTAGAGGCGGCCAAGCCTGCCCCGGCGCCCGCCGCCAAGCCTGCACCGCACGCAGCGAAGAAAACCCCGGCTCCTGCGGCGCACAAGCCTGCGGCGCATCACCCGGCTCCGGCAAAGAAACCGGCCGCGACCAAGAAACCTGCAACCACCGAGCAGGCCCAGCCGGCGCGCTGAGGCCGCCCTACCAGGGTTCTGGCTGCGTATCTGTCGGCATCTGGCCGATCGATCGCAGTCAGGGCTGCTTCTTGGCTTTAAAGCAGCCGCCGCCATCCAGCCCCCCCCCGTCTTTCGACAGCCGTCTAAAAATCCGTCTAGGGTTAACGTTTCCTTAATAACGTCCGTGAACAATTACTATCGTTTTATTCGATATTTCAGAGCAGTTTTTTCTGCTTTTATTCGATACGTTTGGCGGTAGTCTTGGCACAGCTCTCACGGAGAATTTCAGCACCATGCAACTGCGCAACTCATCATCGCGTTACGGAGCCATCAGCATCGTGCTGCATTGGGGTGTGGCGTTGACGGTTTTCAGCCTGTTTGGCCTGGGCCTGTGGATGGTCGGTCTCGACTATTACGACCCCTGGCGCAAGGCTGGCCCTGATCTGCACAAGAGCATCGGGTTGGTGTTGCTGGCGGTGATGTTCGTGCGGGTGCTGTGGCGACTGATCAGCCCGCCGCCTCCTGCTCTGGCCAACCACGGCCGCTTGACCCGGCTGGCGGCCAAGGCGGGGCACGGACTCCTCTATGTAGGGTTGTTCGCGGTGATGATCGCCGGTTACCTGATCTCCACCGCCGATGGCGTCGGCATTCCCGTGTTCGAGCTGTTCCAAGTGCCAGCGCTGGTCAGCAACCTGCCCGATCAGGCCGATATCGCTGGCGAGGTCCACTTCTACCTGGCCTGGGGGTTAGTGATCTTCGCCGGCCTGCATGGCCTGGCAGCACTCAAGCACCATTTCATCGACCGTGACGCGACCCTGCTGCGTATGCTGGGCCGCAAAGCGTGACTCACTCCCTAAAATGCAACGGAAGGAATCAAAGGATGTTGAAAAAGACGTTTGCCGCACTGGCGCTCGGTACTGCCCTGTTCGCTGCGGGTCAGGCCATGGCCGCCGACTACAAGATCGACAAGGAAGGCCAGCATGCCTTCGTCGACTGGAAGATCAGCCACCTGGGTTACAGCTTCATCCACGGCACCTTCAAGGACTTCGACGGCACCTTCTCGTGGGACAGCGCCAAGCCTGAGGCGAGCAAGATCAGCGTCGACCTGAAAACCGCCAGCCTGTGGTCCAACCACGCCGAGCGTGACAAGCACATCGCCAGCGCCGACTTCCTCGACGTGAAGAAATACCCGGACGCCAAGTTCGTCTCCACCGCCGTCAAATCCACCGGCGACAAGACCGCCGACGTCACTGGCGACCTGACCCTGCACGGTGTGACCAAGCCGGTTACCTTCAAGGCCGTGTTCAACGGTGAAGGCAAAGACCCATGGGGCGGCGAGCGTGCCGGCTTCAATGCCACCACCACGCTGACCCTGAGCGACTTCGGCATCAAAGGCCCAGGTCCGACTTCGCAGACCCTCGACCTGGATATCAGTGTCGAAGGCGTGAAGCAGAAGTAAGGCGCGCAGCGCGGGGTGCCCTGTTGCACCCCGCTATTGCGGACAAAAAAAATCCGATGCCAGTTGCTGGCATCGGATTTTTTTATGGCAGCCTTGCTGCTTAGCCCTTGCGCGTCAACAGCGCTGGACGCTCACCGCGTGGGCGGCTTGGTGCATCTTCGAGCTGCTCGGGCGTCGGGTAGCGATCGAGCTTGGATTCCTTGCGGATGATCACAGGCTGATGCTGCGACTCGCGTGGATTACGCACGGCCGGTTCCTGACGAGCAGTGTCGTCACGCCGGCCACGACCAGCGGCGCCGCCATCACGGCGCGCACCGCCATTGTTGTTGCGGCGCTTGTCGCCCCCGGTGCTGGCACCGCCAGCGCCACGCTGACCACCTGAACGGGGTTGACCGCCGTTCTGGTTACGCGGCTGGCCATTGCCTTGTTGCTGGCCCTGGCCGGAGGACCCGCCCGGACGGCGCTGGCGACCGGAGTTCTTGCCATTCTGATACGGGCTGACGTAGTCGGCGCGGTTGCCGAAGTTATCCACATCGTCGTCGAGGAACACTTCTGGATCACGGTTGCCATCGACGGCGGGCACACTGGCCTGGGCCGACTTCTGCGGGCGGGGGGGCTTGGCATCGCGCGGCTTGCGCGGCTGCTGCGCCTGACGCTCGCCGGACTTGGCCTTCTCGGCAGGCTTTTCCGCCGTCTGCTGACGACCCTTGCCTTTATCCTTGCCCTTGTCCTTGCGTCCGCCATTGCTGGCGGTGGCGCCATCGCCGCGGCCCTGGCCATTGCGTGCGCCGCGACCATTGCCTTGGGGGCGTTCGCGCACTTCCGGCTTTTCCGCTTCGATCTGACTGGCGTCGAAGCCCATGGTGTCGCCGTCGGCGATCTTTTGCCGGGTGACCCGCTCGATGCTCTTGAGCAGTTTTTCTTCATCCGGTGCGACCAGCGAGATGGCCTCACCCGAACGTCCGGCACGGCCCGTACGACCGATGCGGTGCACGTAGTCTTCCTCGACGTTGGGCAACTCGAAGTTGACCACATGAGGCAGTTGGTCGATGTCCAGGCCGCGGGCGGCGATGTCGGTGGCGACCAGAACGCGAACGCTGTTGGCCTTGAAGTCGGCGAGCGCCTTGGTGCGCGCGTTCTGGCTCTTGTTGCCGTGGATCGCGGCAGCCGGCAGGCCGTGCTTTTCGAGGTACTCGGCCAGGCGGTTGGCGCCGTGCTTGGTACGGGTGAAGACCAGTACCTGTTCCCAGGCACCCTGGGTGATCAGGTGCGCCAGCAGCGCGCGCTTGTGACCCGATGGCAGGCGGAAGACGCGCTGCTCGATACGCTCGACCGTGGTGTTCGGCGGCGTGACCTCGATGCGTTCGGGGTTGTGCAGCAGCTTGTCGGCCAGGTCGGTGATGTCTTTCGAGAAGGTGGCCGAGAACAGCAGGTTCTGGCGCTTGGCCGGCAGGCGGGCCAGGACCTTCTTGACGTCGTGGATGAAGCCCATGTCGAGCATGCGGTCGGCTTCATCGAGCACGAGGATTTCCACGTGGGACAGGTCGACGCTGCCTTGCCCGGCAAGGTCGAGCAGACGTCCGGGGCAGGCCACCAGCACGTCGACACCCTTGGCCATGGCCTGCACCTGCGGGTTCATGCCGACGCCGCCGAAGATGCAGGTACTGACCAGGCTCAGGTCGCGGGCATACAGCTTGAAGCTGTCGTGTACCTGGGCCGCCAGTTCGCGGGTCGGGGTGAGCACCAGAACCCGTGGCTGGCGGGGGCCGTGGCGCTTGGATTTGTCGGGGTGACCTGCGGGAAACAGGCGTTCGAGGATCGGCAGGGCGAAGCCGCCGGTCTTGCCGGTACCCGTCTGGGCGGCGACCATCAGGTCGCGGCCTTGCAACACGGCGGGAATGGCCCGCTGTTGCACGGGAGTGGGCTGGGTATAGCCCGCGGCCTCGATAGCGCGGACAAGTGCCTCGGAGAGACCGAGGGAAGCAAAGGACATGGGCAATCCTGTTCTCGTGGGGGCTGGGCCCGATGGGGTGATCTGCCTGGCGCGACGGGCATCTGAGGGAATGCGATCGCGTCCGGTCCAGCTTGGCATGCACTGCGCATCGAGGAAGCGGCGGGGGCACCAGGGGTGCGCAACTGCCGGTCGGGATGCCTGTTACGAGGCCGAGCGTCCGGGCGTGAGCCGGGCGGGAAGGCCCGAGTATAACAGAGCATTCAGCGTGTGCTGCGTTCGTGGTGCTCAACGGTGCGTGGAAAAGTATCCGGAGTGCCGACGTAACGCTGCACGATCGCCTCGTACGCCGGCTCCTGCTTGAAATGCTGCAAGACCTCGGCAAACGCCTGAGCCAACTGCTCACGCCCGGGTTTGCGGGTCAATCCCAGGTATTGCGGCTTGCTGTCAATGAGCAGCGGCAAGGCTTCGATCTGCTCATCGAGGTGCAATTTATGCAGCAGATACTCACCGACATGGCGATCGGTTACCAACAGATCGATACGTCCCAGCGCCAGTTTGCCGAAGTTCGCGATATGGGTAGGTGCCGGCTCGCGGCGAAAGCCCTGGGCCTCGTTGAATTCGGCGCTGTAGTTGTAACCGGGGGAGGTGCCGACGGTCAGGCCGTTGAGATCATCCAGCGTACGGACCGAGTGAGGCCGGGCGCGAGACTGGAACAGGATGAAGTCGACCTGCGACAACGGCTCGTGCGGGAACAGAACAAAGGCTTCGCGCTCCGGGAGCTTGAACAAACCGAGAATGCCATCGGCCTGACCCTGCTCGACCATTGCCAGGCAGCGCTTCCAGGGCATGAACACCCAGTCGACCTCCACGCCCAAGCGCTTGAACACCTCGCTGGCCACCTCGAAGTGCAGGCCCTGAGGCTGGCCGTTGTCCTGATAGATGTAAGGCGCCCAGTCATCGCTGACGATGCGCAAACGTTCTGCCTGTGCCAGCGGGCTCAGGCAGATCAGCAGCACGATACCGATCAGGGGGAGGATCTTGGACATGGCGGCAGAGTACGCGGGTCATCTGCCGCTGACTAGCCATGCCCTGCAGGCACGCGTCAGCGTTGTGATCGGCGCAACAGAGGCCTCACGCGGTGATTGCGAGGCGTGCTGCGCGCGACCCTGGGCGATGCGCGCAGCCTGCGGCGGCAAATCTGCTGCGCATTGAGCGCGGGCAACTGCACTGCAACCGCTGTTGGCAGGGCTTCGGCGAGTGCAGCACGCGCTGGCACGCGATCAGCGCGGCAGTTGCAGGTTGTTCCAGATCGCCAGGCTCGGCTCGGCCTGGTTCAGGGTGTAGAAGTGCAGGCCTGGTGCGCCGCCTTGAAGCAATTGCTCGCACATGCGGGTGATGACTTCTTCACCGAAAGCCTGAATGCTCGCGGCGTCATCGCCGTAGGCTTCCAGCTGCTTGCGCACCCAACGTGGCAGCTCGGCCCCGCAGGCATCGGAGAAACGCGCAAGCTTGCTGTAGTTGGTGATCGGCATGATGCCCGGCACCAGCGGGATGTCCACGCCCAGCTTCTGCACCCGTTCGACGAAGTAGAAATAGCTGTCGGGGTTGAAGAAGTACTGGGTAATGGCGCTGTCGGCACCGGCCTTGACCTTGGTGGCGAAGTTCTTCAGGTCGGACTCGAAGTTCTGCGCCTGGGGGTGCATCTCGGGGTAGGCGGCCACCTCGATGTGGAAGTGATCACCGGTTTCCTCGCGGATGAACTGCACCAGGTCGCTGGCATGGCGCAGCTCGCCGGAGGCCATGCCCATGCCCGAGGGCAGGTCACCGCGCAGGGCGACGATGCGCTTGATGCCGGCGTCCTTGTACTCGCCGATCAGCGCACGCAGTTCGGCTTTGGTGTCGCCAACGCACGACAAGTGCGGGGCGGCGGGAATCTTCACTTCGTTTTCCAACTGCAGCACGGTGTTCAGCGTGCGGTCGCGGGTCGAACCGCCCGCGCCGTAGGTGCAGGAAAAGAAGTCGGGGTTGTAGGTGGCCAGCTGACGGGCAACGCTGATCAGCTTGTCATGGCCGGCTTCGGTCTTGGTCGGAAAGAACTCGAAGCTGTAGCGGCGTTCTTGGGACATCGGGGCTTCTCCCAGCAGCAGGCTCTGGAGCTACACGTTTCAAGCTTCAAGCTGCAAGTGAAAGCCGGATCGGCGTGGTGCGACCCGGCTGTGCATCGTTCAGGTGTCGGCGGTGAAGCTGCAGGCGGCGCTCGTGCTTGCCGCTTGCAGCTTCAAGCGCGCAACTCAGTACCGGTATGCGTCGGGCTTGAACGGGCCGTCGACGGTGACGCCGATGTATTCGGCCTGCTGCGGGGTCAGTTGGGTGACCACGCCACCGAAGCCGCGCACCATTTCCAGGGCCACTTCTTCGTCAAGTTTCTTGGGCAGCACTTCAACGGTGAGGCGCTCGGCCTTTTTGCCTGCGTCGAGTTCGGCATACTTCTGCTCGAACAGGAAGATCTGCGCCAGCACCTGGTTGGCGAACGAACCGTCCATGATCCGGCTCGGGTGGCCGGTGGCGTTGCCCAGGTTCACCAGGCGGCCTTCGGCCAGCAGGATCAGGTAGTCGTCGTTCTGCGGATCGAAGCTGCCGGCGCCAGTGCGGTGGATCTTGTGCACCTGTGGCTTGACCTCTTCCCACGCCCAGTTCTTGCGCATGAAGGCGGTGTCGATTTCGTTGTCGAAGTGGCCGATGTTGCACACCACGGCACGCTTTTTCAGGGCCTTGAGCATGTTGGCGTCGCAGACGTTGACGTTACCGGTGGTGGTGACGATCAGGTCGATGCGGCCCAGCAGGTCGGCATTGATGCCAGCTTCAGTACCGGTGTTGATGCCATCCTTGAACGGCGAGACCAGCTCGAAACCGTCCATGCACGCCTGCATGGCGCAGATCGGGTCGACTTCGGTGACCTTGACGATCATGCCTTCCTGACGCAGCGATTGCGCCGAGCCCTTGCCCACGTCGCCGTAGCCGATCACCAGCGCCTGCTTGCCCGACAGCAGGTGGTCGGTGCCGCGCTTGATGGCGTCGTTGAGGCTGTGACGGCAGCCGTACTTGTTGTCGTTCTTGCTCTTGGTAACCGAGTCGTTGACGTTGATCGCCGGGACTTTCAGCTCGCCCTTGGCCAGCATGTCGAGCAGACGGTGCACGCCGGTGGTGGTCTCTTCGGTCACGCCGTGGATCTTGTCGAGCATGGCTGGGTATTTCTTGTGCAGGATTTCGGTGAGGTCACCGCCGTCGTCCAGCACCATGTTGGCGTCCCACGGCTGACCGTCCTTGAGGATGGTCTGCTCGATGCACCACTCGTATTCCTGCTCGGTCTCGCCCTTCCAGGCGAACACAGGCACGCCGGCAGCGGCGATGGCGGCAGCGGCCTGATCCTGGGTGGAGAAGATATTGCACGACGACCAGCGCACTTCGGCGCCCAGGGCGACCAGGGTCTCGATCAGCACGGCGGTCTGGATGGTCATGTGGATGCAGCCGATGATCTTCGCGCCCTTGAGCGGTTGCTCGGCCTGGTACTTGCGGCGCAGACCCATCAGCGCGGGCATTTCCGACTCGGCGATGATGACTTCCTTGCGGCCCCAGTCGGCCAGGGAAATGTCGGCGACCTTGAAATCGGCAAAACCGGCAGGCGTGTTTACAGCGCTCATGAAGAGCCTCCATTCGTAATAGTCGAATGGGCGCCGTTGTGCGTTCGGCGCTGCCTGGCCTTCGCTCAAGACCGTTCAGGCAGCGCCTTGGCGTCCGCATGCGCGGACAACGCCCCATCCGAGCCTGACAGGAGAACCTGCTGCAGCGCCCCTCGGACAGGTGGCGGGCATGGCGCCGCTGTGGGCGGCCATGTGAAACGGCGCAGATTATAGCTGCGCCGAGCACTTAGCCCAAGGTTTTCTGTCGAATTGATCGAGACCATGGTCGAGGGTCGATGGAGTCCCGCCAACCGCTCTGCCATGATGGTCCGACGTTAACTCGGCGTTCAGGAGTCCCGATGAATTTCCACACCCGCAAGTGGGTAAAACCCGAAGACCTCAATCCCAACGGTACCTTGTTCGGCGGCAGCCTGCTGCGCTGGATCGACGAAGAGGCGGCGATCTACGCCATCGTCCAACTGGGCAACCAGCGCGTGGTGACCAAGTACATGTCGGAAATCAACTTCGTCAGCGCCTCGCGCAAGGGCGACATCATCGAGCTGGGCATCACCGCCACCGAGTTCGGCCGCACCTCGATCACCCTGCGCTGTGAAGTGCGCAACAAGATCACCCGCAAGAGCATCCTCACCGTCGACCGCATGGTCTTCGTCAACCTCGGCGAAGATGGTCTGCCAGCGGCCCATGGGCGCACGCAGATCAAGTATGTGGAAGATCAGTTCCCCGACGGCTCGGTGGAGTGAATCGCGAAGGGGCCGCATTGCGCGGCCCCTTTTTTCACGGCTGTTCGCTCACTCTGCGCACCACGCCGCCCACCGTCAGACCCTGAATCAGGATCGACGACAGCACCACGATGTAGGTGATCGACAGCAGCAGGTCGCGTTCTTCACCGACCGGCAGCGACAGCGCCAGGGCCACCGAGACGCCGCCGCGCAAGCCGCCCCAGGTGAGCACGCGGATGGTGCCCTTGGGCACGCTGCGCCAGCGCCGCAGCAGCACAATGGCCGGGGCCACGGTCAGCAGGCGCGAGGCCAGTACCGCGATCGCCAGCACGCTGCCGGCCGCCAGGTGCAGCCAGTTGAACGGCAGCAGCAACAGCTCCAGGCCGATCAGGGCGAACAGCAGGGCGTTGAGCATGTCGTCGATCAGTTCCCAGAAGCCGTCCATGTAGCGCCGGGTCATGTCGTTCATCGCC
This sequence comes from Pseudomonas cremoricolorata, assembly GCF_000759535.1. Lineage (NCBI taxonomy): Bacteria > Pseudomonadati > Pseudomonadota > Gammaproteobacteria > Pseudomonadales > Pseudomonadaceae > Pseudomonas > Pseudomonas cremoricolorata. The sequence continues at coordinate 834,050 of NZ_CP009455.1, read as the reverse complement.
AGGTTGCGCCCCAGGTTGCCGATGATCAGACCCGCCACGACCATGGCGATCGGTGCCGAAACGTGCAGCTCGTAGCACATCACCGAACCGCCGATCACCAGCGCCAGGGTCAGCATGACCTCGACCTGATACTGCTCGATGCCCTTGATCATGCGGTAGGTGGCGTAGCCGATCAGGCCACCGAACAGCGCGCCGCCGACCGCTTCGCGCAGGAACAGCACCGCGGTATCGGCCACGCTCGGCGTTTCGCCGAGCTGGGCGATGCCCAGCAGCACGGTGAACACCACCACTGCCGTGCCATCGTTGAACAGCGACTCGCCGACGATGGTGGTTTTCAGCGGTTTCGGCGCGTTGGCGGTACGCAGCGCGCCAAGCACGGCGATAGGGTCGGTCGGTGAGATCAGCGCGCCGAACAGCAGGCAGTAGATCAGGCTGACCTGCCAGCCGAACAAGGCGAACACCCAATGCGCGAGCAGGCCGATCACCACCGTGGCGATCAGTACGCCGACGGTGGCCAGCAGGCCGATCGGCCAGCGGTAGCTGCGCAGGTCGCCGAGGTTCACGTGCAGAGCGCCGGCGAACAACAGGAACGACAGCATCCAGTGCATCAGCAGGTCGTTGAAGTCGATCTGGTTCATCAGGCCTTCAACCCGTTCTTCCAGTCCGGGGAAGCCGATGAAGCTCAGCCCCTGGATGATCAGCGAGAACAGCAGGGCGGTGACCATCACGCCAATGGCCGGCGGCAGGCCGATGAAGCGGTAATTCACATAGGTGAGAAGGGTGGTCAAGCAGATAAACGCAGCAACGAGTTCAAGCATCCTGAATCCTGTGGCAATGGCTTCCAAGTCGAAACCCGAATGGCTCGGGGAGTGTTGTTTGATGATCTGACCGCGTGGTCGGGCACATGCTCTGACCAGAAAACTCATCATCGTTCCGTTCGTGCACGCCATAACGCCTGCAACCTGCGGTGAGTCGCGGTAAGGTAGCGCTCGAAATATCTGCTTACTTCCCAGCGGTTCAAGGAGCTGTGCACGGTGTTGGCAACGTCTCTGGTACTGGTCGCCGCGTTTCTGCACGCCACCTGGAACACCTTGATCAAGTTCAGCGGCGAACGCTGGCTGGTGATTGCCTGCATGGACACGGTGGGGCTGGTTTTCGCTGTGCCACTGCTGGCCATGGTCGAGCCGCCGCCGGTGGATATCTGGCCGTGGCTGACCGCCTCGGCGCTGGCTGAGCTGCTGTACCGTGTTCTGTTGATCCAGGCGTATCGAGTGGGCGACCTGGGGCTGATCTACCCGCTGATGCGCGGCACCTCGCCGTTGGTGGTGCTGGCGTTGACGTTGCTATTTGCCGGCGAGAGCCTGACAGGCCAGCAGATCATGGGCATTCTGCTGATTCCGTGCGGTATGGCCTGCCTGTTGTGGCAGGGCGGTGGCGGTGATCGTCTGCCTTGGTCGATGCTGCCGGTGGTGGCGCTGATCGGCTTGTGCATCGGTTGCTACACCTGGTTCGATGGCCAGGCTGTACAGCGCTGGGGCAAACCCTGGGATTACCTGGTGTGGCTGACGCTGTTTTGCTCGCTGCCGTTTCCGCTGATTGCCGGTGTGACCCGCCGTGCGACATTCACCGCGTTCTGGCGTAGCCAGTGGCGGCTGGGGCTGGCGGTGGGGGTATGCGTGCTGCTCAGCTATGCCCTGGTGCTGTGGGCCATGCACCTGGGCTCGATCGCCGAGGCGGCTGCGCTGCGCGAGTTGAGTGTGATTCTGGTGGTGCTGTTCGGTATGCGCTATCTGAAGGAACCGTTCGGTGGCCCGAGACTGCTCGCCTGCGGGCTGGTCCTGGCTGGCGTACTGGTAATGAAGTTCTGACCCCTTGATCGTGGAGTGTTCGCTATGACCGTCGCCCTGTGGTGCATCCTGTTCGCCATGTTCCTGCCGCCGCTGTGTGCCTTGGGTGCCAAGCTCAGCAGTGGCCGCTTTGGCTTTCGCGAAAACCATGACCCCCGTGCATTTCTCGACACCTTGTCTGGCCTGCCACGGCGGCTGCACTCGGCGCAGCAGAACGGCTTCGAGACCTTCCCGGCGTTCGCCGCGGCGGTGCTGGTAGCCGATGTGGTCGGCAATGCCGAGCAAGTCACCCAGGATGTCCTGGGTGTGCTGTACATCACCAGCCGCCTGCTGTTCATCATTTGCTACATGGCCGACCTGGCGGCGCTGCGCTCCCTGGCCTATTTCGCCGGCTTGGTGCTGATCGTCAGTTTCTTCGTCGTCTCGGTGTGAGTCACGGCACCTTGGGCACGTCTGGCAGAGGCTGACCTTTGGGCCAGAGCATCCAGATCTGCCCTTGCTGCTTCATGTTGCCGGCCAGCTCGCCAGCTTCAGGCCCGGTACCCCAGAACAGGTCTGCACGCACCTCGCCGGTGATGGCGCCACCGGTATCCTGAGCGCCCACCGGGCGCACCACAGGAGTGCCATCCGGGCGGGTGGTGGACAGCCACAGCAGGCTGCCCAGCGGGATCACCTTGCGGTCGATGGCCACGCTGTAGCCGGCAGTGAGCGGGACGTTGAGCGAGCCCCGCGGGCCTTCGTTGCTGTCCGGGCGGGCACTGAAGAATACGTAGCTGGGGTTGCTGGCGAGCAGTTCCGGCACACGCTGCGGATGTGCCTGGGCCCAGTCATGGATGGCGCCCATGCTGACCTGATCCTTGGTCAACTCACCTTGCTCGACCAGCCAGCGACCAATGGGGCGATAGGGATGACCGTTCTGGTCGGCGTAACCCAGACGCAATTGCCGACCGTCTTCCAGTTGCACGCGGCCCGAGCCCTGGATTTGCAGGAATTGCAGGTCCATCGGGTCGGTCAGCCAGGCCAGCACCGGGGCGTTGACGCCATCGCGGCTGATGACCTCGGCAGTGTCGTACGGCTTGAGCACGCGACCCTCCAGACGCCCGCGCAGGCGCTTGCCCTTGAGTTCCGGGTACACACTGGCGAGGTCGACCACCACCATGTCCTCAGGAATGCCGTAGACCGGCACGGAGGCCTCTGCCGTCTGTTCGAGGCTGCCGCGGTAGACCGGTTCGTAGTACCCGGTGATCAGTCCGTTGGCTTGATTCTGCGCCGAGCGCAGGCCGTACACCTCGAGGTGTTGCTGCAAGAAGCCGCGCACTGCCTGCGACTCGCTTGGCACGGTTGCCGCTGCCTGGCAAATCGGCGCCCACGCCGGGTCACGGGTGAGCTTTTCGCAGCCCTGGCGCCACGTGGTGAAACCGGCCAGCAGGTCGCTGTCGCTGACGGCAGGCAAGTCTTGCCAAGTGGCGGGGGTATAGGTGGCGATGGCGTGGGGCGCGGGCTTGTTCTGGTCGTCGCCGTTGCAGCCTGCGAGCAGAGCCAGGACCGTGAGGGTGCCGGCGAGGCGGCGCAGGGGAAAACTCATGGGGCGGTGTCCTTGTGCGGGCGAATGGGGCATTCGACCCTCGAATCAGTAGGGGATTGGTCTTTGTGGCCTGGGCCTTGATACTGTCGGGCCTTTTTCTCAGACAGAGGCCCGCGGATGTTCAAGCGCTTCACTGCCATGCTGTGTATCACCCTGTTCGCAGCCGGTTGCGATCGGGTCGATCCCGACTCGCCAGTGGCCAAACGCAAGGCGATTTTCAAAGACATGTTGCATACCAGCGAAAACCTGGGTGGCATGTTGCGCGGCCGGCTGCCGTTCGACGCTGCAGGCTTCGCTGACGGTGCCGGCAGGCTCGATGCCTTGGCACATGAACCTTGGCAGCATTTCGCCAAACAGGCCGAGGGCGGTGACAGCAGCGCGCGGCCTGAGCTCTGGCAGCGCCAGGCGAGGTTCGAAGACCTGGCCAGGCGCCTGGAGGCCAGCACTGCCGTTCTGCGCGAGCAGACTCGCCAGCAGGCAGTGCAACCTGCCAGTCTGCAGGCACCGATGAACGCCGTCGAGGCTGCCTGCAAAGCGTGTCATCAGGAGTTCCGCAACCATTGACGGACGAGCTGCAAGTGACCCCTGTCAGCGCTCGAGCTGATCGACCGCATCTTGCAGCTCTTTTTTCGACTCTGCGAGCTTCTCTTTGCGTTTGTTGATCTTCTCGGCGTCGCCTTTCTTCATGGCCTTGTCCAGATCCTTGGTGCGCTGCGCCACTTCGTGACGGGCTTCAAGCACTTTTTGCTCGCGCTCCTTGCGCAGGCTGGCGTCGGTGCAGTTGTCGGTGTTTTCCTTGAGCGCTTTTTCCAGGCCGGCGGCCTGGTCGGCGTTGCCATGGTCACGGGCTTGCTTGAGCTGGTTCTCGATGGCGCTGCGCTTGGCTGCGCAGCCGGTCAGGCCGGGATCGGGCTGGGCGGCCTGGGCGCCGGTGGCAGCGAGAAGGAGGGTAGTCAGCAGGACGAGCGAGGGCATCGATTTCATGTAAAGCCTCCCTTACGGGGCGGGGTAGCAAAAGTTGGGGGAAATCCTGCCTTGGTTTTGTGCTTTAAGAAACCCTTGATAGTGGTTTCTGGCGATAACTCAGGCTTTTCTGACACTGGGCGTTGCCAAACGCTATTGTGGGACGCTTAGGGTGCTCGGTCCAAACCCATTGATCTGCCAGGCGACCAGACGAGCTGCCAGGGCGCTGACGTTCTCGTGATTGAAGAACGCGTGAAGCTGTCCTGCGCGGTAAGCGCTCATCCCCGCCTGCTGCCATTGCACTGGCGTGCGTGATGCCAACGTCGGCCAGTCCCCTTGCAGCGACCGCGTTCGTCCGCCGGGAACCCCCAGTGCACGCAGCCATTGTTCAAAAGGACGCTTGCGCGCCAGACGAAAACTCTCGGACAACTGTGCAGCCCGCGCGGCACCAATGCCCGGAATCTGGCGCAGGCGGGAATCGTCAAGGTCGAGCCAGTCGAGCAGGCCGTGCAGTGCACCGGCATCCACCAGGCGACGCCAGGTGCCGGCACCCAGCTTCGGCAGATCGAGCCCCTGCTTGCCGCTCAACCACGCCAGGCGGGCGATGAATTGTTCACGACAGGCTTGGCTGAACTGCCAGCAACTGAGGGCATGAGAGCGTGCAGGGTCTGGCACGTTCAGTGGCAGGCGATCGCTGGCACGGTGAATGACGCCCTCGAAGCGCGGAATGGTCAGCCCCGCCAGGCTGATTTGCACTTGATCGCCAGGGCGTACGTCCAGCGCCTGCCAGCGTGCCAGTGAGCCGAGGCTGACCTGGCTAACGCGACGATCATCCAGCGTAACGGGCTCGAGCAACAGTTGGGGCGTAATGCGGCCACTGCGACCAATGCTGAAACGCACGTCACGCACCTGCGCCAGCACCGTGCGAAACGGATATTTCCAGGCGGCTGCCCAGTGCGGTGCGCGCGCTTGCCAGCGTGAGGCGGGCGGTCGTCGCTGCTGGCGCAATACCACGCCATCACTGGCGAACGGCAACGCGCTGCGATACCAGTGCTGGCGCAAGCGGTTGACATCATCGAACCCTGTGACCGGTACGCTGAAACGCAGAGTGTCGGCGAACCCTAGCTCAGCCAGAAGCTGGTAGCGCGCGGCCTGCTCGCTCGGACCCTGCGGCCAGTCCCAGACGAACAGGCCAACGCGCTGCGCCTCACTGACGCCGAGCTGCTTGCGCGCCAGCCAGCCGGCGACGGCACCACGGGCACCGACGCTACCGGCGGTGGCCTGCACGTGGTCATCCAGGCGCTGATACAGCTCACCGTGCAGCACCAGATCGAGCGGCTTGGGCAGCGTCTGGTGGATGGCCTCGAGCATCGGCAGATGTCGGCTCCAGTCGTGCCCGCTGACGCCGTTGCCACGGCTGATCAATCGTTCGAGCCTACCTGCGCGGTAGACCAGCGTCACCGCCACGCCATCGACCTTCGGTTGCACCCAGACATCGCGCCTGGTCTTGAGCCACTGACGCACCTGTACCTCGTTGTCGAGCTTGATCAGCCCGGTGTGCGCAATGGGATGAGGCAGCGGGCCGCCTGCGCTCGACAGCGGATCGTCCTGCGCTGGCAAGGCGAAGCAACGTTGCAGGTGGCGCAGTTGTTGACGGGTCTGGTCGTACACCTCGTCATCGACCAGAGCGATACCCTGGCGGTGGTAGTGATCGTCCCAGCGGGCGAGGGTCTGGCGCAGGTCGCTGGTGTGCGCTACGGCGCGCTGGGCGGGCCAGTCAGGGCAGTCTTGAGCGCGGGTTGTTGTGCAGCAGGCAAGCAGAACGATGACGATCAAGGCTCTACACGACATGGCCGGCTTCCTTGCAGGCTTCAGGGAAGGGGCCAGCCTAGTCGGCGTGGACGATCCTGCCCATGGGCATGTGTCAGCGGGTGTTGCCCGGTGTGTGCTGATCGTCTGCCTGTTCGCTGCAGCGCCCGTCGTGCCTGGCCACCTGACATTTTTACCAGTTGTGGCAAAGCCGCGGAACTCCGCACATTAGGGGCTACCCTCTGTGCACCACTCAAACAGGAGTAGAGGGCTATGCATGAGCGTCGCGACGTGATGATTCTGAAGACTTTCGAGCCTCACTGGTTGCGAGACAACTGGGAGAAGATCGGTCAGGGGCTGAGTCATCTGCAACCGGAAAACAAGGTCAGGTCAGGCGACCCCTTCGTCAATCAGGAACAACTGCGCAAGTACTACGCGATCTACGTGGTGGCGCTCAACGAACACGTTGCCGGGCGGTTCAGGCTGTGTGCGCTCGACGATACCCAGCGGCTCATCCCGTTGCAGTACATCGACGCCCATGTGGAAAAGCCCGAGGGGTTTCTCAGCTCCGATGTGCTTCGTCATGGTGGCCGTGCGGTGCCGGGCGGGGTCAGCGAGGCGGTCGAGTTCGAGGTCTATGGGCTGAGCTGGAACCGTCTGGCGAAGAACGACGCATGAAAAAGCCCCCGTCGAGGGATCGACGGGGGCTTTCGCGTTGCGCGGGGTCGGCTTACAGGCCGGCGGCAACCCGCAGCTGTTCGGCGCGGTCGGTGCGTTCCCAGGTGAAGGTGGTGAAGGTGTCGTCACCGACGGTCTTCTGCTGTGGGGTACGACCGAAGTGGCCGTACGCAGCGGTCTCCTGGTACATCGGGTGGAGCAGGTCGAGCATGGTGGTGATGGCGTAGGGGCGCAGGTCGAAGCACTCGCGCACCAACTGCACGATACGGGCGTCGGACACCTTGCCGGTGCCGAAGGTGTTGATCGAAATCGAGGTCGGCTGGGCTACGCCGATGGCGTACGAGACCTGAATTTCACAACGTTCGGCAAGGCCGGCTGCGACGATGTTCTTCGCCACGTAACGGCCGGCGTAGGCGGCGGAACGGTCGACCTTCGATGGATCCTTGCCCGAGAACGCGCCGCCACCGTGACGGGCCATGCCGCCGTAGGAGTCGACGATGATCTTGCGTCCGGTCAGGCCGCAGTCACCCACCGGCCCACCGATGATGAAATTGCCGGTCGGATTGATGTGGAACTGAGTGTCCTTGTGCAGCAGCTCGGCCGGCAGCGTGTGCTTGACGATCAGCTCCATCACGCCATCGCGCAGGTCGTTGTAGGAAACGTCGGGGTTGTGTTGGGTCGACAGCACTACCGCATCGATGCCGACCACCTTGCCACCTTCATAGCGGCAGGTGACCTGCGATTTGGCATCCGGGCGCAGCCATGGCAGCAGGCCAGACTTGCGCGCCTCGGCCTGACGCTCGACCAGACGGTGCGAGAAGCAGATCGGCGCCGGCATCAGTACATCGGTTTCGTTGCTGGCGTAACCGAACATCAGGCCCTGGTCGCCTGCACCCTGGTCTTCCGGCTTGGAGCGGTCGACACCCTGGGCGATGTCCACCGACTGCTTGCCGATGATGTTCATCACTGCGCAGGTGGCGCCATCGAAGCCGACATCGGAGCTGTTGTAGCCGATGTCGACGATGACTTTACGCACCAGGTCTTCCAGGTCGACCCAGGCCGAGGTGGTGACTTCGCCGGCGATGATCGCCACACCCGTCTTGACCAGGGTTTCACAGGCGACGCGGGCGTATTTGTCCTGGGTGATGATGGCGTCGAGGATCGCGTCGGAAATCTGGTCGGCGATTTTATCCGGGTGCCCTTCGGACACGGACTCGGACGTGAAAAGGGAGTATTCGCTCATCTCGAAGGGTTCCTAGAAAGTACCGATGAAAGTGTTGGCAGTGGCCCGCTGGAAATGCCGGACCTGAATCTGGAAGCCGTTACGCAGGCCTACGTACAGGCTTTCGCCGGGGGTGAGCCCGGCGGCTCTGGCCCAGCGGGCCAGATCGTGTTGTTCGAACCCAAGCCACAGGTCGCCGCAGGCGTCGCGGGCCCAGTCCTGGTCGTGGCTGCACAGCTCGGTGACCAGCAGGCTGCCCCCGACGTTGACCCGCGAAGCGAGGCGGCGCAAGGCCAGCGCAGGGTCGCTGAAGTGGTGCAGAACCATGTTCAGGATCACGCAGTCGGCCTGGCCCTGGCTGCTGTCCAGGGCATCGGCCAACTGCAAGGTGACGTTGTCGAGGCCTTCACGCTGGCACAACTGGCGCGCCAGTTCGAGCATGGTCGGGCTGTTGTCCAGCGCCGTGACCTGGGCGAAGCGGTGGGCCAGGTCGGGCAGAAAACCGCCGTCGCCGGGGCCGACCTCGAGTGCCGTCGCCTGGGGCGCGAAACTCAGCTTGTCGAGCAGCGCCAGAAGGCTCTCGCGGTAGTGCGGCAGCCCGGCGATGAGGTCTTGCTGGGCGCGGAACTTCTCTTCCACACGCAGGAAAAAGTCCTGGCTGGTGGCGGCGCGACGCTGCTGGACCTGCACAATGCGTTGCTGGATATCGGCGCTCAGAGCCAGGCCGTCGACTTCTTCGAGCAGGGCGGCATGCAGGCGCCCGCCAAGGCGCAGGGTATCTGGCAGGGCACGACGGTAGAAGATCGCGTTGCCTTCCCGTCGCGTGGCTACCAACCCCGCCTGGGCCAGCACCTTGAGGTGGTGGCTCATGCCCGACTGACCGATATCGAAGATCTGCGCCAGCTCCAGCACGCCGAACGAATCGCTGGCCAGCACCCGCAGCACATTCAGGCGCAGCACATCGCCGCTGGCCTTGCACAGGGCGGCCAGGTCATCGTTGCAATGCTCGGGGAAAGGCTGCGCGGGTAGGTTCATGGGGCGGCAGTCTAGTCACGCCGGACGTGGCTCGCAACTGCAATATCAAAAAGTTTTGATATTGGCGCGGGGCGCCAGCGGCAAGCTATTAGCGGCAAGCGGCAAGCCCGGCGTGTGCGCTCAGACAAAGTTAACGGGTTGCACGGTCTGGCTTGTCGCTTGCGACTGATAGCTTGCCGCTCCACAAAATCCGTGATTGCCCAATACCCGCGCGTGGGCGAAAATGTCTGACTTTTTACGTGACACCCCTAATTCCAAGCCTTCAGGAGACCCTCGATGCCCAGCCGTCGTGAACGTGCCAATGCCATCCGCGCCCTCAGCATGGATGCCGTGCAAAAGGCCAACAGCGGCCACCCCGGGGCCCCGATGGGCATGGCGGATATCGCCGAAGTGCTGTGGCGTGACTACCTCAAGCACAACCCGAGCAACCCGCACTTCGCCGACCGTGACCGCTTCGTGCTGTCCAACGGCCATGGCTCGATGCTGATCTACTCGCTGCTGCACCTGACTGGTTACGACCTGTCCATCGACGACCTCAAAGGCTTCCGCCAACTGCACAGCCGCACCCCGGGTCACCCGGAATTCGGCTACACCGCAGGCGTCGAGACCACCACCGGCCCGCTCGGTCAGGGCCTGGCCAACGCCGTCGGCTTCGCCATTGCCGAGAAAGTCATGGCCGGTCAGTTCAACCGTGAAGGCCACGACATCGTCGACCACCACACCTACGTGTTCCTCGGCGATGGCTGCATGATGGAAGGCGTTTCCCATGAAGTTGCCTCGCTGGCCGGCACCCTGGGCCTGAACAAGCTCATCGCCTTCTACGACGACAATGGCATCTCCATCGATGGCGAAGTGCACGGCTGGTTCACCGACGACACCCCGAAGCGCTTCGAAGCCTACAACTGGCAGGTGATCCGCAACGTCAACGGCCACGATGCCGACGAGATCAAGACCGCCATCGAGACCGCGCGCAAGAGCGACCGTCCGACCCTGATCTGCTGCAAGACCATCATCGGTTTCGGCTCGCCGAACAAGCAGGGCAAGGAAGAATCCCACGGCGCCGCCCTGGGTGCCGACGAGATCGTGTTGACCCGCAACGGCCTGAACTGGAGCCACGAAGCCTTCCAGATTCCTGCTGAGATCTACGCCGAGTGGGACGCTAAAGACGCCGGCGCCAAGGCCGAAGCCGAGTGGAACCAGCGCTTCGACGCCTATGCCCAGGCCCACCCTGAGCTGGCTGCCGAATTCAAGCGCCGCAGCTCGGGCGAGTTGCCGGCCGACTTCGCTGAAAAAGCCGCCGCCTACGTGCAGCAAGTCGCCGAGAAGGGCGAGACCATCGCCAGCCGCAAGGCCAGCCAGAACACCTTGAACGCCTTCGGCCCGCTGCTGCCGGAACTGCTCGGCGGCTCGGCTGACCTGGCCGCCTCCAACCTGACCCTGTGGAAAGGTTGCAAGGGCGTCGAGGCTACCGATGCCAGCGGCAACTACCTGTTCTACGGCGTGCGCGAATTCGGCATGACCGCGATCATGAACGGCCTGGCCCTGCACGGCGGCCTGGTGCCGTACGGCGCGACCTTCCTGATGTTCATGGAATACGCACGCAACGCGGTGCGCATGTCGGCACTGATGAAGCAGCGGGTGATTCACGTCTACACCCACGACTCCATCGGCCTGGGCGAAGACGGCCCGACCCACCAGCCGATCGAGCAACTGACCAGCCTGCGCACCACCCCCAACCTCGACACCTGGCGCCCGGCCGATGCCGTGGAATCGGCGGTGTGCTGGCAGCAGGCGCTGCTGCGCAACGACGGCCCGTCGGCGCTGATCTTCTCGCGGCAGAACCTGCAGCATCAGGCGCGCAGCGCCGAGCAGATCGCGCAGATCAGCCAGGGCGGCTACGTGCTGCGTGACTGCGCCGGCGAGCCGGAGCTGATCCTCATCGCCACCGGTTCGGAAGTTGGCCTGGCGGTGCAGGCTTTCGACGCCCTCAGCGCCCAGGGCCGCAAGGTCCGCGTGGTGTCGATGCCATGCACCAGCGTGTTCGACGCCCAGGACGCTGCCTACAAGCAGTCGGTGCTGCCGGTAGAAGTCGGTGCACGCATCGCCATCGAAGCGGCGCATGCCGACTACTGGTACAAGTACGTCGGCCTGGATGGTCGCATCATCGGCATGACCACCTACGGTGAGTCGGCCCCGGCCAGCGCACTGTTCGAGGCGTTCGGCTTCACCCTGGACAACGTGCTGGCGGTGGCTGAGGAGCTGCTGGAGGATTGAGGGCCGTGTGGACGGCGGCGCTGTCGTTTCATGCTGAATCGGTGCGGGGCGCTGTTGGGGCGGCTTTGCCGCCCATCGCGGGTAAACCCGCTCCTACAAGAAACGCGCCCTCTGTAGGAGCGGTCGGACGGCGCTCCGGTTTAGCCGCGATGGGCGGCAGCGCCGTCCCAACTCAGACGCTGCCGCTTCTTGGCGACTCCGCGTGGGCCCCTGCTGGGGCGGTTTAGCCGCGATGGATCTCCGTATTACCAGACGCCAATCCCTTGAGTCTCCCATGTCCCACCAGCGCCCCTACAAAGTTGCACTCAACGGTTACGGCCGAATCGGTCGCTGTGTCCTGCGCGCGCTGTTCGAGCGAGGTGCCAGGGCTGGCTTCGAGATCGTGGCCCTGAATGACCTGGCCGACCAGGCCAGCCTGGAATACCTGACGCGCTTCGACTCCACCCATGGCCGTTTCCCTGGCGAGGTGAAGGTCGATGGCGATTGTCTGCATATCAATGGTGACTGCGTGAAAATGCTGCGCAGCGCCACCCCCGAAGGCATCGACTGGGCGGCGCTGGATGTCGACCTGGTGCTGGAGTGCTCTGGTGCCTACACCTCGCGCGCCGATGGCCAGCGCTTTCTCGATGCCGGCGCACCGCGGGTGCTGTTTTCCCAACCCATGGCCAGCGAGGCCGATGTCGACGCCACGGTGGTCTACGGCATCAACCAGGATTGCCTGACCGGCAGCGAGCGGCTGGTCTCCAACGCCTCGTGTACCACCAACTGCGGCGTGCCGCTGCTGCGGGTGCTGGATCAGGCGTTCGGCATCGAATACGTGTCGATCACCACCATCCACTCGGCGATGAACGACCAGCCAGTGATCGATGCCTACCACCACGAAGACCTGCGCCGTACCCGTTCGGCATTCCAGTCGGTGATTCCGGTGTCCACCGGCCTTGCCCGGGGTATCGAGCGGTTGCTTCCGGAACTTGCCGGGCGAATCCAGGCCAAAGCGGTACGTGTGCCGACGGTCAACGTGTCATGCCTGGACATCACCTTGCAGACCGCGCGCGATACCAGCGCTGCCGAGGTCAACCAGGTGCTGCGTGATGCAGCCCTGAGCGGCCCGTTGCAAGGCCTGCTGGCCTACACCGAGCTGCCGCACGCCAGTTGCGATTTCAACCATGACCCGCATTCGGCCATCGTCGATGCCAGCCAGACCCGCGTCTCCGGCCCACGCCTGGTGAATCTGCTGGCCTGGTTCGACAACGAATGGGGGTTCGCCAACCGTATGCTCGACGTCGCCGATCACTTTCTGCGCGTCGTCCACCCCACTGCACTCAACATCCCTGAAGGACCGCATTGATGACCGTGTTGAAGATGACCGACCTCGACCTGACCGGTAAGCGCGTACTGATCCGCGAAGACCTCAACGTGCCTGTGAAGGACGGAGTGGTCACCAGCGACGCTCGTATCCAGGCCGCGCTGCCGACCATCAAGCTGGCGCTGGAAAAAGGCGCGGCGCTGATGGTCTGCTCGCACCTGGGACGCCCGAGCGAAGGTGAGTTCTCGGCCGAGAACAGCCTCAAACCAGTTGCCGACTACCTGAGCAAGGCGCTGGGCCGTGACGTGCCGCTGGTGGCCGACTACCTCGGTGGCGTCGAGGTCAAGCCAGGTGAAGTGGTGCTGTTCGAGAACGTGCGCTTCAACAAGGGCGAGAAGAAAAACGCCGATGAGTTGGCCCAGCAGTATGCGGCGCTGTGCGACGTCTTCGTCATGGACGCCTTCGGCACCGCGCACCGCGCCGAGGGCTCGACCCATGGCGTGGCCAAGTTCGCCAAGGTCGCGGCCGCAGGCCCGCTGCTGGCCGCCGAGCTGGATGCGCTGGGCAAGGCCCTGAAAGCACCGGCCAAGCCAATGGCGGCGATCGTTGCCGGTTCCAAGGTGTCGACCAAACTCGACGTGCTCAACAGCCTGAGCAGCGTCTGCGACCTGCTGATCGTCGGCGGCGGTATCGCCAACACCTTCCTCGCCGCTGCCGGCCATCCGGTGGGCAAATCGCTGTACGAGCCTGACCTGGTCGAGACCGCCAAGGCCATCGCCGCCAAGGTCAACGTGCCGCTGCCGAGCGATGTGGTGGTGGCCAAGGAATTCGCCGAGAGCGCCGAAGCCACGGTCAAGGCCATCGCCGACGTGGCTGCCGACGACATGATCCTGGACATCGGTCCGCAGACCGCAGCGCACTTCGCCGAACTGCTGAAATCGTCCAAGACCATTCTGTGGAACGGCCCGGTTGGGGTGTTCGAGTTCGACCAGTTCGGAAAGGGCACCGAAGTGCTGGCCAAGGCCATCGCCGAGAGTCAGGCTTTCTCCATTGCCGGCGGTGGTGACACCCTGGCGGCGATCGATAAATATGGCGTCAGTGCCGATATCTCCTACATTTCCACCGGTGGTGGTGCGTTCCTCGAATTCGTCGAAGGCAAGGTGCTGCCGGCGGTCGAGGTTCTGGAACAGCGGGCCAAGGGCTGAGGCGGTTGGCGCCTGGCAAAGGGAGCGACCTGATGGTCAAGCGATTGCCTGTGATGATCCTGCTCGGACTGCTCGCCGGTTGTTCGAGCAGTGCCGCGCCTGATGCTGAGCCGGCCGGTAAGCCCAAGGGCGGCTGCTATCAGTCGCAGTGGCAGGCCGAGACGGTGCCGGTAATCAACAAGCGACTCGGCCCTGATGGGCTGGAGAAGTACGACGATGAACATCAACGTCAGGCACCCGGTTGTCCCTGAGCGATTCAGGGCAACCGGCCGGCCTGGCCGAGCTGCAAGGGGAAAGGCTGATGAAAGCGCTGATGGCTGCCATGGCCGTGGCGACACTGGCAGGCTGCTCGCTGCTGCAACCGTCCGCACCGTCGGTGGCGGATAACTGGACCCGCTGGGTCTGCGACAGCCAGACCGAAGTGCTGTGGCGCTTCACCGATGCCTCGCGCAGCGCCATGGACGTGCGCCTGGGCAGTCGCGCCTACCACTTGCAGGCCGAGCCCAGCGGCTCGGGCGCGTTGTACAGCGACGGTGTGCTGGCGATGCACACCAAGGGTGATGAAGGCCTGGTGTACTGGGTCGCCACCGACGATCTGATTGGGCGGGGCTGCAAGGCACCGTGAATGGCCGGGCTGGCATACTGCACGCGGCCCACACACTATGAACAGCAACCGCCCATAGGGCAGGTTTGCACGATATAACGACGCTTGTCGGGAGAGAGATACACAATGGCACTCATTAGCATGCGCCAGATGCTGGACCACGCCGCCGAGTTCGGTTACGGCGTTCCAGCTTTCAACGTCAACAACCTCGAGCAGATGCGCGCCATCATGGAAGCCGCCGACAAGACCGACTCGCCGGTCATCGTCCAGGCCTCTGCCGGTGCACGCAAATACGCCGGCGCGCCGTTCCTGCGCCACCTGATCCTGGCGGCCATCGAAGAATTCCCGCACATCCCGGTGTGCATGCACCAGGACCACGGCACCAGCCCTGACGTCTGCCAGCGCTCGATCCAACTGGGCTTCAGCTCGGTGATGATGGACGGCTCGCTCAGGGAAGATGGCAAGACCCCTGCCGACTACGACTACAACGTTCGCGTCACCCAGCAGACCGTGGCATTCGCCCATGCCTGCGGTGTGTCGGTGGAAGGCGAGCTGGGCTGCCTGGGCAGCCTGGAAACCGGCCAGGCCGGTGAAGAAGATGGCATCGGCGCCGAAGGCACCCTGGACCACAGCCAGATGCTCACCGACCCGGAAGAGGCCGCCGACTTCGTCAACAAGACCCAGGTCGACGCCCTGGCGATCGCCATCGGCACCAGCCACGGCGCCTACAAATTCACCAAGCCGCCAACCGGTGACATCCTCGCCATCGACCGCATCAAGGAAATCCACAAGCGCATTCCCAACACCCACCTGGTGATGCACGGTTCCTCCTCGGTGCCGCAAGAGTGGCTGAAGATCATCAACGAGTACGGCGGCGACATCAAAGAAACCTACGGCGTGCCGGTCGAAGAGATCGTCGAAGGCATCAAGTACGGCGTGCGCAAGGTCAACATCGACACCGACCTGCGTCTGGCCTCCACCGGTGCCATGCGCCGCCACATGGCCCAGAATCCAAGCGAGTTCGACCCACGCAAGTTCTTCGCCGAAACCGTGAAGGCCATGCGTGACGTGTGCATCGCCCGTTACGAAGCCTTTGGCACTGCCGGCCACGCTTCGAAGATCAAGCCGATCACCCTCGAAGCGATGTTCCAGCGTTACGCCAAGGGTGAGTTGAAGGCCAAGGTCAACTGATCCAGCCCCTGGCTCGACGCGCGCAGTGATGCGCAAGGTGCTTCGTCGATGTCAGGTGCCAGACACATCGGGGCTGCTGTGCAGCCCATCGCGGGGGTTGATGCCCACCGGCGATGGGCCGCACGGTGGCCCCGATTCATTCCAGCGAACGCAACGTCCTGCAAAGCCCTGTCCATGACCGTACTGCGCTACCTGCAAGCCTACCCCCCGCACCTGCAAGAGCAGGTACGCCAACTCATCGCCAGCGATCGCCTCGGTGCTTACCTGCAAAAGCGCTATGCCGAGCAGCACGCTGTGCAGAACGACAAGGCGCTGTATGCCTACGTGCAGGAACTCAAGCAGGCCTTCTTGCGCAACGCGCCGGCGGTCGACAAAGTGCTGTTCGACAACCGATTGGACCTCACCCACCGCGCCCTGGGCCTGAACACTGCCGTGTCGCGGGTACAAGGGGGCAAGCTCAAGGCCAAGAAGGAAATCCGCATCGCTTCGCTGTTCAAGGACGCGGCGCCGCAGTTTTTGCGCATGATCGTGGTGCACGAACTGGCGCACCTCAAGGAACGTGACCACAGCAAGGCGTTCTACCAGCTCTGCCAGCACATGGAGCCGGACTACCATCAATTGGAATTCGACCTGCGCGTGTACCTGACCTATCGGGAACTGCCGGGCACTGTGTAAGGAAAAACACCCCATGCAGGTCAGCAAGACCAAGAGCAGTTTCTATCGCCGTCTGTACGTCGCCTGGCTGATCGACAGCGGCACCGCCGCCAGTGTGCCAGCGCTGATGACCGCCACCGGCATGCCACGGCGCACCGCGCAGGACACCATCGCCGCCTTGGCTGACCTGGACATCGTCTGTGAGTTCGAGCAGCAGGCCGGTGCGCGCAACCACGCCGGGCAGTACTGCATCCGTGACTGGGGCGCGATCGACCGGCAATGGATCGTCGAGCACCTGCCGGCCCTGCGCGAGGTGCTCGGCTACCCCTCGACCTGAGCGGCGCTGGACGCCGGCTTGAGCAGGTGCCCGGCCAACGTGCGCAGCGGGCCGAGCTGACGGCAGATCAGCGCCAGTTGGGTTTGCACCAGGCGTTGGTGCTCGTCGAGTTCTTCTGGCATCTGCTCCAGCGTCGCCGCCAGGGCATCTTCGCTGTCGCTGTGAATGGCCACCGAGGTGCGCGTCGCCAGGCCATTGGCGATTTCGTCGAGACTGTCGGCCAGCGACTGTCCGGCGCCGTCGAGCAGTTGCTCATGCACCTCGGGCGGCAGTGCCGTTTCGCGATGCGCGCCCAAGCCTGACAAATAGCCAAGCAAGGTGTGCGAGAGCACCAGGAAGCGAAAGCCGACATCCGCTTCTTTGCGGAAATGCCCAGGCTCCATAAGCATGTTGGCCAAGGTGGTCGACAGCGCGGCGTCGGCGTTGTGGGCGTTGCGCCGGGCCAGGCGGTAGGCCAGGTCGTCGCGCTTGCCTTCGGCGTACTGCTGCATGATCTGGCGCAGGTACAGGCTGGCGCAGGTGAGGGTGTTGGCCAGCACCTTGTTCAGGCGCCGGCCCTGCCAGTCGGGCAGGAACAGGAACACTGCGAGGATCGCGATCAGGCTGCCGACCAGGGTATCGAACAGGCGCGGCAGGAACAGGCCGTAGCCATCGCCGATCTGGTTGAAGCAGAACAGCACCATCAAGGTGATCGCCGCCGTGGCCGAGGTGTAGTGGCTGGTGCGGTTGACGAAGAACACCACGCCGGCGACCACGGCGAACATCGATTGCACCAGCGGGCTTGGGAACAGATCGAACAGCGCCCAGCCCACGGTCAGGCCGACCGCAGTGCCGAAAATACGCTGCACCAGCTTGCGCCGGGTGGCCCCGTAGTTGGGCTGGCAGACGAACAGCGTGGTGAGGATGATCCAGTAGCCCTGGCTTGGGTGAATCAGGTGCACCATGCCGTAGCCCACCAGCAGCGCCAGGGACAGGCGCAAGGCGTGGCGGAACAGCAGCGAGGTTGGGGTCAGCTGCGTGCGCAGGCGCTTGCCGACGTCCTGCAAGGTGCGCGGCGAGCGGTCCAGCAGGCTGCTGTCGCTGGCATCGGCAAGGCTGTCGGGGTTGCTCGCGGCTGCCAGCAGGCGGTCGAGGGTCGCCAGGTTGGCGGCCAATGCGCGCAGCGAGCGCAGCAGGCCGCGCCAGGCCGGGTTGTTCTGCCCGCGCAGAAAGTCCAGCGAAGCATGCAGGTCTTCCAGGGCTTCGGCGAACTGGGTGTCGTAGTCGAACGGCTGGCGCAGGCGTATCGAGTGGGACAGGCGCTGGCAGGCCGAGCCTTGCTGGCGCAGCAGGCGCTGGCAGCGGAACATCACGTCGCTGTGGAAGAAGGTCTCGGCCAGGGCGTTGTAGGGGTAGTGCGAGGCGCTGACGCGCTCGTGGATGTCTTGGGCGAGGAAGTACAGCTTGAGGTAGCGGCTGACCTTGGAGTTGGGCTGGGCATTGCCGACCCGGTGCAGAATGATTTCCTTGGCAGCGTTCAGCGCGGCCACCACCTTGCCATTCTGGTGCGCCAGTTCGACCCGACGGGCTTCCAGGTCGAGGTTGCGCACCGGTTCGAACAGCGCGGCCTTGAGCTTGAGGTAACGACCCAGTTCGAAGAACAGCTTGGCCAGGCTCTGCTGCACCGGCTGGTTGGCGAATAGCAATTGCCAGAGCACCGAGAGCAGGCCATACCAGGCGGCACCGGTCACCAGCAGCAGCGGTTCGTGCCAGAAATCACTGAGCTGACCGCCGCGCTGATCCACCGCGATCATGGTGTACACCGACAGGATCAGCGTGGCCGAGGCGATCGCGCCATAGCGTTCGCCCAGCGCCCCGAGCATGGTCAGGGCAAAGGTGGCCACGGCCAGGGAAATGGCGAACAGCCAGGGGTAGGGGAACAGCAACTCCACCGACAAGGCGGCGATGGCGAAGCAGCCCAGGGTCACCAGCAGGGCGCTGAGGCGTCCGCGCCAGCCATCGTCGGTTTCTGCCAGGGCGCTGGCGATGATGCCGAGAAACAGCGGAATCAGCAGGCTCATTTCGTCCTGATACCAGCACCAGGCCATGCTGCCGGTCAGCGCGACCGTGACCCTGATGCTGTAGCTGAACTTGTCCTGGCCCCAAAGGCGACGCAGAGAATGGCGAAATGAGCTCGATGACATGATGGCCCTGGGCTGAGATCGAAAACGTTGCGTTCAGCAAGAAGCGTTCCGTGCTGCGGGCACTACTCTACACCAACTCCGCTACCGCACTGGCTTACACGAACTGAGCGGCGGCATTGGCCGAGGCCCACGCCCACTGGAAATTGAAACCGCCCAGATGGCCGCTGACATCCAACACTTCGCCAATGAAGTACAGTCCCGGGCTTTTCAGCGATTCCATGGTCTTGGACGATACTTCGCGGGTGTCCACCCCGCCCAGGGTGACCTCGGCAGTGCGGTAGCCTTCGGTGCCGGCCGGAACCACTTGCCAGGCGCTCAGACGCTCGGCGATCTGCGCCAGTTCCGCTGGGGTGTACTGTTTCAGCGGGCGTGACTCGAACCACTGCTCGGCCAGCAGCGTGGCCAGCTTGCGGGTGAACACCTCGCCCAGTACGGTTTTCAGTTCGGTGTTGGCACGCTCGCGTTGCTGCTGTTGCAGCCAGTCGAGGGCATCGCGGTCGGGCAGCAGGTTGATCTCGACCACATCACCCGGCTCCCAGAACGACGACACCTGCAGAATCGCCGGGCCGCTCAGGCCGCGGTGGGTGAACAGCAAATTCTCGCGGAACAGCATGCCGTTGCAGCTCGCCGTGCAGTCCAGCGAGGTGCCCGACAGCTCGCTGCACAGTGCCTTGAGTTGGGGCTCGGTGATGGTGAACGGCACCAGGCCGGCGCGGGTCGGCAGCAGCTGATGACCGAACTGGCGCGCCACCTGATAACCGAAGCCCGTGGCGCCTAGGGTGGGGATCGATAGCCCGCCGGTGGCGATCACCAGCGACTGGCAAGCCATGGGGCCAGCGCTGGTCTGCAACCGGTAGCCACCCTCGAGCGCGTCGATCTGCAGGATGTCGGTGAGCATGCGCACTTCGGCGCCGGCCTCGGCGCACTCGGCGAGCAGCAGCTCGAGAATGTCGCTGGACTTGTGGTCGCAGAACAGCTGGCCGAGCTTTTTCTCGTGGTACGGCACGCCATGTTTGCTGACCAGGGCGATGAAATCCCACTGGGTGTAGCGGGCCAGGGCCGATTTGCAGAAATGCGGGTTGTGCGAGAGGAAATTGCCCGGCTCGGTATACAGGTTGGTGAAGTTGCAGCGCCCGCCACCCGACATGAGGATCTTCTTGCCGGGTTTGTTGGCGTGGTCGAGCACCCGCACGCTGCGCCCACGGCGGGCGGCGAGCTGGGCGCACATGAGGCCGGCAGCGCCGGCGCCGAGAACGATGACGTCAGAGGTAAGCACGTTGGGAACCTTGAACTGTGGGCTGGCGAACGATCAGAGAATCCGTACCTTCAACGCCCGGCCCTTGATCTTGCCGCTGTTGAGCCGCTGCAAGGCTTGCCTGGCCACGCCTCGTTCCACGGCCACCAGGGCCTGGAAATCGAAGATGGCGATCTTGCCGACCTGCTTGCCGGGAATGCCGGCGTCGCCGGTCAAGGCACCAAGAATGTCACCGGGGCGCAGTTTGTCCTTGCGCCCGGCGGCGATGCACAGCGTGCTCATCACCGGCAGCAACGGTTCGCTACCCTTGCTCTTGAGGCTGTCCAGTTGCTCCCAGCGCAGTGGCCGGCCCTGCAACACTTCGATGGCCTGAGCACGGTGGCCTTCGGCTGGTGCCACCAGGCTCACGGCGAGGCCTTTTTCCCCGGCACGCCCGGTACGCCCCACGCGGTGCACGTGAATCTCGGCATCGCGCGCCAGTTCGACGTTGACGACCATGTCCAGGCCATCGATGTCCAGACCGCGTGCGGCGACATCGGTGGCGACCAGCACCGAGCTGCTGCGGTTGGCGAACATCGCCAACACCTGATCACGGTCGCGTTGCTCGAGGTCACCATGCAGGGCCTGGGCGACGATGCCCTTGGCAGTCAGGTGGGCGACCACGTCTTCGCACTGCTGCTTGGTGAAGCAGAACGCCACACAGGATTGCGGGCGGTAGTGGCCCAGCACTCGGGTCAGTGCTTCGAGGCGTTGCTGCGGGTCGATCTCGATGAAACGCTGCTCGATCTGGGTGTCGCTGTGCTGGCTTTCGACCACCACCTGCTCGGGTTTGCGCATGAACTTGGCGGCCAACTGCTCGATGCCGGCCGGGTAGGTGGCCGAGAACAGCAGGGTCTGGCGGCGCGCCGGGGTCTTGCCGATGATGCTGGCGATGGCATCGAAAAAGCCCATGTCGAGCATGCGGTCGGCCTCATCGAGCACCAGGGTGTTGAGGCCGTCGAGCACCAGGGTACCTTTGTCGAGGTGCTGCTGAATGCGCCCGGGAGTGCCGACGATGATGTGCGCGCCGTGCTCCAGCGAAGCGATCTGCGGACCGAGCGAGACGCCGCCGCAGAGGGTGAGGATCTTGATGTTGTCCTCGGCGCGGGCCAGCCGGCGCAGCTCCTTGGCGACCTGGTCGGCCAGCTCGCGGGTCGGGCACAGCACCAGCGCCTGGCAGCCGAAGTAACGCGGGTTCAGCGGGTTGAGCAGGCCGATGCCGAAGGCGGCGGTCTTGCCACTGCCGGTCTTGGCCTGGGCGATGAGGTCGAGGCCGCGCAGGATCACCGGCAGGCTTTGCGCCTGGATCGGGGTCATGGCGGAATAACCCAGAGCGTCGAGGTTCGCCAGCATGGCGGCGGACAACGGCAAGGTGGCGAAAGCGGAGGATTGGGTGGTCACGAGACGGGCCTGTGCTGCGAAGCGAAAAATGCCGCACAGTCTACCAGCCTCGTGGCCCTTGGCCCTACGACTCGATGTCCCGTTCCGGACGACGGGCACGCCTTCCGTCCGTCGGCGCCAGTTGCAGGAAGATCGCCGCTGCCAGCATGGCCATCAGGCCAATGGTGAAGAAGGTCAGCTGGAACGCGCCCAGGGTGCTCTCCACGCCATCGCCGTTGCCAGCAGTGGTGAAACCGCCAAGCAGAGCGCCGGCGCAAGCCACGCCCAGGCTCAACGACAGCTGCGCGACCACCGACAACAGGCTGTTGCCGCTGCTGGCACTGGCATCATCGAGGTCGATCAGGGTGACGGTGTTCATCGCCGTGAACTGCAACGAGTTGACCGCGCCGAGCAGCGACAGCTGCACCAGCAGCAGGGCATAGGGGGTTTGCTCGTCGACCAAGCCAAGGCTTGCCAGCAACAGGCCGAGCACCAGGGTGTTGCCGGTGAGGATGATGCGATAGCCGAGCCGCTCGATCAGCGGACGCGCTACTGACTTGGCCACCATCGCCGCTGCCGCCAGGGGGATCATGCTCATGCCCGCCTGGGAGGGTGAATAGCCCAGCGCCACTTGCAACAGCAGTGGCACCAGAAAGGGCAGGGCGCCGCTGCCCAGGCGGGCGAACAGGTTGCCAAGGATGCCGATGGCGAAGGTGCGCACGCGGAACAGGCTGGGTGAAAACAGCGGTTCGGGGTCGCGTCCGGCGCGCAGCCAGTAGGCGGCCAGGCATGCCATGCCAGCGAACAACAGAAGCATCACCCGCAGGTGCGGCAGGTGCAGTTCGCCGAGGCCTTCCATGGCGATGGTGATCAGCACCATCGCCGCGCCGAACAACAGAAAGCCTGGCCCATCAAACGTGGTGCGCTCGGCCCCGCGCAGGTCGGGAATGAAGCGCCACACCGCATAGCAACCCAGCGCGCCGACCGGCAGGTTGAGCAGGAAGATCCAGTGCCAGCTGAGAATTTCCACCAGCCAGCCGCCTACGGTGGGGCCGAGCAGCGGCCCGAGCAGGCCGGGAATGGTGATGAAGCTCATGATCCGCACCAACTCCGAGCGCGGATAGGCGCGCAGCACCACCAGGCGACCCACCGGCAGCATCAACGCGCCGCCCAGCCCCTGAACGACGCGCGCTGCCACCAGCATGGGCAGGCTGTAGGACACCGCGCACAGCAAAGAGCCGAAGCTGAACAGCAAAATTGCGCTGAAGAATATGCGCTTGGTCCCGAAACGGTCGGCGATCCACCCCGAGGCCGGAATCAGCAGTGCCACGGTCAGCATGTAGGCGATGATCACCCCCTGCATGCGCAGCGGGTTTTCATCCAGTGAGCGGGCCATCGACGGCAGTGCGGTATTGAGGATGGTGCCGTCCAGCGACTGCATGAAGAACGCGATGGCCACCACCCAGGGCAGCCAGCGGGCGGTGGTCGGGTCCAGCGGTGCGCGTTCGGGCATGGCGTCCTCGGAGGTTGGGTGGCGCGGTAGCGTGCAGCTTTGCATAGGCTGCCTGCAAGGCGCGAGTGAGTAAGTTCAGATCTGCCATGAGGGCAAATGACTCGCATAAGTTGAGCAGGAGATCAGAAATGTGCGGGAAGAGGAGAGTGATGCGTTGCAAGCCTGAGCATGTTCTCTTGCAGGGGTAGTGCCGTGCTGACGGAGGGGAAGACGCGCCTGGTGGTCGCCTTTGATCGTGCGAAGTCGATTTCCCGTCTGCCATCCTTGACGCTTTTACGTCATGCCAAGGCAAGGCCTGGGAGTCTTTTGAGGCGCTCGTTCTGCGCCGTTGCGCAGATTGCCCCGCTGTTCTGACAAGGGCCGGCTTGGTGACCAGTCGATACCTCAGCATGGAAGCATGCAGCACCGGCCTCAAGGGGATCGCCCGGCTGCACAGGCTCTCCCACCCCGGGTTCAGGATGGTGTCAGCGATCGGATTACCAAAAGTCGAATTGCTGGTCGGCGCGTATGGATTGGACGGTCACGCCCAGCGAGGTGAGGAAATCCTCTGCAAGCAACAGGCGATCAGGGGGCGGCTGGAAATGGCCGGAGAAATTATTGATAACGTAGCCGTCGTCTGTCTTGAAAATATAACCCGCACACATGACGCGATTGCTGGCGCCAGGATTCGGACCACCCTTTTCAGCAACCGTGCCATGGGAAGGCTGTTCGTAATCCGATCGCGTGCTGATCACGGAGAGCGTCCGGTCTTGGGTAGACGTCGGGTCTTGGGTAGACGTCGGGTCTTGGGTAAGAGTGAACTTGTGGACCTTGCGGGGGTCGAGTTGCATCAGGTCGCGCGCATTCTTGATGACGCGGTGCTCGGCGATGATGCTGCTGAGGCGCTTGTTCGCCACCCTCATCTCGCGGGGCAGATGCGGGGCCTGGTTGTTGGGGAGAGGCCTGGCTGGCGCAGGACTCATGGCTTGCTGGAGGGTGCGGCCGGCAGCCACTATCCTTGCCACGGTTGAACGCCAAATGGTCCATCTGCCGTTGGCATCTCGCCCGTTGACGGGGTCATTGCTGCAGTAGGCGTAGGCATTCAAGCCCCCTCGCTGAAATGGGCTATAGGTGTCAGGTGCGGTGAAACGCATCAGGCAAGGGCTGTACAGTCGATGGCCATTTCCGAGTAGGTAGCCATCGATCGGGGAGTGCAGATACTCACCGTTGAACGCCATCGCACCGGGCAACAGTGCGGGGCGGCCTCGCTGGCCGAATGGCGAGTAGCCGCATGAGCGCAGAAATGCGCCGGGCCGCGAGAGCAGTTGGGCGTCTGCCCGACCCGATGGCAGAGCTGTGCTACCGTCGGAAGCCTCTGTGCGTTGTGTCGAACGGCCGTGCAGGTGCTTTTCGCTGCTCATGGATCTGCGCCTCTCAGGGTCTGAGCTCACTGTAGAGGGCGCTGAATGAGCGGGAAACTGACAAAAATGTCAGTCCTGTCCCCTCGACAGAGCATCTTGTGCAATTGCTGAAAGAGGACGCTGACTAGCCGTCAGCCTGTTGCGCAAAGGGAGCGCCCAGGCGCCCCCGCTTGCGCGAGCGATGTCTCAGCCAATCGTCATCAGACTCGCATTCCCTCCCGCCGCCGCAGTATTGACGCTCACCGCTCGCTCGATCACCAGGCGCTCCAGCGCGATGTTGCTATCACCGGACGACAGCCCCTGTACCCCGACGATGGCGCCGCCGCGCTGCGCCACCTGCTGGCAGACGCCGCGCAGTTGATCGCAATCACCGTGATGCAACACGGCGTCGAAGGCCACGTCATCTTTCTGCCAGTCCGCCACCAGGGCGATCTTGCCTTGCACTTCTTTGGGCAGGCGCGCGCGTAGGGTTTTGCCGGGTTCGGCGTCCAGCCACAGCGCCGAGCTGCCCACCGCCAGTACCGCAGCCAGTTGGTTGAGCAGGTCGGTTTCGTTTTCAGTCAGACACAGCACATGCTCGCGCGGCAGGATGGTGTAGCTGTTGCGCTCGCCAGTCGGGCCGGGCAGCACGCGAGTCACGCCGCTTTGCGACTGTTCGGCGAACTGCTCGCACAGGCTGGCCAGCTCACCGTGCTGGTTGCCGGTAGCCCAGGTCTTGAGCGCGTGCAGCGGTTGCAGCAGGTGCTCGCGCAGCGCGGCGTCGGCCTTGCCGTCGCCGTCGACGCGCTGGAAGTGCCGGGCGATGGCGTCGGCCGGGCGGGTCGAGAGCAGGCGGTACAGGTACAGCGGGCCACCGGCTTTCGGTCCGGTACCCGACAGCCCCTCGCCGCCGAATGGCTGCACGCCGACCACGGCGCCGACGATGTTGCGGTTGACGTACAGGTTGCCGGCGTTGACGTTGTCGACCACCTTGGCGATGGTTTCGTCGATGCGGGTATGCACGCCCAGGGTCAGGCCATAGCCCGAGGCGTTGATCTGCTCGATCAGGCCGTCGAGGTTGCGGCGGTTGTAGCGCACCACGTGCAGCACTGGGCCGAAGATTTCACGCTTGAGTTCATCGAGGCTGTCCAGCTCGATCAGCGTCGGCATGACGAAGGTGCCACGCTTGACCTCGGCAGCATCGGCCAGCGCCACCTGATACACCGCACGGCCTTTCTCACGCATGCCCTGGATGTGCTGTTCGATGCCGGCCTTGGCTTCGGCGTCGATCACCGGGCCAATGTCCACCGACAGTCGTTCCGGGTTGCCCAGGCGGCTTTGCGCCATGGCGCCCTTGAGCATTTCGATGACCCGGTCGGCGCAGTCTTCCTGCAGGCACAGCACGCGCAGCGCCGAGCAGCGTTGACCGGCGCTGTCGAAGGCCGATGACACCACATCCACCACCACCTGCTCGGTGAGCGCCGAGGAATCGACGATCATCGCGTTCTGCCCGCCGGTTTCGGCGATCAGCGGAATCGGCCGGCCCTGGGCGTCGAGGCGACCGGCCACATTGCGTTGCAGCAGTCGCGCCACTTCCGTGGAACCGGTGAACATCACGCCTTTGACCCGCTCATCGCCCACCAGCCGCGCACCGACGCTTTCGCCGCGCCCTGGCAGCAGTTGCAGCACGCCTTCGGGAATACCGGCTTCGAGCAGCAGGCCCACGGCCTGGGCAGCGATTAGCGGGGTTTGCTCGGCGGGCTTGGCCAATACCGGGTTGCCGGCGGCCAGCGCTGCGGCCACCTGGCCGGAGAAGATCGCCAGCGGGAAGTTCCAGGGGCTGATGCACACCACCGGGCCCAGTGGGCGGCAGTCGGCATTGCTCAGGTCGGTACGCGCCTGCAAGGCGTAGTAGCGTAGAAAATCCACCGCTTCGCGCACTTCGGCGATGGCGTTGGCGAAGGTCTTGCCGGCCTCGCGCACCAGCAGGCCCATCAGCGGCTGGATTTCAGCCTCCATGGCGTCGGCGGCGCGTTCCAGGATGGCGGCACGTTCTACTGGCGGCGTGGCCTGCCAGATCGGTGCGGCATTGATCGCGCACTGCACGGCGTTGTCGGCATCTGCCTCCGTGGCTTCCTGCACCTTGCCCACCACATCGCGATGATCCGAGGGGTTCAGTACGTCTGCCGCAGCCTCTTCACTGCTGGCGCAGGCCAGCATCGGCAGCGCTTTCCAGTCGTGGTGAGCGGTCGACAGCAGCGCGCAGGAGAGCGACGCCAGGCGATGTTCATTAGCCATGTCGATGCCGGCCGAGTTGGCCCGCTCGCTGCCATAGAGGTCGCGCGGCTGTGGGATGCGCGGGTGCGGCAGGCCGATGCTGCCTTCCTGTGCGGCCATGCGTTCGATGCTGGCGACCGGGTCGGCGACCAGCTCCTGGATGGAAATCGAGTGGTCGGCGATGCGGTTGACGAACGAGGTGTTGGCGCCGTTTTCCAGCAGGCGGCGGACCAGGTAGGCCAGCAGCGTCTCGTGGGTGCCGACCGGGGCGTAGACCCGGCACGGACGGTTCAGCTTGCCCTCGGCCAGCTTGCCCACCACTTGCTCGTACAGCGGCTCGCCCATGCCGTGCAGGCACTGGAATTCGTACTGGCCGGGGTAATAGTTCTGGCCGGCGATCTGGTAGATGGCCGACAGGGTATGGGCGTTGTGGGTGGCGAACTGCGGGTAGATGGCTTCCGGTACGGCCAGCAGCTTGCGCGCACAAGCAATGAACGAGACGTCGGTGTAGACCTTGCGGGTATACACGGGGTATCCCTCCAGACCTTCGACCTGGGCGCGCTTGACCTCGCTGTCCCAGTAGGCGCCCTTGACCAGGCGAATCATCAGGCGGTGGCGGCTGCGCTTGGCCAGGTCGATGACGTAGTCGATGACATACGGGCAGCGCTTTTGATACGCCTGGATGACGAAACCGATACCGTTCCAGCCGCTCAGCGCCGGCTCGAAGCACAGGCGCTCGAGCAGATCGAGCGACAGTTCGAGGCGGTCGGCTTCTTCAGCGTCGATGTTCAGGCCGATGTCGTACTGCTTGGCCAGCAGGGTCAGGCTGAGCAGGCGCGGGTACAGCTCTTCCATCACTCGCTCGTACTGCGCGCGGCTGTAGCGCGGGTGCAGCGCCGAGAGCTTGATGGAAATGCCCGGGCCTTCATAGATGCCACGGCCATTGGACGCCTTGCCGATGGAATGGATGGCCTGCTCGTAGGAGGCGAGGTATTTCTGCGCATCGTGCTCGGTAAGGGCTGCTTCGCCGAGCATGTCGTAGGAGTAACGGAAGCCCTTGGACTCGAAACGGTTGGCATTGGCCAGCGCCTCGGCAATGGTTTCGCCGGTGACGAACTGCTCGCCCATCAGGCGCATGGCCATGTCGACGCCCTTGCGGATCATCGGCTCGCCGCTCTTGCCGATGATGCGGGTCAGCGACGAAGTGAGGCCGGATTCGTTGTGGGTCGAGACCAGCTTGCCGGTCAGCAGCAGGCCCCAGGTCGCGGCGTTGACGAACAGCGAGGGGCTGTTGCCCAGGTGCGGCTGCCAGTTGCCGGTGCTGATCTTGTCGCGGATCAGTGCATCGCGGGTACCTTTGTCAGGGATGCGCAACAGCGCTTCGGCCAGGCACATGAGTGCGACGCCTTCCTGGGACGACAGCGAGAATTCCTGCAGCAGCCCCTGCACTACGCCGGCGCGCCCGCTGGCGCTCTTCTGATTGCGCAGTTTTTCGGCGATGCCGGCGGCCATCTTGTTGGTCGCCTCGGCCTGGGCGCTGGTCAGGCGGGCCTGTTCCAGCAGCATCGGCACCATTTCCTGCTCGGGCCGGCGGTAGGCGGCGGTGATCGCCGAACGCAGTACCGATTGCGGCAGGATGCTTTCGGCAAATTCCAGGAAGCACTGGTGGCTGTGATCGGCCTGCACATCGCCGATGTCATCGGCAAGGCTGGCTGCCTGGCCGTTGAGGTCATTGAGGCTGGCGCCGCCCTCGAGCTTCTCCAGGTAATTGAAGATCGCTTGCTTGATCAACCAGTGCGGCGTGCGGTCGATGGACTGCGCAGCTGCCTTGAGTCGCTCGCGAGTGGGGTCGTCAAGTTTGACCCCAAGGGTGGTCGTCGCCATTTCTTGTCCTCGTTATTGCCACGGCGTGGCGTTAGCTGGCGGCAAGATTAGCGCTGCTCAGCCACGAGGTGCAACCGGGTGCAACCCGTTTTTTCGCAGTTTGCAGTGCTATCCGTCCGATGCCGTTTTTGGGTGTCTGAAAACGGCATATACAGGTCGTTAAGGGGCATGAATAGCGGCGGATTGCACGAATATGAGGCGGATCTTCTGATTATTTGAAAGAAAAGTCTCAAGGTGCAACTGTCAAGTGAAAAATGGTTGCACCTGATTCTGCTTGTCTCATAGGATGCGTCGCCTGGGTGCAACCGTCTTGCTACGGTCGCGGTTCATAACAACAAACACCAGGGCACAACATGAGCAATCCAATCACGATCACCTTTGTGATCTACATCGCTGCAATGGTCCTCATCGGCTTTGCCGCCTACCGCGCTACCAACAACCTTTCCGACTACATTCTTGGCGGACGCAGCCTTGGCAGCGTCGTAACCGCATTGTCGGCGGGCGCTTCGGACATGAGTGGCTGGCTGCTCATGGGCTTGCCGGGCGCCATTTACATGTCGGGCTTGTCGGAGGCCTGGATCGCCATCGGCCTGACCGTCGGCGCCTACCTGAACTGGCTGTTCGTCGCTGGCCGGCTGCGGGTGCAGACCGAGCACAACGGCGATGCGCTGACACTGCCGGACTACTTCGCCAGCCGCTTCGAAGATCGGAGCGGTCTGCTGCGTATCATCTCGGCCGTGGTCATTTTGATTTTCTTCACCATCTATTGCGCCTCGGGCATCGTCGCTGGCGCGCGTCTGTTCGAAAGCACCTTCGGCATGTCCTATGAAACGGCGCTGTGGGCTGGGGCGGCGGCAACCATCGCCTACACCTTCGTCGGTGGTTTCCTGGCGGTGAGCTGGACCGATACCGTGCAGGCCTCGTTGATGATCTTCGCGCTGATCCTCACGCCGATCTTCGTGGTGCTCGCCACTGGTGGTGTCGATACCGCATTCCTCGCTATCGAAGCGCAAAACCCTGCCAACTTCGACCTGTTCAAGGGCGCTACCTTCATCGGCATCATCTCGCTGATGGGCTGGGGTCTAGGCTACTTCGGCCAGCCGCACATCCTGGCACGCTTCATGGCCGCCGACTCGGTCAAGTCGATCGCCAGTGCCCGCCGCATCTCCATGACCTGGATGATCCTCTGCCTGGTCGGCACCTGCGCCGTGGGCTTCTTCGGCATCGCTTACTTCTCGGCCAACCCGGACGTCGCCGGCCCGGTCAACGAGAACCACGAGCGAGTGTTCATCGAACTGGCGAAGATCCTCTTCAACCCCTGGGTTGCCGGTGTGCTGCTGTCGGCCATTCTCGCCGCGGTGATGAGCACCCTGAGCTGTCAGTTGCTGGTGTGCTCCAGTGCGCTGACCGAAGACTTCTACAAAGCCTTCCTGCGCAAGAACGCCTCGCAGCGTGAGCTGGTGTGGGTCGGTCGCCTGATGGTGCTGGCCGTCGCCCTGGTTGCCATCGCCCTGGCTGCCAACCCGGACAACCGCGTTCTGGGCCTGGTCGCCTACGCCTGGGCTGGCTTCGGTGCTGCGTTCGGTCCGGTGGTGCTGCTGTCGGTGGTGTGGAAGGGCATGACCCGCAACGGTGCCCTGGCCGGCATCGTGGTCGGTGCGTTGACCGTCATTCTGTGGAAGCAGATCGATGTCTGGGGTCTGTACGAAATCATCCCTGGCTTCCTGCTGGGCACCCTGGCCATCGTGCTGGTGAGCAAGCTGGGCAGCCCGTCGCGCAGCATGGTTCAGCGTTTCGAAACGGCTGATGCCGCTTACCACGCCGACAAGTAACCGAGGTGCCTGGTCGCTGGGCCCGCCAACGCGGGTTCATCGGCCAGGCGCGTCTCGCACCTGACTGCAACGATCCGACAAGGTAAACTTCCCGCCCGCGCAGGAGTTGCCATGAATTATCGTCACGCCTTTCACGCCGGCAACCACGCCGACGTCCTCAAGCACATCGTGCTCACCCGCCTCATCGCCCTGATGTCGCGAAAAGAGCAACCATTTGCCTACCTCGACACCCACGCTGGCCTGGGTCTGTATGACTTGCACGGCGATCAGGCGAGCCGCACAGGTGAATACCTCGAAGGCATCGCCCGTCTGTGGGGGCGCGATGACCTGCCGGCGATCACCGCCGACTACCTGCGCGTGGTCAAGCGTCTGAACGCCGATGGCGAGCTGCGCTACTACCCGGGTTCCCCGGAGCTGGCCCGTCGCCTGATGCGTCAGCAGGATCGCGCCCAGTTCAACGAAAAGCACCCCGAAGATGGCCAGTTGCTCAAGGACAACATGAAGAAGGACCCGCGTGTGGCGGTCCATCTCGGTGAAGGCTGGCATGTGCCACGGGCGTTGCTGCCAGTGGCCGAGAAGCGCGCGATCATGCTCGTCGATCCGCCGTTCGAGCAGGCCGACGAGCTCAAGCGCTGCACCCTGGCCATGAAAGAGGCGATCGGCCGCATGCGCCAGACCGTGGTCGCGATCTGGTACCCGATCAAGGATCAGCGCGCACTGACGCGCTTCTACCAGGACCTCACCAGCACCGGTGCACCGAAGCTACTGCGCGCCGAATTGTACGTGCATCACCAGGACAGCCCGCAGGGCCTCAATGGCTCGGGCCTGGCCATCGCCAACCCGCCGTGGGGGCTGGAAGACGAGCTGCGCGAACTGTTGCCCTGGCTGGCCAAGGAGCTGGCGCAGACAGCCGGCAGCTACCGCCTCGACTGGCTCATCGCCGAGTGACACCGGGCCATCGCTGCGCCCCGGGCGGCTCGGCGGTGGTACATACGTACGTACTCACCTTGCGTTATAATCCCGCGCTTTAGCCGCCGTGCGCCCACCAGGCCTACGGCGCATCTTTACCGAATCAAGAGGCGAATCCCTTGGCATTGACGATTCTTGGCCTGTCCGGCGCCCTTAGCCATGACCCTTCCGCGGCTTTGTACATCGACGGCAAACTGATTGCCGCCGCCGAAGAAGAGCGCTTCGTGCGTGACAAACATGCGAAGAACCGCATGCCCTACGAGTCGGCGAAGTTCTGCCTGGAACAGGCCGGTATCACACCTTCCGACGTCGATGTGGTGGCCATTCCCTTCGCCCCCATCAGCCTGTTCGGCAAGGCGCGCTGGCACTACGCCAAGCGCTACTGGTACGCCCCTGATCGCGCGCTCGATGCCATCCTCATGGGCAACCGCCGCTACAAGCGCTACCGCAAGAAGATCGTCTGGTGCCTGGAGCAACTGGGCTTCGATGCGAAGAAGATCAAGATCGAACCGGTCGAGCACCACCTGGCCCACGCTTCCAGCGCCTACCATTGCTCGGGGTTCAAGGAAAAGACCGCGATCCTCGGCATCGACGGCAAGGGCGAGTACGCCACCACCTTCTTCGGCTATGGCGAGAACGGCAAGATCCACAAGATCAAAGAGTTCTTCGATCCCGATTCGCTGGGCGGGCTGTACGGCGCGATCACCGAGTTCCTCGGTTTCGAGATGCTCGACGGCGAATTCAAGGTCATGGGCATGGCGCCCTACGGCGATGCCAGCAAGTACGATTTCTCGCGCCTGGCCAGCTTTGAAAGCGGCGAGCTGGTGATCAACACCGAATACGCCAACGTTATTGGCTTGCGTCGCCATAAAGAGCAGGGCAAGGGCTTCTATTTCTCGCCCAAGCTGATCGAGTGGCTGGGCCCGAAACGCGAAGGCGACATCGCCGACGAGCCCTACATCCATTACGCTGCGAGCATGCAGGCGCTGTTCGAGAAGCTGGCGCTGCAGATGATCGACCATTACCTGGGCGATACCCTGCGCGAAACCGGCAAGCTGGCCTTCGCCGGCGGCTGCGCGCTGAACGTCAAGCTCAACCAGAAGATCATCGCCCGCTCCGACGTCAAGGAACTGTTCGTCCAGCCGGCGTCCGGTGATGCCGGTACTGCGGTGGGCGCTGCAGCCTACGTGTCCCATGCTCGCGGCGTGCCGGTCGAGAAGATGGAGCACGTCTACCTTGGCCCTGCGTACTCCAACGAAGACGTCATCGCCGCCTGTGCGCGCCATCCCAATCAGCCGGCCTGGCGCAAACTCGACGACATGCCGCGGCAGATCGCCCAGATCATGGTCGACGGCAACCCGGTGGCCTGGTTCCAGGGCCGTATGGAGTTCGGTCCGCGTGCGCTGGGCGGGCGTTCGATCATTGGTTGCCCGAGCGTGGCCGGGGTGGCTGATCGCATCAACCACCAGATCAAGTTCCGCGAGCGCTGGAGGCCTTTCTGCCCGTCGATGCTCGACACCGTGGCCCCGCAGATGATCAAGATCGATCACCCGGCGCCGTTCATGACCTTCACCTTCGAAGTGGCCGACGAGTGGAAGATCCGCGTGCCGGAAGTCGTTCACGAAGACGGCACTTCGCGTGCGCAGGTGCTCAAACGCGAATACAACCCGCGCTACTACGACATGATGAAGGCGCTGGAAGACCTCACCGGCAACGGCGTATCTCTGAACACCTCGCTCAACCGTCGCGGCGAGCCGATGATCTGCTCGCCGACCGACGCGCTGAACATGTTCTTCGGTTCCGACCTGCAGTACCTGATCATGGAAGACATCCTCGTGGTCAAGGACGGCGCTGCCGCGTATGACCAGCCACGCTGAGCGTCACGTCCTGCAGTTTTGCCACGGCTATGACGGGCCGTTCCTCGATTGCGCACGTCAGTACGCGAGTCTGTTCCAGGGGCGCGGCTACCGGGTCACCACGGTATTTCTCACCGGCCGTGCCGACCCGGCCGTGGCAGCCGGCTGCGCTTCGGACGAAGTGCTGTTTCTCGAGTTCAGCTCCAAGGCCGTGCGCGGCCTGAAGCTGGGCGCCATTGCGGCGCTGCGCAAGATCGCTGCGCAGCGCCGCTTCAGCTTCTGCATCGCCCACCGCTTCAAGCCGATCTACATCACCTTGCTGGCCACCCGCCTGCCGGTGATTGGCGTGCACCACGCCTTCGGTGACTACCAGCGCAAGGGCCGTCAGTTGTTCGCCAACCTGATGCGCAAGCGCCTGAGCCTGCTCGGTGTCTCCGATGCGGTGCGTGACGACATGCGCCGCTGCCTGCCGAGCTGGCCGGGCGAACGCATCCAGACGCTGTACAACCGCGTCGACGTCGAGGCGTTGCAGGGAGCATTGCTGCCGCAGGCTGCTGCCCGTCAGGCGTTGGGCCTCGATGCTCAGGCGTGGATTGTCGGCAACGTCGGCCGTCTGCATCCCGATAAGGACCAGGCCAATCTGCTGCGCGGCTTCGCCCAGGCATTGCCTGAACTGCCGACGGGTTCGCGCCTGGCAATTCTCGGCAAGGGCCGGTTGGAAGAACGACTCAAAGCCCTGGCCGCTGAGCTGGGTATCAGCGAGCGGGTGGATTTCCTCGGTCAGGTT
Organism: Pseudomonas cremoricolorata; assembly: GCF_000759535.1. Lineage (NCBI taxonomy): Bacteria > Pseudomonadati > Pseudomonadota > Gammaproteobacteria > Pseudomonadales > Pseudomonadaceae > Pseudomonas > Pseudomonas cremoricolorata. Next base: position 799,986 of record NZ_CP009455.1, on the reverse strand, counting down.
GCAGATGCCCGGCGTTACTTCAAGGCCTTCGACGCCTTTGCCCTGAGCTCCGATCACGAGCCGTTCGGTATGGTTCTGCTGGAGGCGATGGTCGCCGGCGTGCCGGTGCTGGCCACCGCCTGTGGCGGCGCGCGCGAGGTGGTCGAAGGCGTGGGCATGCTGTTCCCGCTGGGTTATGCCGACCTGCTCGGCCAGGGTTTGGTGCAGGTGTCGAGGCTCGATGCCGCGCAGCGCCAGGCCTGTGCAGAGGCCATGCTGCAACGCCTGCATCAGCGCTTCTCTGATGCCGCAGTTGCGCAGGCCTTCTGGCAGTTGCCGCAGGTGCAGGCGCTGGAGGGGCAGCGCTGATGCTCAAGTACATACAAGCGTGGCGCGAGCGCGGCTGGACCTGCATCGACGCTGCCACCTATGCCGATGCCTGGCAGCGCTACGGCGGCAGCGTCGCCACCCACCCGCAGGTGGTGGCGCAACTGGCCGAGCTGGCGCAGATTCCGGTGCGCTACCTGGGCTGGTATCAGCATGGCGAGCTGAAGGCGGCGATTCCCACCTGGGGGCGTCACCTCGCGCTGTCCAAGGACGTGCTCAAGCGCCACGGCAAAAAAGGTCTGTTCGACCTGGGCAATGCCGAAATCATCCTGCCGGCGGCTGCCGATGCCGCCGCGCCGTTGCGTCATGCCGCACGCTATCTCTCGGAACTCAGTCACGGCCGTTTCATCGGCCTCAAGGCGCAGCCAGAGCAACTGGCCCTGGCGCGCGCCCACGAAGACCTATCCAAGAAATTCCGCTACAACCAGCGCCGGGAGCTGCGCTTGCTGGAAGAGGCGGGCGGTGAAGTGCGGGCGATTCAGGATTACAGCTCGGCGGACATCGCCGCCATCTACTGCGACCTGTTCCAGCGCCGCTGGGGTTTTGCCGCGACCGGTGCTGCGCACATGGGCGAGGTCATCGAGCGGCTGCGCCAATTGCTGATCGGTTCGGTACTGCTGCTCGAAGGCAAGCCAATCGCCATTCAGCTGGTGTACCGGGTCGAGGCGCCAGAGTGGATCAGCGTCGAGTACGTCAACGGCGGCGTCGACCCTGAAACCAAGGCCTTCAGCCCCGGCAGCGTGCTCAGTTTCCTCAACACCCAATCTGCCTGGGAAGACGCCAAGGCACAGGGCAAGACGCTGCGCTTCTCGTTTGGCCGCGCCGACCGCGAATACAAGGAGCGCTGGTGCACGCCAGTGCCGGTGCTGCAGGCATGAGCCGCAAGCAGGCGTTGCTCAGGCGGCACCGGCGCAACAAGCGCATCGGCGTGCTGGTGATGGTGCTGCTATTGCTGGTACTCGGCATTTTCACTTGGTGGTGGCTGCCGTTGTTGTTGCTGCCATTGGTATGGGCTGGGCATGAAGCGTGGTTCGCCGATCACCTGTTCTATACGCCCGATCAGGATTACGTCTATCAATTCGGTGAGCAGACCCATCGCCAGGCCCTCACCGTGCACGACGGTGTGCTGAGCGGCTGTAGTGACTGCGGTGAAGATGACACGCTGATTCTTCAGGTTCAGGTAAAGGCCAATTGGTTTGGGCGCTTTCTCGACCCTTGTGTGGAGCTGTGGAGCGATGCCCGGCTTGATCGACAAACGTTCGAGCGAGGCGTCGATGGCGTGCGCTTCCTCAACCTCAGCGGTCTCGCCGCGCCACTGCGTGAAGGCCGGCTGCGCCTCAGGGGCCGTCACTGCCGGGTGCTGGGCGAACCACAGCTGTGGCTGACCCCGGCGGTGGAACTGCGTCAGCGGCGGGTAATGGTCATTGCGCCCCATGCCGACGATGCCGAGCTGGCGGCCTTTGGCCTTTATCGTCAGGCAGAAGAGGCCTGGGTTGTCACGCTCACGGCCGGTGAAATCGAGGCCGAGCATTACCAGCAGATGGGTCTGGGTCAGGCCGAGGCGGCGCAGCTCAAGGGCCGTTTGCGCGCCTGGGACAGCATCGCCGTGCCGCGCTGGGCCGGGGTCGACGAGGCGCGTTGCGTGCAGCTGGGTTATTTCTGCCTGCAACTGCCCGCCATGCATGCCGACCCGACCCGCGCCGTGGGCTCGCGCGAAGCCGAGACGGACGACACCCGCCTGTTCCGCAGTTTCAATGGGTTCAGCCTGCCCGGCGATGTCGATGGCGTGCCCAGCTGGCAGAACCTGGTGGCCGACCTGCGTGTACTACTCGAAAAGGCCAGGCCGCAGGTGTTGGTCATGCCGCACCCGCAGCTCGACCCACACCCCGATCACCATTACGGCCAGTTGGCCGTGCTCGAAGCGCTGCAGGGACTCGCCTGGCAGCCGCAGACCTTGCTCTGCTATGCCAATCACCTGCACGACAACGACCGCTGGCCGATGGGCGACAGCGGTGATGGCGTTGCTCTGCCGCCGCAGTTGCACGCCGAACAGGCCTGGACGCCGTGCAGTCTGCAGCTCGACCTTGCAACCCAGCGCGACAAGGCCATGGCCTTGGGCATGATGCATGATCTGCAGCCGCCCGCGCCGTTCAAGCGGCGTCTGCGACGTGTGCTGCAACGCTGGCTGGCGGGTCGCCGTGGGTCGCCGTACGGCGAGAATGAATTCTTCCGCAAGGCGGTACGGCGGCATGAACTGTTTTGGCGTCGCGACCTGTGAGCGTGACGAATGTCTGATCGAGCGAATGCCGAACGGCCAAGGAATTCTATGAAAGTCCTGTTTCTGGTGCAGAAAGAGCAGCGGGCGATTCTCGACCGTCTCTATGACGGTGTCGCTGCCCATTGCGACTGCGACCTGCGCTGGTTGAGCAGCGATGAGCAACGCAACCTGCGTCGCTACTTCCGCCAGGAAGTAGACGCCAGCCGTTACGACCGCATCGTGTTGTTCCTGCGTTTCAAGCAGGAAATCCGTCAGGCCGGCTTCATCCGCACCCTGCCCAACCTGGTGATCCTCGAACACGATGCCTACCAGAACTACATCTCCTGCAAATACACCGGCAAATTCTCGGCGCATTATCGACAAATGCCATGGGCGCGGGTGATCAGTTCTGGCTTCATGGTCAGCCAGCGCCTGCGCGAAGAGGGCTTCGATGCGGTGTTCGTGCCCAAGGGTTACGACCAGCAGTTGCTGACTGACCAGGGGCAGGCACGGGACATCGAGCTGGCCTTCGTCGGCAGCACCCGCAGCGTCGCCTACAGCGGGCGCAAGGCGTTGCTCGACGAACTGGCCCAGGTCGAGCCAGTGGTGGTGACCAAGACCAATTCTGGTGCCGATTACTGCAATACCCTGAACCGCATTCGTTTCTTCGTCAGTGCCGATGTCGGCATGGGCGAATACATGATCAAGAACTTCGAGGCCATGGCCTGTGGTTGCGTGTTGCTGGCCTTCGATCAGGGCAGCGCAGAGAACCAGGCGCTGGGGCTCGAGGATATGCGCAACGTGGTGCTGTACGACAGTATCCCGGTGTTGCAGGAAAAGCTTCGCACGTTGCGTGCAGACCCGGCGCTTGCGGCCAGCATTGCCGAACAAGGCCAGCGGCTGGCGCTCGAGCATTTCAGTTTTGCCCAGGTCGGGCGTAGCATCGTCGACCACATGACACCCCCGCTGCGGCCGCGCCCGCCGCTCGGCGCCTGGCAACGGCTGCGCCTGAAGCTGGGGTTTTGAAACATTCCGTTTCCTGGCACAGGGATGGAGCCGAAACAGATGACCGCCGTACAACGGAGGAAGCCCAGTGCGCTTCTCGGACAACAGTGATATCACCCTGGTGGTGACCAGTTGCGGTCGCTTCGACCTGCTCAAAGACACCCTGGCGAGTTTCGACCGCTTCAATACCGCGCCCATTCGCGAGGTCTTCATCACCGAAGACTCCGGCGACGATGCCGTCCATCAGGCCGTGCCGGCGCACTGGAAAGGCCATTGCACGGTGTTCGTCAACCGACCCAAGCTGGGACAGTTGCCGTCCATCGACCTCGCTTACGGGCAGGTCAAGACGCCTTACATCTTTCATTGCGAGGATGACTGGCAATTCTATCGGCAAGGTTTTGTCGAAGATTCCCACAACATTCTTGAGGTCAAGAGGGATATCCTTCAGGTTTGGTTGCGCAGCCACGCGCATGACCTGGCGATTCACAGCCCCTACATTCATTTGGGCGATCGTCAGGTCATCAACGGCGTGCCTTGCTACCCGCTAATCTCCGACAAGCCCGAATGGCAAAGCTTTTCGCTCAATCCAGGGCTGCGTCGCCTCAGCGATTATCAGCGTTGTGCACCCTTTGCTGCATATGCGGGTGAAAAGGCGCTGTCCAGGCGCTACGCTGAATTGAACCTGACCGGTGTGACCCTCGAGGGGGACGCTGTACTGCATACCGGTTTCGGCAACCATGTAACCCTCCCGGAGGAAGTGCAGCGCAAGAGCCGCCGCCGTCAGCGCGACAGGCTAAAGCTTGTCGCGGTACTGCTGACGGGGCTCTTGATCGGTACGGGAATCGGATTACTTGTTCAATGAAAGCGCGGGACTGGCGGCCAGTCTGCTCATCAGGGGCCTATACACCCCATGAACATCGTCAACGTGATGTGGGCGGGCGGCTCCCCGTATACCTCGGTGCACAAGGTGCACCGGCAGATTCTTTCCCACGCCGAGCCTCAGGCCAGCGTGAGCAACTGGCTGCTGCTGGGGGCCGGAACCTGCTGCAGCGTCGGCACCATACGCGAGTGGCACATGCCCCCGCGGGCGCTCAAGGGGCGCCATCTATGGCAACTGATGCTGCCGGTGCTCCGCGCTCGGGTGCGCAGGGCGCTCCAGGCATCGGCGGCCGACGTGCTGCTGCTCGACGGCCTGGGCGTGGCACGTCTGGTCCTGCCGGTGCTGCGCGACCTGCACCAGGTGCACGCTTCGGTGCTTTTCCACGGTTCCACTCGGCTGCGTGACAGCGATATCCGCCTGTTGCGTTCGCTGCCCACAGAGCGACTGAATATCGTCGCCGTCTCCAACACCCTCGCCTTTACCCTCGAACAGACCCTCGGCCGTCCCGTGCACACCCTGCGCGTCGCGCTGGAGCCGCAAGGGTTCGTCGATCGACTGCTGTCCCGCGAGCAGGCGCGCCAGGAACTGGCGTTACAGGATGATCAGCGACCGGTCTTCGGTGCCGTGGGGCGGCTGGTGGAAAGCAAAGGCTTCGAAATGCTGATCGAGGCTTTCGGCAAAGTCCATGGGCGGGAAAAACGCGCTCGGCTGGTCATTCTCGGCGAGGGCAGTCATCGCGCTCGGCTCGAGACGCGGATCAAGGCACTGAACCTGACCGAGACGGTCGAGCTATGCGGCTACCGAGACGACCTCTCACGACTGTACCGGGCTTTCGACTGGCTGCTGGTGCCGTCGCGTTCGGAGGGGCTCGGGCTGGTGTTGCAAGAGGCGGTGATGGCCGGCGTGCCGGTGATCAGCAGTGACCTGCCAGTGTTTCGCGAGCAGCTCAAGGAGGCGGGGTGCTATTTGCCGGTGGGCAACGGCGAGGCCTGGGCCAAGGCCATCGAGGGCTGCGCGCTGCGCTCGGCGGCGGCGGTGGCGGCCGAGCAGTATCGAGTGCTCGCCCCTGAGCAGGCCTGGCGTGCCTTTCAGCAGCGTGCTCAGGGCCTGTTGCGTTGAACGATCTTCAGGCGTCTGCGAAGGCCGCCTGAAACGCTTGCAGGGGAAATTGCGCCGCCAGATTTTCTCGGGCGATGTAGCGTTCCATGTGTTGCAGATTGCGTCGCACCATTCGCGAGGGCAGTGGGGCGCGCAGGAAACGCATGTCGGCGACGTCGATCAGGCCCAGTTGGCCTTTAGGTGTTTCAACCACGTTGCCCAGATGCAACGAGCGGAAGTAGATGCCGGCCTGGTGCAGGCGGTTGATCAGCTCGACCAGGCGCGGCAGGTAGTCGGCCCAGTCGAAGCTCGATTCGCGCGACAGATCGAGCAGCGTCTCGCCTGGCAGGGGGCGGTACAGCACCGCGGTCTTGCCGGGTGCTTCGAGCTTGTGATGACTGATCACTTCCAGCGTTGGAATGCCCATTTGCGCCAAACGTCCGGCATTGTCGACGAAGCGCTGCGAGTACGGACGCAGCAGCGCAGATGAAATAAGCCGCTTGCGACGAAAAACCTTGAGGATGTTGCCACCCTCGAGCAGGTAGACTTTGGCGCCGTAACTGTCGGCCTCAAGAATCCTGGCGCCTTGGGTGAGCGCGTCGAAGTCGACCTGGGCGAGTCGTGAGCAGTGCATGAATGAGCCTTGTCTTCTGGCAAGCAAGTGACCGGCAATAATGCCGAAATTAATCCACGAGCACCATGTTGCCGTGGTCAGTTTCATTCCGGGGGATCGATGTCGTATAGCAAGCGCTGGGCTCAGGCCTGGTTGGGTCTGGGCTTTGTCTGGTTCCTCGCCGGCATTGCCCTGGCTCCGAGCAACAAGCTGTTTCAGCAGGGCATGATCCTCTTTCTCTGGCTGCCGACCTTGCTGCTGGCCTGGTCGGCACGTGGTCTCTACGCCGAAGGCTGGCGACAGCAACCGTTGCTGTGGGGCAGTATCCTGCTGCTGCTGGGCTGGGGCGCGCTGAGCCTGTTGTGGTCAACCTCGCCAGAGGGCGCGCGCGACGGCAAGCGCCTGCTCTACATTCTGGTGTTCCTCATGGCGTTCCCGCTGTTGGCCCAGGCCGGTCTTGCGCGCATCCGTCAGTTGTTGCTGGTGGCGGGGATGTTGCTGGGGCTGGGCGCGCTGCTGTCTCTGGTGCAGTTCTACGCGATCATGGGTCATCCATGGTTCGAGCGTCTGTACGGTATCGGCGAAATTTCCCACCCGATTCTTGGCGCGTATGTCATCGCAGCGGCCTTGCTGTGGCTGTTGTACAGCCCTCCGCGCCAGGCCGCGAGCACCCTGGCCTGGGCGCTGGTCCTGGCGTTTCTCGGGCTGTTCGTCATCGCCACGCAAAGTCGCGGCGCCGCACTGGGGCTGGTGCTGACAGTGATAGCGGCGCCGCTGTGGCAACGCAGCCGTGCCAGTTGCGTGCTGGCCGTGGGCGCGCTGTTCGCCTCGGGGCTGGCCTTCGCGCTTGTTTATGAACTGATCGTCAGTCGCGGCGCTTCCTACCGCCCGGAGATCTTCGCTGCGGCCACCGAACTGATCAGCCAGCATCCGCTGACCGGTCTCGGTCTGGGCGCACCGTACGACCTGCAGGCGCAGGGTTTGCGCTTCGACCACTCACACAACATGTTCACCCACATCGCCATCGAGCTGGGCCTGCCCGGGGCATTGCTGTGGTGCGCGGTGTGGCTCGCGACGTTGCTGCACATTCTGCGGGCGCGACACACGGCGTTCGGCAAGATGCTCCTGGGCCTGTGGCTGTTCGCCACCTTCGCCATGCAGTTCGATGCCGCCAGCCTCACCGATACGCCCCGTGCCGAGTGGTTCATCAGTTGGCTGCCGGTCGCCATGGCGCTGCTGCTGCCGTGGACGACTGCCGAAAACGATGGCTGTGGTAAAATTTCCCGTTCCACCTGAACAGCGAGCTTGATGATGGCCGAAACACCGCTCCCGGCGGAGCACGACTCCAGCCTGAAGATCTACTTCCGGCTGCTGAGCTACGTAAAGCCCTATATCGGGATTTTCCTGCTGAGTATCGTCGGCTTCGTGATCTTTGCCTCGACCCAGCCCATGCTGGCAGGCATCCTCAAGTACTTCGTGGATGGCTTGAGCAATCCTGAAGTCGTCCTTTTCCCCAATGTGCCCTACCTGCGTGACCTGCAACTGCTGCAGGCCGTACCGCTGCTGATCATCCTCATCGCCGCCTGGCAGGGACTCGGCTCTTTCCTCGGTAACTACTATCTGGCCAAAGTGTCACTGGGTCTGGTGCACGACCTGCGCGTGGAGTTGTTCAACAAGCTGCTGGTGCTGCCTAACCGCTACTTCGACAACCACAACTCCGGGCACCTGATCTCACGCATCACCTTCAACGTGACCATGGTCACCGGCGCCGCCACCGATGCCATCAAAGTGGTGATCCGCGAGGGCCTGACGGTGGTGTTCCTGTTCATCTACCTGATGTGGATGAACTGGCAACTGACCTTGGTGATGCTGGCGATTCTGCCGATCATCGCGGTAATGGTCAGCACGGCCAGCAAGAAATTTCGCAAGCAGAGCAAGAAAATCCAGGTGGCGATGGGCGATGTCACCCACGTGGCCTCCGAAACCATCCAGGGCTACCGCGTGGTGCGCAGCTTCGGGGGCGAGGTCTACGAGCAGCGCCGCTTCGAATCGGCCAGCCAGAGCAACACCGATAAACAGCTGCGCATGACCAAGACCGGCGCGCTGTATACGCCCATGCTGCAACTGGTGATCTACACCGCCATGGCGGTGCTGATGTTCCTGGTGCTCTATCTGCGTGGCGATTCCTCAGCCGGTGACCTGGTGGCCTATATCACTGCGGCCGGCCTGCTGCCCAAGCCGATCCGGCAGTTGTCGGAAGTCAGCTCGACCATCCAGAAGGGCCTGGCTGGCGCCGAGAGCATCTTCGAGCAGCTCGACGAGAAGCCTGAAGTCGACACCGGCACGGTCGAGAAGGAACGTGTGCTGGGTCGTCTGGAAGTGCGCAATCTCAGCTTCACCTACCCCGGCACTCAACGTCAGGTGCTCAGTGACATCAGCTTCACTGCCGAGCCTGGGCAGATGATCGCCCTGGTGGGGCGCTCCGGCAGTGGCAAGTCGACCCTGGCCGCGCTGATTCCGCGCTTCTACCACCACAGCCACGGGCAGATCCTGCTCGATGGCGTGGAGATCGAAGAGTACCGCCTGCGCAACCTGCGCCAGCATGTCTCGCAGGTCACCCAGCACGTCACCCTGTTCAACGACACCGTGGCCAACAATATCGCCTATGGCGACCTTGCCGGGGCACCGCGCGAAGACGTCGAAGTGGCTGCGGCCGATGCCTATGCCAAGGAATTCGTCGACCAGTTGCCGCAAGGCTTCGACACTGAAGTCGGCGAGAACGGCGTGTTGTTGTCCGGCGGTCAGCGCCAGCGTCTGGCGATTGCCCGGGCACTGCTGAAGAACGCGCCGTTGCTGATTCTCGACGAGGCCACCTCGGCGCTCGACACCGAATCTGAGCGGCACATCCAGGCGGCGCTGGACCACGTGATGCAAGGGCGCACCACGCTGGTCATCGCCCACCGTCTTTCGACCATCGAGAAGGCCGATCAGATTCTGGTCATGGACCAGGGCCGTCTGGTCGAGCGGGGCACCCATGCCGAACTGCTCGCGGCCAATGGTCACTATGCGCGTCTGCATGCCATGGGCCTGGACGAGTCGGCCCACGCCGACATCACCTGAGCCTCATCGGTCGGGGCCCCAGCGGCCCCGATTGTCACCAGGAAATGCCCACACTTGATGCGGCGTTAAAGCCGCTTCAGGCCCTGTGCTAATATCCTGCCCCGTTCATTTTTCACATATGGGTTGTCCATGAAGTTGTCCATGCCGCGTTTCGATCAAGCCCCGGTTCTGGTGGTCGGCGATGTCATGCTCGACCGCTACTGGCATGGCGGTACTTCGCGCATTTCCCCCGAGGCGCCGGTGCCGGTGGTGAAGGTCGATCAGATCGAAGACCGTCCCGGCGGCGCGGCCAACGTGGCCCTCAACATCGCAGCCCTGGGTGCACCGGCATCGCTGGTTGGCGTCACCGGTCAGGACGAAGCTGCCGACAGCCTGGCCAATAGCTTGCAAGCGGCCGGCGTGCGTTCGGTGTTCCAGCGCATTGCCCACCAGCCCACCATCGTCAAGCTGCGGGTCATGAGCCGACACCAGCAGTTGCTGCGCATTGATTTCGAGCAACCGTTCCAGACCGATCCACTGTCCCTTGGCGAAGAAGTCGACGCGTTGCTCGAGGGCATCAAGGTGCTGGTGCTGTCGGACTACGGCAAAGGCGCGCTGAAGAACCACCAGCACTTGATCCAGGTGGCGCGGGCCAAAGGCGTTCCGGTGCTCGCCGACCCCAAGGGCAGCGACTTCAGCATCTACCGTGGCGCCAGCCTGATCACCCCCAACCTCAGCGAGTTCGAAGGCATCGTCGGCCGCTGCGCCGATGAAGCCGAGCTGGTCGGCAAAGGCCTGCAACTGCTGCGTGACCTCGACCTCGGTGCACTGCTGGTGACCCGCGGCGAACATGGCATGACCCTGTTGCGCCTCGATCATCCCCCGCTGCACCTGCCGGCGCGGGCCCGGGAAGTCTTCGATGTCACCGGTGCCGGCGATACCGTCATTTCCACGCTGGCGGCTGCCATCGCCGCCGGCGAAGAGCTGCCTCAAGCCGTGGCACTGGCCAACCTCGCGGCCGGCATCGTGGTCGGCAAGCTCGGCACGGCGGCCATCAGCGCCCCAGAGCTGCGTCGCGCCATTCAGCGCGAAGAAGGTTCCGAGCGCGGCGTGCTCGGTCTTGAGCAACTGCTGGTCGCCATCGATGACGCCCGCGCCCACAACGAGACCATCGTCTTCACCAACGGCTGCTTCGACATCCTCCATGCCGGCCATGTCACCTACCTGGAGCAGGCCCGTGCCCAGGGCGATCGACTGATCGTCGCGGTCAATGACGATGCCTCGGTCAGCCGTCTGAAGGGTCCGGGTCGCCCGATCAACAGCGTCGACCGGCGCATGGCGGTGCTGGCCGGGCTGGGTGCGGTGGACTGGGTCATCAGTTTCTCCGAAGGTACGCCGGAAAATCTGCTGCGTCAGGTCAAGCCCGATGTGCTGGTCAAGGGCGGCGACTATGGCATCGAGCAAGTGGTGGGCGCCGATATCGTCAGTGCCTATGGCGGTACGGTGAAAGTGCTGGGCCTGGTCGAGAACAGCTCGACCACCGCCATCGTCGAGAAGATTCGCAAGCGCTGACGCCCCTAGGGGCGCAGCTTGGTCCGCGCCCGCTTGATCAACGCCTTGGCCTTGCCGGTCAGGCGTTGCAGCGGTGAGCGGGGCTTGTTCTCCACCAGTCCTTGCTGGCGCAGCCAGTCCTTCCAGCGAATCCGTTCCTGGCTCACCACCCAGCCGTCCTGCGCCGCGAAGCTTTCGGCCAGGTACAGGCCGCGGGTGCTGGCCGGAATCAGCCGATCCTTGTTCAGCGTGTACAGCTCGGCCAGCGGCTTGCCGTCGACCACCGGCATCAGGTACAGGTCGGGGCGCTTGCGGTTGAGCCGCGTGACCAGTTGATCACCCTCCAGGCGCTCATCGACGTGGAACAGGCTCAGCGACTTGGCCTCGCGCGGTACTTGCAGGCGCAGGTCGTAGATCAGCTGCAACGAGGCGGTGGGCAGGTGCACGTAGGCCCGCGGACGCTCCAGCAGGGTGAGGTTGGCGCTTTGCACGGGCAAGGCCGCACCCGAGGCCGGGGTGAGCAGGAAGGGCGCTGACTCTCGATATTGCAAGGCCGCTGCATAGGGTGTCGGCAGCCAGGTGTCGTTGAAGCGTCCGCCGAGCCAGCCCTCGGGGGTTTCCAGCAGGCATTCCTCGGCGACTTCCTGAATTGCCGTGTGCAGCGGCAGGTTCAGTTCGTGGGCCGGTACGTAGCCTGAAATCAGCTTGAGCACGACATCGCCGCGGTCCTGGCGACGCTGGCGTACCAGCACCCAGTACTCGCGGTTCTGCCACTGTAAGGTCAGTCGCACCGACACCCCGAGATTGGCCAGCTCCACGCTGAAGCGCTGGGTGTCGGGCAATTCGATGGGCTTGCGCCGTTGCAGGGTCTGGCTGAAATTCAGCGGCATGCCCAGGCTCTTGTAGGCCAGCCCCTCGGGACTGGCCTCGACCTGCAAGGGCAGGGTCTTGAAGTTGCTCGGGTTCTTGCGGATCAGCGTTCGCGCCACGTGCGCCTCCTTGCCTGGTGCGCCCGGGTGGGCAGGTCAGTGCGGGCCCAGGATACGGGCCACGGTGGCCACGTTGTGGGCCAGGTGCAGCGGGTTGATGGTACCGACGATTGCACTGCTGACGCCGGGGTGACTGAACAGCAGCTCGAAACTGGCACGCACCGGGTCCACACCCGGTGCCAGGCAGACATGCCCGCTGGCCAAGGCTTTCTTCACCAGAATCGCCTTGCCGTGGGTCGCGGCATAGTCGATGACCGGGCGCTCATCCTGTTCCTTCAGGTTATAAGTGACCATCGCGCAATCGCCCTGTTCCAACGCCTTGAGGCCGCCGGCGGCAGTTTTTCCGGAAAGCCCGAAGGCGAGAATCTTGCCCTCCTGCTTGAGCGCCGCGAGAGTCTGGTAAACCTCGCTGTGTTCCAGGATATCCAGGTCGTTGCCGTCGGAGTGCACCAGTACCAGTTCCAGCCGATCGGTGTGCAGGCGTTGCAGGCTGCGCTCCACCGAGCGCCGGGTGTGCGCGGCGCTGAAGTCGAAGCGCGACTGGCCGGCCTCGAACTCCTCGCCGACCTTGCTGACGATCACCCAGGCGTCGCGCTGGCCACGCAACAGCGGGCCGAGGCGTTCTTCGCTGCGGCCATACGCCGGCGCGGTGTCGATCAGGTTGATACCCAAGTCGCGCGCCTGCGCCAGCAGCAGCCGCGCCTCGTCATCGCCAGGAATGGTGAAGCCGGTGGGGTATTTCACCCCTTGGTCGCGGCCCAGCTTGACCGTGCCCAGCCCCAGCGGCGAGACCATCAGCCCGGTGTTGCCCAGGGCGCGATGATGGGTGTGCAGTGTTGGCAGGCTCATGGCAGCAGTTGCTCCCAGGCAGGCACGCCCAGGGCGGGGCGTGGCAGGTCGCTGAGGTCGGCCTGGGCGCCTGGACGGATGCCGTCGCGTTGCAGCGTGGCCAGTACGCGGTCGCTGAAGTCCGGGGCCAGGGCCAGTTTGGTCGGCCATCCCACCAGCAAGTGGTCTTGCTCGGCGAGGAAGGCGTTGTCGGGGCGCACCAACCCCGATTGCGCAGGCTCGGCGCGCTCGACGCGCAGGGTCGCCCAGCGCAATGGCGTTTGATCAACCCACGGCAGCAACTGGGCGATTTCCTTGCGCGCCGCCGCGATCTGCGCCTCTGGCGTACGGGCCACGCCGTCGGCCTCAGCGAGGTCGCCGCCCAGGTACCAGACCCACTGGCCATCCGCGCCGGGATGGCTGGTCACCGTCACCCGTGGCTTGGGCCCACCGCCCAGGCAATGGGCGTACAACGGCTTGAGGTTCGGGCCCTTGACCATGACCATGTGCAACGGCCGGCGCTGCATGGCCGGCTGGCTCAGGCCAAGGGCCTGGAGCAAGGCTTCGCTGCCGCCACCGGCGCTGAGGACGATGCGCTGCGCGCGGATCTGACGGCCATCGACCTCGAGCCCAACCAGGGTATCGCCGTCGCGCAGCGGGGTGATGCGCTCGCCGGCGAGCAGGCTGTCACCGGCCAGCTCTGCCAGGTTGGCGAGCAGGCTGGGCACGTCGACCACTAACTCGGCCAGGCGATAGACCTTGCCCTTGAAGGCACGGTCTTGCAGGGCCGGGGGCAGTTGCTCGCCCTTGACCTGATCGACCCGGCCGCGCACCGCCTTGCTGGCGAAGAAGCTGGTGAGGTTGCCGGCCAGGGTGCCGGGCGACCACAAGTAGTGGGCCTCGGACAGCAGGCGGGTGTGGTCGAGGTTCAGCTCGCCGTCGCCGGCCAGCGCTTCGCGCCAGCGCCGCGGCATGTCGGAGATGGCTTCCGAGGCGCCGGTCAGCGCGCCGTGCAGCGCGTACTTGGTGCCGCCGTGGATGATGCCCTGGGACTTGATGGTCTGCTCGCCGCCCAGACTGGCCCGCTCCACCAGCACGGTCGAGTAGCCCAGCCGACGCAGCCTGGCGTTCAACCAGAGACCGGCGACTCCGGCGCCGACGATGAGAATGTCGGTGGCAATGGCGGTTGGCATGCAAAGACCTCGGATTCAAGACAAGGCGGGCAGTATACAGGTCTGCCTGGCCGGGCCGAGTGTGCCGTCGCGCGGCGCGGACCGCTCAATGGCCTGTGGTCTTGGAGAACACCTGAATCACCACCACGCCGCCGACGATCATCGCCATGCCGATCATTGCTGGCAGGTCGAGCTTCTGCCCATAGATCACCAGCGCCGCGACGCTGATCAACACGATGCCCAACCCCGACCACACGGCATAGGCGATACCCACCGGCACCGTGCGCACCACCAGGGTGAGCATCCAGAAGGCAATACCGTAGCCGACCACCATCAACAGCAGCGGCAGCGGGGTGCTCAGGCCTTTGACGGCCTTCATCGAAGCGGTGGCGATGACTTCGGCGCAGATGGCGATGGCCAGGTAGGTGTAGGCGTTCAAGTGGGGTAGTCCTCTGTTAAGTGCGAGCATTCTTAGGCTTGCGCGGCGCAGCGTCCAGCCATGCGCTGGAGGTTTCCTGTGCGAACCTGTCGTTACGTTTGGCGGATGTCCACGGGCACGGTTCCTTGTAGACTCTGCTGCCATGAACAGAACCCTCTATACCCTGTTGTTTCACCTGGGCCTGCCGCTGGTCGCGCTGCGCCTGTTCCTGCGTGCGCGCAAGGCACCGGCGTACGGCCAGCGCATCGGCGAACGTTTCGCCTGGACGCTGCCCGAACTGCGCCCGGGCGGACTCTGGGTACACGCCGTGTCGGTCGGCGAAAGCATCGCCGCAGCGCCCATGGTACGTGCGCTGCTCGCGGCGTATCCGCAGTTGCCGGTGACCATCACCTGCATGACCCCGACCGGCTCCGAGCGCATTCGCGCGCTGTTCGCCGACGAGCCGCGGGTGCAGCACTGCTACCTGCCGTACGACCTGCCCTGGGCGGCGCGACGTTTCCTCGACCGCGTGCAGCCTCGGCTCGGGGTCATCATGGAAACCGAGCTGTGGCCGAACATCATCGATCAATGCGCACGCCGCAGCATTCCCGTGGTGCTGGCCAATGCGCGGTTGTCCGAGCGCTCGGCGCAAGGTTATGGGCGTTTCGCCGGGTTGACCCGGCCGATGCTGGCGCAGATGAGCCTGATCGCCGTGCAGACCGAAACCGAAGCCGAGCGCTTCCGTCAGCTCGGCGCGCGTGCCGAGGCGGTGCAGGTCACCGGTTCGATCAAGTTCGACCTCAAGCTCGACCCGCAACTGCAACCCCGCGCCCAGGCCCTGCGCGAGCAGTGGGCAGCGCACAATCGCCCGGTGTGGATCGCAGCGAGCACCCATGAGGGCGAAGATGCCCAAGTGCTGGCGGCGCACCGTCAACTGCTGGCTGTGCACAGCGATGCTTTGCTGATTCTGGTGCCGCGCCACCCCGAGCGATTCACCACCGTGTACGAGCAGTGCCGCGAGCAGTTCAACAGCGTGCGCCGCTCCACGGGTGAGGCGGTCGAGGCCAAAACTCAGGTGCTGGTTGGCGACACCATGGGCGAGTTGCTGTTCCTCTACGCCTTGGCCGACATCGCCTTCGTCGGCGGCAGCCTGGTGCCCCGTGGCGGGCACAATCCGCTGGAGCCTGCCGCCCTGGCCTTGCCGGTGCTGATGGGCCCGCACGTGTTCAACTTCCTGGAAATCAGCAGCCTGCTGCGCGAAGCCGGTGGCCTGCTGCAGGTCGACAACGCCGAGAGCCTGGGCAACGAGGTGCGGCGTCTGATCGAGCTGGCCCAGGACGCCAGGCGCATGGGCGAGGCGGGCAGGCAAGTGATGCAAGCCAACCAGGGCGCGCTCAAGCGCTTGCTCGACGGCATCGATGCGCTGATGCGCTGAGCCATTGGCAAGGCCACAGCCCGTCTGTCGTGTTCACGGCAGGCGGGCTGTTCGCATTCAGGGGCGGCGCTCGAAGTTCTTCGCGGCAGCAGCGGCCAGGTCCGGCGGCAGGAAGTCCTTGTCCGGGTTGTAGTCGGCTTTGAGGTAGCGACCCAGGTCCTGCAGGTCTTGCGGGCTGAGGGTGCCGGCGGCCTGCTTGAGGCGCAGGTTGTCGAGGATGTAGTCGTAGCGGCTGTTGTTGTAGTCGCGCACCGAGTTGTACAGCTGGCGTTCGGCATCGAGCACATCGACGATGTTGCGCGTACCGACCTGGTAGCCGATTTCCGTGGCCTGCAGGGCGCTCTGGCTGGAGATGATCGACTGCTTGCGCGCTTGTACCTGCTCGACATCGGTGTTCACCGCGCGGTGCAGGTTGCGGGTGTTTTCCACCACCTGACGGCGCAGGCTCTCGCGCTGCTGTTCGCTTTGGCTGAGGCGCTGATAGGCCTCGCGCACCTGCGAGCTGGTCAGCCCACCGCTGTACAGCGGGATGTTCAGTTGCAGGCCGATGGTGGTCTGCTCGACGTCGCCGCCGTAGCGCACGCCGGGCTGCGGCGCCGGGTTGCTGAAGCCGAGGCTGTCGTTGTCGCCCTTCTGATAACGCGCCACGGCATCGAGTGTCGGAGCGTGACCGGCCTTGCGCTGGCGCAGGGTTTCCTGGGCGGCATCGACGGCATGGTTGGTCGCCAGCAGGTTGAGGTTCTGCCGCGCGGCAGTATCGACCCAAGCCCTGGCATCGTTGGGGCTTGGCACCTGCACCGGCAGGCTGTGCACGACCCCTTGCAGCGCGCCGTATTCACGGTTGGTCAGTGTTACCAGGGCCTGGAAGGCGTCGTCCACCTGGCGCTGGGCGATGATCCGGTTGGCCCGTGCGGTGTCGTAGCCGGCCTGGGATTGCAGCACGTCGGTCTTGTCGGAAAGGCCGACGTCGAAGCGTTCGTTGGACTGATCGAGCTGGCGCTTGAACGCCGACTCTTCGGCCTTGGTCGAGGCCAGGTTGTCTTGGGCGCGGAGCACCGCGAAGTAGCTTTCCGCGCTTTGCAGGATCAGATTCTGCTCGGTGGCCGAAAGCTCCAGCGCCGCCTGCTCGTTGACCGCCTCGGCAGCCTGCAACTGGAACCAGCGGTCGGCGCGGAACAGCGGCTGCGACAAGGTCGCGCTCCACGAATTGCCGCTGCGCGTTGAGGTGATCGCTGGCTCGTCGAGCCTGGTGCGGGTGTTCATCGATTCGGCACCGGCGGAAAGGTTGGGCAGCAGGCCGGCACGGGCCTGGGGCACGATCTCGCGGCGAGCGCCGTAGTCGGCACGGGCCGCGGCCAGATCAGCATTGTTGCCCACCGCTTCCTGATAGACGCTGACCAGGTCGGTTTTCACCGTTGGCAGCGTCTCCACTGCGGCAACTGCGGCATGGGACGCACAGGACACGGCGAGTGCCAGCGATAGTTTGCGCAGCATGGAGTCGATCCTTGAATTTCTAAACTGTTGAGTATTGAAAGTATTGAGTGTACGGCTGGACGCGCTCGGCAACAATTCCCCCTGAAGCCTTTCGTCACACCGATACCGGCAGGCTTGGCTTTGCCGAGCGCTTGAGTCTAGACTGCACGCGTTCTTGTCGGGGTGCCTTGAATCGAAGGCTGAGATCGGATAGTTCCGGATCCCGTTGAACCTGATCAGGTTAGCGCCTGCGTAGGGAACAAGATTGCTCGCTTTCCCGGCGAGATCTTGTGTCAGATCCGGGATCGTCGCAGCTCAACTGCACCACACCCCGCATCCGACACCGTACTCGTCCATGAGTGCGTCCGCGTCTTTCAGGTTCTTCCCCGACATTCCGCCCGCAGGAAACCGTCTGGAGAGCCGTGATGAGCAAACAAGAAAAATCCATTCACCTGAGTGAGTCGGCCAAGGTCGATCAGCAATCGGTGCAGCCCTTCACCCGTTCGCGCAAGATCTATGTCGAAGGCTCGCGCCCGGACATCCGCGTGCCAATGCGCGAGATCAGCCTGGATGACACCCCCACCGACTTCGGCGGCGAGGCCAACGCACCGGTGCTGGTCTACGACACCTCCGGCCCCTACACCGACCCCAACGTGATCATTGACGTGCGCAGGGGGCTGGGCGATGTGCGCTCGGCCTGGATCGACGCCCGTGGCGATACCGAGCGTCTGGCCGGGTTGAGTTCGAATTTCGGCCAGGAACGCCTCAATGACCCCGAGCTGACCCGCCTGCGCTTCAGCCACGTGCGCAACCCGCGCCGGGCCAAGGCCGGCGCCAACGTCTCGCAGATGCACTATGCGCGGCAGGGCATCATCACTGCGGAAATGGAATACGTGGCGATCCGCGAGAACCTCAAGCTGCAAGAAGCCCGCGCCGCCGGGCTGCTCGACCAGCAACACGCCGGGCACAGTTTCGGTGCCAGCATCCCCAAGGAAATCACCGCCGAGTTCGTTCGCGAGGAAGTCGCCCGAGGCCGCGCGATCATTCCCGCCAACATCAACCACACCGAGCTCGAGCCGATGATCATCGGCCGTAACTTCCTGGTGAAGATCAACGGCAACATCGGCAACAGCGCGCTGGGCTCGTCCATCGAAGAAGAGGTCGCCAAGCTGACATGGGGCATCCGCTGGGGCTCGGACACGGTCATGGACCTGTCCACCGGCAAGCACATCCATGAGACCCGCGAGTGGATCATCCGCAACTCGCCGGTGCCGATCGGCACGGTGCCGATCTACCAGGCGTTGGAAAAGGTGGGCGGGGTGGCCGAAGACCTGACCTGGGAGCTGTTCCGCGACACCCTGATCGAGCAGGCCGAGCAGGGTGTCGACTACTTCACCATCCACGCCGGCGTGTTGCTGCGCTATGTGCCGCTGACCGCCAAGCGCGTCACCGGTATCGTCAGCCGCGGCGGCTCGATCATGGCCAAGTGGTGCCTGGCGCATCACCAAGAGAACTTCCTCTACACCCACTTCGAGGAAATCTGCGAAATCATGAAGGCCTACGACGTCAGCTTCTCGCTCGGCGATGGCCTGCGTCCGGGCTCGATCGCCGACGCCAACGACGCCGCGCAGTTCGGTGAGCTGGAAACCCTTGGCGAGCTGACCAAGATCGCCTGGAAGCACGACGTGCAGTGCATGATCGAAGGCCCCGGCCACGTGCCGATGCAGTTGATCAAAGAGAACATGGACAAGCAGCTCGAATGCTGCGACGAAGCGCCGTTCTACACCCTCGGCCCGCTGACCACCGACATCGCGCCGGGTTACGACCACATCACCTCCGGCATCGGTGCGGCGATGATCGGCTGGTTCGGCTGTGCCATGCTCTGCTACGTCACGCCCAAGGAGCACCTGGGGTTGCCGAACAAGGATGACGTCAAGACCGGCATCATCACCTACAAGATCGCTGCCCATGCCGCCGACCTCGCCAAGGGCCACCCGGGTGCGCAGATTCGTGACAACGCGCTGTCCAAGGCGCGCTTCGAATTCCGTTGGGAAGACCAGTTCAACCTTGGCCTCGACCCGGACACCGCGCGCGCTTTCCACGACGAGACCTTGCCCAAGGAATCGGCCAAGGTGGCGCACTTCTGCTCGATGTGCGGGCCGAAGTTCTGCTCGATGAAGATCACCCAGGAAGTGCGCGAGTACGCCGCCAACCTGCGCATCGATGCGGTCGAGGTGTCGGTGGAAGAGGGCATGCGTGAGCAGGCGGAGCGCTTCCGTCAGGAAGGGAGCCAGCTGTATCACAAGGTGTAAGGGGGCTCGGCGGCTTTGATCTTGGGGCCCTTCGCGGGTAAACCCGCTCCTACAGATCGTGTAGGAGCAGGCGGTCCGCCGCTGCGGTTTAGCCGTGAAGGGCCGTAAAGCCAAATAACTCGATTCCCCGGCCCTTACCCCCGCCCTGGGAACAGCTCAGGCTTGAGAATGCCGTTCAGGCGCGGGTAGGGGATCTTCAGTTCGACATGGCCCATGGAGTAAGGGGCGATGGCGTAGACCTCATATTTGACGATCATCGCGCCGTAGGTCAGGGCGATGTGCGGCGATTTGCGGAAGGGCCAGGTCTTGATGAACTCTGCGTCCTTGTCCATTTCCACGCTCATCAGCCAGGCGCGGTGGGATTCGGCGACGGTCTTCCAGAAGGTGTCTTCCTGGCCGGGCAGAAGCATGTCCTGCAAAGTCAGCACCTTGTCCTGCTGGCGTGAATAGTTGATCAGGTCACGCCCCGGCATGCCGTGGGCGCCGCCGGTGTCCAGATAACTCGACAACTCGACGATCACCAGTCCGTCATGCTGCTCGCGTACCTTGGCTTGCAGGTAGCTGCTGTTGCGCTTCTGCGCCGTGGCCAGGTACTGCTGTTCGTAGGCCTTGAGCGAGCTGGGCGGGGTGCTGCGTTCGTTGTCTTCGGTCAGTTGCAGCAGGCGACGCTCGACGATGCCGTCGAGTTTCGGCAGTGCCGGGAACGACACGGTGTCGATGTTCACCAACGGGCAGTCGCTTTCCGTGCAGCCGGGCTTGATGTGTTCCCAGGCGTCGCGCTTGACCTCCAGCGGTGTGCGGTAGTTGGGCGCGAACACGCTCTGGCAGGCTCCCAGGGCCAGGGCCAGTACGGCAACGGAGGTCAGTTTGACAAGTGTCATGTTGATCCTTGCAAGACAAGATGATCGGTCTTCGACCGTCGGCGAGAGGTTCGGTTCGCCGCTAAACTAACAGAGTCGCTACGGCCTGTGGTGGCTAGTTGAAAGGGATGAAACGCGGCGTTTCGCAGAGTAGGATGGCGCGATGTAGTCGTTGCTGTAGAGGAATTTCCATGGCCAACCCTTCGCATTCCGAGCCCCGGCTCGTCGAGACCGTCAAGCGTGAGCACTGCTTCAAGGGCTTCTACCGGCTCGACCGCGTGCACCTGCGCCACGAGCTGTTCGACGGCGGCATGAGCCGGGAAATCAGCCGCGAGCTGTTCGTGCGCCACGATGCCGTGTGCGTGCTGCCGTACGACCCACAGCGCGATGAAGTGGTGCTGATCGAGCAGTTTCGCGTCGGTGCCATGGACAAGGCGAGCAACCCCTGGCTGATCGAGCTGGTCGCCGGGCTGATCGACAAGGACGAACAACCCGAACAGGTCGCCCACCGTGAGGCCGAGGAAGAGGCTGGGCTGAGCTTCTCGGCACTGTGGCCGATGACCCGCTATTTCCCTTCGCCGGGCGGCAGTGACGAGTTCGTGCACCTGTTCCTCGGCCGTTGCAGCAGCGAAGGCGCCGGCGGCGTGCATGGCCTGGAAGAAGAAAGCGAAGACATCCGCGTGCAGGTCTGGTCGTTCGAAGACGCCCTGCAGGCGGTGCGCGACGGACGCATCTGCAATGCTGCCAGCATCATCGCCTTGCAATGGCTGGCGCTGAACCGCGCCGAAGTGCGGGGGATGTGGTCGTGAGCCCGGCTCGCGAACGCTACCGGGTCGACCTGGTCGGCCTGCAGGCTGCCTGCGAGGCCAACTATGCGCGGCTCATGCGCCTGTTGCCGGAGATGCGCAGCAGCCAAAGCGAGCGGCGTATCGGCATGACCCAGGGCGACCAGGCTCTGGGTGTGCTGGCCCTGGAGGTGCTGCAGGCCTGCCCGTACACCACCACCTTGCGCGTGCGCCAGGAGCACAGCCTGCTGTGGCTGCCGGTGCCGCAGATGGAGGTGCAGGTGTACCACGATGCACGCATGGCCGAGGTGGTCAGCGCCGAGCATGCGCGGCGTCTGCGCAGCATCTATCCCTACCCCAACGAAGCCATGCACCAGCCCGATGAAAAGGCCCAGCTCAACCTGTTTCTCGGCGAATGGCTCAGTCACTGCCTGGCCTGGGGCCATGAACTGGCGGCGGTTCGCTGAAATGTGAACCCGGTCGGCTTCTGCCGGTTGCGTCCAGCCCGGCGCTGACGATAATTGCGCCACACCCGCTCAAGGAGACGGCCGTTGTCAACGCCAGCCCCCTTCCGCTCTGCCTCCCCTGTCCATGTCGTGCAACTGACCGACCCGCACCTGTTCGCCGATCCGGCCGGCGGCCTGCTGGGCGTCAATACCCGTGACACCCTGCGCCACGTGGTGCAGCAGGTGCGCCGCGAGCAGGCGCAGATCGACCTGCTGCTGTGTACCGGCGATCTGTCCCAGGACGGCAGTGCGGCGTCTTATGCCGCGTTTGCCGAGCTGACCGACGGCCTGGCTCCCCTGAGTCGCTGGTTGCCGGGCAATCACGATGTGCCGCAGGTCATGGCCGCGGTCGGCCAGGACACGCTGATCCAGGCGGTCACCGATATCGGCGCATGGCGTGTGCTGATGCTCAACTCGGCCGTGGTAGGCGCCACCCATGGGCTGCTGGCCGAGGATCAGCTGACGCTGCTCGACCAGGCCCTGGGCGACGCTGGAGAGCGCCACTGCCTGGTCTGCCTGCATCACCAGCCGGTCGACATCGGTTGCGCGTGGATCGCGCCCATCGGCCTGCGCAACGCCGAGCAGCTGTTCGCAGTGCTGGCTCGCCACGCCCAAGTGCGCGCGCTGCTGTGGGGGCACATCCACCAACCCTGGGATGAACAGCGCAATGGCCTGCGCCTGCTGGCAACGCCCTCGACCTGCATCCAGTTCGCCGCCGGCAGCCAGGACTTCCAGGTCAGCGAAGAGTCCCCCGGCTACCGCTGGCTGCGCCTGCACGATGACGGCTCGATCGACACCGCCGTGGAGCGCGCTGAAGACTTCGTGGTGACCCTGGACTTCGACAGCCCGGGCTACTGAGCCGCTTCGCAGGCGCCGGGCAACACTTTGCGAAACCTGCGACTGCGCCAAACCCCGGCGAACGCGATACACTGCGCGTTTCCCCGCGCCCGGCTGACCGGGCGCCGCGTTGCAGATGCCGAGGCTACGATGTCGGGTTCGATCCTTTATATACACGGGCTCAACAGCTCGCCGCTGTCGCTCAAGGCCAGCCAACTGACCAAGGTCATGCAGCAGCTCGGGCTGTCCGAGCAACTGCGCGTACCGGCGCTGCATCACCATCCGCGCCAGGCCATCGCCCAGTTGCAGGCAACCATCGCCGAGCTCGACTCCCCCTTGCTGGTCGGCAGTTCGCTGGGCGGTTATTACGCCACCTGGCTGGCCGAGCAGCATGGCCTAAAGGCGCTGCTGATCAACCCTGCTGTGGCCCCGCACCGGCTGTTCGACGGCTACCTGGGCACCCAGCGCAACTACTACAGCGAGGAAACCTGGGAGCTGACCCACGATCACATCGCGGCCCTGGCCGAGCTGGAAGTGCCGTCGCCGCAAGACCGTAACCGCTTCCAGGTATGGTTGCAGACCGGCGATGAGACCCTCGACTACCGCCACGCCGAGCGCTACTACCAGCACTGCGACCTGCGTATCGAGCAAGGTGGCGACCACGGTTTCCAGCACTTCGCCGCGCATATCCCTGCGCTGCTCGGCTACGCCGGTGTCGATCCCGAGCGGGTCGCCGCTGTCGACCTTGCCACCCTTTGATCCCTGCATTCACCAGACTGACGACGAGACCCCATGGCCAATCCCAGCGCTAGCGCCTATAACGCAGACGCCATCGAAGTCCTCTCCGGCCTTGACCCGGTGCGCAAGCGCCCAGGCATGTACACCGACACCAGCCGGCCCAACCACCTGGCCCAGGAAGTCATCGACAACAGTGTCGACGAAGCCCTGGCTGGGCACGCACGCAGCATCCAGGTGGTGCTGCACGCCGATCACTCCCTGGAAGTCAGCGACGACGGTCGTGGCATGCCGGTGGATATCCACCCCGAAGAAGGCGTTTCCGGGGTCGAGCTGATCCTTACCAAGCTGCACGCCGGCGGCAAGTTCTCGAACAAGAACTACCAGTTCTCGGGCGGTCTGCACGGGGTTGGCATCTCGGTGGTCAACGCCCTGTCGAACCAGGTGCGGGTGCGCGTCAAGCGTGACGGCAACGAGTACCAGATGACCTTCACCGATGGTTTCAAGGCCACCGAGCTTGAGGTGGTCGGCAGCGTCGGCAAGCGCAACACCGGCACCAGCGTGTATTTCAGCCCCGATCCGAAGTACTTCGATTCCGCCAAGTTTTCCATCAGCCGCCTCAAGCACGTGCTCAAGGCCAAGGCGGTGCTGTGCCCGGGGCTGTCGATCAGCTTCGAAGACAAAGGCACCGGCGAGAAGGTCGAGTGGCATTACGAAGATGGCCTGCGCTCCTACCTGGTGGACTCGGTCAGCGAGTTCCCACGCTTGCCCGATGAACCGTTCTGCGGCTCGCTGGCCGGTAACAAGGAAGCGGTGGACTGGGCCCTGCTGTGGCTGCCCGAAGGCGGTGACAGCATCCAGGAAAGCTACGTCAACCTGATCCCCACCGCCCAGGGCGGCACCCACGTCAATGGCCTGCGCCAGGGCCTGCTCGATGCCATGCGCGAGTTCTGCGAGTTCCGCAACCTGCTGCCGCGCGGGGTCAAGCTGGCGCCGGAAGATGTCTGGGAGCGCATCGCCTTCGTGCTGTCGATGAAGATGCAGGACGCGCAGTTCTCCGGGCAGACCAAAGAGCGGCTGTCGTCGCGCGAGGCGGCCGCATTCGTCTCCGGGGTGGTCAAGGATGCCTTCAGCCTGTGGCTCAATGCGCACCCGGAACTGGGCCTGCAGTTGGCCGAACTGGCCATCAGCAACGCCGGCCGGCGGCTGAAGGCGAGCAAGAAGGTCGAGCGCAAACGCATCACCCAGGGCCCGGCACTGCCTGGCAAGCTGGCCGACTGCGCCGGGCAGGACCCAATGCGCGCCGAGCTGTTCCTGGTCGAGGGTGACTCGGCCGGTGGCTCGGCCAAGCAGGCGCGCGACAAGGAATTCCAGGCGATCCTGCCGCTGCGCGGCAAGATCCTCAACACCTGGGAAGTCGATGGCGGCGAGGTACTGGCCAGCCAGGAAGTGCACAACATCGCCGTGGCCATCGGCGTCGATCCAGGCGCCAGCGATCTGGCCCAGCTGCGCTACGGCAAGATCTGCATTCTCGCCGACGCCGACTCCGACGGCCTGCACATCGCCACCTTGCTCTGCGCGTTGTTCGTCCAGCATTTCCGTGCCTTGGTGCAGGCCGGGCATGTCTACGTGGCGATGCCGCCGTTGTACCGCATCGACCTGGGCAAGGAAATCTACTACGCCCTGGACGATGCCGAGCGCGACGGCATTCTCGACCGCCTGGTGGCCGAGAAGAAACGTGGCAAGCCACAGGTCACGCGCTTCAAGGGTCTGGGCGAAATGAACCCCCCGCAGTTGCGCGAAACCACCATGGACCCGAACACCCGGCGTCTGGTGCAACTGACCCTGGATGATGTCGAGACCACCTGCGAGCTGATGGACAAACTGCTGGCGAAAAAGCGCGCCGGCGACCGCAAGAGCTGGCTGGAGACCAAAGGTAACCTCGCTGAGGTCATGGTTTGAAGCGTCAGGTGCTGGCCGCGCTGCTTGGGCTGCTGTCGGCATCGGCGATGGCCAGCGACTGGCCTGAACTGCACATGCTCAGCGAGCACCCGATCGACGGCATGCGCGGCGGCAACCTGTCGGGCCTGGCGTACTGCCGCGGTGCGCTGTGGGGTGTGTCGGACCGCGACGACGACCGTATCTACCGCTTCGACCAGCAGGCGTCGGTGTGGCGCGCCGAGGCGGTACAGTTCACCCCGCCTCCGGTGCCGGAAAGCGGTCTGCCGTTCGGCCTGAAGGTGCGCAACTGGGCAGTGTCCTGGTTGCGTGGCGGCGAACTGGACTACGAAGGCGTCACCTGCGACGAGGCCGGTAACCTGTACCTGGTCAGCGAAGCCCACGCCGCGGTGCTGCAATTGCCGCCTGAGGGTGAGCCGCACTGGCTGAAGATCGATCAGGCGATGGTCCGTCAGGCACGCGCCAGCGGCATGCTGCTGCACTTCAACGCGCTGTTCGAAGGCGTGGCGATCAACCCCGCCGGCGACCGGCTGTGGCTGGCCGCCGAGCGTGAGCGGCGCGGTCTGGTGCTGGTTCAACGTCAGCAGTCGGTGTGGAACTGCGGGCACAGTTGCGTGCTGCTCAGCGAAGCCGGGGTCGAGATGCAGCCGGCGCAGATGCGCCGTCCACGGGAGCGGACACGGGATTTTTCCGACCTTGCCTACTATCAGGGCAAACTCTTCACCCTCGAGCGCAATGCCTATCGCATCTGCCGGCGCGACAGCGCCACCGGCGTGGTGGAACGCTGCTGGTCGTTCGCCGCCGATGCGCTGACCGAGCCACGCCGCTATGACCAGCCGTTCGGCCTGGCCGAGGCACTGGTGATCGACAAGAGCGGCGCCTGGATCGGCCTGGACAACAACGACGCTGACCGTGCCGATGGCGAACGCCGGCCGATCGTCTGGCGTTTCGCGGCCCCGGCCGGTGGCTGGAGTGCCAGGCCATGAGCCAGCCTGCTGGCAAACGTGCAGGCAAGGTGCTGATGATCATCGCCTGGGCCGCCGCGCTGTTTCTCGCCACGCGCTTTTTCGGTGAGTGGGAGGCGCGCCAGGACAACCCCAACAGCGAAGTGCACTCCGAGCACGGTGCCGGGTTCATCGAAGTGCGCCTGCTCGGCAATAGCCATGGGCATTTCGTCGCCGATGGCCTGATCAATGGCCAAGCGGCGCACTTCATGCTCGACACCGGCGCCACCGATGTGGCGATTCCCGAAAGCCTGGCCCGGCAGTGGGGCCTGGAACGCGGTGCGCAGGTAATGCTCAGCACCGCCAATGGCCGCACCGAAGGCTATCGCACCCGTCTCGATGAACTGCAACTGGGCGATATCCGCCTGCGCAATGTGCGCGCCGTGGTGGTGCCGGGACTCGATGACGAGCAGGTGCTGCTGGGCATGAGTGCCCTGAGACAACTTGAATTTACCCAACGTGGTGGCACCTTGCTGCTGCGCCAGAACCTGAAATGACGAGGCTCGCATGAGCGACTTAAAAGACAGTCTCGACGGCGTCGAGCGCCGCTCCCTGGCTGACTTCACCGAACAGGCCTACCTCAACTATTCCATGTACGTGATCATGGACCGCGCCTTGCCGCACATTGGCGATGGCCTCAAGCCAGTGCAGCGACGCATCGTTTACGCCATGAGCGAGCTGGGCCTGGATGCCGATTCCAAGCACAAGAAGTCGGCGCGTACCGTCGGCGACGTGCTGGGCAAGTTCCACCCCCACGGCGACTCGGCCTGTTACGAAGCCATGGTGCTGATGGCCCAGCCGTTCAGCTACCGCTATACCCTGGTCGACGGCCAGGGCAACTGGGGTGCGCCGGACGATCCCAAATCGTTCGCTGCCATGCGTTACACCGAGGCACGCCTGTCGCGATACTCCGAAGTGCTGCTCAGCGAAGTCGGCCAGGGTACCGTCGACTGGGTACCGAACTTCGACGGCACCTTGCAGGAACCGGCGGTGCTGCCGGCGCGCCTGCCGAACATCCTGCTCAACGGCACCACCGGCATCGCGGTCGGCATGGCCACCGATGTACCGCCGCACAACCTGCGTGAAGTCGCCAGCGCCTGTGTTCGGCTGCTCGACGAGCCCAAGGCCAGCGTCGAGCAGTTGTGCGAGCACATCCAAGGGCCGGACTATCCCACCGAAGCCGAGATCGTCACCCCACGCGCCGACATCCTCAAGATGTACGAAACCGGCAAGGGCTCGATTCGCATGCGTGCGGTGTACCGCGTCGAGGATGGCGACATCGTCGTCACCGCCTTGCCGCACCAGGTTTCCGGGGCCAAGGTGCTGGAGCAGATCGCCGCGCAGATGCAGGCCAAGAAACTGCCGATGGTCGCTGACCTGCGCGATGAGTCCGACCACGAAAACCCCTGCCGCATCGTCATCATCCCGCGCTCGAACCGCGTCGATGCCGCCGAACTGATGCAGCACCTGTTCGCCACCACCGATCTGGAGAGCAGCTACCGGGTCAACGTCAACATCATCGGCCTCGATGGTCGGCCGCAGTTGAAGAACCTGCGCACGCTGCTGGTCGAGTGGCTGCAGTACCGCACCGACACCGTGCGCAGACGCTTGCAGTTCCGCCTGGACAAGGTCGAAAAGCGTCTGCACTTGCTCGAAGGTCTGCTCACGGCGTTCCTGAATCTGGATGAAGTCATTCACATCATTCGCACCGAGGAGCACCCCAAGCAGGCGCTGATCGCGCGCTTCGACTTGAGTGAGATCCAGGCCGACTACATTCTCGAAACCCGTCTGCGCCAGCTGGCGCGTCTGGAAGAGATGAAAATTCGCGGCGAGCAGGACGAGCTGCTCAAGGAGCAGGCCAAACTGCAAGCCTTGCTCGGCAGCGAAGCCAAGCTGCGCAAGTTGGTGCGCAGCGAACTGCTCAAGGATGCCGAGACCTACGGCGATGCGCGGCGCTCGCCGATCGTCGAGCGTGCCGAAGCCAAGGCGCTGTCGGAAAACGAACTGATGCCGGCCGAGCCGGTGACCGTGGTGTTGTCCGAGAAGGGCTGGATTCGTTGTGCCAAGGGCCATGACATCGATGCCACGGGCCTGTCGTACAAGGCCGGTGACGGTTTCAAGGCCGCGGCGGCGGGGCGTTCGAATCAGTTCGCGGTGCTCATTGACTCCACCGGGCGCAGCTACTCCCTGGCGGCCCACAGCCTGCCCTCGGCGCGCGGCCAGGGCGAACCGCTGACCGGCCGCCTGACGCCGCCGCCAGGGGCAAGTTTCGACTGCGTGCTGCTGCCCGACGACGAAGCACTGTACGTCGTGGCCTCCGATGCCGGCTATGGTTTCGTGGTCAAGGGTGAAGACCTGCAAGCCAAGAACAAGGCTGGCAAGGGCTTGATCAGCCTGCCCAATGGCTCGAAAGTCATGGCGCCACGCCCTGTGGTCGACCGTGCCAACGACTGGCTGGCTGCGGTGACCACCGAAGGCCGCCTGCTGGTGTTCCGTATCGCTGACCTGCCGCAGTTGGGCAAGGGCAAGGGCAACAAGATCATCGGCGTGCCCGGTGAGCGGGTCGCCAGCCGCGAAGAGTACGTCACCGACATTGCCGTGCTTGGTGCTGGCTCGACCCTGGTGTTGCACGCGGGCAAGCGTACCTTGTCGCTCAAGGCGGATGATTTGGAGCACTACAAGGGCGAGCGCGGACGCCGTGGCAGCAAATTGCCACGTGGCTTCCAGCGGGTCGATGCACTGAAGGTGGATGTGCCGGGGTAATTTCCCGGTGCTATGTGGCTATTTCCTGATTGACGCCGCTTTAAAAGCTGGAGTCGGGCGCCCATTTCGCGGATGATAGTGCCCCCGCGGCGCCAGCCTGGCTGTACGCCCGAGCGACTTTACCGAGTATCACTGCGGCCTGCCTGGTGCAGCCGCCTGGATGGGATGAATGAGATTTCCACGCCTTCCATTGACGTTGTTGATGACTGGCTTGTTGGCCCTGAGCGGATGCAGCACGCACCAGCCGGTCGCCCTGTATCAGCTGGACAGTGGTCAGCCTGGCCAGCCGTCACAGGCTGCGGGCATGGCGGTGGTGGTGGGCCCGGTGTCGGTGGCCGATTACCTGCAACGTGAAACCTTTCTTCAGCGTCAGCCCGATGGCAGCCTGAGCGCCGCCACCGATGGCCGTTGGGCCGGTAGCCTGTCGTCCGACATCGATCAGTTGCTGGTGCGCCAGCTGGCCTGGCGCCTGGACAGCCAGCGCGTGGTGCTGGCCCCGGCCGGGGCCGGCTTCAGCCCAGACGTCCAGGTGCTGCTGTCGATCACCCGTCTGGATTCGGGCACCAAGCAACCCGCCATTCTCGATGCGCAGTGGCGGGTGCTGGATCGTCGTGGTCAGGTGCGTGACAACCGCATCGTCCACCTCGAGCAACCCCACGAAGGCAGCGAAAGCGCTCAGGTGCAGGCCCAGGGTCAACTGTTGCAGAAACTCGCCGAACAGCTCAGCACCGCCATCAAGCCCCTCGCCAACCAGCCCGCACTGGCCCAGGAACCCGCGACGAAGAAGTCCTCGACGCCGGTTCAGGTCAGAAAGGAGCGTGAGAAATCACGAATCCCCATGGCGGCACCGATCCGCACCGACATGGAAGTCTATCGCTTCTGAGTCAACGCCCATGAAAAAGCCCGCAGCGATGCGGGCTTTTTCATGGCTGGCGTTTGCTCAACTGCGGCGTTCGTGCATGCGTGCCAATTGACGTTCGAGCATCGACGGGTAGGGCTCGAGCAGGCGTTCGACGCAGCAGGCACCTTCGGGGCTTGCAATCGGGCGAATGCGCGCGCGCTGGCGGATCAGGTCGTCGTCACCGATTACGCGTTCGACCAGCAGCAGGTTGCGGCTGTGCTGCGACAGGGCCAATGCGTCCTGGGCCTTTTCGGCCATCAGCAGATCGACCTGATCCAGGCCATACAGGTCGTCATCCACGGTCAGGCCCAGTTGCAGTTGCAGGGTAATACCGCTGTCGGCCACCTCGATCTGCAAGGCATGGCCCAGGGCGCGCAGCAATTCGCCGCAGCAGATGGCGTTGGTCAGGTAATCGTCGCCGCACTGGCGGCTGTGGAACAGCAGCAGGGCGCTGCCGTCATTGAGCGAATGCAGCTCGCCTTCATACAGCGACACGGCCTGGTTCAGGCATTCGCGGTAGCGGTCGAGCAACTCGCTGAGGCGGGTGCGCGGCAGGCGGCGCAGTTGCTCCTGGGAGCCCAGTTGCACGGCAAGTACCGCACTGAATTGCGGCTCGCCGGACTCTTCGACTTCCACTGGCTGCGGTTCGTCGTCAAGCAGGCCGGCGAAGGCGGCGTCATCGTCTTCCTCGCCTGTTGCTGCGGCTTTGCTGCGCTGGCTGGCTTCAGGAATCGCGGCGCGCTCGCGCAGGGTCAGCGGAGCCTCGCCTGCTTCGGCGAAGTCTTCGTCGTCGTAGTCGGCCTCTGGCTCGGGTTCCGGTTCTGGCGGTGGCGGCGGGGCCAGGCGGGCATGCAGTTGGCGCGCCAGGTCGCCGATTTCATCCTGGCGGTCGGTGCCGGGGGTGAGGTGATGCGGGTCACGCAGCCACACCCGCAGTTGCAGCAAAGGGGTGGTGATGTAGCGGCCCAGGCGCAGGCTCAGCGTGAGTGCCAGGGCCAGCAGGATGGCGGCCATGATGCCCATGCTTTGCAGGCTGATGAGCATCGGTTGCTGGAATTGGCCCATGTCCAGGCTGATGCGCAGTTGCCCTGCGGTTACATCCTGGAAGGTGATCTTGCTCTGGTAAAGGCCTTCGGCCTCGCCCAGCAAAGTGTTCTTCGGCCGCTGACCGGCTTCGGCGAGGATGCGGTTATCGACGCTGTAGATCGCGGCATGGGCCACCAGCGGGTTCTTCACCAGATTGCCCAGCAGCACATTGAGGCTGAGGATGTCGTTGGCGACCAGCAGCTCGGTGGCCGAGCTTGCCGTCTGCAGGGTCAGGCTCTGGCCAACGGCATCGGCCTGGTCGTGCATGGCCTGCTTGAACTGCAGACCCATCACGCAGGCGTAGATCACCAGCGCCAAGGCCACCATGAACACGGTGTGGCTGGCGATGCGCAGAACGAGGGGGACGCGACGTTGGCGCAGGGCGCGGAAGAGCATCACGAAGAAGTTGTCGGGTTTAACAGGCGTGGGCCGGATCACAGAGCGCGGCTCTTTATGGCAAAAAGTGTGCGGGGGAGTATAGCGACAGGTGTTTTGCCGGCAAAGTAGGCGATGTGCCCGGTGGTCATGGAAAATCGGTAGAATGCGCATTTTTCATCATTTCGGAGCCAGGTCTTGCGCGAAATCGTCCTGATCAACATCACCGGTGAAGACCGCCCAGGCCTCACCGCTGCCCTTACCGGCGTCCTGCTCCAGGGCGGTGTGAACATTCTCGACATCGGCCTTGCGGTGATGCACGGCACCTTGTCGTTCGGCATCCTCGTCGATATTCCCGATAACGAAGTCGCCACGCAGCTGCTGCAAAGCGTGCAGAGCAAAGCCCACGAGCTGAATTTGCAGGCCCGATACACCCCGATTTCCGAGGCTGACTACCAACACTGGGCCGAGGGCCATGGCGACCAGCGCCACGTGGTCACGCTGCTCAGCCGGCAGATCACCCCCGAGCAACTGCAGCGCGCCAGTGCGGTGATTTCCCAGTACGGCATGACCATCGAGCGCATCGAACGTCTCTCGGCACGGGTGACTCTCGATGCACCGGTAGACAAAAGCCGCGCTGCGGTAGAAATCTCCGTGCGCGGTGAGCCGAGCGACGTGCAGGCGCTACGCGCCGATTTCTTCGCCCTGTCGAGCGAGCTGAGCGTCGACATTGCTTTCCAGAAAGACGACCTGTACCGCCGCAACCGGCGCCTGGCGGTGTTCGACATGGACTCCACACTGATCGAGGCCGAGGTCATCGATGAGCTGGCTAAGGCCGCCGGAGTCGGCGAGCAGGTGGCGGCGATCACCGAGCGGGCCATGCGCGGCGAACTGGATTTTCGCGCCAGCTTCACCGAGCGCATGGCGTTGCTCAAAGGCCTGGACGTCAGCGTGCTGGAAGAGATCGGCGCCTCGCTGCGCTTGACCGAAGGCGCCGAGAACCTGTTCGCCGAGCTCAAGCGCCTGGGCTATAAAACCGCCATTCTGTCGGGCGGCTTCAGCTACTTCGCCAAGCAGGTCCAGGCACGTCTGGGCATCGACTACGTGTTCGCCAACGAGCTGCAGGCGGTCGACGGCAAGCTCACCGGCGTTGCCGTCGAGCCGATCGTCGATGCCCAGCGCAAGGCCGAGCTGTTGCAGGAGTTGGCGATCAAGGAAGGCTTGCAGCTGGAGCAGACCATCGCCGTCGGCGACGGTGCCAACGACCTGCCGATGCTGGCCCTGGCCGGGTTGGGCGTGGCATTCCGCGCCAAGCCGCTGGTGCGCCAGTCGGCCAAGCAGGCCATCTCTACCCTTGGGCTGGATGGCGTGCTGTACCTGCTGGGCCTGCGCGACCGTCAGGCTCGCGCCTGATCGGCACTGCGCCATGAAAAAGCCCCGCAGCCGCGGGGCTTTTCATCATGCGGGAACGTCGTGCGCAGCAGCAGGCGCGGCGGCCTGGGCAGGCATGGCCAGCAACTGGCCCATGCGCACGGCCGAGCCGGCGCCGACGTCGCCCCATTTCATCTGGTCGGGGCCGAACAGCACCACCACCGTCGAACCCAGCTTGAAGCGACCCATTTCGGCGCCTTTTTCCAGGTGGATCGGCGCGCGGCTGGCTTCGTCGTAGCGCACGCTCTTGAGTTCGCGCTTGGGCGGGGTAACCAGGCCGGCCCACACGGTTTCCACCGAGGCGACGATCATCGCGCCCACCAGCACCATGGCCATCGGCCCGCGCTCGGTGTCGAAGATGCACACCACGCGCTCGTTGCGGGCGAACAGTTCCGGTACGTTTTCCGCAGTGGTCTGGTTGACCGAGAACAGCTGACCGGGCACGTAGACCATCTCCCGCAGGGTACCGGCCAGCGGCATGTGCACGCGGTGGTAGTCCTTCGGCGAGAGGTACACGGTGGCGAACTCGCCCCCCATGAACGGTGCCGCCAGGGCCGGGTCGCCGCCCAGCAGTTCCTGGGCGCTGAAACTGTGGCCCTTGGCCTGGAAGATACGGCCGTGCTCGATCTGGCCGACCTGGCTCACGGCACCATCGGCCGGGCAGAGAATGGCGTCTGCCGTGGTGTCGAGCGGACGTGCGTCGGCTTTCAGGGCACGGGTGAAGAAGGCGTTGAAGTGCTCGTAGGCGGTAAGGTCTTCGACCAACGCCTCGGACATGTTCACCTGATAGCGCTTGGCGAACCAGGCAGTGAAGGCATTCTTGAACCAGCGCACCCGGCACTCGGCCACGCAGCCGGCCAGGCGCGAGAGCAGGTGGTGGGGCAGCAGGTACTGGCTGAGGATGAACAAGCGGGATTTCATTGGGTTTCCTTAAACGTCTACAGGCGTGTCCGGGTGATTGCCCCATTCGCCCCACGAACCGGCATAGGCCTTGACCCGTGGATAACCGAGGGACTTGGCCACCAGGTAAGTGAAGCCGGAACGGCGATGACTCTGGCAGTGGGTGATCACTTCCTTGTCAGGGGTGATGCCCAGGCCCTGCAACACCTCGGCGATATCGGCGCGAATACGCAACTGATCATTGCTGTCGATGCCGGCGATCCATTCCAGATTGATTGCACCGGGGATGTGTCCGCCGCGGGCGGCGAGCACCTTGCTGCCGTTGAATTCCTCGGGCGCGCGGGCGTCCCAGATCGCCAGGTCGTCGGCGCCCAGGCGGCTTTGCAGGTATTCGCGGGTGGCGGTGGGTTCAGTGTGCAACTGCAAGGTCACCGGGGTGTTGGCGCTGGCCGGCACCTCGGTGCTGAGGGTATCGGCAGGCCAGGCCTGGATGCCGCCGTTGAGATAGTGATAGTGGCGATGACCGATGACGTCGAGCAGCCAGATGAAACGCCCCGACCAGGCGCCGCCTTCGTCGTCGTAGACCACGTAGACCGCATCGTCACGGTGACCGAGCTCACTGAACAGTCGCTGCAGGTCGGACATGGCTGGCAGCAGGCCCGGCGCAGGCGGCTGGCCGAGTTGGGTGCGTTTGCCGTCGATCCAGCGTGCGCCGGGAATATGCCCGCTGGCGTACCGATTGGCGCTGGTCAGGTCGACCAGGATCAACTGCGGGCAATCGAGGCGCGGCAGCAGGTCCGCGGCCTCGATGACCAGCGGCAAGCCGGAAAAGTCAGTCATCTACGGTCTCCGGAAAAAATAGCGGCCAGTGTAGCGCAAGCATCAGGCGCTGCGGTTACCGAACGTGGCCAGAGCGCGTTCGATGCATTGCGCCGTTTTGCCGAACGCCTGGACACTCAGATCGGCCAGCGGGCGCGCGTTCTGGTCGGCCAGCAGCACCATCAGCACCTGATTGTTCACTGCCAGCGAGCGGATCAGCAAATGCTCGCTGCGCAGCATGGCGCGCAGCGGTACAGGCATCAGCGCGCTGAACTGGCGATGGTTGTCGGGCGTCAGGCGCAATTGCGCGGCCTGATTGAGCAGGCGCTCGAACAACCGATTGCCGACGGTGGGCAGACTCAGCGCCATGGCCTCCCTGGGCAGCCCGGCAGTCTGCTGCACGCGCAGGCATTCGTTGACGCGGTCGACCGAGAGCAGCATCACACGGGTAAAACCGCAGGCGGTGAGGGCCTCGCGGGCCTGGGTCGAGAGGTGCACGGCATTGCTGAAGCGGCTTGGTTGCGCCAGCAGGTCGCCACACAGTTCACGCCAGCGTTCCAGCTCGTCAGCAGCCGGTGGGGAAGGCGCCTGCATATCGGGATGCTGACGGCGGTGCTGCCAAGGCCAGAGTAACGCTTCGGCCGGGTGGAACAGGCCGGCGCGGGCATGGCGCCGGGCGCTTTGCGCGGCCTGTTGGTGAACCTGATTCTGCACGTCTTCCAGCGAGGTTTGCAGATACAACGCCGTGAGTAACTGCCAGCGCAACAGGTGCGGGTTGTCCCAGCCGACCTGTGCCGCGAGGGCCAGATTGTTGGCCAGCAATACGGTATTGGCCGGCTGATTGAACCAGCGCCGCAATCCAGCCTCGGCGTCCAGGCGGTGCTGTTGCTCCAGCGGGTCCTGGGCGCGGGCGATGGTCAGCACCTGCGCCAGCAGATCGCGTTCTTCGAGCAGCAGGCGATAGCCTTGGGTCACCCACTCCGGGAGGCGCCAGTGCTCGGCCACGGCGCGGCACAGCTCCAGAATGCGCACGCCGAACAGCTCGTGCTCGACCTCGGCGGCCACCTCGCCCTTGTGAATCACTCGCAGCTCCCAGGCATCGAGCAGCGCCGGATAGACCAGCGCCAAAGGCCACAAAGGGGAAAGGAACAACAGGCTGCCCCAGTGGATTTCCTGCCACAGACGCGCCAGGCGGCTGGCGAACAGACCGCTGGCCTGCTGGCTGGCGTGCTGGCTGATCTGCACGAACTGGTTGAGCACCGGCGGCATGTCATCCCTGGGTAGCGCGGGCAGGCGCCCGAGCAATTGCGCGCAGCGACCCAGGCCCAGGCGGTTGAGCGCCACCTCCAGGCTTTCAGCCGGCTCGGCCTGGCTGGCATTGGCCGAATGGTTGGCCTCACGCATCACCGACAGCACCAGGGCGGGGCTGCCTTGCATCAGTTCGGCGATGTCACGCATCGAGCGGCGGCTGTCGTTGATGGCCGACAACACGCGGTCGTGACTGTCCTTGGGCACCGGGACGCGGACGCCATCGAGCAGCTTGACCCAGGCCTCTAGCGTCGAGGGAATCTGAGCGGGCACCTTGGTTTCACTTGGCATTTTGACATCAGTCCGAACTGGCTTTTCGCTAGGAGTGCCTATAGTCTGGCGCAGTTCTGCCGATAAGTAGAAGAAGAGTTTCAGAGCACCCCTCCCGGTCCTTGATCACATCCGCTAATGCGTTGAACTTATGGCTAAAATTATCGGCATCATCATCGTATTCGCCAGCGTGCTCGGCGGTTACGTGCTCTCCCATGGCAAGATCGCGGCACTGATTCAGCCATTCGAAGTGCTCATTATCGGTGGCGCTGCGCTGGGCGCATTCATTCAGGCCAACCCCGGCCACATGACCATGCATGTGTTCAAGAAGTCGCTGAAGATGTTCGGCTCGCGCTTCAACCACGCCTTCTATCTTGAAGTGCTCGGCCTGGTCTACGAGATCCTCAACAAGAGCCGTCGCGAGGGCATGATGGCCATCGAGGCCGACATCGAAGACCCCGCCGCCAGCCCGATCTTCAGCAAATACCCGACCATCGTCGGCGACGCCGCGATGACCGCGTTCATCTGCGACTACCTGCGCATCATGTCCACCGGCAACATGGCGCCCCATGAGCTGGAGGGGCTGTTCGACATGGAGCTGTTGAACATGAAGGAAGAACTCGAACACCCATCCCACGCCGTGACCGGCATTGCCGACGGCATGCCGGGCTTCGGTATCGTCGCGGCGGTACTGGGTATCGTGGTGACCATGGCCTCGCTGGGCGATGGCGACCAGGCGGCCATCGGCATGCACGTCGGTGCGGCGCTGGTGGGCACCTTCTTCGGTATTCTCGCCGCCTATGGCTTCTTCGGGCCGTTGGCCAACTGCCTCAAGCACGACGCCAAGGAAGAGCTCAACGTGTACGAGGCGATCAAGGCCTCGCTGGTGGCCTCGGCCTCCGGCATGCCGCCGTCGCTGGCGGTGGAGTTCGGCCGCAAGGTGCTTTATCCGGGCCACCGGCCAAGCTTCGCCGAGCTGGAACAAGCGGTGCGCGGTCGCTGAGTCATGGAGAACAACCAGCCCATCATCGTCAAGCGCGTCAAGCGCTTCGGCGACGGCCACCACGGCGGCGCCTGGAAGATCGCCTTCGCCGACTTCGCCACGGCGATGATGGCGTTCTTTCTGGTGTTGTGGCTGTTGTCCACCGCGACCCCGGAACAGAAGATCGCCATCGCCGGCTATTTCCAGGACCCTATCGGCTTCGCTGAAAGCGGCACGCCCTACGTCATCGACCTGGGCGGGACGCCGCAGATGGCCCCGGACAAGACCATCAATCCGGAAGAGAAATTCGAGACCACGCCGCAGGTCACCCCTGAGGTGAGCAAGGACCAGGTCGAGAGCATGGCCGAGCAGGTCGAGCGCGAGCGCCTGGAGTTGCTGTTGCAGGAACTGCAGAACAAGGTCAACGAGAACCCTGAACTGCAGAAGTTCAAGGACCAGATTCTGTTCGAGATCACTCAGGATGGCCTGCGCATCCAGATCATGGATGCCGAGAACCGGCCCATGTTCGATCTGGGCAGCGCGCGTTTGCAGCCGTACTTCGAAGACATCCTGCTGGCCATGGCCGACACCATCAAGGCGGTGCCGAACAAGATCAGCGTCAGCGGCCACACCGACGCCAAGCCGTTCGCCGGCAGCGGCGGTTTCGGCAACTGGGAACTGTCTGCCAACCGCGCCAACGCCGCGCGGCGGGCGCTGGTGGCCGGTGGCTACCCGGACGACCAGGTGGCGCGTGTGGTGGGCTACGCTTCATCCTCGTTGTTCGACCGTAAAGACCCGCTCAACCCGGTCAACCGGCGTATCGACATCGTCGTGCTGACCAAAAAAGCTCAGCGCGACATCGAAGGCGAGCAGGGCAGCCAGCACAACCCTGCGGCGCCGGCCGACCAGCCGCCGTCCAGTGCCACCCCGCAGGGTGCAACACCGGCCAGCGGCACCGCACCCAGCGGTGCGACGCCGGGGCCGGTCGAGCAAGTGCCGATGCAGCATCGCGAGCTGCGCCAGAAGCTGAACATCTTCGAGGACGGCACCCTGCGCATGGAAGACACCCAGGAATAGCCCGCAACGTGCGCAACGAAAAACGCCCATGAATCACTCATGGGCGTTTTTGTATGCGTGCTGCAGGCAGCGCACGGATCAGTAGCTGTCTTCCGGCAGGCTGGCGATGATCGACCGGTAGCTGTGCATGCGCTGTGGCTTGATGCGGCCGTCTTCAAGGGCCATGAGCAGGGCGCAACCCGGTTCGCGGTCGTGCTTGCAGTCGCGGAAGCGGCAGGTGCCGAACAGGTCGCGGAACTCGATGAAGCCCTCTTCGACGTCATGGCGACTGACGTGGACCAGGCCAAACTCGCGAATTCCGGGGGAGTCGATCAGGTTGCCGCCGTTGGGGAAGTGGTACAGCCGCGCGGTGGTGGTGGTGTGGGTGCCTTGCCCGGACCACTCGGAGAGGTCACCGACACGGGTCTGCGCCTGTGGCAGCAGGCTGTTGACCAGCGACGACTTGCCCACCCCGGACTGGCCGACGAACACGCTGATGTGTCCGGCGAGCATCGCCTGCAAACGCTGCATGCCGTCGCCGTGGTGCGCCGAGACTTCCAGCAGCGGGTAGCCGAGGTCACGGTAGACCTCGAGCAGGGCGTTCAGCGCCGGGCCGTTGTCTTCGTCGATCAGGTCGGCCTTGTTCAGCAGCAGCAGGGGACGAATGCCGGCATGCTCGGCTGCCACCAGGTAGCGGTCGATGAGGTTGGGATGCGGCTCGGGCGCCGGGGCGAAGACGATGACGATGAGGTCGACGTTGGCAGCCACCGGTTTGAGTTGACCGTGGTTGTTCGGCCGGCGCAGCTCGGTGCTGCGCGGCATCTGCGCGACGATCACGCCGATGCCCTGGTTGCCTGCGCGCCATACGACACGGTCGCCTGTGACCAGCGCCGGCAGGTTGGCCCGCAGGTGGCAGCGGAACACTTGCCCGGCGCTGTCGCCGTCCTGGGCTTCGACTTCCACTTGCACACCGAAGTGGGCGATCACCAGGCCCAGTTGCTCCGGGCCCAGGTCGCCGCCTTCCAGTTCCTTGAGGGTCTGCTGCTCGCGCTTGGCGGCACGAGCGGCGCGCTCGCCCTGGATTTTTTCGATGCGCCAGTTCTGGCGGCGATTGAGTTGGCGTTTGGCCATGAACTTCCCGTGGAGGTGGCTGCTGGAAAACAGCCGGCAGTCTAGCACGGCCCGCCTGCTACGGCCCGTCAGGCACGGGCTGGCGAGCTTTGGCGGTACGGGCGGCTAGGCTACTATGACGCATCATTCAAGGAGCGCTTATGTCCAACCCACAGAACCTGATCTGGATCGACCTGGAAATGACCGGTCTCGATCCAGACACCGACGTCATCATCGAGATGGCCACCATCGTCACCGACAGCGAGCTCAATACCCTGGAGGAAGGCCCGGTGATCGCCATTCATCACAGCGATGAAGTGCTGGCGCGCATGGACGAGTGGAACACCCGTACCCACGGCAATTCCGGGCTGACCCAGCGCGTGCGCGACAGCCGCGTCAGCATGGCCGAGGCCGAGGCGCAGACCTTGGCCTTCCTCGAGCAATGGGTGCCGCGCGGCAAGTCGCCGATCTGTGGCAACAGCATCTGCCAGGATCGACGTTTCCTGTATCGCCATATGAAAACGCTGGAAAGCTACTTTCACTACCGCAACCTCGACGTGTCCACCCTCAAGGAGCTGGCCGCGCGCTGGGCACCGCATGTGCGCGACAGTTTCCAGAAAGGTGGCACGCACCTGGCGCTGGATGACATCCGCGAGTCGATCGCAGAACTGCGTCATTATCGCAAGCATTTCATCAAGTTCTGAGGCCCGGCGGCCGCGATTGTCAGGCTGCCCCCTTCTGGTGCGCAGGCAGACTGGGTAGACTGCGCGCCTTTCGCGCCCGGACCTGCCGCCATGCTGCTCATGCTCTACCTGATCGCCATCACCGCCGAAGCCATGACCGGGGCATTGTCGGCGGGTCGCCGCGGCATGGACTGGTTTGGTGTGGTGCTGATTGCCTGCGTGACCGCGCTCGGTGGCGGCTCGGTACGCGACGTGTTGCTCGGGCATTACCCGCTGACCTGGGTCAAGCACCCGGAATACCTGGTGCTGACCAGCCTGGCGGCGATCGTCACCATCCTCATCGCACCATTGATGCGCCGCTTGCGCTCACTGTTTCTGGTACTCGACGCCCTCGGCCTGGTGGCCTTCACCCTGATCGGCTGCATGACCGCACTGGAAATGGGGCACGGCATGCTGGTGGCGTCGATCAGTGGGGTGATCACCGGTGTGTTCGGCGGCATTCTGCGCGACATCTTCTGCAACGACATCCCGCTGGTGTTTCGCCGCGAGCTATACGCCAGCGTGTCCTTCGCCGCGGCCTGGTTCTACCTGGGCTGTGTGTACTTCAAGTTGCCCGCCGAGCAAGGCATGCTGCTGACCCTGTTCGGCGGCTTTCTGCTGCGTTTGCTGGCGATTCGGTTCCATTGGGAAATGCCCAAGTTTCACTACAACGATCAGCAGTGAAGCGAGCTGCAAGTCGCTAGCGCCTAGCTGCAAGTACCTGGCGACTCGCCGCCAGAGCGGCGCTGATGTTCGGCAAGCGCCCATTCGACGTGTTCCCTTACCAGTTCCGAAGGATGCTCGCGGCGTGCCTTGAGGGCTTCCAGGACGGGGATGGTCGAGGGCGCATTGCCCAGGCCCACCGCCAGGTTGCGCAGCCAGCGCTCGTAGCCGGCGCGGCGCAGTGGCGAGCCTTCGCTGAGGCTGAGAAAGCGCGCCTCATCCCACAGGAACAGCTCGGCCAGCTCGGCGTTGTCCAGGCCGTGGCGCGGCATGAAGTCGGCTTCCTCGGTCGGCTTGGCGAAGCGGTTCCACGGGCAGACGATCTGACAGTCGTCGCAGCCGAACACCCGATTGCCGATCAGCCCGCGCAATTCCACGGGGATGGCGTTCTTCAGCTCGATGGTGAGGTAGGAAATGCAGCGCCGCGCGTCCATCAGGTAGGGCCCGACGAAGGCTTGCGTCGGACACACATCAAGGCAGGCCTGGCAGCGGCCGCAGTGTTCGCTGGCCTGGGCCTCGTCGACCGGCAGCGGCAAGTCGACGAACAGCTCGGCGAGGAAGAAATAGCTGCCGGCTTTGCGGTTGAGCAGCAGGGTGTTCTTGCCGATCCAGCCCAGGCCGGCCTGTTGCGCGATGGCCTTTTCCAGCACCGGCGCACTGTCGACGAAGGCCCGGTAGCCGAACGGGCCGATGGCCTGCTGAATGCGTTCGGCCAGGTGCTGCACGCGTTTGCGCACCAGCTTGTGGTAGTCGCGGCCCAGGGCATAGCGCGAGATGTAGGCTTTTTCCGGTTGGGCCAGGCGTTTGGCCATCTGCGTGTCGCCGGGCAGGTAGTCCATGCGCAGCGAGATCACCCGCAAGGTGCCGGGAATCAGCTCGGCCGGGCGCGAGCGCTTGCTGCCGTGGGCGGCCATGTACTCCAGCTCACCGTGATACCCGGCGTCGAGCCAGCGCTGCAGGTGCTGTTCGTGTTCGCCCAGCTCGATGCCGGCGATGCCGACGTGGGCAAAGCCGAGTTCACGGCCCCAGTCCTTGATCGACTGGGTCAGTGTGGGCAGGTCGGGGAGGCAAGCGGACATGGACGGATAAGGCAATACGGGCTCAGGTGCGTATAATTCTGCCAGACATCGGAGCCCTTGACCCCATGCCCCAGACCAAACGTCCTACAAACCCTGCGCACCCCCTCGTTGCGCGTGACCTCCCAGGCCTGGCTGCACGCAAACCGAGTGCCCACAAAGGCGACTTCGGCCATGCGCTGGTGGTCGGTGGCGACTTGGGCACCGGCGGCTCAGTATTGCTCAGCGCCGAGGCGGCGTTGCGCTGCGGCACCGGCCTGGTCAGCGTGGCGACGCGCCCTGAGCACGTGGTGGCCGGCCTTGCGCGTTTGCCGGAAGTCATGTGCCTGGGCGTGAGTTCGGCCAATCAGCTGGTCGGTGTGCTCGAGCGCGCCAGCGTCGTGGTGGTCGGCCCGGGCCTTGGCCAGGCGGCCTGGGGACGCAGTCTGCTGTCGGTGGTCGCGCGCAGCCCACAGGCACAGGTGTGGGATGCCGATGCGCTGAACCTGCTCGACGGCGAGCCGCTGGCCTTGCCGGCCGGCAGTATTCTCACGCCACACCCTGGGGAAGCTGCGCGGCTGCTGGGCATTTCCACCGAAGCGGTGCAGGCCGATCGACCTTGGGCGGCGCGCAAGCTGGCCCGGCGACATGCCAGTGTCTGCGTGCTCAAAGGCGCTGGAACGCTGATCGCAGGGCCGGAGGGGGAACTGGCGCTGTGCAACCGTGGTCATTCAGCGATGGCTGGCGCAGGCTTCGGTGATGTTCTCACTGGTGTGCTGGCGGCGCTGCTGGCGCAGGGGCTGGACGCCTGGCAGGCGGCTCAATTGGGCGTGTGGCTGCATGCCTGCGCCGGGGAGCGCCTGGGCGTGCAGGGCCGAGGCCTGGCTGCCAGTGATCTGATTCCCGTCATTCGCAAGTTGTTGGAGGAACATTCAGCGTGTCAGGCATAACCCTTTTTCTTGCCGACGAAGCGGCTACCGTAGCCTTCGGCGCGCGCCTGGCGGCGGTCACCGGTGGACATGGCGTGATCTTTCTCGAAGGGGACCTGGGCGCGGGCAAGACCACCCTGTCCCGCGGCCTGATCCGTGGCCTGGGGCACGCCGGTGCGGTGAAGAGTCCGACCTTTACCGTCGTCGAACCCTACGAAATCGGTGCCCTGCGCGCCTATCACTTCGACCTCTACCGCCTGGTCGATCCGGAAGAGCTGGAGTTCATGGGCATTCGTGACTATTTCGAGGAAGACGCCCTGTGTCTGTTCGAGTGGCCAGAAAAGGGTGCGGGCGTTTTGCCAAAGCCTGACCTGACCATTACCATGAGCCCGCAGGCGGGCGGACGCTCCCTGGTCCTGTCGCCGCAGGGTTCTCGCGGCGAAGCATGGTGTGCCGCTCTGGCCGCCAACAATAATCAGCAAGTGGGGTAGGTATGCGCAGACGCGCACTGGTCGCCGTTGTCGGGCTGCTGCTCAGCGCGGTGACCCTGCAAGCGTGGGCTGTCACGCAGGTCAAGAGCATGCGCCTGTGGCGCGCGCCGGACAATACACGCCTGGTCTTCGACCTTTCCGGCCCTGTTCAGCACAGCGTCTTCACCTTGAGCGCGCCCGATCGTCTGGTCATCGACATCAATGGCGCCACCCTGGGCGGTTCGCTGAATGCTTCGACCTCCAACACGCCGATCACCAGCGTCCGTTCGGCCCAGCGCACGCCCACTGACCTTCGGGTGGTCATCGATCTGAAGAAATCGGTCACGCCCAAGAGCTTCACCCTGGCGCCCAACGCCCAATATGGCAATCGCCTGGTGGTCGATCTATACGACCAGGAGGCCGATGCCGTGGCGGCCAGCACGCCGACGCCGACGGTCGCGCCAACCCCGCCGGTAGTGCCACCGGTGACCACCCCTGCAGTGCCGGTCACGCCGGCTCAGCCACAGATCAAGCTGCCGCCGGTACCCAGTGGCAAGCGCGACATCGTGGTGGCCATCGACGCCGGACATGGCGGCGAAGACCCTGGGGCTTCCGGCGGACGCGGCCAGCACGAAAAAGACATCGTGCTGCAGATCGCCAAGGAACTGCAGCGCCAGATCAATACCGAGAAGGGCTTCCGCGCCGAGCTGACCCGTACAGGCGACTATTTCATCCCGCTGCGCAAGCGCACCGAGATCGCCCGCAAGAAGGGCGCTGACCTGTTCGTGTCGATCCACGCCGACGCCGCGCCGTCCAAGGCCGCGTTCGGGGCCTCGGTGTTCGCCTTGTCCGACCGCGGCGCCACCTCTGAAACCGCGCGCTGGTTGGCCGACACGGAAAACCGCTCCGACCTGATCGGTGGTGCCGGCAACGTCAGCCTCGACGACAAGGACCGCATGCTCGCAGGCGTGCTGCTCGACCTGTCGATGACTGCCACGCTCAGCTCCAGCCTCAACGTCGGGCAGAAAGTACTGGGCAACATGGGCCGCATCACCTCGCTGCACAAACAACGCGTCGAGCAGGCCGGATTCATGGTGCTGAAGTCGCCGGACATTCCCTCGATTCTGGTCGAGACCGGCTTCATCTCCAACGCCAACGAGGCGGCCAAGCTGGCCACCCGCAGTCACCAGCAGGCCCTGGCGCGCTCGATTCATACCGGCGTGCGGCAGTTCTTCCAGCAGAACCCACCGCCGGGCACCTACATTGCCTGGCTGCGCGACAGCGGCAAGATCGCCCAGGGCCCGCGGGATCACACCGTACGCCCCGGTGAAACCCTGGCAATGATCGCCGTGCGTTACCAGGTCAGCGTGGTGAGCCTGCGCAGCACCAATGGCCTTAGAAGCGATGAGCTCAAGGTCGGTCAGCACCTGAACATTCCGGCGACCACGCTGGCGTCGCAACAATGAGTGGCGGTTCGCGTATCGAGCTGCTCAGCCCGCGGCTCGCCAACCAGATTGCTGCCGGTGAGGTGGTCGAGCGGCCAGCATCGGT
This sequence comes from Pseudomonas cremoricolorata, assembly GCF_000759535.1. NCBI lineage: Bacteria > Pseudomonadati > Pseudomonadota > Gammaproteobacteria > Pseudomonadales > Pseudomonadaceae > Pseudomonas > Pseudomonas cremoricolorata. Next base: position 755,353 of record NZ_CP009455.1, on the reverse strand, counting down.
GGCCAAGGAATTGCTGGAAAACAGCCTCGACTCCGGTGCCCGGCGCATCGATATCGAAGTCGAGCAAGGCGGGGTCAAGCTGCTGCGGGTGCGCGACGACGGTGTTGGAATCTCCGCCGACGACCTGCCACTGGCCCTGGCCCGTCACGCCACCAGCAAGATTCGTGAACTCGAAGACCTTGAAGGGGTGCTGAGCCTGGGCTTTCGCGGCGAGGCACTGGCGTCGATCAGTTCGGTGTCGCGCCTGACCCTCACCTCGCGTACCGTCGAGGCCAGTGAGGCCTGGCAGGTCGAAACCGAAGGTCGCGACATGGCGCCGCGGGTCCAACCTGCGGCGCACCCGGTCGGTACCTCGGTCGAAGTGCGCGACCTGTTTTTCAACACCCCGGCGCGGCGCAAGTTTCTCAAGACGGAAAAGACCGAATTCGACCACCTTCAGGAAGTCATACGGCGCCTGGCCCTTGCGCGTTTCGATGTCGGTTTCCACGTGCGCCACAACGGCAAGACCGTGCTCAGCTTGCACGAAGCGCCGGACGACACCAGCCGCGCGCGCCGCGTCGGCAGCATCTGCGGGCCGGGTTTTCTCGAGCAGGCCTTGCCGGTGGATGTCGAGCGCAATGGCGTGCGTCTATGGGGCTGGGTTGGACTGCCGACGTTCTCGCGCAGCCAGGCCGACCTGCAGTACTTCTTCGTCAACGGCCGTGCGGTACGCGACAAACTGGTCGCCCACGCCGTACGCCAGGCCTACCGGGATGTGCTGTTCAACGGCCGCCACCCGACCTTCGTGCTGTTCCTTGAACTGGAACCGAGCGGGGTGGACGTCAACGTTCACCCGACCAAGCATGAGGTGCGCTTCCGCGAGGGGCGCATGGTTCACGACTTTCTCTACAGCACCTTGCACCGCGCCCTCGCCGATGTTCGCCCGGACGATCAGCTCGCCGCCCCCGCCGCCGCCCCCGAGGTGCCCAGGCCCAGCGGCACCCAGGCCGGCGAGTTTGGCGGACAGGGCGAAATGCGCCTGTCGGCATCACTGCTGGAACCGATGCAGGCCGCGCCTTCGCAGGCGGCGCCTGGCAGTGGCAGCGGTGCGGGCTATCAGTACAACTACTCGCCACGCCCCTCGCAGCCCGTGCCAGCCGCCGAGGCGCAGGCGGTCTATCGCGAGTATTTCGCGCCGTTAGGCAGTGGCGCGGCCCCTGGCCTGCCCGAATCACAGGGTGATATCCCACCACTCGGCTATGCCCTGGCGCAGCTCAAGGGCATTTATATCCTCTCGGAAAACGCGGTCGGGCTGGTGCTGGTGGACATGCATGCGGCCCACGAACGCATCATGTACGAGCGACTGAAGATCGCCATGGCCAGCGAGGGCTTGAGTGGCCAGCCGTTGCTGGTGCCCGAGTCTCTGGCGCTGAGCCAGCGCGAAGCCGATTGCGCCGAAGAACACGCACAATGGTTCCAGCGTCTGGGCTTCGAGTTGCAGCGCCTGGGTCCGGAAACCCTGGCGATCCGGCAGATTCCGGCGTTGCTCAAGCAGGCCGAAGCCAATCGTCTGGTGCAGGATGTGCTCGCTGACCTCATGGAGTACGGCACCAGCGACCGTATCCAGGCGCACCTCAACGAGCTGCTCGGCACCATGGCCTGCCACGGCGCGGTACGCGCCAACCGGCGTCTGGCGCTGGCCGAAATGAACGCTTTGCTGCGCGATATGGAAAACACCGAGCGCAGCGGCCAGTGCAACCACGGCCGTCCAACCTGGACGCAGATGGGCCTGGACGATCTGGATAAACTGTTCCTGCGCGGTCGATGACATGAGTGGCAAGCCCCCGGCAATATTCCTGATGGGCCCGACTGCGGCGGGCAAGACCGATCTGGCCATCGAGCTGACGAAACACCTGCCTTGCGAACTGATCAGCGTCGATTCGGCGCTGATCTACCGCGGCATGGACATCGGCACCGCCAAACCCTCCAGGGAGGTGCTGGCCGCCCACCCGCACCGGCTGATCGACATCCTCGATCCCGCGCAGAGCTATTCGGCCGCAGAGTTTCGTCATGATGCCCTGCAGGCCATGGCCGAGATCACCGCGCGCGGCAACATTCCGCTGCTGGTCGGCGGCACCATGCTCTATTACAAGGCGTTGCTCGAAGGCCTGGCCGACATGCCGGCGGCCGATCCGCAGGTGCGCGCCGAGCTCGAAGCCATCGCCGCCGAGCAGGGGCTGGGTGAGCTGCACCGCCTGCTGGAGGCGGTCGATCCGGTCTCGGCCGCACGCATCCATCGCAACGATCCTCAGCGGTTGATTCGCGCGCTGGAGGTGCAGCGGGTCAGCGGCTTGAGCATGACCGAACATCGCCAGCGTCAATTGGCTGAAAGTCGCGATCCAGACACAGGCGCGTCGGGCCATTTGCCCTATACTGTGGCGAGTTTGGCGATCGCTCCTACAGATCGTCACATTTTGCATCAGCGAATTGCGTTACGATTTTCCCAGATGCTGGAACAGGGCTTCGTCGACGAGGTCCGAACGTTGCGAGCCAGGGCCGATCTGCATGCAGGTCTGCCGTCCATACGGGCGGTGGGTTACCGGCAGGTGTGGGAGTACCTCGATGGCCAACTGGACGAGGCGCAGATGCGCGAACGCGGCATCATCGCAACCCGGCAACTGGCCAAGCGGCAGTTCACCTGGTTGCGCGGGTGGTCTGACGTTCAGTGGCTCGACAGCCTGGCTTGCGACAATCTGTCTCGCACCTTGAAATACCTGGGAAGCGTCTCCATATTGAGCTGAGTCCCTGCCAATTGCCGTCTATTCTTGCGAAAGGTCGGCGGAATTCGTTGTTTTTTCTGATTTTCTATTATTGATCCTTACAGGAGTGCGGCATATGTCAAAAGGGCATTCGCTACAAGACCCTTACTTGAACACCTTGAGAAAAGAAAAGGTCCCGGTATCCATCTACCTCGTCAACGGGATCAAACTGCAGGGCTCAATCGAATCCTTCGACCAGTTCGTCGTGCTGCTGAAGAACACCGTCAGCCAGATGGTCTACAAGCACGCGATCTCCACCGTGGTTCCTGCCCGTCCGGTGCGTCTGCCCAGCCCATCCGACGCCGATCACGGTGACAGCGAACCAGGCAACGCCTGATAGGAGTCCGTATTGTTCTTTGAGCGCCACGGTGGTGGTGAACGGGCCCTGCTCGTTCACTTGGAAGGACAGAACCCTGAGGCGCGCGAAGACCCGCAGGAGTTTCAGGAGTTGGCCCTCTCGGCCGGGGCAGAGATCGTGCAACTGGCGACGGTCTCGCGCCATCAGCCCACGGCCAAGTTCCTGATCGGCAGCGGCAAGGTCGAAGAGTTGCGCGACCTGGTCAAGACCGAACACGTCGATCTGGTGATTTTCAATCACACCCTCACCCCCAGTCAGGAGCGTAACCTCGAACGCGTGTTCGAGTGCCGGGTGCTCGACCGCACCGGGCTGATCCTCGACATCTTCGCGCAACGCGCACGTACCCATGAAGGCAAACTGCAGGTCGAGCTGGCTCAGCTCGAGCACATGAGCACGCGCCTGGTACGTGGCTGGACCCACCTTGAGCGGCAAAAGGGCGGGATCGGCATGCGCGGGCCGGGGGAGACCCAGCTGGAAACCGACCGGCGTCTGCTGCGGGTGCGCCTGCGGCAGATCAAGTCGCGTCTGGAGAAGGTCCGCAGCCAGCGCGAGCAGGCTCGCCGTGGCCGACGCCGTGCCGACATCCCCTCGGTGTCCCTGGTGGGCTATACCAACGCCGGCAAGTCGACGCTGTTCAATGCCCTGACCCAGTCAGAGGTGTTCGCCGCCGACCAACTGTTCGCCACCCTCGACCCGACCTTGCGCCGGCTCGAGCTGGCCGACCTCGGTCCGATCGTGCTGGCCGACACCGTGGGCTTCATCCGCCACCTGCCACACAAGCTGGTCGAGGCGTTTCGCGCCACGCTCGAGGAGTCGAGCAACTCCGACCTGCTGCTGCACGTGATCGACGCCCATGAGCCCGAGCGCATGGAGCAGATCGAGCAGGTGCTGGCCGTGCTGGGCGAGATTGGCGCGCAAGGCTTGCCGATCCTGGAGGTCTATAACAAACTCGACCTGCTTGAAGAAGTCGAGCCACAGATCCAGCGCGATGCCGATGGCAAGCCGCAGCGGGTCTGGGTCTCGGCGCGTGACGGGCGCGGCCTGGAGCTGGTGGGCCAGGCGATTGCCGAGTTGTTGGGGGATGACCTGTTCGTCGGTACGCTGCGCCTCGAGCAGCAGTACGCGCGCTTGCGCGCGCAGTTCTTCTCGCTTGGCGCGGTACGCAGTGAGGCCCATGACGAACAGGGCAGCAGTCTGCTGGACGTGCGTTTGCCCCGGGTCGAACTCAATCGCCTGGTCAGCCGGGAAGGCCTGGAGCCTCAGGTGTTCATCGAACAACACACTTTGCAATAAATGCCCATCGAGGTCGCCGGGCAGCGGTGACAGGCATTCTGTAGCATTGGCCGGCGCGCCGTGGGCGCGTCTTTGCTTTATCAGATGGAGAGCGCTATGGCTTGGAATGAGCCGGGTGGCAACTCGAACAATCAAGATCCCTGGGGCGGTCGGCGCGGTGGCGGCGGCGGTGGTGGCGACAAGAAGGGGCCACCGGATCTCGACGAGGCCTTCCGCAAGCTGCAGGACAGCCTGAACGGCATGTTCGGTGGTGGCAAGAAACGCGGTGGCGGTGGTGACCGCAACATCGGCAAGGGCGGCGGCCTGGGCCTGCTCGGCATCGGCCTGGCCGTGCTGGCGGCCATCTGGCTGTACAGCGCCGTGTATGTGGTCGACGAGCAAGAGCAGGCCGTGGTTCTGCGCTTCGGCAAGTACTATGAAACGGTCGGGCCGGGCCTGAACATCTACTTCCCGCCGATCGATCGCAAGTACATGGAAAACGTCACGCGCGAGCGTGCCTACACCAAGCAGGGGCAGATGCTCACCGAAGACGAAAACATCGTCGAAGTGCCGCTGACCGTGCAGTACAAGATCACCAACCTGCAAGACTTCGTGCTCAACGTCGACCAGCCGGAAATCAGCCTGCAACATGCCACCGACAGCGCTCTGCGCCACGTGGTCGGTTCCACATCGATGGACCAGGTGCTGACCGAAGGCCGTGAACAGATGGCCGTGGACATCCGCGAACGTCTGCAGCGTTTCCTCGACACTTACCGTACCGGCATCACCGTCACCCAGGTGAACGTGCAAAGCGCGGCAGCCCCGCGTGAAGTGCAGGAAGCCTTCGACGACGTGATCCGTGCCCGTGAAGACGAGCAGCGCGCCCGCAACCAGGCCGAGTCCTACGCCAATGGCGTGGTGCCGGAAGCCCGTGGTCAGGCGCAGCGCATCATCGAAGATGCCAACGGTTACCGCGACGAAGTCATCGCCCGCTCCAAGGGTGAGGCCGACCGCTTCACCAAGCTGGTGGCCGAGTACCGCAAGGCCCCTGACGTGACCCGTCAGCGTCTGTATCTGGAGACCATGCAAGAGGTCTACAGCAACACCAGCAAAGTCATGGTGGCGACCAAGGATGGGCAGAACAACCTGCTCTACCTGCCGCTGGACAAGATGGTCGAAGGCAGCCGCAACGCACCGTCCTCGTCGAATAACGCCTCGCCGTCGGTCAACGACGCCGCCGCGCGCACGACCCAGGACTCGCAATCGCAACAACAGGCGCCGCGTACCAGGGAGAGCCGCTGATGAGCAATAAATCGCTGTTCGTCCTGATCGCTGCGGTGGTCATCGCCGTGGTTGGCTGGAACTGCTTCTATATCGTCGCGCAAACCGAGCGTGCGGTCCTGCTGCAATTCGGTCGCGTGGTTCAGGCCGACGTCCAGCCTGGCCTGCATGTGAAGGTTCCCTACGTCAACCAGGTGCGCAAGTTCGATGCACGCCTGATGACCCTCGACGCGCCCACTCAACGCTTCCTGACCCTCGAGAAGAAAGCGGTGATGGTCGATGCCTACGCCAAATGGCGGGTCAAGGACGCCGAGCGTTACTACACCGCCACCTCCGGCATGAAGCAGATCGCCGACGAGCGTCTGTCCCGTCGTCTGGAAAGTGGTCTGCGTGACCAGTTCGGTAAGCGCACCCTGCACGAAGTGGTGTCGGGTGAGCGTGACGCGCTGATGGCCGACATCACCGCTTCGCTGAACCGCATGGCCAACAAGGAACTGGGCATCGAGGTGATCGATGTGCGGGTCAAGGCCATCGACCTGCCCAAGGAAGTCAACCGCAGCGTCTTCGACCGCATGAGCACCGAGCGTGAACGTGAGGCTCGCGAGCACCGTGCCAAGGGTAACGAGCTGGCCGAAGGTATTCGCGCCGACGCCGACCGTCAGCGCCGTGTGCTGCTGGCCGAAGCGTATCGTGAGGCCGAGGAAACCCGCGGTGATGGTGATGCGCAGTCTGCTGCCATCTACGCCAAGGCCTACGGTCAGGATGCGGACTTCTACGCCTTCTACCGCAGCCTGCAGGCGTATCGCGAGAGCTTCTCCAGCAAGAGCGACGTGCTGGTCCTGGATCCGAAGAACGAGTTCTTCCGCTACCTGGACAAGAGCAAGCCGTGATGTGAGTCATCCCGCCGGGCGCCTAAAATGCTCGGCGGGGTGCATCCCGAATCAAAAGCGGTGTATGATCGGGCAGCCGGGAAATTCCCGGCTTTTTTGCGTCTGCAAGGTCCGTTTGCTGCTAACGGAGCCCTGCATGTTCACGACGTCACGTATTCACAGGGTGTTGGCACGGTGGTAGCGCTGGGATCGGTGCTGCCCGTCATTGTGCGCCAACACCTGCTTCACTCAAGGCTGCCCGCGGGCAGTCCGCCCGGACCAGAGGGGAAATGGCGTAATGGCAACGGTAGACCGCTGGCTTCTGCCAGATGGCATCGAGGAAGTACTGCCACCTGAAGCGGCGCGCATCGAGATTGCGCGGCGTCAGGTGTTGGACCTGTTCCAGAGTTGGGGCTACGAGCTGGTCGTCACCCCGCATATCGAGTACCTGGAATCGCTGCTCACCGGTGCCGGCCAAGACCTGGATCAACGCACCTTCAAGGTGGTCGATCCACAGTCTGGTCGCCTGATGGGTTTCCGTGCCGACTTCACGCCCCAGGTCGCGCGCATCGACGCGCATACCTTGCGCCGCGAAGGCCCGAGCCGTCTGTGCTACGCCGGTAGCGTGCTGCACGCCCAGCCGCGGGCCCTGTCGACCTCGCGCAGTCCGATCCAGCTCGGCGCCGAGCTGTACGGCGACGCCAGCCCCACCAGCGACGTGGAAGTCATCAGCCTGATGCTGGCGACCCTGCAACTGACCGACGTCGCCGATGTACACATGGACCTTGGCCATGTCGGTATCTACCGCGGCCTGGCTCGCGCCGCCGGCCTGTCCGGGGCGATCGAGCAACAGCTGTTCGATGCCCTGCAGCGCAAAGCCGTCGATGAAGTGCATGTGCTGACCACTGGCCTGCCACCTGACCTGTCCGCCATGCTGCGCTCGCTCACCGAACTGTGCGGCAGCCGCGAAGTGCTCAACGAAGCCCGCGTGCGCCTGGGCCGTGCTCCTGCCAGCGTGCTGGCGGCACTCGATGACCTGCTGGCGATCGCCGACCGTCTGGCGGCGCGCTATCCGCAGTTGCCGCTCTATTTCGACCTAGGCGAGCTGCGTGGCTACAACTATCACACCGGTGTGGTGTTCGCCGTGTTCGTGCCCGGTGTCGGTCAGTCGATCGCCCAGGGCGGGCGTTACGACGACATCGGTGCCGATTTCGGTCGGGCGCGTCCGGCCACCGGTTTCTCGACGGATTTGAAGACCCTGGTGACACTGGGGCGAGCTGAGGTCGTACTGCCGACAGGTGGCATCTGGATGCCCGACAGCGGCGATGCGGCCCTCTGGCAGCAGGTCTGCCAGTTGCGCAACGAGGGCCAGCGAGTGGTTCAGGCACTGCCTGGACAGCCGCTGAGCGCTGCCCTCGAGGCGGATTGTGATCGGCAATTGATTCAGCAAGACGGGCGCTGGCAGGTACTGCCGCTTTCCCAATGAGTTTCTGCGTCGGCAGTAGGCCGGCACCAAGTTTGCGAATGAGGACAAGTGTTATGGGTAAGAATGTCGTCGTCCTGGGCACCCAGTGGGGTGATGAGGGCAAAGGCAAGATCGTCGATCTGCTGACCGAACATGCAGCCGCCGTCGTGCGCTACCAGGGCGGCCACAACGCCGGTCACACCTTGGTCATCGACGGTGAGAAAACCGTGCTGCACCTGATTCCGTCCGGCATCCTGCGCGAAGGCGTGCAGTGCCTGATCGGCAACGGTGTGGTGGTGGCTCCCGATGCGCTGATGCGCGAGATCACCAAGCTCGAAGAAAAAGGCGTACCGGTGCGTGAGCGCCTGCGCATCAGCCCGGCTGCGCCGCTGATCCTGTCCTATCACGTAGCACTCGATCAGGCCCGTGAAAAGGCCCGTGGCGAAGCCAAGATCGGCACCACCGGCCGCGGCATCGGCCCGGCCTACGAAGACAAGGTCGCCCGTCGCGGCCTGCGCGTGGGTGATCTGTTCCACCGTGAACGTTTCGCCGCCAAGCTGGGCGAGCTGCTCGACTACCACAACTTCCAGTTGGTCAATTACTACAAAGAGCCGGCCATCGACTTCCAGCAGACCCTGGACGAGTGCATGGCCTACGCCGAGCAGCTCAAGCCGATGATGCTCGACGTCACCGCCGAACTGCACCAGTTGCGCCGCGCCGGCAAGGACATCATGTTCGAAGGCGCGCAAGGCTCGCTGCTGGACATCGACCACGGCACCTACCCGTACGTCACCAGCTCCAACACCACCGCTGGCGGCATCTCCACCGGCTCCGGTGTCGGCCCGATGTACATCGACTACATCCTCGGCATCACCAAGGCCTACACCACCCGTGTCGGTTCTGGTCCGTTCCCCACCGAGCTGTTCGACGACACCGGCGCGACCCTGGCCAAGCGTGGCCACGAGTTCGGTTCCACCACGGGCCGTGCGCGTCGTTGCGGCTGGTTCGATGCAGTCATCCTGCGTCGCGCCATCGACGTCAACAGCATCTCGGGCATCTGCCTGACCAAGCTGGATGTGCTCGATGGTCTTGAAACCATCAACATCTGCGTGGGCTACAAGAACGCCGATGGCGATGTGATCGAAGCACCGACCGACGCCGACAGCTACATCGGCCTGCAGCCGGTGTACGAAACCCTGCCGGGCTGGAGCGAGTCGACCCTGGGCGTGAAGAGTCTGGACGGCCTGCCGGCCAATGCGCGTGCCTATATCACCCGCATCGAAGAGCTGATCGGCGCGCCGATCGACATCATCTCCACAGGCCCGGACCGCAACGAAACCATCGTGCTGCGTCACCCGTTCGCCTGATCAGCCGTAACCGCTGAGCCAACGCCGCGCTCCCGCCAGGGACCGCGGCGTTTTTCTTGGGCGCTCGATCGACTCGCTACCAGACCTTGGCCGATACGCCTGCTGTGGCGGCATAACCCTTGCTGTAAGAAGTTTCTGTAGATGCCATCAAAATAGTGGCGCCAGAAAACACGAGGGTCATACCGTGTCTGCCATTCCTTCATTGTTACGAAGCCGCCTGCTGCGGCCTGTGTTCGTTGCGTTGGGTATCGCGCTTTTGGTGCAGGTGCTGGTGGCCGTTGCACTGACCCGAAGCACGGTCAGCGCCCTGGAAGATGAACTGGGCGAACGCCTGGGCGACGATAGCCGCCAGCTCACGGCTGATCTGCAGCAAGCCGGGCTGGACGTGCGCGCCGGTCTCGACAGCCTGTCCAGCAGCACCCGCCAGCGCCTGAGCGCGGGGTTGTCCGAACGTCTGCACAGCGAACAGCAGCAACTGCGTGCTTCGCTGGAAACCTCGCTCAAGGAGTCGGCCAACGACATGGCCGAGCTGCTCGCCTCGGTAGCGCCGCGGGCGATCTGGGACAGCGATGTGCCGGTGCTCTCGGACTTCGCCCGGCGCGCCCAGCGCAACCCGAATGTGTTGTTCGTCGTGTACGACGATGCCCAGGGCCAGCACCTGACCCGCTACCTCAACCGGCAAAACCCCATCAACCAGGCGCTGATCGACAAGGGCCAGGGCGAGCGCGCCTTGGACAAGGTCATCGATGCCGCTCGCCGCGACCCGGCGGTTTATTTCGTCGAAGCGTCGATCAACCCCAATGGCGCGGAAATCGGCAAGGTGCTGCTGGGGGTGTCCACTGCGGGCATCGAGCAGCAACTGCAAGCCCTCGACCAGCGCTTCGCCGCGCTGATCGCAAGCGGTGAGCAACTGGTGGGCGAGAGCCTGGTGGGGGCGGCCACCGACAGCGGCAACACCCTGCGCCAACGCCTGGAAAAAGCCCAAGGCAGTGCCAGCGCCATGCAGGCCAATACCGCTCAGGCGGTGCGTGAGGCCAGCGGCGAACTGCGCTGGCGCATCGGCCTGGCCCTGGCGGTGGTCGGACTGGCCATGCTGGGGGTGCTGGCGGTGGTCCTGGGCCGGCGAGTGCTGAGCAAGTTGCGCCTGCTGATTACCGCGCTGGATGATCTGGCAGCAGGCGAGGGCGACCTGACCAAGCGTGTACCGCTCGACAGCCGCGACGAAATCGGTGACATGGCCTCGGCGGTCAATCGCTTCATCGACAAGCTGCAGCCCATCGTCCGCGAGGCCGGTGAGGTGGCCCAGCGCACCGGTGTCGAAATCGCGGCCATGGCCCAGCGCAGCAGCGGCGCCGACACGGCAGCAGCCTTGCAACGCGATGAAGTGGCGGCCAGCTTGCGTGACCTGTCGAGCATGGCCGACGAGGCTCAGGCGGAAAGCCAGGCGATGCAGGCAGCGTTGCAGCAAGTGGTGGGTATTCGTCAGGCCACCGATGAAAACAGCCGCGCCTCGACCCAGTTGGCCGGGCTGATCGAGAACCTGGCCGGGCAGGTCGATAGCGGCTCGCAGGTGATCGAGCGCCTGGCCAAGCAGAGCGAGCAGATCGAGGTGGTGCTGACGGTGATCCATAGCATCGCCGAGCAGACCAACCTGCTGGCATTGAACGCTGCCATCGAGGCGGCCCGCGCCGGCGAGACTGGCCGCGGCTTTGCCGTGGTGGCCGATGAGGTGCGGGCGTTGGCGAGCAAGACGCAGAGCTCGACCGGCGATATCCAGGCGCACATCACCGCGCTGCAACAAGGCGCCAAGGAAGCGGTGGCGACCATCGATCAAGCCGGGCGCAAGGCCAGTGAAGGGCTGCTGGTGCTGCGCGACAACGAGCGTCGCCAGCAGTCGGTGCAGGCGGCGGTCGAGCAAGTGCATGCGGCGATTGGTCTTGCTACCCGCGCTGCGGCTCAGCAGGCCAATGGCGCACAGGCTGTGCGTGGGCGGGTCGAAACCATCCATAGCCAGGCTGAGCGTTCTGCCGAAGTGGTGATGCAGACCACCGCCAGCAGCAAGGTGCTGGACGACCTGGCGGCGCAGTTGCGGGCGAGTCTGGGGCAGTTCAGGGCGTGATGGCCTGCCTGACCCTACAGGTCAGACAGGCCATCAGGTTTACGCCTTGTTCAGGTACATCCGCGTCGTCAGCAGATAGACCGGCAAGCCCGACACCACGATCAGCAAGGCCGCATACGGCGCCGCGGCGGCGAACTCGACGTTGGCCGTGTGCGCCCAGACCTCGGTGGCCAGGGTGGTCATGCCGGTGGGGCTGAGCAGCAGGGTTGCGGTCAGCTCTTTCATGGCGTCGAGGAACACCAGCGCGAAGGCTGCGGCCAGGGCCGGGAAGATGATCGGCAGGGTCACTCGGCAGAACGCGCCGAGGCTGCTGGCACCCAGGGTGCGCGCCGCCTCTTCCAGGGTCGGTGAGGCCTTGTTCAGTGCGGTACGCACCGGGGCCTGGGCCAGCGGCAGGAACAGCAGCGAATAGGCCAGAATCAGCAACGCCGTGGTCTGGTACAAGGCCGGCACGTAGTGCAGGGCGAAGAACACCAGGGTCAGGGCGATGACCAGACCGGGCAGGGCGTGCAGCAGGTAGGGCAGGCGCTCGGCCCAGATCGCCAGGCGACCTTTGTAACGCACCACCAGGAAACTGATCGGCAAGGCCAACAGCACGCAGAACGCCGCGCCGCCCAGCGACACCGACAGCGAGGTGAGCAGCGCGGTGCCGATTTCCGCCACCGGGAAGGCTGCCGACGAGCCGACGCTCAGCCAGTAGCCGAGCATCGCCAACGGAATGCCGCTGCCGAGAATCGCCAGCCCCAGGCAGAACAGCTGCGCCAGTACGCTCCAGCCCTTCAGGCGAATCGGTGCCGCGCGCCGCGCCACGCCCTGACCGATGCGCACGTGACGCGCCTTACCACGCACCCGCAGCTCCAGCCAGAGCATCACCAGGCACAACGCCAGCAGCACCGCCGAGAGCATGGCAGCGTTGGCGTTGCTGAATTCCAGTTCGAACTGCTGGTAGATGGCGGTGGTGAAGGTCTGCAGGCCAAGAATCGACAAGGCGCCGAACTCCACCAGCATGTGCAGGGCGATCAACAGCGCGCCGCCGAGCATCGCCGGCCACAAAAGCGGCAAAGTGACCTTGAAGAACACCCCCCAGCGGTTGCAGCCCAGGGTCCGCGCCGACTCTTCCAGTGAGGTGTCGACGTTGCGCAGGGTCGCTGCCACCGGCAGGAACACCAGCGGGTATTTGGACAGCGCCATGACCAGAATCGCCCCACCCAGGCCCTCGAAATCGGAGCTCAGCGACACCCAGGTGAAACTGCTGACGAACGAAGGCACCGCGAACGGCAGGCACAGTACCACGCCCCACAGGCGCCGGCCGCGCAGGTCACTGCGTTCCAGCAGCCAGGCCAGCGCCATGCCGACCACCATGCAGGCCACGGTGACGCCGACCATCAGCATCAACGTGTTGCGCAGCAGACCCCAGACGAACGGCCGCCAGAGCAGGTGCAGCGCCTCGCGCCAGCCTGCCTCCCATGCCTTGAGAGCGACGTACAGCAATGGCAGCAGGCTCATCGCCACCAGGAACAGCACAGGCAGCACCACCCAGATCGAGGGGCGCTTGCGCCGCGGCACGTAGCGCAGCGGTGCAGGGGTCGGCAGGGCGGCAGTCATCAGAGCAGACCGACCTCACGTTCCAGCTCCAGGGCTTCTTCGGCATTGCCCAGGTCGGCCGGGGTGATGTTCGGCGGACGCAGTTCGTCGAACGGCTTGAGGCCACGGTCCGAGACCATGCCCTTGTGCAGCGGATATTCGGCGGTGGTCTGGGTGATGACGCGCTGGCCTTCTTCGCTGGCCATCCAGTTGAGCAGTGCCTGGGCTTCCTTGGGATGCTTGCTGGCCTTGACCGCGGCGGCGCCGGAGATGGTCACCAGGCCACCGGCGTCACCGTCGGCCAGGTAGTACAGCTTGGAGTCGAGCTTGCCGCGCTCGCGCTCCAGGGCGTACCAGTAGTAGTTGTTGACCAGCACGGCGGCGACTTCACCCTTCTCCACGGCCTTGAGGGCGACCATGTTGTTGGTGTAGGTCTTGCCGAAGGCCTTCAGGCCGGTCAGCCAGTCTTCGGCCGCTTCACGGCCATGCATCTTGAGGATCGCCACCGCCTGTTCCTGGAACGCGCCGCTGGTGGGCACGAAGCCCACGCGGCCTTCCCATTCAGGGTCGGCGAAGTCCATGACCGACTTGGGCAGGTCTTTCTCGTCGATCTTCTTCGGGTTGAACACCACCACACGGGTACGCGCGGTCACGCCCATCCAGGTGCCGTTGGCCGCAACGTATTCCTTGGGCAGCATGTTCAGGGTGGCGTCATCGATCTTCGCCAGCAGGCCCAGCTCGCCAAGGTTGTTCAACGGCGGCGACTCTTCGGTGTAGATGATGTCGGCCGGCGAGCGGTCGCCTTCCTCGATGATCTGGCTGGCCAGCTGGTTGCTGCTGCCCTTGCGGATATTGATGTGGATACCGGTCTTGGCCTCGTAGGCCTTGGCGATGGCCTCGCCGATTTCCTTGTGCTGGCCGTTGTACATGGTCAGCGTGACCGGGGCATCGGCCATGGCTGCCGGGGCGCCGAGGGCCAGACCGAGCACGGCGGCGGCCAGGGTGCGCAGCAGCGAATGAGGGCGGTTCGTCATGCGGGTGGTTCCTCGCTTACGGGTACATATTTGGAAACAATGGTAAACGAAATCAGTTCTCAAGTGGCTGCATGGAAGAAAATTCATTCGCGTTGCCATCCGCCTGACCCCACCCGCTGCGCGCTTCACGGGCGCGGCGTTTCGCCCGCATCGCGCAATGTTTGCCGGTCGCTCGTTGGTGGGCTTGTAGAGCCTGGGTGTTCGACTGCGAGCAATGCCTCGGTACTGTCAGCGATCCTGCGGCGCACCCGCCAGGCCAGCAGCAGAGCGAGCAGCAGTCCACCGCTCAGGCATGCCAGCATCCCGGCGTAGCCCAGGCGGTCGAGCAGCAGGCCGGCCGCCACCGGTGCCGCCAGGCGGGTGATGACGAACAGGCTCGATTGCAATCCATAGTCGCTGGCGCTGCGCTGGCGGCGGCTGAAGAACAGGGTCAGGCCGAACATCAGCGCCGAGACCGCGCCCATGCTCGCCGCCAGCGCCAGCACACTGGCGAGCAACCAGCCACGGCCCAGGCCCAGGGCAACGGTCACGGTCAGCAACGACAGCGCCAGCAGCGCCGCCAGCAGGTAGATGACGATCGCCCGGCCCGTGCCGAGCATTCCAGCCAGACGCCCGCCGATCAGGCTGCACACTGCACCGGTGGCGCCACCAACGATGCCCACCAGCCAGGCGACCTCCTGCATCGGCAGGCCCTGATCGAGCATCAGCGGCTTGAGGTAGAGCCAGGCCGCACCGATGAACGGGAAGGCGCTCAGCAGCAACCAGGTCCACTGGCGCGCGGCCGGCTGGCTGAAGAAGCTCACCCAGTCGGCCACCAGACCACTGGCCGGGGCCGCCTCGGGCGCCTGCAGCTCGGCTCGCTTGCGCAAGGCCAGCAGCGGCAGTACGCCAATGAGCAGCGCTGCGGCCATGATCACGAACGGTGCCTGCCAGCCTAGCCGCGCCTGCACCAGCAACATCGCGCCACCGCCGATGATGGCGCCGAGGAACAACGCCGCCGAGCGGATGCTGCCGGCGCGCAGGTGTTCGCTGCGCGGTAGCCACTGCACGGCCAGGGCGTTGAGCGGAATGTCCATCCAGGTGGCGATGATGCTGATGGCGAAGGTCATGGCGAACAGCGCCAGGCGCTGTTCGATCAGGTTGTTCCGGCCGATCAGCCAGTACAGCACCAGCAGCGCGACGCCGAGCAGCAACAGCCAGTGCACCAAGTGGCCACGACCTAGCCGTACCCGTTGCACCGGAGCCGCCAGCAGGAACTTGAACACCGCCGGTAGGCCGGCCAGCTGGAACAGGCCGATTTCAGTGCCACTCCAGCCGTACTGGCGCATCACCAGCGGCATGCCGAACATCAGGTAGATGCTGGGCACCGCCAGCGCCAGATTGAGCCAGCCGAACAGCAGTTGCAGGCTGGCATTGCGGGTACGGTTCATCGCTTCATCCCTGCGCTCGGCGTGCGATCACGGCGTTGACCGGTGTCACCGGAAAGCGCAGGCCGGTCAGTTGCTGCACGCCACAGAAGCCGACCTGTTGCAGGTGCACGGCCAGCTCGCCCTCGTCGAGCACGTGGCGACCCTGCAGACGCATGTGCAGGTAGTAGGGCAGCACCTGGGCGGCGGCCTGCCGTTCGCGGGGCACTTCAGCCTGACAGCACACCAGCAGCCCGCCTGGGCGCAGCGCCCCATGCAGACGATTCAAGGAGGCGGGCAGATCGTCGACGAAATGCAGTACCGAGGAGCACCAGATCAGGTCGAAACCGCTGCCGATGTCGTCGGTATTGAGGTCGCCACCCTGGGCGCTGAGGCGTTGCTGCAGGCCAGCCTGGTAAATGTTGTCGGCGGCTACCGCAGCCGTTTCCGGGTAATCGAACACAACGCCGTGCAGGTCGGGCAGCGCTTTGGCCATGGCGATGGCCACCAGCCCGGGGCCGCCACCGAGGTCGAGCAGGCGTTGCACTTGGCGAAATTCCGGCAGGCGTTCGAGCAGCGCGCAGGCCACTTCGCCGGTGACCGCACGTTGTTCCTGGGCGATCTGCAGGCGGGCTGCATTGGCCCAGGCCAGGCCCGATGCCGAAGGTGTGCTGTCGATACGGCTGACGCCGTTGCGCAGGTAGTCGCCCAGCTGGCTGCCAGTCTGGCGCATCACCCGATGACGGAAGGCCAGCGCATCGCCGCAGTAGTCCCGTGCGCCACTGTTCAGGTGCTGGGCGGCCACTGGCAGGTTGCGGTAGTGCGTGGGTTGCTGGGGGTCGCGCTCCAGTAGAGCCAGGCTCCACAGCACTTCGAGAATCAGCTCGGTGCTGTGCGCATCCAGCGTCAGGCGTTGCGCCAGGTCGGCGGCGCGGGTGAATGCGTCCAGGTGGTCGAACAGTGCGCAGTCCAGCGCGGCCTGCAGGGCGTCTGCGCCGAGGCCACTTAATTGCAGGTTCCAGCAGGCTTGCAGCGGGTGGGCGGCGCTGAGCTCGGCGGTATCGGCGGGCAGTTTCGAAGAGTGAGGCACGGTAACTCCCTGTTCATGGCCATGGCGTCGCGCTAACGCCCCATGGCCCGATCACTGATAAAGGTGGTATAGATTAAATGAGAATCATTAATTATAAGTATGCGAGCCGGAGCCGTTCCTATGCGCCGTGGCGAGCGCTGCTACCCAGGGAGATCACCATGAACACATCGAAAGGGAGCTGCCGCCTCGGCCTGGACTCACCGCGTCAGCGCAGCGTGCAGGTCGATGGCCGGCTGTGCCTGCAACTGGATGAGGGCCTCGGCCAGTGTCACTCCGAGCTGTTGCGCCTGGAACAGGGGCTGGCCCTTGGGCGGCTGCATTACCACCCGGTGCGCAGCGTGATCGAAGAGACCTGTGGCCCCCACGACGGTCACGTGATGGTGGTGACCATCGGCTTGCAGGGAAAATCGGGTTTCATCGGCAAGGACGGCAGCAATCTGGCTTTCGAAGCCGGCCACACCACCATCACCGCCTTTCGCGCCACCCCTGGCGAACGCCGCTATCAAGGCAATGAAACCACGTCGCAGTTGCGTGTGGTGATCGACCAGCCGACCTTGTGCAAGTACGTCGGCGAAGCTCGCGCCCTACAGGTACTGGGCAGTGGTCGCCTGCATCGTCTGGATTTTCGCCGCAGTTCCCAGGCCGCCCAGGCCCATGCCGCGGCGCTGGTGCGCTACCTGCAACCGGGCCTGCTCGACCCGGCCAATCGCCTCGACCTGCACATCCATACCCTCAGCCTGCTGTCGGAGCAGTTCAACCTGCTGGCGCCGCTACAGAGTCAGGGCTCGGCGCTGAGCACCCAGGACATCGAGCGCCTGGAGCGCGCCCGTAACCTGCTGTGCGAGCAACTGCACACGCCGCTGACGGTGGAGTATCTGGCCACCAGCGTCGGCATGAACGAGCACAAACTCAAGGAGGGCTTTCGTCAGCTGTTCGACAGCACCCCGGCGAAGATGCTGCTCGACCTGCGCATGCGCAAGGCCATGACCCTG
This sequence comes from Pseudomonas cremoricolorata, assembly GCF_000759535.1. Lineage (NCBI taxonomy): Bacteria > Pseudomonadati > Pseudomonadota > Gammaproteobacteria > Pseudomonadales > Pseudomonadaceae > Pseudomonas > Pseudomonas cremoricolorata. The sequence goes on along the minus strand of NZ_CP009455.1, from coordinate 737,718 downwards.
CTCGAATCCGGCCAGCAAGTGGCTCAGGCCGCCTGGCAGGTCGGCTACAAGTACCCGAACAACTTCACCGTGGCCTTCACCCGCTACTTCGGTCGCACGCCGAAGTCGATCTTCGGCAAGAAGCGCTGAGGGGCTGGGCGAGTTGCCCCTCGGGTGCTTTTGCGGGCGCGCCATCGTTGCCAAGAGTTCCCTGCCCCAGCACAACGCATACGAACTTGTTCCTCTCGCATATGAATCTAAACGAGATTCATTTGCTTTTGTCGGTAAGCTTTTTCCGTCGTCAGCAGGCGGCCATCAATTTGCCATGTATTACCGACAACCACAGGTTCTGCCATGCACGTGTCCCCCACCGCCCCGGCCACCTTGCGCCTCAAGCCCCTGGCCTGCGCCATTTTTCTCGCGATATCTGCACTCACCGTGGCTGGCGAGGCGCACAGCGCTACCCCGAACATGGGGTCTGTCGAAATCGAACTGCCCGAAGGCTTCGAAGACGAGTTGAGCAAGCGCGGCACGTCGCAGAAAGGCCATCAGGTGCTCGAAGCGCTGGAGGTGAAAGCCCAATGGGAAGCGCAGGACGAGAAGGGCCAGAACGACGTCTATCGCAAGGACGTCTCCAACGTGTACGTCGGCAAGCAGGACATCGAACGCTACAAGGGCGCCAATGCCGCTGATCTGTTCAAGGGCCTGAATGGCGTGTACAGCGGCGAATCGCGCAACAGTGGCGCGCTCGACCCCAACATTCGCGGTATCCAAGGCCAAGGGCGAATTCCGGTGACGGTCGATGGCACTGAACAGGCCACCTCGGTGTGGCTCGGCTCGGCCGGGATAGCGAACCGCAACTACGTCGACCCCAACATGATCAGCAGCATTTCGGTGGAGAAAGGCCCCTCGACCACCGCCGGGGTGCGCAGCGGCATCGGCGGTTCGGTGGAAATCAAGACACTGGACGCCGAAGACATCGTGCCGCTGGGCGAAACCTATGGCCTGGAGCTGAAAACCGAAACCGCCACCAACGCGGTCAAGCCCAATGAATCGGGGATGAACAACTACGGGCGCGACTACCGCGACATCGATGGCGCCTATGTTGGCGGCGCATATATGTTCTTCCCCAAGGGTGGCGGCAGCCAGTACACACCGCACAGCTCATCGCGCGGCAACGATTTCGACTTCAACGACAACGCCTACCGCCTGGCCCTGGCCACCCGCCAGGAACACTTCGATGCCCTGGCCGCCTACAGCTATCGCAAAAGGGGCAACTACTACAGCGGCAAACACGGCAGCCAACGCTACGAAAGCGAAGACTGGCTGGACTCGGCGCGCAAGGCCAACAGCAACGCTTCGAGCATTGGCGACAACGCCGGTAATTACCTGGCCACGCTCTACCTGCCCGGGCATGAGGTGTCAGGGACCTCCAGCGAGATGGAAACCACGCTGCTCAAGGGCACGCTGTACTTCGCCGAAGGGCAGAGCCTGAAAGCGTCCTATATGCACAGTGACCTGGAGTTCGGCGAGACCCAGCCTTACCTGATCGCCGAAGTGATCAAGCAACGCACCCCCGGCGGCAACTTCGGCTTCCAGTTGCCCTATAGCCAGGTCAAGCAGGACACCGTCGCGCTCACCTACACCCTGGCGCCGGAGGACTCACGCTGGCTCAACCTCAGCGCCGGCTGGTGGATGACCCAGAGCGATTCGAAGCGGCACCAGAATGGTGAAGAGGTCTACACCCTGAGCGACACAAGCTTGAGCGACAAGGCGTGGGATCAATACACCGAATGCCAGTCTTCTCCGTCCAATTGGGGATGCGCGGGGCTCGGTGCCGCGCCGGAAAAGCTGCCCAATACCGATGGTCGCTTCAATATCGTTTCACGGGCGCTGCAACTGACCGACCACAACCGCTGGGGGGTGAACCTGACCAACCAGATGGCGCTGACCGATACCTGGAAACTGACGGTGTCGAGCGACTTCAGCAAGGAACGGCTGCAGATGAAGGACAACGCCTCCCAGGACAACGGCAGCATGGCCATCTACGGTGCCACCTACCTGGGGCCTCGCTCGGGACGACGTGAGCAGTACAACTTCAGCTTCAACAACGAGTGGGCGGCGACACCCTGGATGACGCTAAGCGCCGGCGCGCGCTACAGCGACTACAGCTCGTTCGATACCGGCCTCGACGAGCGCCGTGCTGCGCGTGATCCGTCGGGGGCGGCGACGTCTCGAGTCGTGGCGAAGAAATTCACCTATCAGCGGTTGATGACCGATGACGAAAACCTGGCGTACATCGCCAAGCTGCGTGCCGATTATGAAAGCTATGGGCTGAGCCCGGAAGAAACCGAAGAACTGTTGGAGTGGGAACTCAATGAATCCGGCATGGTGAATGGCTATCGCTATGCCACCGAAACCGTCGAAGTTCCGACCGAGGGGAAAAAACTGGTCAGCTCGGCCAATCCGTTTACCAACGGTACGATCGATCTCAACGAGCAAGTTACCGATGCGCAGGGTGTGAGTGGAACAGTCCCGCGGTATGTCGTCACTCCGAGCAGTGGTTCTGAAATCTTTGTACAGCCTACCGAGGAAGAGCGCTGGGCCAAGCCGAAGAAACAACGGGGCAGTGCCTGGACGCCAATGGCCGGCGTTACCTTTAACCTTAGCGAGCGCGCTCGCCTTTATGCACGTTACAGCGAGTTTGTGCGTTTTCCCTCAGTGTATGAAGACTCCCAAGGGTATATCTCCAGTCAACTTCCCCAAGCGACCTCCAGCAAACCCGAACATGCCTATAACTGGGAAGTCGGTTACGTACAGGACCTGCAAGGTTTCGTCCCGCAGTGGCGCTACGCCGATATCCGGTTGAACTATTTCAACAATGAAATTCGTAACTACATCGACCGCGACTTTCTTTATAACGTCATTCAGTTCGACAAGAAGAAGTTGTCCGGCCTGGAATTACAGGCGCGCATGGACAGCGGACGCTATTTCTCCAGTTTCGGCGCCACGTACCGCCTGAAACAACAGCTGTGCGACAAGGACATGGCCAACACCCTTGACCCCTATGGCAGCTACGGCATGGATGAGTGCGTGACCGGTGGCTTCCCCACTACGTTCTCGCGCACCAGCCTGCAACCACAGTATTCCCTGAACCTCGACGGCGGCCTGCGCCTGTTCGATGAGCGTCTGGAGCTGGGCGGGCGGATGATTTACCACAGCAGCGCGAAGAACAAGGAAGAGAACAAGTGGATCGAGCGCGGTGTACCCAGTGTCACCGGCCTCAACCAGCCGTATCAGTGGCACCCGATCTGGGTCTTCGATGCCTATGCCACGGTGCGGGTGAATGAACATATCGATGTCGACTTCGGCGTGAACAACATCACCAACCGTTATTACCTCGACCCGCTGGCACGCACCATGATGCCGGCCCCCGGCCGCACCTTGAAGATGGGCCTGACCGCGCGCTTCTGATGCACTCAAGCTTTTTTTGCTGTTTTCATAAAAACAGTGGTTTTCCAAACTATGACTAGGAGGTTGTTGTGAAGAAACTTATGGCGTTCACCGTATTGTCCCTGGCGACATCCGGCGCATTTGCCGCGACGGTTGTGGGCGGCTCTTCTTCGGATTATGTGAAGGCAAGGGAATCAAACTTGATGGCTAACGGCACAGCGGGTATCGCAATGCCAACTACCGCCACTGGCACCGTGAACGAACAATTCGCAGTCAGTTTCAAGGCTGGCCCGATCGCCCAGACCGATAAGGTGTTGTCAGGCTATGGCACGACTTTGGCACAGCTGAGAAATCCCCAGACGAACGTCGTCACTTCCGAAACCTGGAAAAACAAGGTGGCTTACAACACTGAAGTTTATGCCTACCGGCAGATCGCTGAACCGACGGCGAACTTCCCACAGTTCGGTGGCGAAGTGATCGCCAAGGTGTCCGGTTCGGAGGTCTACTTCGGCGAGTGGGCACCGGTGAAGTCCGGCACCCAGCCGGCCAACAGCACCGACCTGAACCTGTCCCATGCCAACCGCACCGTATGGTTCTCGGGTGAGAACCCGACCACCAGCATGCCGACCCTGGTCAACGCCAAGTACAACGTAGTGGGCGTGAACAAATACAACCCAGGTACGGCAGCAGGCATTACCAGCGGTGTACTGACGGCCAACTATGGCAGCGGTTCGGGCACGCTGGCAGGCTCCGTAGGTTCGCTGAGCTTCAACGGCACCACCATCGCCTCGAACGGTTCGTTCAGCCGCGGCAGTGTGATCAAAGGCCAGTTCTACGGTGCCAATGCGGAAGCGCTCGCCGGTATCTACACCTCGGGCACCACCAAAGTCGCCTTCGGCGGCGCCAAGCAATAACGCTTGGATCAGTCACAGGGCAGGGCGCTTCGGCGCCCTGTTTTCCTATCCAACCCAAGGTTTTGGATTGACTCCATGCTGTCGCTTTCATCCATGGGCCGGATACTGCTCGGCCTGTCGCTGCTGTATACCGCCGTCGTCCAGGCCGACGATGACGACACCCGCCTGCTGCTGAACAAGATCGAACAACGCGGCGAAGCCCGTGAGCGGGCCAACCGCGGCGCGCCCGATCCGGCACAGCACAATGCTTCGCTGATCACCATCGAGGGCCAGACCTACAACGTGCAGAACACCCTGCAGGATCTTGCGCCGGCCATTTACGTGTCGATCAACCTGCGCCAGTGGGGCAAGGTCCGTCAGTTCGTCGAGCGCTACCGGCAGTTGCCCGGTCATGAGCCAGCGCTGGTGGAAATGGCCGAGGGCCTGTTGGCCCGCCAGCAGCGCCAGCACAAGCGGGCCATCGATCACCTGCGCCGCGCCATCGAGCTGAACCCGCGCTTCGTGCGTGCGCAACTGGAATTGGCCCGCACCCTGTTCGAAGACAACCAGACCCTTGAGGCCGAACGCCTGTTCCGCCAGGTCGCCAACGAAACCGTGCCCGAGTCGCTGCATGGCGTGCTCGGTGAGTACCAGCAGGCCATCGACCTGCGCCGGCAATGGCACGGATCCGCCTCGCTCGGGCTGGGCTACAACAGCAACATCAACCAGGGCAATGGCATGGTTACCCACCGCCTGGTCTGTACGATCTTCGATGAATGTTTCGACTATGCCCGGCAAATGCCCAAGCCCAAGGGTTCTGCAAGTCTGGTCTATGACGTCACCGCCGAGCGGCGCTTTCAGCTGACCGGCAATCACCACCTGCTGCTGCGCGGCCTGAGCTACGGCAACCAGTTCGACAAGCATGGCGAGGACGACCCACAAATCTGGTACGACGACAACACCACGGTGCTCTACGCCGGCTACAACTTCCAGAGCGTGCTCAACGACGTGTCGTTGATGCCGCTGTTCGAGAACTACTACAACGACCACCACACCAAGTACCAGGCCACCGGTGTGCGCGGTGAGTGGAAGCACAACCTCAGCGAGCGCCTGCAACTGGGCGGCCAGGCGCAGTTCAAGCATTACCGTTTCCAGGGTGAGCAGCGCGAGTACTTCGATGACTACGATGAGCGCCAGCTGGGGGCATCGCTGTCGTACCTGCTCGATGCGCAGACCTTGCTGTTCGGTGGACTGACCTACACCCGGCGTGAACAAAAAGCCGCGGCGTCGAGCAACCGCGAGGCGATGGTCAGCCTGGGCGCCTTCCACAGCTTCGACGCCGGGCTGACCCTGAGCGCCGTGGGCCTGTACCGGCAAACCCGCTATGACGCGGCAGATCTTTTCCTCGGTGGCCGGCGCGAGGATCGCCAGCAGGTCTATATCGCCAACCTGGGCATGCCGCGCCTGGCCTTCGCCGGCGTGGTGCCGAACCTCTACGTCAAGCGCACGGTGACCGCCAGCAGCATCGATTGGGCCTATGCCTACCGGCAGACCGAGCTGGCGCTGAAATTCGAGAAGACCTTCTGAGCGGGGCAGGGGGCGGGGGTTAAATCGCAGGCAAGAAAAAACCCACTAGCAAGCTAGTGGGTTTTTATATGGTGCCCAGGAGAAGACTCGAACTTCCACGACCGTTAAGTCACTGATACCTGAAACCAGCGCGTCTACCAATTCCGCCACCTGGGCAAAGCTTTTGCATCTACAGCGTACTGCGTGAATCACTTGCTGAGTGACAGACAAACCTGCTATCTATCGCTCGAAATATTTGGTGCCCAGGAGAAGACTCGAACTTCCACGACCGTTAAGTCACTGATACCTGAAACCAGCGCGTCTACCAATTCCGCCACCTGGGCACACATGTCAAGATCATCTGGCGCTTTACAACTCTTTACAACGCCGTGCTTCTCGACTACAACGTCGGCTGTCCGTCGTTGTGGTGCGCACTATACGGACGCGTCCCAGGGCTGTAAAGCCCCCTCGCGAAAAATATTTGAAAAAGTCCAAGCCGTTGATTCCGCTCGCCTTAATCGCCCTCTGCGGCTATCGGACGGGGGCTGTCCAAGGCTTGGATTTCCAGTTTCAATAGGCCTATGCCAAACTTCTACTCTATATATACCAAGGTGAACCCCTTCTGATGGCCGATTGGCAATCCCTCGATCCCGAGGCCGCTCGCGAAGCGGATAAATACGAGAACCCCATCCCCAGCCGTGAGCTGATCCTGCAACGCCTGGCCGACCGCGGCGAACCCGCCGCCCGCGAGCAGTTGGCGGAGGAGTTCGGCCTCGAAGGGGAAGAACAGATCGAAGCCCTGCGCCGCCGCCTGCGCGCCATGGAGCGTGACGGTCAGCTCATCTACACCCGCCGCGGCACCTATGCCCCGGTAGACAAGCTCGACCTGATCTGCGGCCGCGTCTCCGGCCACCGAGACGGCTTCGGCTTCCTCATCCCCGACGACGGCAGTGACGACCTGTTCCTCAGCCCCGCGCAAATGCGCCTGGCCTTCGACGGCGACCGCGGTCTGGCCCGCGTGTCTGGCCTCGATCGGCGCGGCCGTCGTGAAGGCGTGCTGGTGGAAATCATCTCCCGTGGCCACGAAAGCGTAGTGGGCCGCTACTTCGAAGAGGGTGGCATCGGTTATGTCACCCCCGATAACCCGAAGATTCAGCAGGAAGTGCTGGTCACCGCCGGGCGCAACGGCGGGGCCAAGATCGGCCAGTTCGTCGAAATCAAGATCACCCACTGGCCAACCCCGCGCTTCCAGCCCCAGGGCGATGTGGTCGAAGTGATCGGCAACTACATGGCGCCGGGCATGGAAATCGACGTGGCGCTGCGCAGTTACGACATTCCCCACGTCTGGCCCAAGGACGTGATCAAGGAAGCGCGCAAGTTCCGCTCGGAAGTCGAAGAGAAGGACAAGGAAAAGCGCATCGACCTGCGCCATCTGCCGTTCGTCACCATCGATGGCGAAGACGCCCGCGACTTCGACGATGCCGTGTATTGCGAACCGCTCGGCAAGCTGCGCCTGTTCTCTGGCGGCTGGCGCCTGTACGTGGCGATTGCCGACGTTTCCAGCTATGTGCGCATCGGCTCGGCCCTGGATCACGAAGCCCAGCAGCGCGGTAACTCGGTGTACTTCCCCGAGCGTGTGGTGCCGATGCTGCCTGAAGAGCTGTCCAACGGCCTGTGCTCGTTGAACCCGCATGTTGATCGCCTGGCCATGGTCTGTGAAATGACCATGAACAAGTCCGGGCAGATGGTCGACTACCAGTTCTACGAAGGGGTCATCCACTCCCACGCACGCCTGACCTACAACAAGGTCAGCAGCATGCTCGAACATGCCCGTACCCGTGAAGGTAAGGCCCTGCGCGAGGAGTACAGCGCGGTGCTGCCTGATCTCAAGCACCTGTACGCGCTGTACAAGGTGCTGCTGGCGGCCCGCCACACCCGTGGCGCCATCGACTTCGAGACTCAGGAAACCCGGATCATCTTTGGCGAAGACCGCAAGATCGACGAAATTCGTCCGACCGTGCGCAACGATGCCCACAAGATGATCGAGGAATGCATGCTGGCGGCCAACGTCGCCACCGCGGCATTCATGCAAAAGCACAACGTGCCGTCGCTGTATCGCGTGCACGATGGTCCGCCGCCCGAGCGCCTGGAAAAACTGCGTGCCTTCCTCGGCGAGCTGGGCTTGTCGCTGCACAAGGGCAAGGACCCGTCGCCCAAGGACTACCAGGCCCTGCTGGCGAGCATCTCCGGTCGCCCGGACTTCCACCTGATCCAGACCGTCATGCTGCGCTCGCTGAGCCAGGCGGTGTACAGCGTCGAGAACAACGGCCACTTCGGCCTGAATTACGAGGCCTACACCCACTTCACCTCGCCGATTCGTCGTTACCCCGACCTGCTGGTGCACCGGGCGATTCGCAGCGTCATTCGCTCGCGCGTGGAAACCCCGCACGTCAAACGCGCTGGCGCCATGAGCATTCCCAAGGCGCGCATCTACCCGTACGACGAAAACGCATTGGAGCAGATGGGCGAGCAGTGCTCGATGACCGAGCGGCGTGCCGACGAGGCCACCCGCGATGTGGTCAATTGGCTCAAGTGCGAATACATGCGCGACCGTGTCGGTGAAACCTTCCCAGGTGTCATCACCGCTGTGACCGGCTTTGGCCTGTTCATCGAGCTGACCGACATCTACGTCGAAGGCCTGGTCCACGTCACCGGCCTGCCGGGTGACTACTACCACTTCGACCCGGTACACCACCGCCTGTCCGGCGAGCGCACCGGGCGCAGCTTCCGCCTTGGCGACCGTATCGAAGTGAAGGTGATGCGCGTCGACCTCGAACAGCGCAAGATCGACTTCGAGCTGTCCGAGGCCACGGTCAACGCGCCGGTCGGGCGTAAAACCCGTGATGCTGCCGCGCCTGCCGACGAAAAATCCGCGCAGCCTGCAGCTGAAACCGCGCGCGCCAATCCCAAGCCGCGCAGCCGCAAGAGCGAAACCGCCGACGCCTACTTCCCCAAGGACGCCGTCGAGCGTAACGCCGAGGTGCGCAAGAGCCGCGAAATGAAAAAGGCGCTGATGAGCGATGCGCGCAGCAGCGGTGGCAAGTCCGAAGGCAGCAAATCTGCTGGCAAGGGTGCCGGCAAGACCAAGCACCGCAAAGGCCCGTCTAAAACGGGCGCAGCACGTAAAGGCAAAAGCACGTCATGAGTCAGTTGGAAAAGATCTACGGCGTGCACGCGGTTCAGGCATTGCTGCAACACCATCCCAAGCGGGTCAAGCAGATCTGGCTGTCCGAAGGTCGCAGCGAGCCGCGTTTGCAGGCGTTGCTGGCCTTGGCTTCCGAGAATCGCGTTGCGGTCGGCCAGGCCGAGCGCCGTGAGCTCGATAGCTGGGTCGAAGGGGTGCACCAGGGCGTGGTGGCTGAAGTCAGCCCCAGTCAGGTGTGGGGCGAGGCCATGCTCGAGGAGTTGCTCGAGCGTTCTGAAACGCCACCGCTGATCCTGGTGCTCGATGGCGTCACCGATCCGCACAACCTCGGCGCCTGCCTGCGCACCGCCGATGCCGCAGGCGCCACGGCGGTGGTGATTCCCAAGGATAAATCCGCGACCCTCACCGCGGTGGTGCGCAAGGTCGCCTGCGGCGCCGCCGAGGTGATTCCGCTGGTGGCCGTGACCAACCTGGCGCGCACCCTGGAAAAGCTTCAGCAGCGCGGACTGTGGGTGGTCGGCACGGCGGGTGAGGCCGAGCAGGAAATCTACCAGCAGGATCTGACTGGTCCATTGGTGATGATCATGGGCGCCGAAGGCCGCGGCATGCGTCGCCTGACCCGTGACCATTGCGATTTTCTGGTCAAGCTGCCGATGGCCGGTAGCGTCAGCAGTCTCAACGTGTCGGTCGCCACCGGCGTCTGTCTGTTCGAGGCCGTGCGTCAGCGGCAAGGCAAGCGCTGACGGCAAGGCAATTTCCCCTGGGCAATCCGCTGTTATGGGTTGCCTCTGGGGCGTTCTTGCCTTTCTGTTCAAATATTCACCAATCGCCTTGCTTGTCCCACCTGGCTTCTCTACAATTGCGCGCCTTGCCTTCCGGCCGGCATTCACCTGCCTCGCTTCAGGGCAAGCCTCACTCGTTTCATTCACTCCTTGTCTGACCAGTGTTCCTGGCAGACTACAAACCGTAAGGAGCATTCATGCGTCATTACGAAATCATCTTCCTGGTCCACCCGGATCAGAGCGAGCAAGTCGGCGGCATGGTCGAGCGTTACACCAAGCTGATCGAAGAAGACGGCGGCAAGATCCACCGTCTGGAAGACTGGGGCCGTCGTCAACTGGCCTACGCCATCAACAACGTTCACAAGGCTCACTACGTGATGCTGAACGTTGAGTGCACCGGCAAGGCCCTGGCCGAGCTGGAAGACAACTTCCGCTACAACGATGCCGTGATCCGTAACCTGGTCATCCGTCGCGACGAAGCCGTCACCGGCCCGTCCGAGATGCTCAAGGCCGAAGAGAACCGCAGCGAGCGCCGTGAGCGTCGTGAACGTCCTGAGTCTGCTGAAGGCGCCGAAGGCGACGACAGCAACGACAGCGACAACAGCGATAACGCTGACGAGTAATCCACGGACTTTTTGAGGAGCCTATTACATGGCACGTTTCTTCCGTCGTCGTAAATTCTGCCGCTTCACCGCTGAAGACGTGAAAGAGATCGACTTCAAAGATCTCAACACCCTGAAAGCTTACGTATCCGAAACCGGCAAGATCGTTCCAAGCCGTATCACCGGTACCAAAGCTCGTTATCAGCGTCAGCTGGCTACCGCTATCAAGCGCGCCCGCTTCCTGGCCCTGCTGCCCTACACCGACAGCCACGGCCGCTGAGAACGGGTCATCGACAAGTAGTAAGGGATAGGCATGCGAGCGTTAGCTGATTTCATCATGCGCGGTCGCGTGCAGGCCACGGTCGTCGTGGTCGGTTGTGCGGCCTTGCCGCTGCTGTTCTGGTTGAGTGCTGCCGCTGCGAGCCTGGTGTTCCTGCGGCGCGGTTTCAAGGATGCCTCCACGGTCATCGGCTGGGCCCTGTTGCCCGCCCTGGCCTGGTGGGTCTTCGGTGATCCACGCACCCTTGCGGTGCTGGCGGGAACGCTGGGGATGGCGGCGCTGTTGCGCGCCGGGCACTCCTGGAATCGCGTGCTGTTGTCCAGCGTCGGCCTGGGCCTGTTGTACGGAATCATCCTGGGTTCGGTGTTCCGCGAACCGATCGAAGCTCTGGGGCAGGCGCTGGTAAAGAGCCTCCCGGTGATGCTCGACGGCCTCTACCAGAAGATGTCGGTAGAGGAGCGGGCGCAACTCGGTGGGATTGTCGTACCGGTGCTCACCGGACTGATGGCGGCAGGGTTGCAGATCATCAGTGTGCTGGCCCTGATGTTGGGTCGCTACTGGCAGGCTGCACTGTATAACCCGGGTGGGTTCGGCCGTGAGTTTCACACGGTGCGTTTCACCCTGGTGCCGGCACTGGTGCTGCTGGGTTGCATGCTGTTCGGCCCGAGCCTTGGCTCTGGCCTGGCGCTGCTGACCCCGCTGTGCAGCGTGCCGCTCATGTTCGCAGGGGTTGCCCTGTTGCATGGGCTGGTGGCGCAGAAGCGACTGTCCAAGTTCTGGCTGGTCGGCCTGTACGTCACCATGGTGCTGTTCATGCAGCTGACTTATCCGTTGCTCGTGGTTCTGGCCATTGTCGATAGCCTGATTGATTTTCGCGGTAGCAAGCCCCCTCCACAGGGCGACGATGCCGCGAACGGTGAAGGTTAAAAGTTAAGAGGTTTTACCAAATGGAACTGATCCTGCTGGAAAAAGTCGCCAACCTGGGCAACCTGGGCGACAAAGTTAAAGTCAAATCCGGCTATGGCCGTAACTTCCTGCTGCCATTCGGCAAGGCTGTTAGCGCCACTGCCGCCAACCTGGCTGCGTTCGAAGAGCGTCGCGCCGAGCTGGAAAAAGCCGCTGCAGACCGTAAAGCATCGGCTGAAAGCCGTGCTGCCCAACTGGCCGAGCTGGAAGTGACCATCACTGCCACCGCTGGCGACGAAGGCAAGCTGTTCGGTTCGATCGGCACCCACGACATCGCTGATGCCCTGACCGCCTCGGGCGTTGAAGTGGCCAAAGCTGAAGTGCGTCTGCCGAACGGCACCATTCGCCACGTTGGCGAATACGACGTAGCCGTGCACCTGCACAGCGACGTCGAAGCCACCGTTCGCGTGGTTGTCGTCGCTGCCTAAGCGCCGACCATCGGCTGGCTCCCTGGTGGGCTAGCCGGTTAACATCGGGCACGCTCCTGCAACTGCAGGTCGTGCCCTTTGTCGTTTTCATCACCCCAGATTTCTTGCGTGGACATGAACGAGATCAGCACCCCCGAGCAACTCGACCTGCAAACCGCCGCCCTCAAGGTGCCGCCCCATTCCATCGAAGCCGAACAGGCTGTGCTCGGTGGTCTGCTGCTGGACAACAACGCCTGGGAGCGTGTGCTGGATCAGGTCTCCGACGGGGACTTCTATCGCCATGACCACCGCCTGATCTTCCGTGCCGTGCACAAGCTGGTCGATCAGAACCAGCCGTTCGACGTGGTGACGCTGCACGAGCAGTTGGAGAAAGAAGGCCTGTCGTCCCAGGTCGGCGGGCTGGGCTACCTGGCCGAACTGGCGAAGAACACGCCGTCTGTGGCCAACATCAAGGCCTACGCGGCGATCATCCGCGAACGCGCTACGTTGCGTCAGCTGATCAGCATCAGCACCGACATCGCCGACAACGCCTTCAACCCCCAGGGCCGCAACGCCGAGGAACTGCTCGACGACGCTGAACGGCAGATCTTCCAGATCGCTGAGGCACGGCCCAAGACCGGTGGCCCGGTGGGCGTCAACGAGCTGCTGACCAAAGCCATCGACCGCATCGATACGCTGTTCAATTCCGACAGCGACATCACCGGTATCTCCACCGGCTACACAGACCTCGACGAGAAAACCAGCGGCCTGCAACCGGCCGACCTGATCATCGTTGCCGGCCGACCGTCGATGGGCAAGACCACCTTCGCCATGAACCTGGTGGAGAACGCCGTGCTGCGCAGCGACAAGGCGGTGCTGGTGTTCTCGCTGGAAATGCCCGGTGAATCGCTGATCATGCGGATGCTCTCGTCGCTCGGCCGCATCGACCAGACCAAGGTGCGCTCCGGTCAGCTCGACGACGACGACTGGCCGCGCCTGACCTCGGCGGTCAACCTGCTCAACGACCGCAAGCTGTTCATCGACGATACCGCCGGCATCAGCCCCTCGGAAATGCGCGCTCGAACCCGTCGTCTGGCCCGCGAGCACGGCGATATCGCGCTGATCATGGTCGACTACCTGCAGTTGATGCAGATCCCTGGGTCGGCTGGCGACAACCGCACCAACGAGATTTCGGAAATCTCCCGCTCGCTCAAGGCCCTGGCAAAAGAGTTCAACTGCCCTGTGGTGGCGCTGTCGCAGCTCAACCGCTCGCTGGAGCAGCGCCCGAACAAGCGCCCGGTCAACTCCGACTTGCGTGAGTCCGGCGCCATCGAGCAGGACGCCGACGTGATCATGTTCGTCTACCGGGATGAGGTGTATCACCCCGAGACCGAGCACAAGGGCGTGGCCGAGATCATCATCGGCAAGCAGCGTAACGGTCCGATCGGCTTCGTGCGGCTGGCCTTTATCGGTAAATACACGCGCTTCGAGAACCTGGCACCGGGCAGTTACAACTTCGATGATGACGAGTAGCCGGCGCCCGTCTGAGCGATGATCCTGCCCGCCTCGACCTGAATCACCCGATCGAAGCGATGCAGCGCCTGCTGGTCGTGGGTCACGCAGATCAGGCCTCGGCCGTTGAGGGTGTCGAACAGCAGGTCCCAGGTGCGTGTCGCCGAGTCGCCATCAAGACCGCTGGTGGGTTCGTCGAACAAATTGAAGTCGCCCGGGCGATTGAGAATGCGCAGCAGCGTCAGACGCCGCGCTTCACCGCCTGAAATCGATGTGGCGCGTGCGTCGAATGCCAAGTCGTACCAGCTCGCATCCAGTCCTAGCGCACCTAGCCAATCATTGATCTGTGACTGTTCGTGGGTCTGATCGAACAGCACCGAGCGCGGTAGTGGTCCGGGGATGAAATGCGCACGTTGGGTGCACAGGCGCAGCGCAGTAAGTTGTTGCTCGCCATCGAGTTGCTCCAGGCAGGTGTCGCCAAGGTAGACGTGCTTGCGCAGTGGGTCCACGGTGCCGGAGAGCACATGCAGCAGGGTGGACTTGCCACATCCGCTGGGACCGACCAGCGCTACTCGTTCGCCTTTTTCAATGATCAGCGGTTGCGTCACCTGCAGTTGCAGCTCGTTGCGCGACCGCAGTTCACAGGGCATGAGGCGCAACGCGCTGGCTTCGCTGGCGGGCCTGGGCGAAGCGGTCTGGGTCTGGGCGAACCTGGGCAACTCCAGCCACGCTTGCAGTTTGCGTTTGTCGAGACGGAACTGGTCGAGCAGGCGCCAGGCTTCGGCGAGTTGTGCAACACCTGCCAGCAGACCGCTGACCAAGGTAAATAGCGCTACCAGTTCTCCAGCCGTCAAGTGCGCAGACCCGCTCGCCTGGTCGCGCATGCCCCACAACAGTAGCCCGCAACTGCCCGCACCGATGAACAGAATGCGCAGGCTTTGCAGGCATCCGCCGCTACAGGCTACCTGTACCGCTGCATCGGCATAGCGCGCCAGCGTCTGCCTGACGGGGGTCATCGCTGCGTCCTCGGCTTGCTCCAGCTTCACGGTGGTCGCGCTGGCGAAGGTGTCGACCCACTGCTCGGCCAAGTCATCTTCCCTGGCGTTGACCGCCTCGATATGCGGACGGCGCCAGCGTACCAGCCGGTCGTTGAGCCATAGATACGCCAGGCTCAAAGGAACCAGGCCAAGCAATACGATCGTAGCGCCGAGGTAGGTGAACAGGGCGATCAGCACCAGGGTTTCAGCCATGATCGGCCACGCCGTGCCGATCAGGAAGTTCAACCACCGCTCCTGGGCAGTGATGCCCCTATCCAGAACCTTGACCAGCGTTCCGCCATGGAGTTGTCCATAGGCTTCGAAGTGCTTGTCGAGCAACTGTCGGCACCACTGGCTGGAAAGTTGTTTCACGCGCGCTTGGCAGAGCCGGGCCAGTGCCCAGGCTTGTAGAGGGGTCAGACACACTTGCACGATAATCAGGCATGTGAAGACTCCGAGCAGTTCATAGGGGGGCGAAGCGCTCGACAAATTGTCGATAATGTCTGCTACTACCAGTGCGGGAATGACCGTGGCAACTTTCAAAAACAACGTGGCGCCGAGGGCAAGTAATACGGGTTTGGAAAACGCCATGTCAATGCCTGGTCCTTGCACGCAAGACCTGTTGCGGTACGACCGGCACCCCAGACCGGATCAAATGAAAGCGTTCGAGGCCTGGAATGAAAACCTGCACGGTCGTGGCAACGTCCAGGTGATGATGAAGTGTGCGAAAGAATGCAGTTTTGTTTTGTTGGTGCAGGGCCTTCACTATAAGTTCTATCTGCGCAGTGACGCACACATCAGGTGATGCGGGAGACAGCGCTGGAAGTTCATGCTCCCAGCGCGGGTGATGCAGTTTCGCCAGGCGAGGTGACTGATTCAGGAGTCTTGCGGTGTCCGTGTCCTCCTGCGCCTCGGCAGGGCCATGGAGCGCTTCGCACTGAATCTGCTCGGTGACAGCCCGGTAGAGCGCGATGCAGGGCGAGGTCGAGCACCCCGAGCCAACTCTGCTGAGCTGTGCAGCTATTGGCTTGGCAGGCATGGCGATGCAGAACCATACGCCGAAGTCGGTCTGGTTCAGATAGATCGTCATCTGCCTTGCCTGCTGCAAGAGCGTGATGTCGTGGCCGAAGGTATCGGCCAGCCAGGACTCGGCCGGACGGTGCAGCGCGGGTGCTGGCGCCAGTCCGCACAGCGCCATGTAATACACCGAAAGCGCGTGACGCTCGATCACTTCGTTCAAGGCATGCAGCAGTGCTTCGGGTTCGCTGCAACCCAGCGCCGTACCGCTGTTGCTGGCGTACCTGGCCAGAAAGGCAGCAGGGGTGTTCTCGATGGCGGCCAGGTTGGCGCTACTCGGGGCGAGCAAGATGGCAGGTACCCAGAGCGCATCCTGACCATCGATGGCCTGAAGGTGCAGCGCGGGCACTTCACAGCCCTGCGCAAGTGCATCGAGCAGGCCGTCGCCGTGGCGGCGGGCGGCATCGCGTATCACCTGGCTGCTGACCAAGGTCGGTGTAGCCGTGCTCATCAGCAAGTGCTCAAGGCATTCGGCCATTGCGCCGACGGTGCAACACTCACCTTTCCCGGCGCCGCTGCTCACTTCTTCATCAGCCTCATTGAATGCAAGGCACGTCGCTACCAGGCCGCCGTTAAGTTCGGTGAGTACTGGACGCACGTGTAATTGTCGATACAACGCCATTAGCCGCTGTCGCGCCTGTTCAATGGGAAACTCGCGTTCGCTAATCATGATTGGCATCCTTGAATGGCGATCAGGAGGTGAGGAACCCTCCTGATCGATGTCACGGGTTACAAGCGATTGAGGAAATCAACTTCGTATTCAAGGAAGCTGAAGTTGCTGATGCGAGGAAGTTGCGGAATGGCAATTTCAGTACGGCGACGTCCCATGAGGGGCACTCCTGTATGATGAGGTGGATGCGCTGCTGCAGTGCAGTTATTTTTATCATGGTGATTTGCAAGTGTTCAATGGAGTTGGATGATGTAATAAGTAAGTGTTTCGTGGGAAAAGTTACCCTTAAATGAAGTATGCGTCTTACAAAATGCGCTCGATATTTCAATAAGCGATTTCTTTCAATGACTTGAATGATTCAGAGGGTGAGGGAAGCATTACATTTGGTAAAACTTCGCCCGGCGGGCTGTTCAATCGATCCGAAGGCGTCTGACGGCCACGCTGACTCGCCATTCGTCCGCACGTCTGGCGACTACGATAAGTCCCACGCTTTTCGTCGGGTTTGCTCAAAATTTGTGCTATATTCCGCGCCCGCGATTTTCCCTGCTCTCCGAACCGGTGACTGACATGCACGCAGCCAAGCCACTCTACGACTATCCCAAGTACTGGGCCGAATGCTTCGGGCCGGCGCCATTCCTGCCCATGAGCAGGGAGGAGATGGATCAGCTCGGCTGGGATTCGTGCGACATCATCATCGTCACCGGCGATGCCTACGTGGACCATCCCTCGTTCGGCATGGCAATCATCGGCCGTCTGTTGGAAGCCCAGGGCTTTCGGGTCGGCATCATCGCCCAGCCCAACTGGCAGTCGAAGGACGACTTCATGAAGCTTGGCGAGCCGAACCTGTTCTTCGGGGTCGCTGCTGGCAACATGGACTCGATGATCAACCGCTACACCGCCGACAAGAAGGTGCGCTCCGACGACGCCTACACGCCGGGCGGCCTGGCCGGCAGCCGTCCCGACCGCGCCAGCCTGGTCTACAGCCAGCGCTGCAAGGAGGCCTACAAGCACGTGCCGATCGTGCTCGGTGGTATCGAGGCTTCGCTGCGTCGCATCGCGCACTACGATTACTGGCAGGACAAGGTCCGTCACTCGATTCTTATCGACGCCTGCGCCGACATCCTGCTGTTCGGCAACGCCGAGCGGGCGGTGGTGGAGGTGGCTCAGCGCCTGTCCCAGGGTGAATCCATCGAGCGCATCACCGATGTGCGCGGCACCGCCTTCGTGCGCCGCGATACGCCAAAGGGCTGGTATGAAATCGATTCGACCCGTATCGACCGCCCAGGTCGTGTCGACAAGATCATCAACCCCTACGTCAACACCCAGGACACCCAGGCCTGCGCCATCGAGCAAGCCAAGGGCGAGGTCGAAGACCCCAACGAAGCCAAGGTGGTGCAGATTCTCGACAGCCCGGGCATGACCCGCGACAAGTCGGTGATTCGCCTGCCGTCCTTCGAGAAGGTGCGCAACGATCCGGTGCTGTATGCCCATGCCAACCGCGTGCTGCACCTGGAGACCAATCCCGGCAATGCGCGGGCGCTGGTGCAGAAGCATGGTGAAACCGATGTCTGGTTCAACCCGCCACCGATTCCCATGTCCACCGAGGAAATGGACTACGTGTTCGGCATGCCCTACGCCCGTGTACCGCACCCGGCGTATGGCAAGGAGCGCATTCCGGCCTACGAGATGATCCGTTTCTCGGTCAACATCATGCGTGGCTGTTTCGGCGGCTGCACCTTCTGCTCGATCACCGAGCACGAAGGGCGGATCATCCAGAACCGTTCCCACGACTCGATCATCCGCGAGATCGAGGAGATGCGTGACAAGGTGCCCGGCTTCACCGGCGTGGTCTCCGACCTCGGCGGGCCGACGGCCAACATGTACCGCATCGCCTGCAAGAGCCACGACATCGAGAAGCACTGCCGCAAGCCATCGTGCGTGTTCCCCGGCATCTGCGAGAACCTCAACACCGACCACAGCTCGCTGATCCAGCTGTACCGCAAGGCCCGCGCCTTGCCCGGGGTGAAGAAGATCCTCATCGCCTCGGGCCTGCGCTACGACCTGGCGGTGGAGTCGCCGGAGTATGTGAAGGAGTTGGTCACCCACCACGTCGGTGGCTACCTGAAGATCGCCCCCGAGCACACCGAACGTGGTCCGCTGGACAAGATGATGAAGCCCGGCATCGGCACCTACGACCGCTTCAAGCGCATGTTCGAGAAGTTCTCGAAAGAGGCGGGCAAGGAGCAGTACCTGATTCCGTACTTCATCGCCGCCCACCCCGGCACCACCGATGAAGACATGATGAACCTGGCGCTGTGGCTCAAGGGCAACGGTTTCCGTGCTGACCAGGTGCAGGCGTTCTATCCCTCGCCCATGGCTTCGGCGACAGCCATGTACCACTCTGGCAAGAACCCGCTGCGCAAGGTCACCTACAAGAGCGAGGGCGTGGAGATCGTCAAGAGCGACGAGCAGCGCCGTCTGCACAAGGCGTTCCTGCGTTACCACGATCCGAAGGGCTGGCCGATGCTGCGCGAGGCGCTGGAGCGCATGGGCCGCGCCGACCTGATCGGTCCGGGCAAGCACCAGCTGATTCCGCTGCATCAACCGCAGAGCGACAGTTACCAGAGTGCGCGGCGCAAGAACTCCACGCCGGCGGGCAGCCACAAGGTGGCCAAGGAACAAAAGATTCTCACCCAGCACTCCGGCCTGCCACCGCGCGCCAGCGACGGTAGCAAACCGTGGGACAAGCGCGAGAAAGCCAAGGCCGAGGCCTTCGCCCGCAACCAGCAGGCGGCCAAGGAGCGCAAGGAAGCGGCCAAGGGCGGCAAGTCCGGCAAGCCCGGGAAGAAGTCACGCCAGCCAGTGATTCCGCGCTAAGCGACAACGACACACGGGGGCCGCAAGGGCCCCCGTGGTGTATCTGCAGGTTGATTGAACAGGGCGAGGGCAGGGCCCATCACTCGGGTCGGGCGAATTCGCACACGGCTGCGCCACTGGCGCCACAGGCGTAGGCGGCGAGCATGCCGCGCATCAAGCTACCAAGGGACATTGCAATTACTCCTAAATGAGCGGTTGTCCCATCGTCTATCAAGGGTGCATCATGCGCACTTGAATTAGTTGTATACAATCCATTGAACAATTCTACCGACTGCCCCCTTGACGCCGCGCTTGACCCACGTCAGCGCCCTTGGCGACGAAACCGGGCAGTCTCGCAACGAACTACCCTGCCAAGGAGATTCATGATGTTTGCGAAAGCCGTAGCGGTAACCCTGCTGACCCTCGCCAGCGCCTCGGTGTTCGCCGCCGAGTGCTCGGTCACCGTCGACTCCACCGACCAGATGTCCTACAACACCAAGGAAATCACCGTCGACAAGAGCTGCAAGGAGTTCACCGTCAAGCTGACCCACTCCGGCAACCTGCCGAAGAACGTGATGGGCCACAACTTGGTGATCACCAAGACCGCCGACATGCAGAGCGTCGCCACTGAAGGCATGAGCCAGGGCGAAGCCAACGACTACATCAAGGCCGACAACGCCGCGATCATCGCCCACACCAAGCTGATCGGCGCGCCAGAGAAAGAAACCGAAGTGAAATTCGACACCTCGAAGCTTGAGGCTGGCGGCGACTACAGCTTCTTCTGCACCTTCCCAGGCCACATCGCGATGATGAAGGGCAAGGTGGTGGTCAAGTAAACGGCTAAGCAGTATTACTTGAAGGGCGCCTGAAGGCGCCCTTTTTTTGCAGCTGCCGAATGCCGTTGCCGCCCTCAAGGCGCGAACGGCAACTCGCGCTTGTGCTGGGTCTTGCGGTAGGTGGCGACGATGATGTCGAAGGCTTCCTGGCTCACAGATTCGCCGTGCAGGAAGGCGTCGATCTGCTGGTAGGTCACGCCGTGCGAGGCTTCATCCGGCTTGCCCGGTGCCAGGTCTTCGAGGTCGGCGGTCGGTACTTTTTCCACCAGCGCCTCTGGCGCGCCGAAGCGTCGGGCGATGCTGCGCACCTGGTTTTTCACCAGGCCAGTGAGCGGCGCGAGGTCGCAGGCGCCGTCGCCGAACTTGGTGAAAAAGCCCATCACCGCTTCGGCGGCGTGGTCGGTGCCGATCACCAGGCCGCCGCGCGCGCCGGCGATGGTGTACTGGGCCACCATGCGCATGCGCGCCTTGGTGTTGCCGAGCACGAAATCCACGTGTGCCGGGGTGCCCTCGGCCAGCGCCTGGACATTCCCGGCAAGGCCGCGCACCGCGGGGGCGATGTCGACGGTGTGCACTTCATCGGCCTTGATCACCTCAAGGCACGCCTGGGCGTCGTGTTCGTCCTGCTGCACTTGGTAGGGCAGGCGCACGGCGATGAAGCGGTAGGCGTCATCGCCGGTCTCCTTGCGCAGTTCGCTGACGGCGCGTTGCGCGAGCAGGGCGGCGGTGAGCGAATCGACGCCGCCACTGATGCCCAGCACCAGGGTTTTCAGGCGGGCATTGCCCAGGCACTGCTTGATGAAAGCCACGCGTCGGGCGACTTCTGCATCGAGTGCGGCGCTATCGGCGAACGGCGGCTGAACATTGAGTTGCTGAGCGATTTCTTGCTGAACGGCGTGCATCGGTCACCCCTTGTGCGGAACGTTGAAGACATGGCGCAAGTAATTGACGAAGTTGGCATCGCGGCACTGGGTCTTGGCCGCTTCGTCGGAGATTTTCGCTACCGGTGAGCCGTTGCAGTCGGTCATCTTCAGCACGATGCTCATCGGCGCCACGCCCGGCAGGTCGCAGGTGAGGTTGGTACCGATACCGAAGCTGACGTTGATCCGCCCGCGCAGGGTGCGGAAGATCTGCAAGGCCCGCGGCAGGTCGAGACCGTCGGAGAACACCAGGGTCTTGGTCATCGGGTCGATGCCCAGCGCCCGATAATGCGCCACCGCCTTCTCGGCCCAGACGATCGGATCGCCCGAGTCGTGGCGCAGGCCATCGAACAGTTTGGCGAAGAACAGATCGAAATCGCTGACGAACGCATCCATGGTGATGCAGTCGGTCAGGGCGATGCCCAGCACCCCACGGTACTCCCGCACCCAGCAATCCAGCGCCGCCGCCTGGCTGTCGATCAGCCGCGGGCCGAGCTGCTGGTGCGCCATGAACCATTCATGGGCCATGGTGCCCAGCGGTTTGACATCCAACTTCCAGGCCAGGTCGACGTTGCTGGTGCCGACGAAGCGCGCCGGGAAGTCATCGCGCAGCAGCTTCACCACTTCGCCCTGCACTTGGCTTGAGAAGCGCCGGCGTGTGCCGAAATCAGCCACCTGCAATTGCGCCAGCTCATCGCTGCTGGCGTTCTGGCGCAGCCAGTCGAACTTGCGCAGCAATTGCTCGCGCGCCTGATCGAGGCGCATGTCGGGGTGCAAGTGGCGATTGCGCACCTCGCTGATGATCGCCAGCAGCGGCACTTCGAAGAGGATCACATGCAGCCATGGGCCGCGGATGCGCAGGCTCAGCTGATCGTTGTCGATGCCGATGTGCAGGTAGCGCAGGTTGAAGCGGAACAGCCCGAGAAAGCGCAGGAAGTCGGGCTTGAGAAAGCTGATGCGTTCAAGAAAGCCCAGTTGCCCCTCATCGAGGGTCAGGTCGGCGAGTTGCTCGATCTGCCGGCGGATTTCCCCGAGATACGGGCGCAGGTCCTCACCATTGCGGCAGCGAAATTCCCACTCGACGTCGGCGTCCGGGTAGTTGTGCAGCACCGCCTGCATCATGGTCAGCTTGTAGAAGTCGGTGTCGAGCAGGTTATGCACGATGCGCTCGGAAAATGCGCTCTCGCTCATTGAAGGGCTCCAGGTCGGCGGCGCAGGCGAAAGGGCGCGAGCGCGCAGGGCAATGGGCGCCATTGTGCCAGTCTTTTTTCACCCTGCGTGATTCAGCATCACGCACCGCGCACAGCGAGTGCGCAGGGCGCGGCGTTGAAATGGTGCCTGCGGTGGCAGTCGTGCACCGGCTATGTGCAGTTAGGTGACGTCGCTTGTTACAGGCTGGCTGGCGGTATACCCAGCAAGGGTTGCACCGATGGCGGACATCGGTTGCGCCGCCGAGACGGCTGCGGTAGCGCCTGGCTCTGCATGGCGGGTTGCGCACCCCGCTGCGGAACGACCTGAACGCTGCCGGGGCAGACGCCCGGACTGTTTTGCATTAGTGGCAATGCCATGGCACGGCCCTTGCTCAGCTCACAGCGTTGTGAAGTCGTAGTGCCTACTAAAAAAATTCCAGGAGCACCACCTCATGTCGCACTCGTTTCCCAAGCAAGCGTTTCTGGCCGCGGCCGTTGCCATGGCCCTCGGTGTATCGTCGTATGTTCAGGCCGACGTCAAGATCGGCGTCGCCGGCCCCATGACCGGCGCCAACGCGGCCTTCGGTGAGCAATACATGAAAGGCGCGCAGGCAGCGGCCGACAAGATCAATGCGGCAGGTGGCGTCAACGGCGAGAAGATCGTGCTGGTCAAAGGCGACGATGCCTGTGAGCCCAAGCAGGCGGTGGCGGTGGCCAACCGCCTGGTCGATCAGGACAAGGTCATCGGTGTCGTCGGACATTTCTGCTCGTCCAACACCATTCCCGCCTCCGAGGTCTACGACGAAGCCGGCGTCATTGCGATCACCCCCGGCTCGACCAACCCGCAGGTGACCGAACGCGGTCTGAGCGCGATGTTCCGCATGTGCGGGCGTGACGACCAGCAGGGCGTCGTGGCCGGCAACTACATCGTAGATGTGCTCAAGGGGCAGAAGGTCGTGGTGCTGCACGACAAGGACACCTACGGCCAGGGCCTGGCCGATGCGACCAAGGCGCAGCTCGAGAAACGTGGCGTCAAACCGGTGCTGTACGAAGGCCTGACCCGTGGCGAGAAAGACTTCAGCGCCGTGGTCACCAAGATCCGTGCCGCCGGTGCCGACGTGGTGTATTTCGGTGGCCTGCACCCCGAGGCCGGTCCGCTGGTACGCCAGTTGCGCGAGCAGGGCCTGAAGGACGTCAAGTTCATGTCCGATGACGGCATCGTCACCGACGAACTGGTGGCCACCGCGGGCGGCGCGCAATACGTCAACGGCGTGTACATGACCTTCGGCGCCGACCCGCGCCTGCTGCCCGACAGCAAGGCGGTGGTCGATGAATTCCGCAAGGCCGGCACCGAGCCTGAAGGCTACACCCTATACGCCTACGCTTCGCTGCAAGCCCTGGCGGCCGCGTTCAATGGCGCCAAGTCGAACAAGGGCGAAGACGCCGCCAAGTGGCTCAAGGCCAACCCGGTGCAGACGGTCATGGGCGAGAAGAAGTGGGACAGCAAGGGTGATCTCACCGTTTCCGACTACGTGGTCTACCAGTGGGACGCCAATGGCAAGTACCACCAGCTCGACAAACAACAATAACCACGGCTGTGCCCAAGGCTGGGTAGCGGTCGAGCGTGAGCGGTCGATCAGCCTGATCGGACCACCCCGAGCAACGGCTGCGGCCACAAGGTGCAGCCCGGCTCGTTCGATCGACTGACACCCAGCCCCTTTCCTACTCGTAGATCCGCACGCCAGCCACCCTCGGCCTTGACGTGCGATCCCCTTACGCGAGATTGCGTCTTATGGATGGTATTTTCCTGCAGCAACTGGTCAACGGCCTGACCCTCGGGTCGGTCTATGGCCTGATCGCCATCGGCTACACAATGGTCTATGGCATCATCGGCATGATCAACTTCGCGCACGGCGAGGTGTACATGATCTCCGCTTACCTGGCGGCGATCAGCCTGGCATTGCTGGCCTATTTCGGGATCGAGTCGTTTCCGCTGCTGATGTTGGGCACCTTGCTGTTCACCATCGTGGTCACTGGCGTGTACGGCTTCACCATCGAACGCATCGCCTACCGGCCGCTGCGCAACTCCGCCCGGCTGGCGCCGCTGATCAGCGCCATCGGCATTTCCCTGATCCTGCAGAACTATGCGCAAATCAGCCAGGGCGCGCGCCAGCAAGGCGTGCCCACCCTGCTCGAAGGCGCCGTGCGGCTCGACGTCGGTTCAGGCTTCGTGCAACTGACCTACACCAAGATCTTCATCCTCGTCGCCGCCTTCGCCGGCATGGCGCTGCTCACCTACGTGATCAAGTACACCAAGCTGGGGCGGATGTGCCGTGCCACCCAGCAAGACCGCAAGATGGCCTCGATTCTGGGCATCAACACCGACCGGGTGATCTCCTACGTGTTCGTCATCGGGGCGGTGATGGCGGCCCTGGCTGGGGTGCTGATCACCCTCAACTACGGCACCTTCGACTTCTACGCAGGCTTCATCATCGGCATCAAGGCCTTCACCGCAGCGGTGCTCGGCGGCATCGGTTCGCTGCCCGGGGCAATGCTGGGCGGGATCATCCTCGGGGTATCGGAATCGCTGTTCTCCGGGCTGATCAACACCGACTACAAAGACGTGTTCAGCTTCTCGCTGCTGGTGCTGATCCTCATCTTCCGTCCCCAGGGCCTGCTCGGTCGCCCGCTCGTGGCCAAGGTGTGAACATGACTGTCGCCTCTACTGCTTCTTCTTCGATCGATCTCAAACGCAGTCTCATCGAAACCTTGGTCGCCGGCCTGCTGGCGCTGATCGTGTTCGGCCCAGTGGTCGGCGTGGTGCTCGACGGCTACAGCTTCAACGCCCAGCCCACCCGGGTCGCCTGGCTGGTCGGGGCGGTGATGGTCGGGCGTTTCCTGCTCAGTCTGTTCCTGCAAACCGCACCCGGCCTGCGCCTGCTGCAAGGCTTCGAGGGCAATGGCTCAGGCGTGCATGTGCGGCCGCTGGACTACAAGTCGCGGCTGCGCTACATCATTCCGGCACTGATCGTGATCGCCATCGTCTTTCCCATCTTCGCCAACAAGTACCTGCTGACCGTGGTCATCCTCGGGCTGATCTACGTGCTGCTGGGGCTGGGGTTGAACATCGTGGTAGGTCTTGCCGGCTTGCTCGACCTCGGCTACGTGGCCTTCTACGCCATCGGCGCCTACGGCCTGGCGTTGGGTTACCAGTACCTCGGGCTGGGATTCTGGAGCGTGCTGCCGCTGGCCGCCATCGCTGCGGCGCTGGCTGGGTGCATACTCGGCTTCCCAGTGCTACGCATGCACGGCGACTACCTGGCCATCGTCACCCTGGGCTTTGGCGAGATCATTCGCCTGGTGCTGAACAACTGGCTGTCGTTCACCGGCGGGCCGAATGGCATGCCGGCACCGTCGCCGACCTTCCTGGGCCTGGAGTTCGGCCGTCGGGCCAAGGATGGCGGGGTGCCGTTCCACGAGTTCTTCGGCATCGACTACAACCCCAACCTGAAATTCCTGTTCATCTACGCGGTGCTGTTCCTGGTGGTGCTGGCGGTGCTGTACATCAAGCATCGCCTGACCCGCATGCCGGTCGGGCGGGCCTGGGAGGCGCTGCGTGAGGACGAGATCGCCTGCCGCTCGATGGGCCTGAACCACGTGCTGGTCAAGCTCTCGGCGTTCACCCTGGGCGCCTCCACCGCAGGGCTTGCCGGGGTGTTCTTCGCCACCTATCAGGGCTTCGTCAACCCGTCGTCGTTCACCTTCTTCGAGTCGGCGCTGATTCTGGCGATCGTCGTGTTGGGCGGCATGGGTTCGACGGTCGGCGTGGTCATCGCCGCCTTCGTGCTGACCGTAGCCCCCGAGCTGCTGCGCAGCTTCTCGGAATACCGCGTGCTGCTGTTTGGTGTGCTCATGGTGCTGATGATGATCTGGCGTCCACGCGGACTGATTCGCATAGGTCGCACCGGGGTGCCGGTGCGCAAGGGGGTGGCGCCATGAACGACGAGATCGTGCTGTCGGTCGAGCACCTGATGATGCAGTTTGGCGGCATCAAGGCGCTCAGCGACGTCAACCTGCAAGTCAGGCGCAACCAGATCTTCGCCCTGATCGGCCCCAACGGCGCGGGCAAGACTACGGTGTTCAACTGCCTGACCGGGTTCTACAAGGCTAGCGGCGGGCGCATCGAGCTGAACGTGCGTGGCACGCCGACCAACGTCATTCAACTGCTCGGTGAGCGCTTCGAGCCTACCGATTTCGTCTCGCCTGCGCGGTTTGCCAACCGCCTGTACTACAAGATGTTCGGCGGCACCCACCTGGTCAATCGCGCCGGATTGGCGCGCACCTTCCAGAACATCCGCCTGTTCCGCGAAATGTCGGTGGTGGAAAACCTGCTGGTGGCGCAGCACATGTGGGTCAACCGCAACCTGCTGGCCGGCGTGCTCAATACCCCGGGTTACCGCAAGGCCGAAAGCGACGCGCTCGACCATGCCTTCTACTGGCTGGAGGTGGTCGATCTGGTCGATTGCGCCAATCGCCTGGCCGGCGAGCTGTCGTATGGCCAGCAGCGGCGCCTGGAGATTGCCCGGGCCATGTGTACCCGACCCAAGATCATCTGCCTGGACGAACCGGCTGCCGGTCTCAACCCGCAGGAAACCGAAGCGCTGAGCCGGATGATCCGTGTGCTGCGCGACCAGCACGACCTGACCGTGGTGCTGATCGAGCACGACATGGGCATGGTCATGAGCATCTCCGACCACATCGTGGTGCTCGACCACGGCAATGTCATCGCCGAAGGCACCCCCCAGGAGATTCGCAACAACCCGACCGTGATCGCCGCCTACCTGGGTGCCGAAGAAGAGGAAATCGTATGAGCGCAGCCATTCTCGAACTGCGTGACCTGAACGTCTTCTACGGCCCGATCCAGGCGCTCAAGGGCGTGTCGATGCACATCGACGAGGGCGAGACGGTGAGCCTGATCGGCGCCAACGGCGCGGGCAAGTCGACCTTGCTGATGTCGATTTTCGGCCAGCCGCGGGCGGCCTCGGGGCAGATTCTCTATCGCGGCACCGACATCACCCGCAAGAGCTCGCACTACATCGCCTCCAACGGCATTGCTCAATCGCCTGAGGGGCGCAGGGTGTTCCCGGATATGACCGTGGAAGAGAACCTGATGATGGGCACCATCCCCATCGGCGACAAACATGCCGATCAGGACATGCAGCGCATGTACGAGCTGTTCCCACGGCTCAAGGAACGTCGTTCGCAGCGGGCCATGACCATGTCCGGGGGCGAGCAGCAGATGCTGGCCATCGCTCGCGCCCTGATGAGTCGGCCCAAGCTGCTGCTGCTCGATGAGCCGTCGCTGGGGCTGGCGCCGATCGTGGTCAAGCAGATCTTCGCCACACTGCGCGAGTTGGCCCAGGGCGGCATGACCATCTTTCTCGTCGAGCAGAATGCCAACCATGCACTGAAGCTGTCGGACCGCGCCTATGTGATGGTCAACGGGCAGATCCGCATGAGCGGCAGCGGGCGGGAACTGCTGGCCAACGAGGAGGTGCGCAACGCTTACCTGGGTGGTCACTGAACCAGCCTGTGGACAAGCCTGCCCCGTGCAACGCTGAACGCTTTGATTTACGGGGCGTGTAGCGGTTTGTGCACAGCCGGTAAAGTTTCCACCGTTTGTGTGGAGCTGCCTGTGGAAAAGGTGGTGGCAACTGCTTGTAGCCCTTTTAAGGCAAGGGCTGCAAGCATTTGATCATTATTTGACCATATCTATCTGGAGCGTGCCGAATCGGTTGTTTATGGGTGCGGCGGACGCCTTTTCCACTGCTCTTGGCAGGTTGTGGGTAAGTCTGTGGGAAGCTCTGCGTAGCATGTGCGCTAGGGAGTGTGGGCGATTCCTTCGGCGTCGGCCTCGGGGTTTTCCACAGCCTCGTCGGGGTGGTCATGAAACTTGCCCCCAATCAGTGGGGGTAGCCTTGTGGATAACGTGCGCATAGCCTTCGCCACGCCTACTACGACGTGGCTTTC
Source organism: Pseudomonas cremoricolorata (assembly GCF_000759535.1). Lineage (NCBI taxonomy): Bacteria > Pseudomonadati > Pseudomonadota > Gammaproteobacteria > Pseudomonadales > Pseudomonadaceae > Pseudomonas > Pseudomonas cremoricolorata. Next base: position 709,457 of record NZ_CP009455.1, on the reverse strand, counting down.
AGGCGATTGAGCATTTTTCGTACAGCGGTTGTCCGGCTTGCTGGTCGCGCCGCCTGCGGGCATGCTGCCTGGCCAACCGTTTTCGATCTGTCCAGGAGAAGCGTAATGACCGATACCGTATTCATCACCGGGGCGACCTCCGGCTTTGGCGAAGCCACCGCGCGCCGCTTCGCCCAGGCGGGCTGGAAGCTGGTGCTGACCGGCCGGCGTCAGGAACGTCTGGATGCGCTGTGTGCAGAGCTGTCGGCGCACACCGAAGTGCACGCGCTGGTGGTCGATGTGCGTGATCGCCAGGCCATGGAAACCGCCATCGCCAACCTGCCGCCGAGCTTCACCACGCTGCGTGCGCTGGTCAACAACGCAGGCCTGGCGCTGGGTGCCGATGCCGCACAGAACTGCGACCTCGACGACTGGGACACCATGGTCGACACCAACATCAAGGGCCTGATGTACACCACCCGCCTGCTGCTGCCGCGCCTGATCGCCCACGGCCGTGGCGCATCGATCCTCAACGTCGGCTCGGTCGCTGGCAACTATCCGTATCCGGGCAGCCATGTATACGGCGGTACCAAGGCGTTCGTCGGCCAGTTCTCTTTGAGTCTGCGCTGCGACCTGCGCGGCACCGGCGTGCGCGTCACCAACATCGAGCCGGGGTTGTGCGAAAGCGAGTTTTCCCTGGTGCGCTTCGGCGGTGACCAATCACGCTACGACGCCACCTACGCCGGCGCCGAGCCGATCCAGCCGCAGGACATCGCCGAAACCATCTTCTGGGTGCTCAACCAGCCCGCCCACGTCAACATCAATAACCTCGAACTGATGCCGGTGAGCCAGGACTGGGCAGGTTTTGCCATCGACCGCTCGGTCAAGGGCTAGGGTGCGGCGTCGGCGGGGCCGAGGTCACGGAACGTCTTGTTCTTGTCCAGCAACCCGCAGCTTTGCAGCAGATCGTTGACCACATCCGCCAGCAGGGCATCTTCCTTGCTGGCGGTGCGCTCAACGTAGCGCTGCAGGCTGTTCAGCAAGTCCAGCTTGCGAGTGTGCAGTGCTCTGGTCTTTTCCAGCTTGGCGCTTTTGACATGAGCCTCTGTGGCCTTAATTTCGTCGCTCAGGTGCTTTTTGACGGATTTGCTTTGCATGGGCCGTTCCTCCAAAGGAATGGCCTTACGCTAGCAAGTCCCCAGCAGCGGCGAAACTGACAAAAATATCAGTGGGCGATGGTTCCAGCCGAGTCGAGTCGCCGCAGCCCTTCGAGCGCGGTCGCCAAATGGTAGGGCGTGGTCGAGGGCATGTCGTGGCGGCTCACGGCGCCGCTGGCGTCACGGCATTCGTGCCAGCCGTGCGGATGGAAGAACAACTGCTCCAGGGCGCTGAGCTGCTCGAGCAGGCGCCCTTGGGCGTTGGGCCGTAGTACCAGCGCACGCAGGTATTCGGCCTTGGCCCAGATGCGTTGGGTGGCGTCGAGCACGCGCCCTTGCACATCGAGCATCGCAAGCACCGCGCCGCGTTCCACGCCGTGCCGCTCGGCGAAGTCGAAGGCGCGGTCGATGGCTGCGTGCAGCGGGGTGCCACGCAGCAGCGCCGAGGTTTCCAACAGATAGAACCACTCGAACTGGTGTCCTGGCTCGAACCAGTTATCCACAGTGCCGCAGGGTTTCTCCAGCATCAACCCATGCTGCGGTTCGATGAAGTGGCGGTGCAACGCGTCGCACAGTGTCAGCAGCGCCTGCTCGGTAGCGCTGTCGTCGCGTACGGCCAGCACTTGCAGGAAGGCCTCCGCCAAGTGCATCGACGGGTTTTGCAGCGGGCCAGTGTTCAGGTTCGACCAGTCTTCAGCCAGGCTTGCTTCATACAGGCCGTCCGTGCGGGCGAAACGCTGGGTGACGACTGTCAGTACGTCATCGAGCACCGCTGCCACGGCCGGTGCCTTGACCTGGCCCCAATAGTGGGCGCAGGCGAAGGCGATGAAGGCATGGGTGTAGAGGTCTTTGCGTCGATCCAGTGGCTTGCCGTTGGCATCGATGCTGTAGAACCAGCCGCCGTGCTGAGCATCATGGAAATGCCGCTGCAAGGAATCGAACAACGCCGCCGCCCGTTGCGCCGCGCCGGGCTGCTCGAGGCGACTGCTGAACAGGTACAACTGGCGGGCGCAGGCCATGGCGCGATAGCGCTTGACCGGTTCAGGACGCTGCTGGGCGTCGAGGGCCTCGAAGGGCAGCGCCAGTTCGGCGTTCCAGCCCGGCCCTTGCCACAGCGGCACGATGTGCTCGGCGAAGTGCCGGCGTACGCGATTCAGGCGCTGGCTCAGCTCGGACAGGCAGGAAAGGGCGTTGGACATGGCAGGGCTCGTGGCGATCAGGCAGGGCGCCATGGTAGCAGAACTGCCGGCGCGCTTCGTCGCCAGGGGCGCCTCAACCGGGGTTGCTCAGGCCCTGCCAGTGGCGCGCGCCGATGAAGATGAAGCGCAGTTGCTGGGCGATCTTCTCTTGCGCGCTCAGGGGTTCGGGGCACGCCGGGTCGGGGCTGTCGATCAGTTCCGGGAGGGTAGCGAAGACGGTCTTGACCACCAGATCGGCCATCATCGACAGCGCCACGTGGTCCAGGTGCTGCCAGCGCGGCATGCGCGCCAGGTCGGTGGCCAGATCCGAGCTGATGCCATGGCGCAGCCGCGCGATGGCCTGGCGTACGGCATGGGAGCCGCCGTACTGCTCGCGGGCCAGGAACAGGAACTGGGTGCGGTGCGCGGCCACCACGTCGAGGAAAATGCGCACCGAGGCGTCGGTGATGCCGCCGAGCTCGAACTCGTTGTGGCGTACGCGGCGGATGGTGTCACGGAACGTGGTTTCGACTTCGCCGACCAGGGCCAGACCCAGGGCGTCCATGTCGGGGAAATGCCGATAGAACCCGGTAGGCACGATACCCGCGCTGCGCGCCACCTCGCGCAGGCTGATGCTGCCGAACCCGCGACCACTCTGCATCAGCTCGCAGGCAGCATCGAGCAAGGCCTGACGGGTCTGAAGCTTCTGTTCGGCGCGCGGCGACATGGGCAGACTTCTGGCGAGGTACGGCAGGGCACTCTAGTGAAAAGCACGAACGCAGGTCAATGCAGGGGCAGGCTTGTGTAACCGCTTGAGCGGCGACCGGGCGGCACATCCATCGAGCCATTCGCAGGCCACGGCGCCCGGTCAGACGGTGTGACCACGCTCGATCAGCCGATCCGAACCGCCTTCGGCCACACGGTTGTTGCGCTCGATCAGCCGATCAGAACCGCCTTCGGCCACGCGGTTGTTGCGCTCGATCAGCCGATCCGAACCGCCTTCGGCCACGCGGTCGTTGCGCTCGATCAAACGATCCGAGCCACCCTCGGCCAGGCTGTTCGAAGGCTGCGCGAGCGCAGCATCGCTGGCGCGGGATTGACTGAGTAAAGGCTGCTCCTGCGCCGGCATGGCGTAGACGTTGGCGGCCAGAGCAGACAGGGCGAAGGCAAGCAGAAAAGGACGTTTCATGATCAGGGTGCTCCTTGAAGGGCGCTGAAAAGTGGGTACGTCGGCAATGCTACGCGCGCTACCCACAGACACCATTTCATTGAGCTGATGGTCACCATCGACAGGTTTGATAGTCGTTCTAACCTTCCCTTAATCAACGGTTGTACAAGGTGCGCAGCGGCGCCCACAACGCTCATCGCTGCCATTGAGGCGCGCCTGGCCAGGGGCAAGTCGCCGAGGCCTGAGGGAAAATCTTCGCTATGCTGCGGTGCAGCGATTAAACCCCCGCGCTTTTCGTCAGTCCCACTTAGCAAGAGCCGTACTTCCCGCTTGCCGAGTGCCATGACGTCAGGAGAAACCCCGCATGACGCGCCCGCTTCGAATCTTCACCTGGACCCTCGCCACCTTGCTGACCGTGGTGGCGATCCTGCTGATCATCATCGCCACCTTCGACTGGAACCGCGCCAAGCCGTTCATCAACGAGAAAGTCTCCGAAGCCTTGCACCGTCCCTTCGCCATCAACGGCAACCTGGCCGTGCACTGGCGCACCTCACCTGATGAGGGTGGCTGGCGGCGCTGGGTGCCGTGGCCGCATTTCACCGCCGAGGACATCACCCTGGGTAACCCGGAGTGGCTCAAGGAGCCGCGCATGGTCGGCCTGGAGCGGGTGGATTTTCGTCTTGCGCCGCTGCCGCTGCTGGCGCAGACCATCAGCATTCCGCGCATCGATCTGGTCAAGCCTGATGCCAGCCTGACCCGCCTGGCCGATGGCCGCGCCAACTGGACCTTCGACTTCGGCCCCAAGGATGAAAACGCTGAGCCGTCGAAATGGACCGTCGACATCGGTGCCATTGGCTTCGATCAGGGCAACGTGCGCTTCGACGACCAGACCCTCGACACCAGTGTGAAAGTGCAGATCGATCCGCTGGGCAAGCCGATTCCCTACAGCGAGATCGTCGGCAAGGCCACCGCTGAAAAAGTCGGTGGCGCACAAGACTACGCCTTCGGCTTCAAGGCCGACGGCCGCTACAAGAAGCAGCCGTTCTCGGCCACCGGCAAGATCGGCGGCCTGTTGGCCTTGCAGGAGGCCAACCAGCCGTTCCCGCTGCAGATCGACGCACGCGCCGGTGACACCCGCGCGCGGGTTGCCGGCACCTTGACCGACCCACGCAACCTCGGTGCGCTGGACTTGCGGCTGCGCCTGTCAGGCAAGAGCCTGGGTAATCTCTACCCGCTGACCGGCGTGACCCTGCCGGACACCCCGCCGTACTCCACCGATGGCCGGCTCAAGGCCAACCTGCATGCTGCCAACGGCGCCACCTACGACTACCAGGGCTTCAACGGCAAGATCGGTGACAGCGACATTCACGGCGATCTGGGTTATGTCGCCAGCCAGCCGCGGCCCAAGCTGTCGGGCAAGCTGGTGTCCAATCAACTGCTGTTCAAGGACCTGGCGCCGCTGATCGGTGCCGACTCCAACACCGAACAGAAGGCCCGCGGCGGCGCCAGCAAGCAGCCTGCCGACAAAGTGCTGCCGGTCGAGGAGTTCCGCACCGAGCGCTGGCGGGTCATGGATGCCGATGTCAGCTTCGATGGCAAGCGCATCGTGCACAGCGAGCAACTGCCGTTCAAAGATCTTTCAGCCCATGTGGTGCTCGACGATGGCCTGCTGCAACTCAAGCCGCTGCGCTTCGGCGTGGCCGGTGGCAACCTCAGCAGCACCATTCGTCTGGACGGTCGCAGCACGCCCATGCAGGGTCGGGCGCAATTGACCGCGCGCGGCTTCAAGCTCAAGCAGCTGTTCCCCACCTTCGCACCGATGCAGACCAGCTTTGGTGAGCTCAATGGTGACGCCGATATCACTGGGCGCGGCAACTCGGTGGCGACCTTGCTGGGCACGGCCAATGGTGACCTGCGCATGCTGATCAACGATGGCGCCGTCAGCCGTAGCCTGATGGAAATCGCCGGCCTCAACGTGGGCAACTACATCGTCGACAAGTTGTTCGGCGACGAGGATGTGAAGATCAACTGCGCCGCTGCCGATGTGGGTATCAAGGATGGTCTGGCCAGCACTCGAGTGTTCGTGTTCGACACGGAAAACGCGATCATCTACATCAATGGCACGGCCAACTTCGCCAACGAGCGAATGGACCTGAAGATCACCCCGGAATCGAAGGGGCTGCGTTTGTTCTCGCTGCGCACACCGCTGTATGTGCGCGGCACGTTCGCCAAGCCCAGCGCCGGCGTGCAGGCCTTGCCATTGGCGTTGCGCGGAGCCGGCATGGTCGCACTGGGTGTAGCCGTCGGACCGGCTGCGGGCCTGCTGGCGCTGATCGCCCCAGGCGACAGCGAAGACAACCAATGCACCCCGCTGCTGCAACAGATGAAAGCCGGCAAGGCGCCGGCGGCGGTCAAGGGCAAGCAGTGACGAGGCAGACGTGTACTCTTCACGAACACAAAAAAGGGCGCCATCTGGCGCCCTTTTGCTGCATCACAATCAGCCTTGTGGCAGATCAAAGACCGTTGAGCAGGTCGGCCATGTCGTCGGCGTGCTCTTCTTCCTGGGCCAGGATGTCTTCCAGGATGCGGCGAGTGGTAGGGTCTTTATCGCCGATGTACTGCACGACTTCGCGGTAGCTGTCGATGGCGATACGCTCGGCGACCAAGTCCTCCAGGACCATCTCCTTGAGGTTCGTGCCAGCGACATATTGAGCGTGGGAGTTCTTGCTCAGGAGATCGGGGTTGAATTCCGGCTCGCCCCCCAGTTGCACGATGCGTTCGGCAATCTTGTCAGCGTGCGCGGCTTCCTGATTGGCGTGCTCGAGGAATTCCTCGGCGGCGACATTGGCCTTGATGCCATCTGCCATGAAGTAATGGCGCTTGTAGCGAAGCACGCACACCAACTCAGTTGCCAGCGCCTCGTTCAGCAGCTTGATGATCTCTTTGCGATCAGCGCTGTAGCCTTCGGTGACGGCGCCGTTCTCGACGTGCTGGCGGGCGCGGGCGCGCAGGGTTTCTTTATCGGTCAGTTCAACATTGCTCATAGTGTTCTCCAAAACAGTCAGGAATCGGTTCAGGTTGAATCAGCGGAGGGCTTAGGCGCCTGGGGTGGCGCGGCGTTCCTCTTCACGTTGTTTGCAGGTCTTGAAGCCTTTGGCATCGACATGGCCAGTGACATCGAAGCGCACGTAATAGGGTTGCTGCTGACCCTCATGGTTGAGGATGTAGTCATTGCAGGTGCCGCCGTTGGGCAGATCGATCACACTGGAGGGGCTGCCGCCGATGGCGATGACCTTCTGCATGGTCATGCCGTCCTTGACGTGCTTGACCAGCGGTTCATTGCGGTAGGTGACATGGTCCACCGGGTTCTCCGGGTGGCTGCTACAGGCGGCCAGGGAGGCACCAACCAGAAGAAGTGCGAGCGTCTGTTTGATCATGGGGTCCGGCTCCGTGCATAAGGTCTGTTTTGCTTGGAACCGCAGGCATTCGCGGGAGTTCGATTTGCGATCGATGTCTGGCCGTCAAGTCGTATGACTGCACATGACTGCCGTTAGCTGTTGCAAAACTTGTCTACACTCATTCGCATCGCGGCGCGCCGTGCGCAGCGTTTCGGGAGAGCCCTCGTCATGAAGATGATCACCGTGCCTCTGTTGCTGCTCGGCCTTTCACTCAGTGCCAGCACGTTCGCCGCCACCCCCCAGCAAGAGAAAATGAAATCCTGCAACGCCCAGGCCAGCGGGCAGTCGCTCAAGGGCGATGAGCGCAAGGCGTTCATGAGCCAGTGCCTGAAAGCCAAGCCCGCGACTCAGCAGGAAAAGATGAAAACCTGTAACGCCGATGCCAGCGCCAAGACCCTCAAGGGTGACGAGCGCAAGGCGTTCATGAGTGATTGTCTGAAGAAGAAATGACGCGATCGGCAGCGCAGCACGGCGGCTGTAGCGCGCATTGCCGGCATGCGCAGCAGGGCACTACGCCAGTATCGGGTCGGCGGCGCGCAGGCTAACCCGCACCGCTTGCTGTTTTTGTCGCAAGAAGGCTGGCAGACTGCGGGTCTTTTCTGCTGTCTGCCGCCGAGGCTGTATGACCTTCACCCCCCGCCAGATCACCATTGCCAGTTGGATCATCGTGTTTGCCGGCCTGCTGCTGGCCCTGCCCCTGAAATTGCTGCCCAGCCTGCTCGCCGGCCTGCTGGTGTTCGAGCTGGTCAACATGCTCACCCCGAGGTTGCAGCCACTGCTGGCCGGACAACGCGCCCGTTGGCTGGCGGTGGCGCTGCTCGGCACGTTGGTGGTGCTGACCCTGAGCTTGCTGATCGCCGGGGCGTTCAGTTTCCTCTTGCACGAAGCAGAGAACCCCGGCGCCTCGCTGGACAAGTTCATGGCCCTGGTCGACCGCGCCCGGGGGCAGTTGCCGCCCTTCATCGACGCCTACCTGCCGGCCAGCGCCGCCGAGTTCAAGGTGGCCATCGGCGACTGGCTCAAAGGGCATTTCAGCGAGTTGCAACTGGTTGGCAAGGGCATGGCGCACATGTTCGTGACCTTGCTGATCGGCATGATCCTCGGTGCTATCGTCGCCTTGCAGCGCCTGCCCGACATTTCACGGCGCAAGCCACTGGCAGCGGCGTTGTTCGAGCGCCTAAGCCTGCTGGTACAGGCGTTTCGCAACATCGTCTTCGCGCAGATCAAGATTTCCCTGCTCAACACCGCCTTCACCGGCGTCTTCCTGGCGGTGGTATTGCCGCTGTTCGGCGTGCACCTGCCGCTGACCAAGACGCTGATCGTGCTCACCTTCCTGCTTGGCCTGCTGCCAGTGATCGGCAACCTGATCTCCAACACCCTGATCACCATCGTCGGGCTGTCGTTGTCGATCTGGGTGGCGATGGCGGCGCTGGGTTACCTGATCGTCATCCACAAGGTCGAGTACTTCCTCAACGCACGCATCGTGGGTGGGCAGATTCGCGCCAAGTCGTGGGAGTTGCTGCTGGCGATGCTGGTGTGCGAGGCGGCGTTCGGCCTGCCGGGGGTGGTGGCCGGGCCGATCTACTACGCCTATTTGAAAAGTGAGCTACGGCGCATCGAGCTGGTGTAGGGGCCGCATGGCGGCCCCAGTGGCTCAGATGACCGGATGCAAGCCATACGCCGCCAGTTGCTCGACGCTGCCGCGGTGTTCGATCAGGCGCGGGTCGTTGAGCGGCAGGCGCTGGCCCAGTTCACTTTCCAGAATCGCCTGCAACTTGACCCGGTTGACCTTGCCGTCGGCCTCGACTGCCGGGCGCAGTTTTTCCGGTGACACCTGCGCGGTGGTGCCGTCGGGGTAGTAGATCGCGCCGGTGGCAAAGTCGACGCCCAGGGCGAGCAGGCCCGGAATCACATAGAACAGGATGCCGATGGCGTCGAGGGCGACGATCACCGGGTCGACCTTGCCGTCGATCTGGCCGCGGCGGTCGGGGTAGAACAGCGTGCCGCAGGCGGTGAGCTGGGTCAGCAAGGTGGCGATGACGGCGCCGCCGATGATGCGGGAAGGAATACGCATGTGGATCTCCGGATGAAAAGCCGCAACGGGTCCGGTGCAGAGCCGGCGTCGAGCGGTAGGACCATGGCCAGGGCTGGCCAGTTCGCCGTTATACTCCCAGCCCCGCCCGAGGACCACCATGATTTCACTACCGATTGATGCCGTTCTGCCAGCTTTGCGCGAGGCGTTGAGCCAACGCCATGAAGTGGTGCTCGAAGCACCGCCTGGCGCCGGCAAGACCACCCGCGTGCCGCTGGCCCTGCTCGATGAGCCCTGGCTGGCCGGGCAGACCATCGTCATGCTCGAACCGCGTCGCCTGGCCGCCCGTGCGGCTGCCGAGCGCATGGCCAGCGAGCTGGGCGAAGCGGTCGGTGAAACGGTCGGTTACCGCATTCGCCTGGACAGCAAGGTCGGTCCGAACACCCGCATCGAGGTGGTCACCGAGGGCATTCTCGCCCGCCGTCTGCAGGAAGACCCGTCGCTGGACGGCGTCGGCCTGGTGATTTTCGATGAGTTCCACCTGCGCAACCTCGATGCCGACCTGGCTCTGGCGCTGACCCTCAATGGACGCGCCATGCTGCGCGACGACACCCTGCTGAAAGTGCTGCTGATGTCGGCCACCCTGGAAGGCGAGCGGCTGTCGCGCTTGCTCGATGACGCGCCGGTGGTCACCAGCGAAGGGCGCATGTTCCCGGTCGAAACGGTATGGGGCGCGCCGTACCAGGCCGGTGAGTGGGTCGAGCAGCGGGTGGTCGGCACCTGCCTGGAAGCCTTGGCCGAACAACCGGGCAGCGTGCTGGTGTTCCTGCCCGGCCAGGCAGAGATTCGCCGGGTCGAGCAGGCACTGAGCGAGGCCCTGGGCGAGTGCCGCGACATTGTTCTGTGCCCGTTGCACGGCGAGTTGGGCCTGGATGCCCAGCGCGCGGCTATCCAGCCGGCGCCTGTGGGGCTGCGAAAGGTGGTGCTGGCCACCAACATCGCCGAAACCAGCGTGACCATCGACGGTGTGCGGGTGGTCATCGACGCGGGCCTCGAGCGCGTACCGCGCTTCGATCCGCGCAGCGGCATGACCCGCCTGGATACCCAGCGCATCTCCCGCGCAAGCGCCACCCAGCGCGCCGGGCGGGCGGGGCGTGTCGAGCCGGGCGTGTGCTATCGGCTGTGGTCGCAGGCCCAGCACGAGCAATTGCCAGCCTATACCGCGGCGGAAATCCTCCAGGCCGATCTCGCCGGGCTGGCCTTGCAGCTGGCCCGCTGGGGCGTGCAGCCCGATGAGCTCAAGTGGCTCGACGCGCCGCCCAGCGCCGCCTTCGCCCAGGCCCGTGACCTGCTGCGCCGCCTCGGCGCACTGGCCGAAGGTGGCCACCTCAGCCGCCACGGCCAGGACATGGCGCAACTGCCGGCACACCCGCGCATCGCCCACCTGTTGCTGCGCGGCCAGGCGCTGGGGCTGGGGCCGTTGGCCTGTGATCTGGCCGCGTTACTCGCTGAGCGCGACATCCAGCGCGGCGCCGGTGCGGATATCCACAGCCGCCTGGCGCTGCTGGGCGGTGAACAACGCGCCCAGCGTGGCGAGCAGGGTGGCGTGCAGCGCGCCCGGCAGCTGGCGCGCCAGTACCGCGGCCAGTTGCGCGGCGCGGCCAAGGCCAGCGTGGCCGACCCGCAAGCGCCGCGCTGGGTCGGTGCACTGCTGGCCTTTGCCTACCCCGACCGCATTGCCCAGCAACGCCGCGATGGCGGCGGCGAGTACCGCCTGAGCAATGGCCGCGCGGCGCTGTTCGCCAGCCCCGACGCACTGATGAAACACCCCTGGCTGGTGATCGCCGACCTCGGCAGCCGCCAGGGCCAGCGTGAGGAGCGCATCTACCTGGCCGCCGATTTCGACCCGGCGCTGTTCGACGACGTGCTGGCCGACCAGGTGAGCGTGGTCGACCAACTGGACTGGGATGAACGCGAAGGCGTGCTGCGCGCCGAGCGTCAGCGCAAGGTCGGTGAACTGGTGCTTTCCACCGCGCCACTGAGCAACCTGGACAGCGCCGCGCGCAGCCAGGCGCTGATCAACTACGTGCGCCGCAGGGGCCTGGAACTGCTGCCGTGGACCCCGGAGCTGCGCCAGTGGCAAGCCCGCGTGGCCTTGTTGCGCAGTCTGGATGAAGCCGGCCCGTGGCCCGATTTAAGCGACGCAACGTTGCTCGCCAGCCTCGAAGACTGGCTTGCGCCCTACCTGGAGCGGGTCAGCCGGGTCAGCCATTTCGCCCAGCTCGATCTTTCATCGATCGTGCGCAACCTGCTGCCCTGGCCGCTGCCCCAGCAACTCGATGTCCAGGCGCCAATCAGCGTGCAGGTGCCGTCGGGTTCCAGCATCCGCATCGACTACAACGAACACCCCCCGGTGCTGGCCGTACGTTTGCAAGAACTGTTCGGCCTAGAGCAGACCCCGCGCATCGCCCAGGGCAGGCAAGTACTGACCCTGCACCTGCTGTCGCCAGCGCGAAGGCCGGTGCAGGTGACCCAGGACCTGGCCAATTTCTGGCGCAGCACTTATGCCGAGGTGAAAAAAGACCTCAAAGGTCGTTATCCGAAACACTACTGGCCGGATGATCCACTGGTCGCCGAAGCCACTGCCAGAGCCAAACCGCGCAAAACCTGAAAGGGCAAGTTGCTTGCAATTGGTGATAAATGATTGCATCTAGCCACTATCTTGCCTGTTTCAAATATGAAACTCACAGCCAGCTTTGCGCTACTATCCGGCAACTCGTCGACCGGATGGACCTGGCACATGGCGCACCGAATCATCGTCGCGGATGACCACCCGCTGTTTCGTGAAGGGATGTCGAACATCGTTCAGCGCCTGCTGCCCGGCGCGGTGATCGAACAGGCCGCCACCCTGGATGACGTGCTGAACCTGGCGCGCGCAGGGGCGGAGGTCGATTCGCTGATGCTCGATCTGCGTTTCCCCGGCATGACCTCGCTGCACGTCATCGGGCAACTGCGTGAAGAGTTTCGCCGCACCTCGATCATCATCGTGTCGATGGTCGAAGACCTCGAGGTGATCGCCCAGGTGATGGCCCAGGGCGCCGATGGCTTCATTGGCAAGAATGTCGACCCTGCCGGCATCGCCAAGGCCATCAGCGCCATCCGCGAGGGTGAGCTAGTAGTGCAGTACAACGCCGAGCACCCGCTGCACGACCCGGGTCCTGACCCGCTTACCGAGCGCCAGCGGCAGGTGCTCGGGTTGATCGCCGTGGGCAAGACCAACAAGGAAATCGCCAAGGATCTGGGCATTTCTCCTTTCACTGTGCGTATTCATGTGTCCACCCTGCTCAAATCGTTGGGCGTGCCCACCCGCGCGGCGGCCGCAGCGCAGTTCGGGCACGTACCAGGCGTTACCGGCGCAGCGCGACAGATCAATCCGTGAAGCACTATGGATAACGGCCAGTTGCCGCTAAAGCCCGACTCTGACCTGCCGACTTCGTCGGGGCGCGCCACGCCGCGAAAGCCTTGCCCGAACAGGATGTTCACCATGGAAAAGAACAGCGAACTCGACCAAGCCACCTTGCGCCTGATCGTCAGTGCCTGCGCGTTGTTGTATGTCCTGGCGCTGATTGCGCTGCACCCGGCCAGTGCCGCGAACTACTACGCCATCGTCACCTATATCGTCACCTTCATCGTCGCTTCGGTGTTTCTGCGCATGGCGATCAAGCGCTGGGCGGGGCACTTCTTCTGGCGCCGTCTGTTGTCGATGCTGCATGACTATGTCGGTACCGGCTTCACCCTGGCGCTGGGCGGCGAATATGCCTTGCCAATCTACGCCGTGCTGCTGTGGGTGACCCTGGGCAACGGCATGCGCTTCGGCTCGCAGTACCTGGCGATTGCCACGGTGATCGCGCTGGCGACGCTGATGGCGGTGTTTCTCTTCGACCCTTACTGGCGCGCCCAGCCCTTCGTCATGCTGACCCTGTGCGTGACCACCATCGTGGTGCCGGCCTACGCCCACGTGTTACTCAAGCGCACCCGCGTAGCGTCGCAGGAAGCGATTGCCGCCAACCAGGAGAAGTCGCGCTTCCTCGCCCAGGCCAGCCATGACCTGCGCCAGCCGATCCACGCCATCGGCCTATTCACCGCCTGCCTGCGCGACGCCCGTCTGGGGCAGGACGAGCTACGCCTGGTGGACAATATCGATCGCTCCCTGCACACCGTCTCGCAACTGTTTCGCTCGATTCTCGACCTCTACACCCTCGACAACGGCCGTCTGCAACCCGAGGCCCAGGCGGTCGACCTCGGCGCGCTGCTGGAGGATGTGCTGCGGCAGAACACCGAGGCGGCGCGCTGGGCGGGTGTCGAACTGCGCCTGCGGCCCTGCCGGTACTGGGTCTGGGCCAATCCGGGGCTGCTCACCACCATGGTGCAGAACCTGCTGTCCAATGCGCTCAAATACGCCCCTGGCAAGCCAGTGCTGCTCGCCGTACGCCGTCAGGGCAATGGCTTGGCGGTGGTCATCCACGACCAAGGCCCGGGCATCGCCGAAGAACATCTGCCGCAACTGTTCAAGGAGTTCTATCGGGTACGCCAGGTGCGCGACAAGGACGTCGAGGGTCTGGGCCTGGGTTTGCCCATCGTGCAGCGCATCGGCCAGTTGCTCGGGCTTGCCGTGGCGGTGGACTCACGCCTGGGCCGCGGTACGCGGGTGAGCATTCGCGGTTTGCAGCGCATCGAGCCAAGGAAGCCGGTAGTACGCCCGCCGAGCGTGCCCGAGCAACTGCGTGGCCTGCGCGTGTGCCTGGTGGACGACGATGCCAGCGTACTGCGCGCGACCTCGGCGCTGCTGGAGAAATGGGGCTGCGTGGTAGAGGCGCACAGCGATGGCCTGAATGTCACCAGCGGCTGCGACATCATCATTGCCGACTTCGACCTGGGGACGAAGATTTCCGGTGCCGAGTGCATCGCGGCGATTCGTCAGCAGCGCGGTTGGCAGGTGCCGGCGATGATCATGACCGGCCATGAAATCGAGCGTATCCGCCGCCTGGTCGAGAGCCTCGATATCTGGGTGCTGGCAAAGCCGGTGCGGCCACCTGAATTGCGTGCGGTGCTGCTCGAGCAGGTCAAGGTGATGGCCGAGCAACGCGCGCCAATGCTGTGAAGGCGTGAGCGCAGTAGAGCACCGCGCTCGCAGCCAGGAGGACTGAAGGGCGGCCAGAACGGCCGCCCTGAAGGGTCAGAAGCGAACCGTGACGCCGGCGTTCACCGAGTGGAAGCGCGTGTCGCTGCCGAACTGGCCCTGGTACGACAGGTCGAGGTCGGTCTGGCTGTTCAGGCGCATTTTCGCCCCCACTTCGGTCAGTGCCACATTGCGCGTCTGCGCGATGCCCTGCACTTCGAAGTTCGGGCCGCCGGCGAAGGACTGCTCGTTGCGCGGGTCCAGGTCGCCGTAGGCACGGCGCCAGCCCAGCGAGCCGTACAGGTCGGTCTGGTGCTCGGCGATGCTGGTGCGGGTCGAGGCACGCAGGCCTGCGGTGGAGAACCAGGTGTCCTGCTTGTCGCTGGACACGCGCAGCCGCGCCGCGCCGCCTTTCTCGCGGAAGCTGTCGGCGTCGTACTTGACGTAGGACACGCCAACGAACGGTTCCAGCGCCACCGCGCCCAGGCCGATGCGGTAGGCCGCCTCACCACTGGCCTGCAAGGTGCTGGCATCGCGCTTACCCTTGAGGTGGTCGCTGAAGCCGGCGAAGGCTACGTTGCGCTTGCTGTCCAGCTCATGCCAGGTGTAGCCGACATCTGCGCTCAGGCGCAGGGCGTCGAACTGCGCACCGGTGTAGGCACCGAGGTGGTAGTTGTCGCTGTTGCCCTTGGCGTCGCGGTCGTCGGCGTCGAACTTCGAACGGCTGTAGCCGCCATAGACACCGGCGCTCCAGTCCTGGGTGATGCGCCCGTCGGCACCGATCAGCACGCCGCCGGTGCGCTGCTTGAGGCCGCTGGCGCCGTTGTTGCCGTCCAGGCGCGACCAGTTGCCGAAGGTCTGCACCCAGGCGCCGTTGTGCCCCGACGAGGCTTCAGGAGCGAGGTTCGAAGCGCCCACCGGCATGCTGATACGGCCATTGTCGAGCAGGCTGCGGGTGCGCGTGCCGAGTACCCCGGAGACCACCTGGCTGTTGGCGATCAGCGCGGTCGAGGTGCTGCTGTGGTAATCGCCGGAGAGTTGATCGATGGCGTTGCGGGCGCTGTCGGCATCGAGGATCAGCAGGTTGTTGTACAGGCGCAGCGGCGCGCCGCTCTGGCGCAGCTGGCTCAGCGCACCGGCAGTGTTCCATTGGTTGCCGGTGCGGGCGACGGTCTGGAAAATACCGGGCTTGCCGCCGGTTTCTGGCGGCTGAACCGGTGGTTGTACCGGTGGTTCGGGCTCTACGGGCGGCTCGACCGGTGGCTCGGGTTCAACCGGCGGGGTCACCGGTGGTTCGACCGGCGGTTCCGGCTCCACAGGCGGCTCGACCGGCGGTTCGACCGGTGGCTCAGGCTCGACCGGCGGCTCGACGGGAGGCTCGACCGGCGGCTCGACCGGCGGTTCCGGCTCGACTGGTGGTTCTACCGGTGGCTCAACTGGCGGTTCGGGGGTGGTGTCCTTCTGTGCGATGACCAGGTTCAGGTCGTTGTCGGTGCGCTTGAGGCTGACGTTGAGGAACGCCGAGTTGCTGAAGGCTTCGGCGTAGGCCTTGCCTTCTCTGTCGATTGCGACGATGCCGTCCTTGGCCGACAGCAGGGTGTAGGTCTGGCCGGTGGTGTAGCTCTGCGCATCGTTGAGGGTGGTGACGTCCACGCGGGTGCCGCGCAGGGTCGCAGCGCCGGTGACATTGACCCGGTCCGAGCCACCGTTGCCGGCGATGTCGGCGGCGTATCGCGAGCCTTCATCCATGTCCAGGTTGCCGTTGATGGTCAGGGTGCCGATCTGGCCTTCGCCTGGCGACAAGGTGCCGCCGGCGAACACCTGGGTGGCGCCGACCTGGCCGGTACCGGCCAGCACACCGCCGGCCAGAACCTGGCCGCTGTTGCTGTAGGTGCCAGACGGCGTGTCGTGGCCGATCTTGCCGTTGACCACCAGGGTGCCGTTGCCGACGCTGAAGGCCGACGTGCCACGCGGGTTGCTCTGGTCGATATCGCTGTCGAGCACCAGGCGACCACCGCGCACGATGGTGCCGCCGGACAACCCGCTCAGGTCGCCGCTCAGGGTGGTATCACCGCTGAAGCTGTACAGCCGGCCCGCGCCACTGATCTTGTTGCTCAACTGCAGTTCGCCAGTGTGGTTGAAGGCGATGGCGCCGGTCGCCGGGCCGGTGCCGAAGCGCAGGTCGCTGGCCGGATCGATTCGCCCCGCGGCGCGGGCGGCGCCTGCGGTGAGGGCGTCGTATTCGGTGCGGTTGTCATCGCGGGTGACCTCGCCGCCAAACGCCAGGGTGCCGTGGCCCGACGACAGGGTGGCGGTCTCGACGGAAATGTCGACGCCCTCGGTGCTCTTGAGCAGGGCGCCGTCGGCCAACATCAGGTTGGCGGTACGGGTGGTGTCGCCCAGCTTCAGCGTGCGCGTCTCAAGGCGCGTGTCTTCACCGGTCAGGGTGATGTTGGTGCTGCCGCCGACCACCCCACCGCCCAGTTGCATGGTGTCGCTTGCCAGTACCGCGCCATTGCTCAGGGTCAGGTCGTGACGGCTGCGGAAGTTGCCGCTGTTGTCCCAGCGCGTGCCTGCACCGGACATCTCGGTGATCGACACCATGGCCACCTGATCGCTCTTGATCCGCCCACCGTTCTGCAGGTTGATCCGCGTGTCGTAGACGAACGTGCCGCCCGAACGCAGGTTCACCACATCGACCAGCGAGTCCTTGCCGTCGACCAGCAGATTGGCCCGCGAATCGCCGTTGCCGGCACTGCCGTTGTCGCCCAGTTGCAGGTCACGCACCGACACTTCACCGCCGTTGAGCACGTTCAGCGTGCCCTGCGCCGCGCCGCCGATCAGCACGGTGTTGCCCAGCACCGCGTTGTTGCGCGGGGTGAGCCAGCGGCTGCCGGCACCTTCGACCACCAGCACGCCCATGGCGATCGGCGCGTTGTTGTCGGCGCGACCGCCGATGCGCCCGCCCTGGCTGGTGGCGGTGGCGCCGTTGTTGATGGTCAGGGTCGAGGTCAGGCCGGCGTTGGGGATCACCGAGATGCTGTCGTAGCCGCGGTCGCTGCTCCAGGTCTCAGCACCGTTGTTGAGCACGTAATGTTGGGCGGCATGGGCATTGGGCAGCACGCTCAGCGTGACCGCGAACGCCAGCGGGGAAAGTGTGAAAAGGGGCTTCATAGCGACTCCAGAGACTCCGTAGAGGCCACGCACGCGGCGGCGCGCCGGGCGTGGGCGTTTCCATTCTGAGAATTGTCAACAGAGGGAGTATCGGGAGGGGGTAGGGCGATGGGAATAGTACACATGTGCTAACGCGCAGCACGTGGGCAAGGCCCTGGGCAGCGGCAGTCAGGGCATTTCAGCCGACTGCCGCCGCCGTGGCGTCAGGCCTTGGCCGCCTCGGCTTCGCGCAGCATGAACAGTCGGTACAGCACCACGGTGCTGAACAGTTGCAGGAAGCCGCTGAGGCTGTCGAGCAGCAGCCCCACGCCAGGCTGTGGCTGCGGGAAGGCCATCAGCAGCAGGCCGTCGAGCAACCACAGTGGCGCGACCACCGCGAGCATGCAGGTCAGGATGCGCAGGAAATGCCCGGTGGTCATGCTCGCGCTCTCGCGCATCGATTCCATCACCGAGCGCCCGCGCAGCACCAGCAGGAACTCGGCGAAGGCCAGGTTGATCATGATCCACACGCCGGGGAAGATCAGCAGCACCAGACCGGCCATGATCAGCAGCGAGCTGATCAGAATCAGCACGGCCATCTGCGGCCACAACTGCACCGCCCGCGCCATCAGGTCACGCTTGGCGATGTCCTGGCCGCTGCTGCGGGTGTCGAGGTAAAGAATCAACGCTGCGGTGTACAGCGGGTAGAACACCAGGCTGGTGAGCATGGCATAGGTCGGGCTGGCCTGATCGCCCAGTTGTTGCAGCACTAACTGGGTAAAGAAGGCTTCGAGCACCACCACGGGCAGGCACAGCTGGGCGATGCCGAGCAGGTGCAGGCGGAAGAAATGCAGGGAGTCGCGCAGAACGCTATAGGGATTCATCAGTCAACATCGCATGGCCGGAAAGCAGGGCGCCACTGTAGCCCAGAGCGCTGCGCGGCTGAAGAAAGTTTCATCGCCGCAGTGCTTGAAGCGCTGCGTCAGCCCCCCCATCTTGATCGCGTCCGATGTCCTGTTCGCGCCCATGAGGTAGCCCCGATGAACACTGAAGAACAACGTTTGATCGATGGCCTGTTCGGCCGTATCCGCCAGGCCGAGGACCCGGCCCAGCCGCGCGATGCCCAGGCCCAGGCGTGCATCGAAGCGCACCTGCGTCAGCAGCCGGCCGCGCCGTACTACATGGCCCAGGCGATTCTGGTGCAGGAAGCGGCGCTCAAGCGCCTGGATGAGCAGAACAAACAGCTCCAGGCCGAGCTGCAACAGGCCAAGGCCGAGCCCCGCGACAGCAGCAACGCAGGCGGCGGCGGTGGTTTCCTCTCCAGCCTGTTCGGCGCCAACAACCGCCAGGCTGCTCCGTCAGCCCCAGCTCAGGCGCCAGCACGGCCGGTTACTTCGGCGCCCAATGGCGGCGGCTGGCGCGACGGCCCGCAGAGCGCCGCGCCCGCCGCTGCCCAGGCCGCCCCCGCAGCCGCACCTGCGCGTGGGGCTGCCGGCAGTTTCCTTGGCGGCGCCATGCAGACCGCCGCGGGCGTGGCCGGTGGTGTGCTGCTGGCCCAGGGCATCAGCAGCCTGTTCAACCATGGCTCGCAGCCCCAGGAAGTGGTGGAGGTGATCGAAGAGGCCCCGGCGCCGGCCAGCGAGCAAGGCGGCTGGCACGATCAGGCTGGCCAGCAGCAGGTGGCCGACAACGCTGACTACGGCAACGGTCAGGGCGGCTTTGCCGACACCGACTACGGCAACGACGATGGCGGCTTCTTCTCCGACGACGACTCGTTCATCTGATGCCTCTGGCATACTCCGCGACTTAGCCGCCAGGCCGGGTCGCCTACAGGAGTGACGATGAAGAAGATCGCGCTGTTCGCCGACGTGCAGAACCTCTATTACACCGTGCGCCAGGCGCACGGTTGTCATTTCAATTACGCGGCGCTGTGGGCCGAGGTCAGTGCCGAGGGCACGATCGTCGAGGCGGTGGCCTACGCCATCGACCGTGGCGACCCCAAGCAGCGGCAGTTCCAGCAGATTTTGCGCAACCTGGGTTTCGACGTGCGCCTCAAGCCCTATATTCAGCGCAGCGACGGGTCGGCCAAGGGCGACTGGGACGTGGGCATCACCCTCGATGTGGTCGATGCGGCGAGCCGGGTCGATCAGGTGGTGCTGGCCTCCGGTGACGGCGACTTCGATCTGCTGTTGCAGCGGGTGATCGAGCGTCATGGCGTGGAAGCGGTGGTGTACGGCGTGCAGGGGCTGACCGCGATGTCGCTGGTACGCGCCGCCAGCCGCTACGTGCCGGTGGAAGGAAGACTGCTTTTGCGCAACTGAGTCATCCACAAGTGTGCAGGTGATTTAGTTGCGTATTGTTACGGGCCGCAGCAGCGTGGGGGCCGTACACTGGGCTTACCCGTCAACGGAACCCGAGTAATCCGTCATGCCTGCCCCCCGTCGTTTCCCGCTGTTGTTGATCGGCGCGTTCTTTGCCCTGTATGTCGTCTGGGGCTCCACCTACCTGATGATTCGCATCGGTGTCGAATCCTGGCCACCGATGCTGATGGCCGGGGTGCGCTTCGTCATCGCTGGCGCGCTGCTGTATGGCTTTCTGCGCTGGCGCGGCGCTCCTGCGCCGAGCTGGCCGCAGTGGCGGGCGACCGGGGCGATCGGTTTTCTGCTGCTCAGCTGCGGCAATGGCGGCGTGACCCTGGCCGAGCACGCCGGGGTGTCGTCCGGCGTCGCGGCGCTGGCGGTGGCCACGGTGCCGCTGTTCACCTTGCTTTTCGGGCTGCTGTTCGGCTACCGCAACTCGCGCCTGGAATGGGCCGGCATTCTGCTGGGCCTGGCCGGTATCGGCCTGCTCAACCTGGGCTCCAACCTGCAAGCCAGCCCCATGGGCGCGGTGCTGATCCTCTTCGCTGCGGCGGCCTGGGCGTTCGGCTCGGTGTGGAGCAAACGCCTACCGCTGCCCCAGGGCGCCATGGCGGCGGCCTGCGAGATGCTCTGGGGCGGCGCGATCCTGCTGCTGGCCAGTGCCCTGAGCGGCGAACGCATGACCCAGGCGCCCAGCGCCGCGGGTTGGGGCGCGTTGATCTACCTGATTCTGTTCGGCTCGATTCTGGCCTTCAGCGCCTACATGTACCTGCTCAAGCACGTGCGTCCGGCGGCGGCCACCAGTTACGCCTACGTCAACCCGGCCGTGGCGGTGCTGCTCGGCATCGTCTTCGCTGGCGAGCAGGTAGGCGTCGAGGAATGCCTGGCCATGGCGGTGATCATCGGCGCGGTGGTGCTGATTGGCCTGCCGCAATGGCGGCGCGCGCCGGTGGTCCCGGTGGAAGGCAAAATGTGCAAGTAGGGCAGGGCGTTGCGGTAAACTTGCCGGCTTCGCTGAACCCCTGACGGTATTGCCATGACTTTCGCCAACCTCGGCCTGATCGAACCGCTGCTGCACGTCTTGCAGCAGATGGACTACACCACCCCCACGCCGATTCAGGCCAAGGCCATTCCTGCCGTGCTGGCCGGCCGTGACCTGATGGCCGCGGCGCAGACCGGCACCGGCAAGACCGCAGGTTTCGGCCTGCCGTTGCTGCAGCGTCTGGCGATGGAAGGGGAAAAAGTCGCCAGCAACTCGATCCGCGCGCTGGTGCTGGTGCCGACCCGCGAGCTGGCCGAACAGGTTCACGCCAACCTGCGCGCCTACGCCGAGCACCTGCCGCTCAGCACCTATGCGGTGTACGGCGGTGTCAGCATCAACCCACAGATGATGCGCCTGCGCCGCGGTGTCGACCTGCTGGTGGCGACCCCCGGGCGTCTGCTCGACCTGTTCCGCCAGAACGCGCTGAAGTTCGGTCAGGTGCAGACCCTGGTGCTCGATGAAGCCGACCGCATGCTCGACCTGGGCTTTGCCGAAGAGCTGCAGGCGGTGTACGCCGCCTTGCCGCGCAAGCGCCAGACGCTGCTGTTCTCGGCGACCTTCTCCGAGCAGATCCGTCTGCTCGCAGGCCTTGCGCTGAACGACCCGCTGAGCATCGAAGTCAGCCCGCGCAACGTCACCGCCAGTACCGTCAAGCAATGGCTGGTGACGGTCGACAAGAAGCGCAAGGCCGACCTGTTCTGCCACCTGCTGCGCAAGAAACGCTGGGGCCAGGTGCTGGTGTTCGCCAAGACCCGCAACGGCGTCGATCAATTGGTCGAGCGCCTGCAGGGCGAGGGCATCAAGGCCGACGGCATCCACGGCGACCGCCCCCAGGCCACCCGCCAGCGCGCCCTGGACAGTTTCAAACAGCGGGAAATCCAGGTGCTGGTGGCCACCGATGTCGCCGCCCGCGGCCTGGACATCGATGACCTGCCGCTGGTGGTCAACCTCGACCTGCCGATCGTCGCCGAAGATTACGTGCACCGCAT
The DNA here is from genome assembly GCF_000759535.1 of Pseudomonas cremoricolorata. Classification (NCBI taxonomy): domain Bacteria; kingdom Pseudomonadati; phylum Pseudomonadota; class Gammaproteobacteria; order Pseudomonadales; family Pseudomonadaceae; genus Pseudomonas; species Pseudomonas cremoricolorata. The sequence goes on along the minus strand of NZ_CP009455.1, from coordinate 687,762 downwards.
CGGCCGTACCGGCCGTGCCGGCAACAGCGGCGAGGCAATCTCGCTGGTGTGCGCCGATGAAGTGCAACTGCTGGCCGCCATCGAAGTGCTGACCCGCCAGACCTTGCCACGGCATGACGAGCCCGATTTCATCCCCGACCACCGCGTGCCGCAGACCGATGCCAGTGGCCAGGTGATCAAGAAACCGAAGAAACCGAAAAAGCCCAAGGAAACCGCTGCCAAGCGCGGTCTGGGCAAGTGGATGGACAGCAGTGGATCGGACGCGCCGGCGGTCAAACCGGTGCGCAAGGTGCCCAGTTTCAATGGCGGGCCGCGCAAGAAGGGCAAGTCCTGAGCCTCTGCTCTGGCTCCGAGAACCCTAGCCGGCGTCGCCGGCCTTCGCGGCTGAAGCCGCTTCAGGGTTGTGAACAGCCCCCCGAATTCATTCAACACGTAACACCGTAAAGAGGACCAACCGATGAGGCCCATCCGCCTTGACCGTTTCTGCATGGGGCTGCTGGCCCTGTTGCTGTGGGTCGCCATGCCCGCCTGGGCGGCCACTGCCGACCCGGCGCCGCGCCCGGCGGTGGTCGAGCAGCAGAGCCTGGAGGACAACGCCAGCCTCGAGCAGCTCGGCGCGCGCCTCGATCAGGTGCGCCAGGGTGTCACCAGCAGCGCCAACGATGACCTGCTGTCACAACTGCGCCAGGCCGCGCTGCAAGTACAGCGTCAGGCTGCGGATCTTGCCACCCAACGCACCACCGATGTGCAGCGGGTCGCCGATCAGCTGAGCGTGGTCGGCTCGCCCCAGGCCGATGAGCCCGACACCCTGACCCAGCAGCGCAAACAGCTCACTGTCCAGCAAAAGTCGTTGCAAGCCGAACAGAAGCAGGCCACCGACCTTGCCCAGTCGGCCCGTGACCTGTCGACGCAGATCGTCAACCTGCGCCGCAGCCTGTTCAACTCGCAGATCACCAGCCGCGCCGCGAGCCCGCTGAGTCCGGCGTTCTGGTCGAGCCTGGTGCGCCCCACCGATGAAGACGTGGCGCGTCTGGCCACCCTGCGCAACGACGCCGCCGAGGCCGTGGCCAGCGCCTTCAGTGCAGAGCATCGCTGGCTGTTCCTCAGCAGCCTGCTGGCCGCCGTACTGGTGTGGACGCTGGGTCGCCGCCTGCTGGAAAAGGCCTTGGCCTACCTGGTGGTGCGTTGGCTGCCGGAAGGACGCCTGCGCCGCAGCGCCCTGGCCCTGGGCGTCAGCCTGGCGACCCTGAGCACCATCGGGGGCGCGGTGTCGCTGGTGCGTTGGGGTCTTGAGACCAGCGCCGAACTCAGCACCGACCTGACCAGCCTGACCGACCACATCCTCACCCTGGTGGTGTTCAGCGCCTTCATCGCCGGGCTTGGCCGCGCCATGCTGATGCTGCAACGCCCGTCCTGGCGCCTGCCGCCGATCCCCGATGAAATCGCCAGCGCCCTGGGCTGGTTCCCCCAGGCGCTGGCCCTGGCGCTGATGCTGCTGCTCACCGTCGAGCGCATCAACAGCGTGATCGGCACCAGCCTGGCGCTGACCCTGGCCAGCAACGGCCTGACCGCGCTGGTGGTCTCGGGCCTGTTCCTGGGCGCACTGGTGTGCTACCGCCGCAGCCGCCGGCGGCACGACCTGCCGCGTCCATCAGGGCTGGCCGGGCTGATTCCGTTCGTCATGCTGGTGTGGGTGCTGGTGATCATCGTCGCGCTGCTCACCGGCTTCCTGACCCTGGCCTACTTCCTCACCGCCAAGTTGCTGTGGATCAGCGTGGTCGCCACCTGCGCCTACCTGATGGTCACGGTGTTCGGCGACCTCTGCGAAAACCTGCTCTCGCCGCGTCAACCCGGTGGCCTGGCACTGGCCTCGGCGCTGGGGCTGCAACACCGCCACCAGGCCCAGGCCAGCACCATTCTTGCCGGCGTCGGTCGCACCCTGATGCTGTTCATCGCGGCGATGTTCGCCTTCCTGCCGTCCGGCACCAGCCCAGGCGAGCTGCTGATGAGCCTGGGAGAGTGGGACGGCAGCGGTGGCAAGCTGCTCGGCAACCTCAACCTGATGCCCACCGACATCTTCCTTGCCGTGGCGATCTTCTTCGGCGGCCTGTTCGCCATCCGTGTGCTCAAGCGCTGGCTGGGCGAACGCCTGCTGCCCGACACCGACATGGACGCCGGCATGCGTGCCTCGCTGGTGACCCTGGTCGGCTACATCGGTTTTTTGTTCCTGGCATCACTGGTGATGTCGACCCTGCACATCAACCTCACCAGCCTGACCTGGGTGGTCAGTGCGCTGTCGGTGGGTATCGGTTTCGGCTTGCAGCAGATCGTGCAGAACTTCATTTCCGGCCTGATCCTGCTCACCGAGCGGCCGGTCAAGGTCGGCGACTGGGTAAGCCTGGCCGGGGTCGAGGGCGACATTCGCCGGATCAACGTGCGCGCCACGGAAATCCAGATGTCCGACCGCTCGACGGTGATCGTGCCCAACTCGCAGTTCATCTCGCAGAACGTGCGCAACGTGACCATGGCCAACGCCTTGGGCGTGGTCGGCATCACCCTGACCCTGCCGCTGGACACCGATGCCAACAAGGTCCGCGAACTGCTGCTGACCGCGTACCACGAGCACGAAGGCATCCTCGACGCCCCGGCGCCGTCGGTGAGCTTCAAGGACATCACCGCCGCCGGCATGGTGCTGGCGGTCAGCGGCTACGTGGCTGGCCCGCGGCAGGTCTCGGGTGCCCGTAGCGACCTGCTGTTCACCATCCTCGGCCGTCTGCGCGAAGAAGGCATTGCCTTGTCGTCGCCGCAGAGCATGTTGCTGTTGCAGGGCGGCACGCCGGCCCCTGACGCTTCGGCGTAACGCTCGGCGTATACAGCAACGGCCCGTCTTTACGGGCCGTTGTCGTTCAGGGCGTCGTCTGGAGTGCGGGGATCACGGGCGTTGGCGGCTGCAACGCATGCCCCAGCAACGCCTGACCGGTACGCGCCGCATGCGCAGCGCCGATCAGCATGCCCACACCGGGCGCGCCTGCACTGGCCAGGCAGTATTCGTCGAGAACGTCTTCGATGCTGCGCAGCAGTTGCGCGGCGTAGGCCAGGGCATCCTCTGGGCTGAGGTCGCTGTGGATGGACAAGTAGGGGGTGTGGATGAGTTTGCGGGGTGGATCGGGGACGAGCTTTTTCATGAGTGAACTCCGATGTCTTAGCAGGAGCTGCCAGACAGATTCCTCTCACAAAATCCTGGGTGGCAGCCGCTCGCGGGGTGAGAGACCGGCGAGCATCGGAATTCCGGCCAGGCCGAAGCCTGCCCACGAACGGCTGCCATAACACTGGCACGATGCATCACCGGGCTCTCACACCCCGTCGCCAATCGGGGCGACTTGGGGAAGCTAGTCCCTATGAACTTGGCCGGCAATATTGAAACGGCTGCAGCGTCGGTAGGATAAATCTCTAGTCTCGGGACCTGAAGCATTCGCAGAAAGATTCGGAATTCTCTGACACTTCGTCCCAGTGCCCACCGACCAGATGGAGGCATATCGCCACTACCGCCATTGCAGAGCGGTGCCACTAGGCTCAAGTGAAGAACGTGTCGCTGAAAAGGGGTTTTAGCGACATGAGCAGCCACCGCGGAGACGAGAGTGGCTAGAACCCGTGCCTGATTGAAGCCTTACCAGCAAACCCGCAAGTGATAGGATGCGCTCCGATATTCAGCGCTCCAGAGTGCCAACCATGAAGTCTTACCAGCCCCCACTGACTATCACCCCACGCATGCTCGCGCTGGTCGCCGACATCAGCGAGCAGGTCGGGGTGCTGACCGCCAGGCGCGAAGCGGCCATGGCCCCGCAGTTGCGGCGCGGCAACCGCATTCGCACCATCCAGGCCTCGCTGGCCATCGAAAACAATACCCTCGATGTCGAGCAAGTGACGGCTGTGCTGGATGGCAAACGTGTGCTTGGGCTGCCGCGGGAAATTCAGGAAGTGCGCAACGCCTTCCAGGCCTACGAAGCGATGCCGGGCTGGAATCCTGCACGGTTGAACGATCTGCTGGCCGCGCATCGTCTGCTCATGCATGGCTTGATCGATGACGCAGGCCAACTGCGCAACAGCGGCGTTGGGATCTATCGAGAACAACGCCTGTTGCACATGGCCCCTCCCGCCAGTCGCTTGAGCTCGCTGATGCAGGATCTGCTGGGCTGGTTGGCGAGCAGTGACTGGCCGCCGTTGATCAACAGTTGTGTCTTCCACTACGAATTCGAGTTCATCCACCCCTTCGCCGATGGCAATGGGCGGATGGGACGGTTGTGGCAAACCTTGATTCTCAGCCGCTGGCGTCCGGTCCTGGCTTACCTGCCAGTGGAATCGGTGATCTGCGCCCGGCAGGAGGCTTACTCCGCAGCATTGGCTTCAGCGGATCAGGCCGCTGAGGCTACGCCGTTCGTGGTGTTCATGCTTGAAGCGCTGGAGCAGGCGCTGCGCGAGGCCAGCGACAGCGAGCACGTGACCGTACAAGTAAGCGACCAAGTAAACGTACAAGTAAGCGACCAAGTAGCGAAGCTGTTGGCCGTGCTGACCCCTGGGGTTGCACTCAAAGCCAGCGAATTGATGCAACGCCTTGGTCTGGCGCATCGGGCGACGTTCAACAAGAACTATCTCAAGCCCGCACTGGCCGCAGGCTTGATCGAGATGACCGATCCCGACTCGCCTCGCAGCCCTGCCCAGCAGTACCGTCGGGTGTGACCACAGCACTCATCCACTCGCAAGCCTTCCCCCGACCGACCCATCCAATCGAATTCCTGCCCCTGATCACCACACGCGTCACAGCCTGTGACGCAAACAGGCATGCCAATC